>NZ_CP011868.1:1211760-1817640 GCF_001294645.1 Pseudonocardia sp. HH130629-09
CCACTTGCGGCCGACGACCTCGACCAGCAGCACCGAGGTGATGACCCCGAGGATGCCGACCGCGTTCATGACCGTGGTGGAGGCGAACGCGGCCACCTCGCCCATGCCCTGGGCCCGCAGGATCGACGGCATCCAGGACAGCGCGGCGTAGTAGACGACCATGACGGTGATGAACAGCGACCAGGCGACGCCGGTGATGCGCGGGTTGAACGACCACACCATGCGCAGCTGCTCGGCCAGCGCGCCGAGACCGCGGCGGCGCGAGGTGGTCGGCTCCGGCGCGGCGGCGGTGATCGTGTACTGCTCGACGGGGGCGCCGGTGCGGCGGACCATGTCGTCGATGACGGCGCGGGCCTCGGCCTCGCGGCCGGTCCGGGCCAGGTAGAGCGGGGACTCCGGGACGCCGCGGCGGACCCAGACCAGCAGCAGCGCGGGCAGCACCATCAGCGCGAGCATCCAGCGCCAGTTGCCCTCGACGGGCACCAGCAGGGTCGCCGACAGCCCGGCGAGGGTGGCGCCGATCGGCCACCAGTCGTCCATCGCGGCGAGCACCTTGCCCCGGTAGCGCCGGGGTGAGAACTCACTGACGATCGCGTAGTCGACCGGGATGCAGCCGCCGAGCCCGATGCCGGCCAGGAAGCGCAGCGCCAGGAAGACCTCCCAGCTGGGGGAGAAGGCGCCCAGTACGGAGAACAGGGCGAAGATCAGCAGCGTGATGCTGAAGACCCGCTTGCGGCCCATCCGGTCGGCGATCGTGCCGAACGCGACGGCGCCGACGGCCATGCCGATGAGGTTGGCCGTCGCGACGAGGCCGCGCTGGCCGGTCGAGAGGTCGAACTCGACGCCGAGCAGTGGGGTGAGGAAGCCGTTGAGGGCGACGTCCCAGGCGTCGAACATGTAGCCGAGGCCGCCGATGAGGAAGATCTTCCCCCGGACGCCCCAGCGCCAGGGCAGGTCCTGGACGACCTGGTCTCCGGTACGCATGTCGGTGCTCCTCTATCGGGCGAAGGGGTAGGTGACGGACTCGTCGTCCGGATCGTTCAACGGGGAACCCCGCCACAGCCAGTCGTAGGACACGTCGGACTCGCCCTGGAAGCGGCGCAGCTTCTCGTCGCGTTCGCGCTGCTCGGGGCCGTCGGGCAGGTGGTAGAAGTCCATGTTCTGCAGCGAGGCGTCCTGCACGACGCCCGCGTGCTTGGCGCGGCGCTGCACGTACCGCGCGAGCGCGGTGTCGATCCCGCCGCGGCCGGCAGCGCCGAGCTCCTCGGCCAGCACGGCGGCGTCCTCCATCGCCTGCGATGCGCCCTGGGCCTGGTAGGGGAGCATCGCGTGGCAGGCGTCGCCGAGCAGGGCGACCCGGCCGTCGAGCCAGACCGGGTCGCGGCGGCGCCGGTACAGCGCCCACACCGAGACGTCGTCCTTGGCCTTGGACAGCATCGCCGGGACGCGGTCGTCCCAGTCGGCGAAGTCGGCGACGAGGTCCTCGGCGGTGGCGGGGGCGCTCCAGTCGCGCTCGACCTGCTCGGTGCAGGGCACGATCGCGACGACGTTGAGGTACTCGCCGCTGCGGATCATGTAGTGCACCAGGTGCTTGCCGGGGCCGTACCAGATCGTGGAGTGGTAGCGGTCGAGCAGGAACCGGGTCGCCGGGTCCGCGGCGATCAGCTCGCCGGGGATCAGGGCGCGGTAGGCCATCTCGCCGGAGAAGGCGAGGGTGTCGTCGAACCCGGCGAGGTCGCGCACCCCGGACCGGATGCCGTCGGCGCCGACCAGCACGTCGCCCGCGACGCGCAGCCCGCGCGCGGTGACGGCCACCGGGCGGTCCGGGTCGCTGCGGTCGAGTTCGACGACCTTCGCGTCGGTGTGCACGGTCACGGCGGGGCCGGGGCCGTCCGGGTCGAGGCAGGCATCGAGCAGGACCCGGTGCAGGTCGGCGCGGTGGTAGTGCCAGTACGGCGCACCGTAGGCCTCGACGACCTGCTGCCCGAGCGGGAGCTGGGCGATGATCGAGCCGTCCGCCCAGCGCCGCCGCACCTGGTCCTGCGGGGCGGTGTGGATCCGCTCCAGCGACCGGCGCAGCCCCAGGCCGAACAGGATGCGGCTGGCGTTGGGGGCGGTCTGGATCCCGGCGCCGACCTCGCCGAGCTGCGGCGCGGCCTCGAGCACGGTGGCCCGGAAGCCCTGGCGGCGCAGGGCCAGTGCGGCGGTCAGCCCGCCGAGGCCGCCGCCCGTGACCGTGATCTCCAGGGACTGGCTGGGTGCCACGACTACCTCCTCGCATCCGGCGGACCTGTGACGTGGCCCGCACGAGAAGTAATCCGAGCACGTACTATCCGGATACGCAAGGTTCTCGTGGGAACGAACCGGAAGGGAAACCGGGACGTAACGGGGCGGGCGGGTTCAGTCGTCGCCGGGCAGCGACGTCCGCTCCGCGACAGCCTCCCAGTGGGCGCCGAGGGTGTTGAGCAGGCCGGCGATCTCCGAGCGCCGGTCCTGCGGGACCGCGGCCAGCAGCTCCGCGTCCAGGCGCCGCGTCCGGCGGGTGACCTCGGCGAGGGCGGCCGCGCCGTCGCCGGTGAGGGAGAGGATCTTGCGCCGGGCGTCGCGGGGGGACTCGGTGCGCACGATCAGTCCTCGGCGCTCCATCCGGCGGCAGACGTCGGCCATCGTGGAGGTGTCCAGGGCGACGGCGCCGGCCAGCGAGCTCTGGTCGGACTCCGGGTAGGCGCGGATCGCCGACAGCACCGCGAACTGCGGGCCGGTCAGCACCGGGTCGACGTGGCGGCTCCAGGCGGCGAGGTACGCCTGGTACATGCGGCGCGCGCCGTAGCCGGGGGCGGCGACCAGGTCGGCCGGCGGAGCGGTCACGACGGCCGGGCGGCGGTGTTCCCCGCGGTCCGTTCCGCGGCGCAACGGCTCGCCCATGATGCCTCCGTGCTCGTCCGGGCCAGTGCCCTCGTCGGGGACGGATCCTACGTGTCCGGACGATCACCCCGGGTGCCCGGGCCGGGGCTCAGCGCGGACGCAGGCCGTCGACGAGCAGGTCGAGCAGTCGTCCGGCCTGCTCGCGTGCCTGTGGGTCGGCGACGGCCATGCAGATCCCGCTGGTGCCGACGAGCACGTCCGCGGCGTCGACGTCGTCGCGCAGGGTGCCGTCGGCGACGCCGGCCTGCTGTAGCAGTCGGACGGCCTCGACCATCCGCTCGCGACTCTGGGTGAACGGGTTGTGCCCGCAGGCGACGAGAGCGTGCAGTGAGTCCGCGAGGTGCTTCTTCGTGATCACGTAGTCGACGAAGCGGTCCATCCAGGCCCGTAGTGCCTGGTCCGCGGGCAGCTCGGTGCGCAGCTGTTCGGCCGCGGCGCAGAGCCGGTCGAGCTCGTTGCGGTAGACCGCCTCGACCAGGGAGTCCCGGTTCGGGAAGTGCCGGTAGAGCGTGCCGATGCCGACGCCGGCGTCCTTCGCGATGCCGTCGAGGGTCGTGGCGGGGCCGCCGCGGCTCTCCGCGGTGAACGCGCGCACGGCCGCGGCCAGCAGCAGCTCCCGGTTGCGCGCGGCGTCCGCGCGCAGGCCGGAACGTGTGCTGGTGCCCATGACGGTTCCTCCTCGGGTGGACTGACGATCCCACGATACGTCTTGCGATCCGGAGGATGCTCCGGATAGAGTCCCGAGTCATACGGAGGATCCTCCGCTTACTTGTCCCCGGGGACACGGCGACGCAACGACGACGTCACCGACCGCGTACCCGGTGCTCAGAAGGGATCACGCCATGCTGTTCCGCTCCACGACCGACCGATCCCGTCCCGTCTCCACCATCACCTCGACCACCTCGACGGCGGCCGCCGTCCTCCCGGTCGCACCGGCCGCGGCCACCGCCGCCGACGTCCTCGCCGGCGTCGACCTCACCGGGCGGCGCGCCGTCGTCACCGGTGCCACCACCGGGGTCGGTCTCGCCACCGCCCGCGCACTGGCCGCCGCCGGGGCCGAGGTCACCCTCGCCGTGCGCGACGCCGAGGCCGGGGCCGTCGCCCGCGACGGCATCGTCGCCGACACCGGCAACGAGCGCGTCGCCGTCGGCGAGCTCGACCTGTCCGACCAGCGCTCGGTCGCCCGCTTCGTGCGGCTGTGGGACGGCCCGCTGCACATGCTCGTGCACGCCGCCGCCGTCGCCGGTGCCCCGCTGACCCGCACCGTCGACGACTGGGAGCTGCACCTGGCCGTCAACCACCTCGGGCCGGCGTCGCTCACCTCGGGGCTGCACTGGGCGCTCACCGCGGTCGACGGCGCCCGGGTGGTCACCGCGACCTCCGCCGCCCACCGGGACGCGGCGTTCGACCCGGAGGACCCGCACTTCTCCGACGAGCGCTACGACGCCCACCTCGCCCACGCCCGGTCCCGGAGTGCGGCGCTGCTGCACGCGGTCGAGGCCGCGCGTCGCTGGTCGGGCGACGGGATCGCGGTGAACGCCGCCGACCCCGGCCCGGTGGGGGTCGACCCCGAGCAGGGGGCCGCGACGGTCGTGCTGGCTGCGGCGTCACCGCTGGTCGGGGGGATCAGCGGGCGCTACTTCGCCGGGCTCGCGGAGGCGGGACCGGTCGGGCCGGGAGTGGCGGGCGGGGTCGCCACCCACGCGCTCGACCCGGTCGTCGCGCGGCGGGTCTGGCGCTGGACCGAGCGCACGCTGCGCGAGGTCTGGTTCGCCGGGCTGCCCATCGTGGCCTGAGTCGCCGACGGCCGGGCACCCGCCCGGCCCGGCCGTCGTGGTGGAGGAGGAGTCAGTGACGCAGCTCAGTGGTGCAGCTCAGTGGCGCAGCCACACCGCGGTGTCGGCCGGGACCTCGCCGCGCGCGGTGAGCGGGCCGCTGGCCAGCATCACCTCGGCGTCCTCGGGCAGCGACACCGGCGCGGAGGAGACGTTCACCAGGCAGGTGAAGCCGCCGTCGCCGGCGTCGGAGGTGCGGGTCAGGGCCAGCGTGCCTTCCGGCGACTCCTGCCAGGTCAGGGTGCCGCCGCCGAGCGCGGGGTGGGCGCGGCGGATGGCCAGCGCGTCGCGGTAGAGGTGCAGCACCGAGTCCGGGTCGGCCTCCTGGGCGTCCGCGGCGTGCCGGGCGAAGACCGCGGGCTGGGGCAGCCACGGTTCGCCGGACGGGCCGAAGCCGAAGCCCGGCGCGTCCGCGACCCACGGCAGCGGGACGCGGCAGCCGTCGCGTCCGCGCAGGGTGTGCCCGGACAGCTCCCAGGTCGGGTCGTCGAGCCGGTCGGTCGGGATGTCCTCGACCTCGGGAAGCCCGAGCTCCTCGCCCTGGTAGAGGTACGCGGTGCCGGGCAGCGCGAGCATCAGCAGCGTCGCCGCGCGGGCCCGGCGCAGCCCGAGCTCCGGGTCGGCGGGCAGGGCGATCACGTCGTCGAGGTTCCAGCCGCGCCCGGCCTCGGGCTTGCGGGCCAGCCGGCTGGGGTGCCGGCAGACGTCGTGGTTGGACAGCACCCAGGTCGCCGGTGCGCCGACCCGGGTGTTCTCGGCGATCGCGTCGTCGATGTTGGCGCGCAGGTCGTCGGCCAGCCAGGCGGCGGTGAGGAAGTTGAAACTGAACGCGGTCTGCAGCTCGTCCGGGCGCAGGTAGCGGGCCAGTCGCTGCGGGTCCGGCACCCAGGCCTCGGCGACGAACACCCGCGGCGGGTCGTAGGTGTCGCCGATCCGGCGCCACGACCGGAAGATGTCGTGCACGCGGTCGCGGTCGAGGTAGGGGTGGCTGCCGTCCTGGACGTCGTTGACGCCCTCGACGATGTCGGGCAGCCCGGGCTCCTTCACCATCGAGTTCGCGACGTCGACGCGGAACCCGTCCACACCCCGGTCGAACCAGAAGCGCAGCGTCTCCTCGAAGTCGGCGCGGATCTCCGGGTGCTCCCAGTTCACGTCCGGCTGTCGGATGTCGAACAGGTGCAGGTACCACTGCTCCGGGGTCCCGTCGGGGGAGACGACCCGCTCCCACGCGGACCCGCCGAACATCGACTGCCAGTTGTTGGGCGGCAGCGCGCCGTCGGTGCCGCGGCCGTCGCGGAAGATGTAGCGCTCGCGCTCCGGTGAGCCGGGGCCGGCGGCCAGCGCCTGCCGGAACCACACGTGCTCGTCGGAGTGGTGGTTCGGGACGATGTCGAGCAGCACCTTGATGCCGCGCTCGTGCGCCTCGGCGATCAGGGCCTCGGCCTGCGCGGTGTCGCCGAACATCGGGTTGATCGCGCGGTAGTCGGCCACGTCGTAGCCGCCGTCGGCCAGCGGAGACGGGTACCAGGGGTTGATCCAGATCGCGTCGACGCCGAGCCGGTCGAGATGGTCGAGCCTGCTGCGCAGGCCGGTGAGGTCACCGGTCCCGTCGCCGTTCCCGTCGGCGAAGCTTCGGATGTAGACCTGGTAGACGACGGCGTTGCGCCACCAGTCCTGCTCGTGCACGGACATGATGCTCCCGGGTACGGATCGTGGGCGGGGCGGTGTTGCAGAGTGTTTCATCCGGTTGCAACCGCTGTCGAGAGGCGGGCACGATGACCCCCGTGACGGACGAGCCGGTGCGCGAGGTCGTACGCCGGGTGGGTGTCCGGCGGGTCGCCGAGCTCGCCGGGGTCTCGCCGGCGACGGTGTCGCGCGCCCTGCGCGAGGGCACCCCCGTCTCGCACGACACCCGCGAACGCGTCCGGCGGGCGGCGGCCTCCCTCGGCTACTCGGTCCCGGTCCGGCCGCTGACGGTCGCCGTGCTCGCCCGCTTCCCGACCCGCTGGTTCTTCGCCGAGGCGGTCGCCGGGGTGGAGGGCGTGCTGTCCGCGGCCGGGCACGTCACCCAGCTGCACAACCTCGGCGACCCGCAGGCGCGGGCGCACTTCTTCGCGACGCTGCCGGTGCGCGGTCGCGCCGACGGGCTGATCGTCGTCGCCTCGGCCATCGACACCACCGAGGCCGCGGCGCTGGACGCGCTGGGGATCCCGGTCGTCGTACTCGGCGGGGACATGCCCGGTCGGCCACGGATCGGCATCGACGACCGCGCCGGTGCCCGGACCGCCGTCCGTCACCTGCTCGGGCTCGGCCACCGCGGCGTCGCGCTGGTGTCGTTCGACCCCGATGAGGCCAACGGCCGCGCCACGACGACCGACCGGCGCGACGGCTGGGCCGACGCGCACGCCGAGGCCGGGCGCCCCCACGGTCCGGTCGTCGCCACCGGGGCCGGGGTGACCGACGGCGACGCCGCGGCCGCCGAGCTGCTCTCGCTGCCGGTGATGCCGACCGCGGTGTTCGCGATGTCCGACGAGCTCGCCGTCGGCGTGCTGCGCACCCTGCGCCGCGCCGGCGTGACGGTGCCGGGACAGGTGTCGGTGGTCGGGTTCGACGACCACGACTCGGCCGCCGTCGCCGAGCTCACCACGGTCGCCCAGCCGGTTCGCCGCCAGGGCGAGCTCGCCGCCCGGGCACTGCTCGCCGCGCTGGGCGGCGACGTCCCCGGCGGCGTCCCCGGTGATGTCGAGGTGCCGACCCGGCTGGTGGTCCGGGCGACGATGGCGCCACCCCGGGTCAGCTGACCAGCCGGTCCGGGCGCAGCTCCACCCGGCGCAACAGCTGCGCGTTGAGCGCGACGACGACCGTCGACAGGCTCATCAGCAGCGCGCCGACCGCGGGCGGGAGCACGAACCCGACCGGGGCGAGCACCCCGGCCGCGAGCGGCACCGAGACCAGGTTGTAGCCGGCCGCCCACCACAGGTTCTGCAGCATCTTCCGGTACCCGGCGCGGGACAGCGCGATCACCGACAGCACCCCGCGCGGGTCGGACGAGGCGAGGACCACCCCGGCCGAGGCGACGGCGACGTCGGTCCCGGCCCCGATCGCGATGCCGACGTCGGCCCGGGCCAGCGCCGGGGCGTCGTTCACACCGTCGCCGACCATCGCCACGACCGCGCCGCGGGCCTGGAGCCGGGCCACCGCCTCGTCCTTGCCCTCGGGCAGCACCTCGGCGACCACCTCGTCGACGCCCAGGTCGCGGGCGACCGCCTCGGCGACCGGGCGCGCGTCGCCGGTGAGCATCACGACCCGCACACCGCGGGCGTGCAGTGCGTCGACCGCGGCCCGGGACTCCGGGCGGACCGCGTCGGCGAGCGCGAGCGCGCCGACCACCTCGCCGGGTTCCGCACCGGTCACCACGTACAGCACGGTGGCGCCGTCGTCGCCCCACCGGTGCACGTCGCCGGCGAGCTCCGCGGGCACACCGAGACCGCGCTCGCGCAGCAGCGCCGGGCCGCCCACCGCGACCGGCCGCCCGTCGACGGTCGCGGAGACACCGCGCCCGGTGTACGAGCGGAACCCCTCGGCGACCGGGACGTCCCGCCCGTCGGCCGCGGTGACGACCGCCCGGGCCAGCGGGTGCTCGCTGTCGGCCTCGACGGCGGCGGCCAGGGACAGGGTCTCCGCGGCGCCCGCGGTCCCGACGACCCGGGGGCTGCCGGTGGTCAGGGTGCCGGTCTTGTCGAACAGCACCGTGTCGACGGTGCGGGTGCGCTCCAGCGCGAGCCGGTCGGTGACCAGCACCCCCGACCGCGCCGCGCGGGCCGTGGAGATGGCGATGACCAGCGGGATCGCCAACCCCAGCGCGTGCGGGCAGGCGATCACCAGCACGGTGACGGTGCGGGTGACCGCCTGCGCGGTGTCGCCGAGCAGCGTCCACGCGGCGAAGGTCAGCACCCCGGCACCCGCGGCGAACCAGAACAGCAGCGCCGCCGCGCGGTCGGCGAGTGCCTGGGCCCGGGAGCGCGAGGCCTGCGCGTTCGCGACCAGGCGGCGGATGCCCGACAGTGCGGTGTCCTCGCCGACGGCGTCGACCCGGACCCGCAGCGCGGAGTCGGTGGCGACGGTACCCGCGACCACGCGGTCGCCGGTCCCGCGCGCGACCGGCCGGGACTCGCCGGTGATCATCGACTCGTCCACCTCGGCAGCACCGTCGACGACCGTGCCGTCGGCGGGCACCCGGGCGCCGGACCGGACCAGCACGACGTCGCCGACGGTCAGGTCGGCCGGTGCGACCGTGCCGATCGCGCCGTCGGCCCCGATCCGCTCGGCGGTGTCCGGCAGCAGCGCGGCCAGTGCGTCGAGGGCTCCGGACGCCTGGCCGAGCGCACGCATCTCGAGCCAGTGCCCGAGCAGCATGATCACGACCAGCAGTGCCAGCTCCCACCAGAAGTCCAGCCCGCCGACGCCGAGTGAGCTCAGCAGGCTCGCCACCCACGCGACGCCCACGGCCATGCCGATCAGCAGCATCATCCCGGGCCGGTGCGCCCGGATCTCGGCGACGGCGCCGGACAGGAACGGCCACCCCGGCCAGAAGAGGATCACGGTGCCGAGCACCGGTGGGACCCACGCCGACCACGTCGGTGGCGTGTACCCGAGCAGCATCCCGGTCATCGCGCTGAACCCGACGACGGGGACGGCGAGCACCAGCGCGACGACGAACCGGTCCCGGAACGCCGCCGCGTGGTCGGCGTGTCCGTGTCCCGTGTGGTCGGCGTGCCCTCCGTGACCACCCCCGGGGTGCGTCCCGTGCTCCTGCGGGGCCGAGGCGGCCCGTGGCTCGCCGTGCATCGTCTACCTCCCGACGTCGTGGACGCCCGCTGCAGCGCTCATACCCCCCAGGGTATTCCCCCGGGGCGGTTCCCGCGGGGTACGGTCGCGGTCGTCCCGCGGGGACACCACGGAGGTGGTCGGGGTGGTCAGGGTCGAGGGGCACTGGCGCAACCGCAGCTGGGTCGCCGCGCACTACCGGCACCCGATGCGGCCCGGCGCCGACCAGACGGTGCTCGTCCTGCCGCCCGCCTGGTCGGTGTGCATCGACCTGTCCGCGCACGGCGGACCGTTCCCCGCCGAGCCGGTGGACGGTCGCCCCCGCGCCACCGCTGCCCGCACCCCGGCCGCCCGCCGAGCAGTGAGGCGGCAGGATGGTGCGGTGCCGAAGCTGATCGAGAACGCGAGCCGGGTCACCGCCGCCGGGACCCCGCCCAAGACCATCGACGAGTACGTGGGCCGGGTGAACTCCGGCGACGACGCGGTGTCGGTCGCCCACATGCGCAGCCCGTCCGGCTGGGCCGAGCCCGGCCAGACCCCGGAGTTCGACGAGTACACCCTGGTCCTGCGCGGCGCGCTGCGCGTCGAGTACGACGGCGGCGAGCTCACCGTCGCCGCCGGCCAGGCCGTGCACACCGCCCCGGGGGAGTGGGTGCGCTACAGCTCGCCCGGTCCGGAGGGGGCGGAGTACGTGGCCGTCTGCCTGCCCGCCTTCGAGATCGGTGCCGCGCACCGCGACGACGAGGCCGGGAGCTGACCGCCCCGGCCGGAGCCGCGATCCGGTACACCGGGGAGGTGACGAACCGGACAACAGCACTCGCCGCACTCGCCGCCGCCGCGCTCGTCCTGTCCGGCTGCGGTGCGGCCGACGATCCCGGCGGCGATCCCGACGGCGCGGCGGGCCGCGACGTCCCGCGCGCCGCCGCGGCCTCCGACCTCACCGGCGTGCGCTGGCTGCCCGCCGACGGCGCTGCGCAGGGCCGCGCGTTCGCCGAGTTCGCCCCGGACGGCACCTGGGCCGGCTCGGACGGCTGCAACGGGCAGAGCGGCGAGTGGACCCTCGGCGGCGACGGCGCCCTGCGCGCGACGGCGGGCCCCAGCACCCTGATCGGCTGCGAGAACGTGCCGGTCGCGCGCTGGGTCTCCGGGGCCGTCCGCGTCGAGACCGACGGTGCCGCCCTGCTCCTGCATCCCGCGGCGGGCGAGCCCGTCCGCCTGGTCCCCGCGCCCCGCTGACGCCCCGCCCCGCCCCCACCTCGCCGACACGGCACCCCGGCCGACGCCGAGTCGCACGTTTCCGCCCCGTGCAGGGCGGAAACGTGCAGCTCGACGCCGGCCGCGACCGTCGAACGCCGCGGGACCGGGACGGGGTCAGCGGGGGAGCGGCAGCCAGTCCAGGACGTCGCGGATCCGGGCCTCCCAGTAGCCCCACTCGTGCTCGCCGGGGCCGAACGAGGAGGTCACGGCCACCCCGGCGGCCCTGGCCCGCTCCGCGAACCGCACCGACTGCGGGTGCAGCGGGTCCTCGGTCCCGGCACACACGTACAGGGCGGGCGCCGCTCCCGGGTCGAGTCGGTCGAGCAGCGCGAACAGGTCGGCGTCGCTCCCGGCCACCGGGGCGCCGTCGAAGATCCGTTCCCAGATCCGGGGGTCCTCCTCGCGCGGCGGACCCGCGGCCAGCGCGGCGAGGTCCAGCGCCCCGGACAGCGACGCCGCTGCCGCGAAGCGGTCCGGCTCGGACAGCGCCCAGGACAGCGCACCGTAGCCGCCCATCGACAGCCCGGCCACGAACGTCTCCGCCGGGTCGGCCGACACCCGGAAGAACCGCGCCACCAGCGCGGGCAGCTCCTCGGTCACCCAGGTGCGGTAGCGGCCGCCGTAGGCCTGGTCGGTGTAGAAGCTGCGGTGAACCTGCGGCATCACCACGGCCAGCCCCAGCTCGTCGGCGTAGCGCTCGACGGAGGTGTAGCGGGTCCAGGCGGTGTCGTCGTCGGACAGGCCGTGCAGCAGGTAGAGCACCGGCGGCGGGGTGTCGAGGTCGCGCACGCCGCCCCCGATCCGGGTCCGCGACGGCTGGGGCAGCAGCACCGTGACCGAGGTGGCCAGTCCGAGGGAGTCGGCGACGACGTCGCAGCGCAGCCGGGCCATCCGGCGATACTCGTCGGCGCGTCCCGGGCCGGTCAAGGCACACTCGGGTGGTGCACGTCCTCATGTCGACCACCGCCGCGCACGGCCACGTCCACCCGAACCTGCCGGTGATGGCCGAGCTGGTCGCACGTGGCCACCGCGTCACCTACCCGGTCCCCGAGCGGTTCGCCGAGGCCGTCGCCGCGACCGGGGCGACCCCGCTGCGGATCCGCACCGACCTGCCCGACCCGGCGAAGGGCGAGCAGTGGCCCGACGGCGGCGTCGCGGCGATGCGGCTGTTCTCCGCCGAGGCCCGCTCCGCCTACGAGCAGATCGCCGACGCGCTGCAGTACGAGCACCCCGACGTCGTCTGCTACGACGGCTCCGGCTGGGCCGGGCACGCCTTCTCCCGGGTCCGCGGCATCCCGCGGGTCGAACTGGCCCCGCACATGGTGGCCTGGGACGGCTTCGAGACCGACATGGCAGAGGCCTTCGCGTTCCTGGAGAACCCGGAGGGTCTCGCCTGGCGGGCCGAGCTGGACGCCTGGCTCGACGAGGTCGGCGCGGGCGTCGGGAACCGGGAGTTGCTCGGCCGGCCGGACCGCTCGGTGGTGCTGATCCCGGAGGCGATGCAGCCCGAGCTCGTCCGGGTCGACCGCGACCGCTACACCTTCGTCGGCCCGGTCATCGGCGACCGCTCCCACCAGGGGCTGTGGCCCAAGCCGAAGGCCCCGTTGCTGCTGGTGTCGCTCGGCTCGGCCTACACCGACCGACCCGCGTTCTGGCGGGACTGCATCGAGGCCATGACCGGCACCGGCTGGCAGACCGTGCTCGCCACCGGCCCGCACGTCTCCCCGGCCGACCTCGGCGCGATCCCCGACGACGTCACCGTCCGGCAGTGGGTGCCGCAGCTGGCGGTGCTGGCGCACGCGTCGGCGTTCGTCACCCACGCCGGGATGGGCGGCTGCACCGAGGGTCTCTGGCACGGGGTGCCGATGGTCGCCGTGCCGCAGGCCGTGGACCAGTTCGGGAACGCCGACCGGATCGCCGCGCTGGGGGTGGGGGAGCACCTGCCCGCCGACGCGGTCACCCCGGAGAGCCTGCGCGACGCGGTGCTGCGGGTGTCGTCGTCGGAGGAGGTCGCTCGCCGCTGCGCCGAGGAGAAGGCGACCGCCCGTGCTGCCGGCGGGGCCGCGGCGGCAGCGGACGTCATCGAGGGGCTGGTGCCGTCCGCACGGTGCGCGACCTGCGCGCTCGTCGGAGGTTGTGGCGGTCGCGGCTGAGACGTCCGTTTCTCGTTGATCCGTTCGGGCTACCGTCGGGCGTGGCGATTGTGGACGCAGCGTCGCCGGTGGCACGGTCTGGCTCTCGGTCGGGGGGCGGGCGCGTGCGCCCGGAGAGGTGGAGCCGGTGCGCAGGACGATCATCACGCTGCTCGTCGCCGTGGGGGTGACGCTCGGGACCGCCGGTCCCGCCGTCGCCGCGCCGGCGGCACCCGCGCCGCCCCCGCCGGGGGCGGGCATCGTCTGGGGCGCGTGCACCAGCCCGTCGCTGCAGCAGGCCAAGGCCGAGTGCGGTTTCCTGAAGGTCCCGCTGGACCACGCGAAGCCCGCCGGCAAGAAGATCGAGATCGCGGTCTCGCGGATCCGGCACACCGTCCCGCAGGCGCAGTACCAGGGCGTCGTGCTCGTGAACCCGGGCGGACCGGGCGGCCCCGGGCTGGGCCTGTCCCGGCTCGGCGCCGCCGTCCCGAAGAACGCCGGCGCCGCCTACGACTGGATCGGCTTCGACCCGCGCGGGGTCGGCACCAGCCGGCCCGCGCTCAGCTGCGACCCCGACTACGGCGGCTACGCGCGCCCGGACTACCGGCCGGAGAACGGCGCCGAGAAGGCGTGGCTGCCGAAGGCCAAGGCCTACGCCCAGGCCTGCGGGAAGGCCGGCGGCGAGCTGCTCGCGCACCTGCGCACCGAGGACACCGTCCGTGACATGGACCTGATCCGCCAGGCGCTCGGCGCGAAGCAGATCAACTACTACGGCTTCTCCTACGGCACGCTGCTCGGCCAGGTCTACGCGACGATGTTCCCGGACAAGGTCCGCCGGATGGTCCTCGACGGCGTCGTCGACCCCCGCGACTGGTGGTACCGGGCCAACCTGAACCAGGACGTCGCGTTCCAGCGCAACATCGAGACCTTCTTCGACTGGGTCGCCAAGAACGACGCCGTCTACCACCTCGGCAACACCGGTGACGCCGTCGAGAAGCGCTTCTACGCGCTCTACGACGAGTTCCGGAGGGCCCCGCTGGGTGGGAAGATCGGCTCCTCGGAGTGGACCGACATCTTCCTGCGGGCCGGCTACAACGTGGCGGAGTACACCTCCGTTGCCGACGCGTTCGTCGCGGGGGCGAAGAAGGACGCCGCGAAGCTCAAGGCCGCTTTCGACCAGGCTGGCTCGCCGACCGACGACAACAACTACGCCGTCTACCTCGCCACCCAGTGCACCGACGCCCCGTTCCCGCGCGACTGGGCCACCTGGAAGCGCGACAACACCGCCACCGACCGGAAGGCGCCGTTCGAGACCTGGGGCAACGCCTGGTACAACGCGCCCTGCCGGGAGTGGCCGGTGAAGCCAAGGCCCGCCCCGAAGGTCGCCGGGACGCTGAAGACCGGTCCGCTGCTGATCTCCGAGACCTACGACGGAGCCACCCCCTACGCCGGTGCGCTGCAGGCCCGGCGGTCCTTCCCCGGCTCGTCGCTGATCGAGGGCGTCGGGGGCCACACCCACTCGTCGTCGCTGTCGGGGATCGCCTGCACCGACGACGCGGTCGCCGACTACCTGCTCACCGGCGTGCTGCCGAAGCGGACCGGCGGGGACCGGTCGGACAAGCAGTGCCCGCCGCTGCCGCCGCCGTCCCCGACGACCGCGGGCAGCTGAGCGGGGCTCAGCCGGCGAGCAGCACGAGCGCCAGCGGCACCGGGACGGCGACCAGCGCCAGCAGCACCGCGTTCGCCACCCGGTACTCCCGCAGCACGGCGACGAACTCGCGCAGCACCGCGCTGGGCCAGTAGTAGCCGGCGGTCGGCGCCCCGACGGCCTGGGCGTCGATGCCCAGCCGCCGGGCCAGCAGCGCGGCCCGCAACGCGTGGTAGTTGCTGGTCACGATGACCCCGGGGCCGTCGCCGACCAGCGCCGAGCTGAACCGCAGGTTCTCCTCGGTGGTCCGCGAGCCGGTCTCCGCGGTCAGCACCGCCGGGTCGGCGCCGTGCGCCGCGGCCCAGCGGGCCATCGCCTCGCCCTCGGCGAGCCGCTCGTCGTCGCCCTTGCCGCCGGACAGCACCAGCCGCCCCGCGCGACGCCGGGCCAGCTCGTCCATCCCGGTCGCGATCCGCGACGCCAGCAGCGGTGGCACCTCGCTGCCGTGCAGCCCGGAGCCGAGCACGACCACCCAGTCCGCGGGCCGGTCGCGCACCAGCCACCGGTAGAGCCACGCGTAGCCGAGGAACGCGGCGAACTGGAACGCCAGGAACGCCGCCGCGAGCAGGCAGGCCAGCCACAGCGCGCGCAGTACGAGCGAGTCCAGCGCCAGCACCGGCCAGACGGCGACGAGCAGGCCGATGATCGCCAGGCCGGTGAGCAGTGACAGCGAGTTGCCGAGCGAGAGGCGCTCCCGGCGGAGCATGACCGCGCCGTTGAGGACGCAGAACACCGCGAACACCAGCGTGATCAGTGGCGACAGCACCACGGCGAGCACGAGCGCGCCGAACACCGGGTTGCCGCTCGACCCGGCGATCGAGAGCACCCACCCGAGGAGCACCGCCGTGGCGAGCAGCCAGTAGGCGTTGCCCAGTCGCCGGGGATCGCGCCGGATCCGCCGCACGGTGACCACCGTGACGACGACCGCGGCGACGACGGGCAGCACGACCGCGAGGACGGTCACGAGCAGGAGGAGGTTCGACTCGGACATCGACGTCGATCCTCGTCGCCGCCGCGCGGACCGGCCCCGGGCGGTGCGGACGGCCACCCGGTCGTGGCGGTCGGTGGTCGCGCCGGCGCGCCGAACACCGGGTCCGGCGACGGCGCCGCCCGGCGGTCGGGGAGGATGACCACACTGTGTCATCCCTCTTCGCCCCCACCGTCCGGGTGCCCGGTGGCCGCTTCAAACCGGACCCACCGGTCCCGGCACGCGACGTCGCGCGCGCCGACCGCCGGGTCCGCCGTGCGTCGGGGGTGCTCGCCGCCCTGGCGGTGCTGCTCGTCGTCGCCTGGTGGGTCGACGGCGGCGGCCCCGTCGGGCTGCTGGAGGGCGGCACCAGCGCGGTCGCCGAGACCGGACGGCTCTGTGGGCTGCTGGCGTCGCTGCTGCTGCTCGGGCAGGTGCTGCTCGCCGCCCGGATCCCGCTGCTGGAGCACGCGTTCGGCCAGCGGCACCTCATCGCGCTGCACCGCGGGACCGGCATCGCCTCGTTCGCCGGGGTGCTGGCGCACGTCGGTTGCGCGAGCTGGGCGCACGGCCCCGCCGGCGCCGGTCGTGTCCCCGCCGGCTTCTGGGAGCTGACCTGGACCTGGCCCGGGATGGCGGTCGCCTCGCTCGGGACCGTCCTGGTGGTGCTGGTCGTCGTGACCAGCGCGCGGTGGATCCGCACGCGGCTGCGCTACGAGTGGTGGCACCTGCTGCACCTGTGGGGCTACGCCGGGGTGTTCCTCGCGCTGCCGCACCAGCTGTGGGCGGGTCGGGAGTTCACCACCTCGCCGTCGCGGACGGTGTTCTGGTGGGGGCTGTGGATCGCCGCGGTGCTCGCCGTCGCGGTCTGGCGGGTCGCGGTCCCGGTGGTGCGGTCGCGCCGGCACCGGATCACCGTCGCCGCGGTGCTGCCCGAGGGCGACGGCAGCGTGTCGGTGCACATGACCGGCGAACGGCTGCGCGAGCTCGGCGCCTCGGCCGGGCAGTTCTTCGTCTGGCGGTTCCGGTCCGGGCGCGGCTGGCCCGCGGGCAACCCGTACTCGCTGTCGGCGCCGCCGACGGCCCGCTCGCTCCGGATCACCGTCAAGCAGCTCGGCGACGGGAGCGCCGCCGTCCCGAACCTGCGGCAGGGCACCCGGGTCCACATCGAGGGCCCCTACGGCAGGCTCACCCCGCGCACCCGGACCAGCCCGCGGGTCGCGCTGATCGGTGCCGGCGTCGGGATGACCCCGTTGCGGGCGCTGGCGGAGAAGTTCCTCAACGAGTCCGCGGACGTCGTGGTGGTGCACCGCTTCACCCGCGAGCCGCTGTTCGCCCGGGAGTTCACCCGCCTCGCCCGGGAGCGGAAGCTGCACGTCGTGACCTCGCCCGGGCCACGCCGTCGGTCGGGGTCGTGGTTCGGCGCCGACGCGCGCCGCGCGGACGACCTCGCCGCGCTCCGGGCCCGGATCCCGGACATCGCGGTGCGCGAGGTGTACGTGTGCGGGCCCGGCCGGTGGACCGCGATGGTCCGGCGCACCGTCCTCGCCGCCGGGGTGCCGGAGCGTCGCGTGCACGTGGAGAACTTCGGCTGACGGGCGGTCCGGGAGCCCCCGGGGTCAGGCGAGGTGGACGTACTCGTACTCGACGGGCTTGCCGTTGATCCCGTTCGACGGCGGCGCGATCCAGCCCGCGATCTTCCCGGGCTCGTAGACCGGGCGCATCAGGTTCTGCACGAACGTCCGGTCCGCCTCCGACGGCAGCCAGTCGTCCCGGCGGGACGCCCACACCTCGGACGAGATCAGGTCGCCCTTCGGGGTCAGCTCGTGGGAGGAGAACAGCCCCACCTGCCGGTTGAACCCGACGTGCGGGAGGTAGACGCGGTCGTCGAACCCGTTCTTCTCCAGGATGCGGTTCCAGCGCTTCAGCCCGGAGCCGCAGTCCTTCACGTACTCGTTGCGCAGGTCGAGGTTGAGCGCCAGCAGGGCCGGGACCTCGTCGGTGACGACGCGGCCGTCGCGGACCTGCTCCATGCCGTAGCCGTCCTCGGTCAGCACGTGGTCGTCGCGGCGCCGCTCCTCCTGCCAGCGGCCCTTGAGCCCGGCGGTGAAGTAGTTCGCGGCGTTGGTCGACTGCTCGGAGCCGAACAGGTCGAGGCTGACCGAGTAGTGGAAGTTGATGTACTTCTGGATCACGTCCAGCGGGATGCCGCCGTGCGGGGCGATGTCGGCGGTGTCGTGCTCGCGCATCAGCTCGCAGGTCCGCTGGATCACCCGGTCGATGCCGGTGGTGCCCACGAACATGTGGTGGGCCTCCTCCTTCAACATGAACTCGCAGGTGCGCGAGAGCGGGTCGAAGGCGGACTCCTTCAGCGTGCCGAGCTGGTACTTGCCGTCCCGGTCGGTGAAGTAGGTGAACATGAAGAACGACAGCCAGTCCGGGGTCTCCTCGTTGAACGCGCCGAGGATGCGGGGGCTGTCGAGGTCACCGGAGTTGCGCTGCAGCAGCGCCTCGGCCTCCTCGCGGCCGTTGCGGCCGAAGTAGGCGTGCAGCAGGTACACCATGGCCCAGAGGTGGCGGCCCTCCTCGACGTTGACCTGGAACAGGTTGCGCAGGTCGTAGAGGCTGGGGGCGGTCTCGCCGAGGCGGCGCTGCTGCTCGACCGAGGCCGGCTCGGTGTCGCCCTGGATGACGATCAGGCGCTGCAGGTCGGCGCGGTACTCGCCGGGGACCTGCTGCCAGACCGGCTCGCCGCGGTTCTCGCCGAACGCGATCCGGCGGTCGTCGCTGCGCTCGGCCAGGAACACACCCCAGCGGTACTCCTCCATCGCGACGTGCCCGAACTGCGCCCAGCCCTCCTTGCCGACGTCGACGGCGGTGCGCAGGTAGACGTCCTGGGTCGGCACGGCCGGGCCCATCGTCTTCCACCAGGTGAGGAAGTTGGGCTGCCACGACTCCAGCGCGCGCTGCAGCTTGCGGTCCCCGGCGAGGTCGACGTTGTTGGGGATCTTCTCGGAGTAGTCGATGCTCATGGCTCACACCCGATTGCGGTCGAAGTCGGCCCTGCGGCCCGTGCCGTACTTGCGCAGCGCGCCCTCCGGCCCGGAGGCGTTCGGCCGCACGAAGATCCAGTTCTGCCAGGCGGTGAGCCGGCCGAAGATGCGGCTCTCCATCGTCTCCGGCCCGACGAACCGGTGGTTGGCCTCCATCCCGGTCAGCGCGTCCGGCGACAGCGAGGCCCGCTCCTCGAGCATGATGCGGACCTCGTCGTCCCAGTCGATGTCGTCCGGGGCGTCGGTGACCAGGCCCAGCTCCAGCGCCTCGCCAGCGGTGAGGCGGCGCCCCACCTCCTTGCGCAGCACGGCGACGTGGTCGTCGTCGCCGTGGAAGCGGCTCGCCAGCCGGGACGGCCCGTTGGGCATCGGGAACGTGCCGAAGTTCGACGCCGTGAGCATGATCTGGGCCTCGTCGCCCTGCTCGTCGCCGTCCTCGTCGAGCGTGCCGTCGAGCATGTACTGGCGGTCGCAGGCCAGGGCCAGCTCCAGCAGCGCGCCGGCGAAGCAGGAGCCCGGCTCGATCAGCGCGACCAGGCTGCGGCTGGTCACGTCCAGGCGCTTGAGGGTGCGCTTGAAATAGTGCCGGATCTCGTTGACCAGCCAGTCGTCGCCGGAGTGCTGCTCGATGACGCGCTCGAACGCCAGCGCGTCCTCGACGTCGCCCCGGGTGCGGATCACCCAGGTGCCCAGCTCCGGTTCGTTGCTGCGCAGCCGCAGGACCAGGTCGTCGAGCTGGCGGGTCATGGCCAGCGGCCAGAAGTCCGCGCCGAGGGCGTGGACGCGCTCGATGCTCTCCGGGACACCGCCCGCGGGACCGTCGACGGTGATCTCCACGAGGTCGCGGTCGCGGTCGAACTCCGCCCGCACGTGCGGGTAGGTGATGCCGTCGGCGGTCTCGGTGCGCTCCAGCGGGGGCAGCTCGATCCTCTCGCCCGCGGGCAGCCGGGTCGACGCCGCCGCGGCCTCGACCGCCCGCTCGGACACCGTGGAGTCCCAGCGACGCTTCGGGATCACCTCGTCGACGAGCTTCCACTCGACGGCCTGCTTCCCGCCGAAGCCCTCGGGCTTCGTCGCGAACACGTCGGCGCGGTCCTTGCGGACGCGGCGCTTGTCGGTGACGCGGGTGAGGCCGCCGGTGCCGGGCAGCACGCCCAGCAGCGGGACCTCGGGGAGGGAGACGGTGGAGGAGTTGTCGTCGATCAGCAGGATCCGCTCGCAGGCCAGCGCCATCTCGTAGCCCCCGCCGGCGGCGGTGCCGTTGACGGCGGCGATCCAGGTCTGGCCGGAGTGCGCGGTCGCGTCCTCGATGCCGTTGCGGGTCTCGTTGGTGAACTTGCAGAAGTTCACCTTCCACGGGTGCGAGGACCCGGCGAGCATCCGGATGTTCGCGCCCGCGCAGAAGTTGCGGTCCTTCGCACTGGTCAGCACGACGGCCCTGACCTGCGGATGGGTGAAGCGCAGGCGCTGGGTGATGTCGTAGAGCTCGATGTCGACGCCGAGGTCGTAGGAGTTCATCTTGAGCTCGTAGCCGGGGACAAGGCCGCCCGCCTCGTCGACGTCGAGCCGCACGTACGCGACCCTGGGGTCGTCCGGGTCGATCGCGAGCTGCCAGTGCCGGTAGCCCGACGGGTCACGGTCGAAGTCCACCCGGGGGACGTCCGTGCCGGCGGCCGGGTCGTCACTGCTCATGGAGTCCACTCCTCCTCGCGTCGCTGCGACGCTGTAAAGACTACAACTAAGCGACGCTGCGACGGAAGAGTGTGGAGTGTTCGGGGTCACGGACGGTGTCGGTGCCGGTCCGTCCCCACGACCAGCCCGCGGTCGCCCGTTCTGCGAATCACACGGGGCGGCGTCCGGCGCCGTGCATGATCCACTCGTGAACCGACCCCAGCTCGCGGGCCTCGTGCTCGCCACCTGGCCCTGCCCCTGCTCGTCGGCTGCGCCGGCGCGGGCGGCGGATCCGCCATCGGCCCGACGGCCGACGCCCCCGCGGACGCGAACCTCTCGGTGCCGCCCTGCTCCCTCGTCCCCGACGGCGAGCTGTCCGGCCTCGGCCTCACCGGACGGGGGAAGGCCACCGGACGGCCCGCCCCCAGCTGCCGCTGGGACACCGCCGGCACCGGCGGGGGAACGACCGGGTTCTCGTACTCGATCCCGACCACGCTGATCGTCGCCGCGCAGCCCGGCGCCTACGACGCCGGTCTCGCCCAGCTGTGGGCCCAGGTCAGCACCCTCACCGAGGAGGCCCTCCGGGCGCCGCGCCGCGGTGTCGGAGACCGAGGGCACCTGCATGGCCGTCGTCGACGCCGGGTCGGGGGCACTGTCGGTGGTCGCGTCGGCCCCGACGGATCCCTGCGGCGCGGCCCGGCGGATCCTGGAGACCGCGTTGCGGACCGCCGGGACCTGAGTCATCGCCGGGGTCCGAGTCACCGCCGGGATCCGGGTCTCAGCCCCGGTTGCGCACCGCCGCGGACGGGACCTGCTTGCGCAGCTCACCCGTGTCGTTGCGGACGAAGCCCCGCGCGGTGAGCCAGCCGGTCACCGGCTCGGGATCGGGGTGGCCGTGCGGCACGACGTTGTAGAGGTAGTTCAGCCGCCGCCGGCCCGCCTCGGCCTCCAGACGCTCCAGCACGAACGAGCCGACGCCGCTGTGCCGGGCCGCGGGGGCGACCAGGACCAGGATCTCGGCGTCGCCCCAGCTGCCGTCGAGCCTGCCGTAGGCGACGGTCGTGCCGTCGGCGTCCTCGACGCGCCACCACTCGTCGCCGAGCGGATCGCCGTCGCCGGGCCGGCCGAGGCCGAACGACGCGGGGTCGAGCCCGTCGAGCACCCGGCGCTTGCGGTCGTCCCAGGTCGCGGGGGTCTCCGGGATCCAGTCCCACGTGTCCACGCGGCCTCCTCGCCGTCGGTGTGTCCGGCGAGTGAACCCCGGCGGGGCACTCCGGGTCGAGCGAACGTCCTACATCGAGACACCCCGGAGGGTCCTCAGACCACGGTCTCCGGGGTGCCGGGGTGGCCGGTGGCCCCCGGCAGGGCGGCGGCGTGCGCGCGCAGCCGGTAGCGCTGGATCTTCCCGGTGGGGGTCTTGGGCAGCTCGTCGACGGTGACCACGGCGCGCGGCCGCTTGAACGCGGCCAGCCCCTCGCGGCAGAACGCGACCAGCTCGCTCTCCGACGGCGCCGCCGCCGGGTCGCGGGGCACCACGAACGCGACCGGCTTGTCCAGCCCGTCGTCGTCCGGGATCCCGACGACGACCGCCTCCACGAGCCCCGGGTGCTCCAGCAGGCGGTTCTCGACCTCGCCGGGGGAGACCCAGATGCCCCCGACCTTCAGGACGTCGTCGGCCCGGCCCAGGCAGGTCCACGACCCGTCCTCGCCGCGGACGTACTGGTCGCCGGTACGCATCCAGCGGCCCTGGAACACTGCGCGGTTGACCTCGGTGCGACACCAGTAGCCGGTGCACACCGAGTCGCCCGCGGCGTAGAGCATGCCCGGCTCGCCGGGACCGTCGATGACGCTGCCGTCCGGTCGTCGCAGCTCCACCTCGTAGCCGGGGACCGGGAAGCCGGAGCTGCCCGGGACGACCTCGCCCGGCCGGTTGGAGATGAATATGTGCAGTGCCTCGGTGGAGCCGATGCCGTCGAGGACCTCGAAGCCGTAGCGGTCGAGCACACCGTGGAACATCCGCGCGGGCAGCGCCTCGCCCGCCGAGGCGCCGCGGCGCACGGTGGCGAACCGTTCGCGCGGCAGCTCGGCGGCGATCATCGGGCCCCAGAAGCTGGGGACGGCGAAGAACAGCGTCGCGCCGTGCTGCTCGACGAGGCGGGAGTAGTGCTCCGGGTCCGGCCGGGACGGTTCGAGGACCGTGCAGGCGCCGACCGACAGCGGGAAGAACATCGAGTTGCCGATGCCGTAGGCGAAGAACAGCTTCGCGACCGAGAGGCAGACGTCGTCGCTGCGGATGCCGAGGACCTGCCGGCCGTAGGTGTCGGCGACGAACCGGATGTCGTCGTGCCGGTGCATGGCGCCCTTGGGCTTGCCGGTCGTGCCCGAGGTGTAGAGCCACAGCGCCTGGGACTCCGGCCAGGTCGGGTGCGGCTCGGGCAGCGGGTCGGCGCCGTCGAGCAGCGCGTCCCAGGTGAGCGAGGTGACCCCGGTGACCAGCGGGTCCGCCCCGGTGAGCACCACGCGCTCCAGGTCGGGCGCCTGCGCGACGGCCTCGGTGAGGTGCGCGGCGAACGCCTCGCCGCCGATCACCGTGGTCGCCCGCGAGTCCCGGACGAGCACGGCCAGCTCGCGCCCGGTCAGCATCGTCGAGCAGGGCACGGCGACCGCGCCGGCCCACAGGGTCGCGAGGATCGCGGTGAACAGCTCGACGTCGTCGGGCATCACGAGCAGCACCCGCTGCTCGGGCCGTACGCCGGCCCGGCGCAGGGCCCCGGCGACGAGCCTGACCCGGTCGGTCAGGGCGGCGTAGGTGAGCGAGCCGTCGGGGTACCGGACGGCGGTGCGGGCGCCGTCCCCGGCCTCGACCCGGGCCGCGGTCAGGTGCGACGCGGCGTTGAACACCGGCGCCTCCTGCGCGCTGCGGGGGACGGGCACAGCGGTGCGGCGGGAATCGACGTTGTCGACGCTGACGACATCGGCCATGGTGGGTGGCTCCTGTGCCGGTTCGGGGAGCTGTGATGCTACACACATCCGACGGCGCGTCAACGGTCTGTAGATCGACGACGGCCCGGTGCGGGGCGGGCGGGGCCGGCTCCTAGGCGCCGATGAAGGTGGCGATGGCGGCCGGGGCGATCGCGTATTCGATGAGGATCGCGGTGCCGGTCGCGAACCCGCCCCACGGGCCGAGCGCGCGCCGGGCGAAGGTGTAGCCGCCACCCGCCGCCGGCAGCGCCGAGGACAGCTCGGCCATCCCCAGCACCATCGCGAAGTACATGGCGGCGATGACGACGCCGGCGATCAGCAGCCCGCCGAACCCGCCCTCGGCGAGACCGAAGTTCCATCCCGAGTAGTCGCCGGAGATGACGTAGCTGACGCCGAGACCGGCGAGCAGGACCCAGCCCGCCGCCCCGGTGCGCAGCCGTCGTCGCTCCAGGTAGTCCGACGGATCGTTCGCCATGGCGTCCTCCCGGGGCGCGTCGTCACCGACGGGGCGCGTCGGGTGTGGACAAGCTAGGGAGTCCGGCCCGGTCGCGGACAGGGCCGCGCGGGGTAAACGGTGTGAGGAATGTGTGTCGCCACGGGGGCGGTAGGACACACGATCGTCACAGTCGACGGGTACGGGACGGCCGACCGCGCCGCGGGGTCAGCGCTCGGCCGGCGGCGTGCGCAGCGCCGCGTCCACCATGTCCAGCAGGTCGGCCTCCAGGCGCTCCCGCACCGCCGGTTCCAGGTCCGCCGCCCACAGCGGTCGTCCGCCGATCCCGTCGGCGGCGGCGAGGACCAGCGTGCGCGTCGCCTCCGGCACCCCGTCCCCGGCGAGCGCGGCCTGCCAGCGCTCGTCGTCCACCCGGGCGAGGTCGAGGACCTCGGGCACCGCGAGCAGCTGGGCGATCAGGGTGAACCGTTCCAGGGCCTCGCCCTCGTCGACCGGTGCCAGGCTGGTCCGCACGTAGGCGCGCACCAGCCGTCCGGGGGTGCCCTCGGGTTCGTCGAGGTGGGCGTGCACGGCGTCCCAGAACGCGTCGAGCTCCATTTGCGCCAGGGCGACGAGCAGCGCGGTCTTGCTGGGGAAGTGGTAGACGAGTCCGCCCTTGGAGATCCCGGCCTCCCGCGCGACGAGGTCGAGCGTCGCCCCGATGCCGTGCGTGCGGATGGCGGACGCGGCGGCGTCGAGCACCAGCCTGCGAGTGTCCTCCGGGGACCGTCCGGTCGTGCGACCCATGCGTCCATCCTCCCGTCCGGTGCCGGCGAGACGGACACCACGTCGAAACTAAACCGGCCAGTCGGTACAGTTTTGCTCATGTACGCCGACACCACCACCCAGGGGCTCACGCCCCGCCGCCGCTGGGCGGCGCTCGCGGTGCTGTCGATCGCCGTCCTGGTCCTCGCGGTCGACAACACCGTCCTCTACCTCGCCGTGCCCTCGCTGACCGCGGACCTGTCGCCGACGGCGACCGAGATCCTGTGGATCGGCGATGTCTACTCCCTGGCCCTGGCCGGGCTGCTCGTCGTCATGGGGTCGCTGGCCGACCGGGTCGGCCGCAAGCGGCTGCTGCTGGTCGGCGCCGCCGCGTTCGGGGCGGCGTCGCTGTTCGCGGCGCTGTCCACCAGCCCCGCGATGCTCATCGTGGCCCGGCTGCTGCTCGGCGTCGCCGGCGCGACGCTGATGCCCTCGACGCTGTCGCTGATCCGAACCGTGTTCACCGACCCGGCCGAGCGGGCCCGGGCCGTCGCGGCCTGGGCGGCCGCGGCCAGCGGCGGCGCCGCGGTCGGTCCGCTGGTCGGCGGCGCGCTGCTGGAGCACTTCTCCTGGGGCTCGGTGTTCCTGATCAACGTCCCGATCATGGTCGTACTCATCGTGGCCGGGGCGTGGCTGCTGCCCGAGTCGCGCGACCCCGCACCGGGGCCGTTCGACCTGGTGTCGGCGCTGCTGTCGATGGCCGCGATCGTGCCGGTCGTGTGGGCGGTCAAGCACACCGTCACGGCCGGGATCGACGTCGCCGGCGTCGCCGCGCTGGCGGCCGGGCTCGCGCTGGGCGCGCTGTTCGTCCGTCGCCAGCGGCGTCTGACCGTCCCGCTTATCGACGTGTCGCTGTTCGCCCGCCCGGCCTTCGCCGGCTCGGTGTTCGCCGGGTTCATGGCCGTGTTCGCCCTCATCGGGACGCTGTTCTTCTTCTCCCAGTACCTGCAGCTCGTGCGCGGGTTCTCACCGCTGCAGGCCGGTCTCGGGGAGCTGCCGACCACGCTGTCGGCGGTCGCCGTCGTCGCCGTCGTGGGGCGGTTCTCCCGCGCGCTGGGGCTCGGCCGGGCGATCGCGGTGAGCCTCGGGCTGGTCACCGGGGGGCTGGTGGCAGTCGCGGTCGCCGAGGGCTTCACCAGCTACCTGTGGCTGGCGCTGGCCCTGGTCCCGCTGGGGCTCGGCGTCGGCCTGACCCAGACGCTGACCACCGACGCGGTCGTGTCGTCGGTGCCGCCGCGCAAGGCGGGAGCGGCGTCGGCCATCTCCGAGACGGCGCTGGAGCTGGGGGTCGCGATGGGCGTCGCCGTCCTCGGGTCGGTGGTGTCGCTGATCTACCGCGACCGCCTCACGCTGCCCACCGGGCTGGACCCGGCCGCACGGGCCGCGGTGACCGACTCGCTCGCCGCGGGCACGAACGCGCTCGACCCGGCCTCGCCGGTGCTCGACGGTGCCCGTGCCTCGTTCACCGTCGCCATGCAGACCACCTCGCTGATCGCCGCGGCGGTCACCCTGGCCGCGGCGATCGTCGCCTGGCGGACCATCCCGGCGACGGCCGGGACGGTCACGGAGGACGCGCCGTCGCGTCCGGTCACCCACCGGGGCGGAGCGCGCCGGGGGTGACGGGCGGAGCCGGTCAGTTCCCGCCCGCGCCGCCCCCGCCGGGGCCACCTCCGCCCGGGCCGCCCGGGGTCGCCTGGACGGTGGCCTGCGGCAGCAGGACCTGCTGGCCGTCGTCCAGGCCGGAGCGGACCTCGGTGAACTGGTCACCGACCAGGCCGGGGACGAACTGCCGGGTCACCGGGGCGCCGTCGTCGCCGGGCACGTCGACGACCGAGCGCCCGCCCTCCTGCCGGACGGCGGTGTTGGGCACACGCAGCACCCCGTTGCGGGCCTCGGTGCGCACGTCGGCCTGTGCGGTCTGGCCGTCGCGCAGCTGGGGGGCGGTGCGGTTCAGCACGACGGTCGCGTAGTAGCTCACGACGCCGGAGAGCTGTGTCGCGGTCGGCGCGACGGCCACCACGGTCGCGGGCAGGCTCACCCCGGGCAGTGCGTCGACCGTGACGTCGACCGTCTGGTTCGGCGCGACCCGGGCCGCGTCGCTCTCCTCGAACGGGACGACCAGCTGGTAGGTCTGCAGGTCGTTGAGGGTGATGAACGGAGCCCCGCCGGCCGCGGACGCGCCGCCCCCGGTGGCCCCCGCGGCACCCGATGCCGCCGACGCCGACCCGACGGCCTGCGGGATCCGGGCGTCGGAGCCGGGGGCGAGCGCGGTCGTGGAGCTCGCGGCGGGCACGACGTCGCCGACCGCGCCGTTGATCGCGGACACGGTGCCGGCTACCGGGGCGCGCAGCAGCGTGTCGTCCAGGCCGCGCTGGGCGTCGGCGAGGGTGTTGCGGGCGTCGGCGACCACGGCGTCCTGCACCGCGACGTCGGCCGGTGCGTCGTTGTTCGCCCCGGTGAGCTGGGAGCGGGCGTCGGCGACCGCGCTCTCGGCGTTCGCGATCGAGACCCGGCCGGAGGCGGCCCCGGTGTCGCGGGTGCCCTCGGCCTGCGCCAGCGCCGTCTGGGTGGCGATGACCTGGCCCTTCGCCGCCGTCACGGCCTGCTCGTCGGCGGCGACGGCGGTGCAGGCCGGGTCGGTCGTGGCCGCGCCGAGTCCGGACCCGCCCGACGTGCCGGACCCGCCGGACAGGCCGCCGAGCAGGCCGCCGCCGGAGGACGCGGCGTCGGGCTCCGGGCTGGCCGGGTCCGGGGTGGCCGTCGCGGTGCTGCCACCGGAGCGCTTGCAGGCCCGCCGGTCGGTATCCAGCTTCTCCTGGGCCGCGGCGAGCTGCTTGCGGTCGAAGGCCAGCTGGACCTTCGCCCGCTCGACGGCGGTGTCGTTCGCGGCGTTCTGCGCACCGACCTGGTCGCGGGTCGCGGCGAGCACCGACTCGGCCGAGCCCAGCGACGTCTGTGCGGCCTCGACGGTGTTCGCGCCGGTCAGCTTGCCCAGCGACGCCTGCTGCTGGTCCAGGGCGGCCTGCGCGGCGACGACCTGCGACCGGGCCTCGGCGTCGTCCAGCCGGGCCAGCGGCTGCCCCGCCGCGACGGTCTCGCCGACCTCGACCAGCAGCTCGGTGATCCGGCCGCCCTCGGTGAACCCGAGGTTCTGCTGGGTGATGGACACCAGCGAGCCCGACGCCGACACCCCGGTGGAGACCACACCCCGGTCGACGACGGCCGTCGGCGGCGGTTGCTCCCCGCCGCTGCAGGCCGTGAGGCCGACGAGTCCGGCGAGCAGCAGGCTGCCCGCGAGCCGCAGTCGGGTCATGAAGTGCTCCTCAGCTGCTGTCACTGGTGCCGCAGTGCGTCGATGGGCCGCATCCGTGCGGCCCGGTTGGCGGGGAAACCGCCGGCGAGCAGCCCGATCAGCAGGCTCACCCCGAAGGCGAGCACCACCGATCCGGCCGACACCGTCGGGGCGGGGAAGTCGGGCACGAGGCGGGGCAGGACGATCCCGGCCAGCGCGGACACACCGACGCCGAGCAGGATCCCGATGACCCCGCCGATGCCGGTCAGGACCATCGCCTCGATGAGGAACTGCTGCAGGATCGCGCGGCGGCGTGCGCCGATGGCCTTGCGGATGCCGATCTCGCGGGTCCGTTCGGTCACCGTGACCAGCATGATGTTGGCGACGCCGATGCTCCCGACCAGCAGCGAGATGCCCGCGACCGCCGCGACGAAGATCGTCACGAAGCTCAGGACCTGCGAGGACTGGTCGAGCAGGCTCTGCAGCGCGGTGACGGTGTAGTCGCGGTCCTGCGGGTCGTCGATGCGGTGCCGTTCGTCGAGGATCGTGGTGACCTGCTCGACCGCCTGCGGCACCGCGTCGGTGGACACCGCCCGCACGGTGATCTGGTCGACGTCGTCGCCGCCGCCGGTCAGATAGGCCCGTGCGGCACCCAGCGGCATGACCGCGACGTCGTCCTGCTGCCCGTTGGCCGCGAGCACGCCGATCACCCGGAACGAGGTGCGCCCGATCCGCACCTCCGAGCCGAGCGCCTCGCCGGCGCGGCCGCCGAACAGGGTGGCCACCGGGTTGGGGCCGAGCACCACGACCTTCGCCCGGGTCGTGGCCTGCCGGTCGTCGAAGAACGACCCGACGACGAGCTCCCGGTTGGCGATGTCGAGGTAGTCGGCGTCGGCGCCGGTCACGCCGCTGCGGACGCTCCCGCCGCCGGCCAGCTGCAGCTGCGCCGAGCCGGTCACCGATGGGCTGACCGAGGCGGTCGCCGGGGCGGACGCCCGGTCGCGCAGGGCGCGGACGTCGGCGTCGGTGAGATCGCGCGGGGTGCCGGTGCCGCTGATGCCGCCGCGGTCCGGGGTGATCTGGATCTGGTTGGCGAGCGGCCCGAACGCGTCGGCGACGAAGCGCTGCAGCCCGTTGCCGAACGCGACCAGCACGATCACCGCGGCGACCCCGATGATGATCCCGAGCATCGTCAGCAGCGACCGCAGCGGCCCGGCACGCAGGCCCCGTACCGCGATCCGCGCGGACTCCCAGATCGTCATCGGCGCTCGTCACTCACGATCCGGCCGTCGCGCAGGGTCACGACCCGCTTGGCGAACTCGGCGACCTCGGGTTCGTGGGTGATCAGCACGACCGTGCGGCCGGACTCGTTGAGCTCCACGAACAGGTTCATCACGTCGGTGGTCGAGGTGGTGTCGAGGTTCCCGGTCGGCTCGTCGGCCAGGATCATCGACGGGTCGGTGACCAGTGCGCGGGCCACCGCGACGCGCTGCTGCTGGCCGCCGGAGAGCTCGTTGGGCCGGTGGTCGCCGCGGTCGGCGAGCCCGACCCGCTCCAGTGCGCGCCGCGCCCGGCCCCGGCGGTCGCGCCCGCCGGCGTAGACCAGGGGCAGCTCCACGTTGGCCAGCGCGGTGGTGCGCGGCAGCAGGTTGAACGACTGGAAGACGAAGCCGATCTTCTGCAGCCGGATGTCGGCGAGCCGGTTGTCCGACATCCGGCCGACGTCGATGCCGTCGAGTCGGTAGCTGCCGGAGCTCGGCACGTCGAGGCAGCCGAGGATGTTCATCATCGTGGACTTGCCCGAGCCGGAGGGGCCCATGATCGCGACGAGGTCGCCGTCGTCGACGCGCAGGTCCACGGAGTCGAGTGCGCGCAGCTCGAGGGCTCCGGTCCGGTAGACCTTGGAGACCCCCTCGAGTTCGATCACGATTCCGGAGATTACGCACGCCGTCATTCCGGGATTCGTCGGGTCGACTCCGGGAATGGAGGGCAAAAATGCGTCGCCACTCGATCGAGTGAATCACATCGCAGGGCCGTCACCTGCGGTTGGTTGATCAGTTTACGCGGAATCCTCGCCATTCGAGGGAAGCGACAGGGTGATCGCCTCCGACGGGGCGCGATGAATTCGTGACCATCTCGTGACCGATCCCGCCGCGAATGCGGCCGGCCCTGTCCGGCTACGGTGCCGTGGACCGAAGCCGGGAGGCCGCATGAGCGAGAGCCGACACCTGCTGGAGGGGCTCGCCGGCCCGACCGTCGCGCTGGAGGCGGTGACCCGGGCGACCCACGAGTTCACCGGAGACAGGCCCGGCGGGCGGGGCTCCACCCGACCGACCTGTGGGCGCTGCGGCTGCTCGACGTGCACGGCTCGCTCGGGCCGACCGAGCTGACCCGGCGGCTCGACCTGCGGCCGGCTTCGACCACCGCGCTGATCGACCGGCTCGAGGCGGCAGGTCACCTGGAGCGGGTGCTCGACCCGCAGGACCGCCGCCGCGTCACCGTGCGCTCGCGGGAGGAGTCCTTCCGTACGCGGCTCGCGCAGTGGGAGCCGGCCGTCCGGGCCCTTGACGACGTCGCCCGCCGCCTCTCCGACGACGAGGGCGCGGTCGTCGAGCGCTACGTGCGCGAGGTCGTCGCGACGCTCGACGAGCTCGGCGCCGGGTAGTCCGGGAGACCGAACGTGTCGACCGCGCCGGTCGGCGTGGCCCCGAGCAGCCCGGTGACCCGTTTCCCGGCCGGGCTCGCGACGGCCCGGAACGCGGTGCGCAGTGCCTGGATCCCGGCCCGGGTCCGCGGGTTGGCCAGCCTCAGCGGCGGCAGCTTCTGCGCCCGATCGGTCGCGGGCCGCAGCAGCTCCTCGTAGCGGCGCAGTGCGCCCGCGGTGTCGCCGGGGCGGGAGGCCAGCTCCCCGGCCAGCACGTAGGCGCCGATCAGTGCCAGGCTCGTGCCCCCGCCGCCCAGTGGCGACGGGCAGTGCGCGGCGTCGCCGAGCAGCACCACCCGTCCCGAGCTCCAGCGCGGGGCCATGACCTGCCCGACGGCGTCGAAGTACATCGGGGCCCCGTCCGGCCCGTCGCCGAGCTCGCGCAGGATCCGCGGGGCGACCCAGCCCGCGTCGGCGAAGGTCCGGCGGAGGACGGTGCGGACGTCGGCGTCGCCGAGGGTCTCCAGGCCGCGCACCCCGGACAGGAAGGTCAGCATGGCGCGAGTGGTGCCCAGGTTGTCCGGGCGCAGGTGCACACCGCGCGAGCCGGTCCCGTGGAACCAGTTCCACCAGGCGTCGTCGTCGGTGGTGCGGGGGATCGTCAGGTAGGCGCCGTACATGCCGGTCTCGCGGACCGTGACGTCGTCGAAGACCAGGTCGCGGGTGCGCGACCGCAGCCCCTCGGCGACCACGACGAGGTCGGCGGTGACGGTCGTGCCGTCGTCGAGGGCGACCCGGGTCGGGCCGTCGGCGGTGCCCCGGTCCTCGACGCCGGTGATCCGGGTGCCGAACCGGAACGTCGTGGACGCCGGCGCGGCCTCGATCAGCACCCGGGCCAGCTCCCCGCGCAGGATCTCCAGCTCGGCGGTCGGCCCGTCGGTCGGCACGGTCGGGTCCGTCGGGATCTCCGCGACGGCCCGCCCGTCGTCGCCGATCACGCGGAAGCCGACCTCCCGGGTGCCCGCGGCCCGCACCGCGTCCTCCAGCCCCATCCGGCGCAGGACCTCGCGTGCGGCGCCGCGGACGTCGACGTTGTGCCCCTCGTCGCGCCGGCGCGGCGTGCGCTCCAGGACGGTGGTGCGCCAGCCGTACGTGGCCAGGCGCAGGGCGAGCGCGGAGCCGGCGATGCCGGCGCCGGAGATGAGTGCGTGCCGGGAGGAGGTCATGGTAGTTAGATGACCGAACTACCCGGTCGGCTAAACCTGCGCGACGACCTCGTCTCCCGAGATGGAGCAGAACGCTGTTCCGGATACGATGCGGAACAGCGTTCCGGGCGGCAGGGGAGTCTGTGGTGGGTGTGCAGCGGGAACCGGTGCGGTCCGACGCCCGGCGCAGTCGCGCCGCCCTGCTCGAGGCCGCCGCGGCCGAGTTCGTGACCTCGGGCGTCGACGCGCCGGTCCGGGCGATCGCCGCCCGCGCGGGGGTCGGTGTGGGGACGGTCTACCGGCACTTCCCGACCCGGCCCGACCTGGTGGTCGCCGTCTACCGGCACCAGGTCGAGAGCTGTGCCGCGGCCGCCCGGACCTGCCTGGACGCCGGTCCGGCGCCGTTCGACGCGCTCGTCGCGTGGGTCGGGGAGTTCGTCGACCTGGTCGTCACCAAGCACGGGCTGGTAGCGATGCTCGTCCACGACGACGGCCGTTCCGCCGCCCTGCACGAGCTGTTCGTGGAGCGGCTGCTGCCGGCGGCGGAGGAGATCGTCCGGGCGGCTCGGGATGCCGGGCAGCTGCCGTCCGACGTCACCACCTACGAGGTGCTGCGCGGGATCGGCAACCTGTGCTTCGGTGCCGACGCCGACGCCGACCCTGCCTACGACGCCCGGCGCGCCGTCGGCTTCTTCCTCGCCGGTCTTCGGGTTGCCTAACCGGAACATCGTTCCTCTATAGTAGCGGAGGAGGCTCCGTTTCGGGGTCTCCACTTCGTCTCCCGAAGGAGCGCACCATCGTGGACTCCACGATCTCCCTCACCGTCGACGGCCGTCGCCACGAGCTGACGGTCGACACCCGCACCACCGTCCTCGACGCGCTGCGTGACCGGCTCGGCGTGACCAGCGCCAAGAAGGGCTGCGACCACGGCCAGTGCGGTGCGTGCACCGTCCTGCTGGCCGGGCCCGGCGAGCAGGGGCCGGGCCGCCGCGTGCTGTCCTGCCTCTCGCTCGCCGTCGCCCACGACGACGCCGCGGTCACCACCGCCGACGGCCTCGGTGACGGCACGGACCTGCACCCGCTCGCCGAGGCCTTCGTGACCCACGACGCCTACCAGTGCGGCTACTGCACCCCCGGCCAGATCTGCTCGGCCGTCGGGATGCTGGACGAGGCCCGCGCCGGGCACCCCAGCGCGGTCACCTCCGACCTGTCCGCCGACGGGCCCGCCGTGCTGGACCGTGCCGAGATCGCCGAGCGCCTGTCCGGGAACCTGTGCCGCTGCGCGGCCTACTCCGGCATCGTCAGCGCCGTCAGCGCCGTCAGCGCCGTCAGCGCCGTCAGCGCCGTGAGCACCGGAGCGGGGGCGTCGCGGTGAAGCCGTTCGCCTACACCCGCCCCGGCGACGCCGCGGCCGCCGTCGCGACCGTCGCCGCCGACCCGTCCGCCGTCTACCTGGCCGGGGGCACCAACCTCGTCGACCACCTCAAGCTGGGCGTGGCGGGCCCGGGCACGCTCGTCGACGTCACCGGGCTGCTGTCCACCGCGATCACCCCGACCGCCGACGGCGGCCTGTCCATCGGCGCGGGCGCCCGCAACACCGACGTCGCCGTGGACCCGCGAGTCCGGCGCGACTACCCGGCGCTGTCCGCGGCGCTGCTCGCCGGGGCCTCGGGGCAGCTGCGGAACATGGCGACGACCGGTGGGAACCTGCTGCAGCGCACCCGCTGCTCCTACTTCGCCGATCTCACCGCGCCCTGCACGAAGCGCGACCCGGGGCAGGGCTGGGCCGCGCAGCAGGGCTGGGCCCGCCACCACGCGATCCTCGGCGCGCCCGAGGGCGGCTGCATCGCGACCCACCCGTCGGACATGGCGGTCGCCCTGGCCGCGTTCGACGCCAGAGTGCACCTCCTCGGCCCGGACGGGGAGCGCACCGTCGCCGCGACCGAGCTGCACCGGCTGCCCGGCGACGACCCGTCCCGCGACACCGTGCTGGAGCACGGGGAGCTGATCACCTCGGTCGAGCTGCCCGCACTGCCGGTCGCCGCGCGCTCGGCCTACCGCAAGGTCCGCGACCGCGCCTCCTACGCGTTCGCGCTGGTGTCGGTGGCCGCGGCCCTCGACGTCGCCGACGACGGCACCGTCCGCGACGTGCGGATCGCCCTCGGCGGGGTCGCGCACCGGCCGTGGCGGGCGCACCGCGCCGAGCAGGCGCTGCTCGGCGGGCCCGCCACCGACGAGGCGTTCCGGGCCGCCGCGGCGGCCGAGACCGCCGACGCCCGTGCCGTGGACACCGCCGTCGGCGGCAACGCCTTCAAGATCCCGCTGGTGGCCGGCACGGTCACCGCCACCCTGCGCGGCCTCGCCGCGCACCGGACGGAGGCCGCATGACCAGCACCGTCACCCCCGGCACCGCGGGCACCGCGCACACCCGGATCGAGGGTCCCGCCAAGGTCACCGGCAACGCCGTCTACGCCTACGAGCAGTACACCGTCGCGCCGCTGCACCTGTGCGGTGTCGGCGCGACGATCGCCCGTGGCCGGGTCCGCGCGGTCGACACCGCCGCCGCGGCCGCGGTCCCCGGGGTGGTCGCCGTGCTCACCGCGGACACCGCGCCGCGGCTCGACGACGGCGCGAGCACCGAGCAGGCCGTCCTGCAGACCCGCGCCGTGCACCACCGCGGCCAGTACGTCGCCGCGGTGCTCGCCGAGACCGCCGAGGCGGCCCGGGAGGCCGCCGGCGCCGTCGTCGTCACCTACGACGCCGAGGACGCCGTCACCGCGTTCGACCCCGCCTCGTCGCAGGCCTACACCCCCGAGGTGGTGGTCGCGTTCCCGCCGGACACCCGCACCGGCGACCCGGAGACGGCGTTCGCGCAGGCCCCGGTACGGATCGACGCCACCTACCGCACACCGATCGAGTACCACCACCCGATGGAGCCACACTCGACCGTGGCCCGCTGGGACGGCAGGCACCTCACCCTGTTCGAGGCCTCGCAGTCGGTCTGGGACGCCCGGCGCCAGGTCGCGGCGTTGTTCGGGATCGGTGACGACGACGTCACCGTCGTCTCGCCGCACGTCGGCGGCGGGTTCGGGACCAAGGGCGCGCTGCACGCGGGGTCGGTGCTGGCCGTGCTCGCGGCGCGGGCCGTCCCCGGCCGGTCGGTGAAGCTGTCGCTCACCCGGCGCGAGATGACCGACACCACCGGCTACCGGCCGGCGACCGTGCAGCGGGTCCGGCTCGGCGCGGGGACCGACGGTCGGCTGCACGCGCTGGCCCACGACGTCGTCGAGGGCGGGGCACGGATGGCCGAGTACGGCGAGCCGACCGCGGTGATGAGCCGGCACCTGTACGCGGCGCCGCACCGGGCGACCTCGCACCGGGTGGTGCCGTTGGACCTGTCGATGCCGACGTACATGCGCGCCCCCGGCGAGGCACCCGGCAGCTTCGGTGCGGAGTCCGCGGTCGACGAGCTCGCCGTCGCGCTCGGGATCGACCCGGTCGAGCTGCGGATCCGCAACGAACCCGACGTCGACCCCGACACCGGCAGGCCCTTCTCCAGCCGGAACCTCGTGGCCTGCCTGCGGCGGGGCGCCGACCGGTTCGGCTGGACAGACCGCGACCCGCGGCCGCGCACCCGGCTCGTCGACGGCTGGTGGCACGGCACCGGTGTCGCCGCCGCGTTCTTCCCGACGTTCGCGATGCCCGGCTCCGCCGCCGCGATCCGGTACTCCGTCCACGGGACCCCCGGCGCCGGAGCGCCGGGTCGCTACCGGGTGGACATCGCCGCGTCCGACATCGGCCAGGGCGCCCGCACGGTGCTCACCCAGATCGCGGCCGAGGCGCTCGGGGTGCCGCCCGCGCAGGTGGACCTGAACCTGGGCGACACCGGCCTGCCGCACGCGACCATGGCCGGGGGCTCCGCGGGCACCGCGTCCTGGGCGACGGCGATCGTCGAGGCCGCCGACCGGTTCCGCGACAAGTGGGGCACCGACCCCGAGGACGGGGCGGAGGCCGACGGCGTCGCCGGGCACAACCCGGCGATGGCCGAGTACGCGATGGGCGCGCACGGGGCGCACTTCGTCGAGGTCGCGGTGCATGCCGACACCGGCGAGATCCGGGTGCCGCGGATGCTGGGGGTGTTCGCCGCGGGACGCATCCTCAACCCGCTGACCGCCCGCTCGCAGTTCCTCGGCGGGATGGTGTGGGGGCTGTCGATGGCGCTGCACGAGGAGGGCGTCGTCGACCCGGCCCGCGGGCACGTCGTCAACCACGACCTCGCCGGCTACCACGTGGCGGCGAACGCCGACGTCGGCGACATCGACGCCGAGTGGGTCGACGAGCACGACCCGCTCGTCAACCCGGTGGGTGCCAAGGGCATCGGGGAGATCGGGATCGTCGGGGTGGCCGCGGCCGTCGCGAACGCCGCCCACCACGCCACCGGCGTGCGGGTCCGGTCGCTGCCGATCACGCTGGAGCACTTCCTGGCGGTCTGAGCGCGAGGGCCAGGACCCGCTGCGCCCGTTCGGCGAGCCGCTGCGGGTCCTGCGCCGCCGTCGCCGCCCGGAGCGCGTCGGCGTCGAGACCGTCGGGCAGACCCGTGGTGAACCAGCGCTCCAGCAGGTCCACGGTCATCTCGGGGTGGAACTGCACGCCCACGCTGCGGCCGGCCACGAACGCCTCGTGTCCGGCCCCGCTGGTGGCGAGCAGCTCCGCCCCGGGCGGCGCGACGAGCTGCTCGGCGTTCCAGCAGAACCACGGTCCGGCCGGGAGACGGCCGCCGACCGGGTCGACCGGGTGCCATCCGATCCTGGCGGCCGGCAGCGTCGTCCGGCCGCCGCCGAGGGCCTCGGCGAGGAGCTGGGCACCGAAGCAGACCGCGAGGACGGGCACGCCGGCGTCGTGCGCGGCCCGCAGGAAGTCGACCTCGCGGCCCGCCCACCCGGCGATCCGCTCCCGCGGCCACGGCGCGCCGAGGGTGACCACCAGGTCGGCCCCGGTGGGGTCGGGGAACCGGGTGTCGACGTCCGGGGTGTCGTACCGGGACGCGGGCACCACCGTCGTCCACTCCGGACGGACGCCGTGTCGTTCCAGGGCCGGACCGAGCAGACCGAGCCCGGCGACGTGGTCGTGGCCGATCACGATGGCGTGCACCGGCCCACCCTGCCACCGGCCGCGTTCGTGCCGCACGGCCGCGGGTGGTCCTCGTCCGGCCCGCGCCCGTGTGCGCACGGCGCCACCCCCGGACTCCACCGCGTTCCCCGCGGCCGACGGGTGGTCGGGCCCTCGCGGTCGAACAGCCGGCCCCGCTTCCCACACCGCCTGCACGACCGACGGAGCCGTCGTTGATCCCGCACCACCCGAACTCCCCGGCCTCCTGTTCACCGAGGGGTTGCGCCACCGCATGCGACTGGCCTGGCGGGCCGGCGCCGCGGCCGGCGCGGCCTGGTACCTCGCCACCCTCGTCCCCGGTGTGCTCGGCCAGTACCCCTACTACGCGCCGCTCGGTGCCCTGCTCGTCTGCTACCCGACCGTCTTCGACTCGCTGCGCCAGAGCCTGTACGCGGTGCTCGCCTCCGGCATCGGTGTCGGTCTCGGCGCCACCGCACTGCACCTGGGCGGGGCCCGATGGTGGGCGGTGGCCGTCGCCGTCCTGGCCGGGATCGCGGCGGGCGCGGTGCCCGTGCTGGCCGCGGCGCGGGACCTGATCCCCACGGCGGCGCTGTTCACCATCCTCATCGGGGCCGCCGACCCGTCCGGGTTCATGGCCGGCCACCTCGGCCAGACCCTGCTCGGTGTGCTGGTCGGGATCCCGGTCACCCTGGCCCTGCCACCCCCGCCGCAGAACGCCCGCGCGCACCGTGTCGTGACGCGGCTGCGCGACGGCATCGCCGACCACCTGCAGGAAATGGCGGAGGTCCTGGCCGAGCAGTGGCCGCCCGAGCGCGAGGAGTGGACACGCCACCGCCACGACTTCGAGCCGCTGATGGACGCGACGCGGGAGGCGGTCCGCTCCGCCGACGCGGGCCGGCGCGCCAACCTGCGGGCACGCGCCTACCGGGCCCGCGGACAGCAGCTCTACGAGGCCGCGCAGACCCTGGAACAGCTCGCGGTGCTCGTCCGCGACATCAGCACGGTCCTGGCCCAGACGGCGTGGGCCGAGCGCACCGTCCTGGTCCTCGACCCGGAGCTGCGCACCCCGGTCGCGGAGGCGATGGCGGACCTGGCCACCGCGATCCGCTCGGCGGAGCCGGCACACCTGACCCGGGGACCCGCCCGCTCCGGGCTCGACGGGCACCGCCGCCACCTGGCCGCCGCCCGCGAGGCGCTGGACCGAGTCACCGACCGGCTCGACTCCCAGCGCGCGGGCTGGGAGGACAGCCTCGCCGCGTCGGCATCGTGCTGCACCTGCGGCGGTGCCTGGACCACCTGCACGGCGGCCCGGCCGACCGCAGCCCGGATCTGCATCCGGCCGGCCGATGACGTGTGGGCGGCTGCCGACCGGGTACGCCAGGACCATGCCGGCACTCGTACCCGGGGCGTACGCCGGCCCAGGTCCTGTCGGTTGAGATCCTGCAGCCGGCGGGGCCGCCCCCCGGACACCGAGGAGCGGCAGATGACGGCACGGCGGTCGCCCTGGACCGACGAGCTGTCACAGCGCCCTCCGGGGAGTTCCGTGCCGACGCCGACGCCGCCCGCGCCCCCGAGGAGCTGGCCGGTGTCATGGCCGGGCTGTCCCGGCACTTCTACCGTGCCCAGGACGCCACCGACGCCTGCGAGCGTGTGCTCGAGGCCTGCACCGGCCTCACATGGAGGGCTGCACTCACGCGACGCTCACCCTCACCACAGGTGGCCGGATCGTCACCCCGGCGAGCACCGGCCCGTCCGCGCAGATCCTCGACGACCTGCAGCGTGAGCTGGGTGAGGGTCCGTGCCTGCAGGCGATCCGCGCCGACCGCAACGTCGTGTCGGCGGATCTGGAGCACGACCTGCGCCGGCCCCAGTTCGGCCCGGCCGCCGCGCGCCGGGGATCGGCTCCGTGGTGGCGTCGCGGCTGTTCACCGACGACCGCACTACCGGTGCCCTGAACGTCTTCGGCGCCGCCGGCGCGTTCGACACCGCCGCGCAGGACCGGATCGCGGTGCTGGCCGCGCACGCCGCCGTCGCCATCGACGCCGCACGCACACGGAGAACCTGCACGGGGCCGTCCGGAGCAGGCAGGTGATCGGCGAGGCGATCGGCATCCTGCCGGAGCGCTACGGGATCACCTCGGAGCAGGCCTTCGACCGGCTCACCCGCGCCTCGCAGCACCTCGACATCAAGCTCCGCTCGATCGCCGAGCACCTGGCCCGGGACCCCGCGGCCGGCGGGGTCACACCGCCAGCGGACGGAACCGGCGCAGCCGCAGACTGTTGAGCACCACGCACACCGAGCTGAACGCCATCGCCGCACCCGCGATCATCGGGTTGAGCAGCCCGAACGCGGCCAGCGGGATCGCGGCCGTGTTGTAGGCGAACGCCCAGAACAGGTTGCCCCGGATCGTGCCCAGCGTGCGCCGGGACAGCCGGACGGCGTCGGCCGCGGCCCGTAGGTCGCCCCGGACCAGGGTGATGTCCGACGCTTCGATCGCCACGTCGGTGCCGGTGCCCATGGCCAGGCCCAGGTCGGCCCGGGCCAGCGCGGCCGCGTCGTTCACCCCGTCGCCGACCATCGCGACGACCCGGCCCTGCTCCTGCAGCCGCGTCACCACGGCGAGCTTGTCCGCGGGCAGCACGTCGGCGACGACGGTCTCCGGGCCGGGCTCGATGCCGACCTCACGGGCGACGGTCTCGGCGACGGCCCGGTTGTCCCCGGTGAGCAGGACCGGGCGCAGCCCGAGCCTGCGGAACTCCGCGATCGCCTCCGCCGACGTCGGCTTCACGGTGTCGGCGACGACGAGCACGGCGCGGGCGGCCCCGTCCCAGGCGACGGCGACCGTCGTGCGGCCCCGTGCGGTCTCGTCCGCGGCGACCGCGGCGAGGTCGTCGGACAGCGGGACCGACCACTGCTCGAGCAGCCGCGGGCGGCCGACGAGCACGGCGTGCCCGTCGACGACGCCCTGCACGCCGAGACCCTCGTGGTTGGTGAAGTCGGTGACGGCGGGCAGGTCACCGACCCGCTCGGTGGCGGCCCCGGCGATCGCGGCGGCCACCGGGTGCTCCGAGGCGCGCTCCAGCGCACCGGCGAGGCGCAGCACGGTCGCCTCGTCGGTGTCGTCGGCGGTGTGCACACCGGTCAGCGCCATGGTGCCGGTGGTGACGGTGCCGGTCTTGTCGAGCACGACGGTGTCGACCCGGCGCGTCGACTCCAGGATCTCCGGGCCCTTGATCAGGATGCCGGTCTGGGCGCCGCGGCCGGTGCCGACGAGCAGCGCGGTCGGTGTGGCCAGCCCGAGCGCGCACGGGCATGCGATGATCAGCACGGCGACGGCCGCGGTGAACGCGGTCGAGGCCGGGGCGCCGGTGAGGATCCAGGCAAGCAGCGTCGCGGCGGCGATCACGGCGACGACCGGCACGAACACCGCGGAGATCCGGTCGGCGAGGCGCTGCACCTCGGCCTTGCCGTTCTGCGCCTCCTCGACCAGCCGCGCCATCTGCGCGAGCGCGGTGTCCGAACCGACCCGGGTGGCCCGCACGACGAGCCGCCCGCCGGAGTTCACGCACCCGCCGACGACGGTGTCACCGGCCCTGACCTCGACCGGCACCGACTCGCCGGTGAGCATCGAGACGTCGACCGCCGAGCGGCCGTCGACGACCTCGCCGTCGGTGGCGACCTTCTCCCCGGGACGTACGACGAACTCCTCGCCCACCGCGAGCTCGTCGACACCGACGCGCACCTCGGCGCCGTCGCGGAGCACCGTCACGTCCTTCGCGCCCATCTGCAGCAGCGCGCGCAGCGCGGCGCCGGCCCGGCGGCGGGAGCGGAGCTCGACGTAGCGACCGGCCAGCACGAACGTGACGACCGCGGCGACGACCTCCAGGTAGATGTTCCCGCTGCCGTCGGTGCGCGAGATCGTCAGCTCGAAGGGGTGCACCATGCCGGGCATCCCGGCGGTGCCGAGGAACAGCGCGTAGAGCGACCAGGCGAGCGCGGCCGTCGTCCCCATCGAGACGAGCGTGTCCATCGTGGCGGCGCCGTGACGCAGGTTCGTCCAGGCGGCGCGGTGGAACGGCGCCCCGGCCCAGCCCCACACCGGCAGGGCGAGCAGCAGCGAGACCCACTGCCAGCCGACGAACTGCCACGCGGGCGTCATCGCGAGGACGACGACCGGCACCGACAGCACGACGGCGCCGATCAGCCGGTTCCGCAGGTCGCGCAGGTCGCGCTCGGGGTCGAGGTCGGGCTCGGCGCTCGGCGGGGTGGCGGTGTAGCCGGCCGCCTCGACGGTCCCGAGCAGGGTGTCGAGCCCGACGCCGCCGGGGGCGCTGATCCGCGCCTTCTCGGTGGCGTAGTTGACGGTGGCGGTGACGCCGTCGAGCTTGTTGAGCTTGCGCTCGATGCGGTTCGCGCAGGACGCGCAGGTCATGCCACCGACGGCGAGCTCGATCTCGGTGACGGTGCTGGCTGTGCTGCCCGGGCCGGCTGCGCCGGCTGTGCTGTCTAGGCTGCCTGGGCCGCTCTCGGCGACGGTCCCGGTCGCGGCTGCGCGGGGCAGGGCGGTGACGGGTCCGTGGGCCGGGGACGTGTCGCTCATGGTCGGTCCTCCGGGGCGACCCGGCGCGGGTGGCGGTCGCGACCCGCGCCGGGTGGGTGGTCGGGTGGGGTGCTCAGACGAGCTGGTAGCCCGCCTCGCGCACGGCGTCGCGGACGGCCTCGGTGGAGACCTCGTCGTCGCTGGTGACGGTGACGGCGCCGGTCGGCAGGTCGACGGCCACGTCGGTGACGCCGGCGATCTCGCTGATCTCCTCGGTGACCGAGGCGACGCAGTGCTGGCAGGTCATGCCGGTGACGGTGTAGCTGGCGGTGCTCATCGTGCTCTCTCCTGTGCGGGGTTCGGCGCCATCGGGTTCGGCGCCATCGGGGTCAGGATCGGACCAGCCGGGCGATCGCCGCGCTGGCCTCCTGGATCTTCTCCTCGGCGACGGGGCCGCCCTCGGCGGCGGCGTCGGCGACGCAGTGCTTCAGGTGCTCGTCGAGCAGACCCAGCGCGACGGCCTCCAGGGCCTTGTTGACCGCGGCGACCTGGGTCAGCACGTCGATGCAGTACTTGTCCGACTCGATCATCTTCGTGATGCCGCGGACCTGGCCCTCGATCCGGCGCATCCGCTTGACGTGCGCGTCCTTGGTGTCGGCGTAGCCGGGCATCGCGTCCTCCTCGGGGTCCACCGCGACCATACCCCTAGGGGGTAGTGGTATCTACCCCGCCGGTACGGTCGGGGTGTGACGGACCGGACCCGGCTGCTCGTGCTCGTGCTGCCGGTGCTGCTCGGGCTGCTGGGGATGCACGCGCTCGCGGCGCCATCCGCGCACTCCGGTGTACACGACCGTCCCGCGGGCACCCCGCACCCCGCCCCGCACTCGGCACTGCACTCGGCACTGCACGATGGACCGGCCCGTGCCGCCGCGGTACCGGCGCACCCCGTCCCGGACGGCGCGTCGGCGGGGGCCACGCGTCCAGATCCCCACGGGTCGTCGCACGACGGGGCCGCGCACCTGCTGCACCTGTGCCTGGCCGTGCTCGTGGCCGGGGTCGTCCTCGCCGCGGCGGTGCTGCTGTCCGGGTGGGCGCCGCTGCCGGCGTCGCGGGGCCGGTCGGCCCGGGGCGCCCGCGGACCGGACCGACCGGCCGCTCGCCCCCGGTCCCACGGCGGCTCGCGCTGCTCTGCGTGTCGCGGACGTGACCGGCCTCCGGCGCGGGAGAGCGCCGGAGCCGCCGAGCACCCACGACACGGGAGTACCGACACATGACACGCACGAACGTGGCGCTCGCCGCCACGGCACTGATCGCTGCCCTCGTCCTGACCGGCTGCGCCGGCGGAGCCGCGTCCGCACCGCCGGCCGCGTCGTCGAGCAGCGCCGACGTCACCTTCGCCCAGGGCATGATCCCGCACCACGAGCAGGCGGTCGCGATGGCACGGCTCGCCGACGGCCGCGCCGGGGCCCGGGTGGGCGCCCTCGCCGACCGGATCGAGGCCGCCCAGGGCCCGGAGATCGCGCAGCTCCAGGGACTCCTGGCCGGCTGGGGCGCCGCACCCTCCGCGGACCACCACGCCGGCCACGGCGGCCCTGCCGGGATGGCCGGCACGACCGGGATGATGTCCGACGAGCAGATGGCCGGGCTGGAACGCGCGTCCGGCGCCGCGTTCGACCGGTCGTTCCTCGAGATGATGATCGCCCACCACGAGGGTGCGGTGACCATGGCCCGCGCCGAGCTCGACGCCGGGGTGGACCCGCGGGCACGGCAGCTGGCGCAGCGGATCGTCGACACGCAGCAGGCGGAGATCGCGGAGATGCGGGCGCTGCTGGGCTGAGCGGAGATCGTCACGACTGAGGGATCCGGTGCCGGGAACAGCACCGGACCACTCGGTTGTGACGATCATCGTCGCGGCGTCAGCTGAACGAGATGTGCACGTGGTCCATGTGGTTCGCCGTCGCCCCGCCCCGGTCCTCCTGGGCGGTCCAGCCGCTGCCGGTGTCGATGCGCTGCCGCCAGATGATGTAGGAGATCCCGAGCTCCTCCCGGTTCTGCTGGGCGTAGGCGGCGAGCCGGTCGCCCGTCGCGCGGTCGACCATGAAGTCCAGGGCCTTGCCGCTCGGGTGGTCGGAGGCGTTGCCGCGGCTGCCGATGCCCAGCACGGAGTCGACGCCGAACAGGCAGCGCAGCTTCTCCCCGGCCCTCGCCACGTTCGTGGCGACGCCCTCCATGCCCGCGGTGCCCAGGGCACACGTGGTCGAGCCGGTCGGGCCGCCGGTCGAGGGCGCGTCGGCGGCACCGGAGGAGGAGCGCGCGGAGTCGGTGGCGCGGGCGGCCGCCTCCCGTGCCTCGCGGGCGGCGGCCCGGGCGCGCTCGCGCGCCTCGTCGCGGGCGGTCACCGCGGAGCCGACCGCACCGTTCGCGGCGCCGACGATCGCGTCGATGTCGACCGGGGGCGGCGGCTCGGCCAGCGACCGCGCCGTCCCGGAGTGTGCCGACGGCACCGCGTCGGTCAGCGACGCGTCCGCGGCCGGGGAACTGAAGGCCTGCAGCGCGAGGTCGTCGACCCGGGGGAGCCCGCCGCCGGTCGCGGCGTGCGCGGCGACGAGCCCGCCGCCCGCGAGCGCGGAGGTGAGGACCTGCAGGGTGCGGGCCCGGCCCGTGCGACGGTGCCTTCCGCCCCGCTCCGGGCCGACGTCACGGGTGACGACGGTCGTCGACGGCAACGGTCGGCTCGGGTCGGTCCGGCTCGGGGAGCGCCGGGCCGCCACGGAGCCGGGGATGTTCCTCGGCACGCAGGCGTCCTTCCTCGTCGGAGACGGCTGCGCCCGGATGCCTGGGGAGCGGGGCGCGCGGGTCCTGCTGGGGATCAGGACCGTGACCGTTCCGTGATCGACCGTACGGATCGGGTTGCCGACGCGGGGTCGGTCCGCGACCACCGGCCGTCGCGGTGCTGTGAGTGGCGGGCGGCTCGGCCGGAAGGATCAATGGTGATCCGCCTGTTGCCGAGGTCGATCAGGCGTCCTGGACGTCCCAGGTGCCGGCGGCGTAGTCGAGGGTGACCCGCAGCGCCCCGCCGTTCCTGTGGCTGAGGTAGACCAGCCGGTCGTCGGTGGCCTCCTGGACCTCGGTCCGTGCGTCGTACAGCCAGGCGTGGCGCCGGCGCAGCCCGATCAGCTCCTGGTGCACCGCGAGGACGTGCGGGTCGGCGCCGTCGGGGAACGACCCGTCGGCGGGGAACCCGGGGCGGACCGCGTCGTCGCCGCCTGCCCGCTCCTCCTTGACCCCGGTCAGGCCGAGCTCGTCGCCGGCGTAGACCGAGGGGGTGCCGCCGACGGTGCACAGCACGGCCACGGCCAGCTCGATGTGGCGGCGGTCGTGCAGCTGCGACGCGAGCCGGGTGACGTCGTGGTTGCCGAGGAAGGTGTTCGGCACCGCGGCGGCGACGAACCGGTCGTGGCGCTGCAGCGCCCACGCCAGCTCGTGCGGGTTGCCGTCGTTGAGGCTCGACCAGACCGCCTTCCACAGCTCGTACTGGGTGAGCGCGTCGATCGTGGTGGCGGCGGTGACCGCGTCGTGCTCGCCGTGGATGACCTCGCCGAGGAACCAGGCGCCCGGGTGGCGTGCGCGGACGCGGGGGAGCACGTCGGCCCAGAAGTCGTCGGGGACGGTGTACGCGGCGTCGAGCCGCCACCCGTCGGTGCCGCGGTCGAGCCAGTGGCACAGCACGTCCACGACGTGGTCGCGCACCACGGGGTTGTCGTGGTCGAGGGCGTGCAGGCCGGGGTGGCCCTCGAAGACGGCGATCTCCCCGTCGTCGGTGTGCCGGAACCAGGCGTCGTCCGGCCCGCCGGGGTGGGCGCGGGCGGCGAGCAGCCGCGGGTGCTCGGGCCCGACGTGGTTGAACACGCCGTCGAGCAGGATCCGCAGGCCGCGCCCCTTCGCCTCGGCGACGAGCGCGTCGAAGTCGGCGCCCGAGCCCAGACGCGGGTCGATCCGCAGGTGGTCGGTGGTGTCGTAGCCGTGGGTGGTCGAGGCGAACACCGGGCCGAGCAGCAGTCCGTTCGCCCCCAGCGCGACCGCGTGGTCGAGCCAGCCGATGATCCGCCGCAGCGAGTGGTCCGCCCCGTCGCCGCGGTCGGGGTGGGCCCCGGTGAACCCCAGCGGGTACACGTGCCACCAGATCGCGTGCCGTACCCAGTCCATCCGCGCGACCCTAGCCGTCGAACTGTTCCTCGGCCCGGTGCCCGTCGAGCCAGGCGAGGACGGCCTCGGTGTGCTCGCCGACGGCCGGGACCGGGTCCATCCGTGCCCGCCGCCCGGCGACGGTGATCGGCGGCTGCAGCGCCCGCAGCGGCCCGACCGGGCTGTCGACCTCGGTCCACCGGTCCCGCGCGGCGAGCTGCGGGTGCTCCAGCACCTCGCCGACCTCCCGCTGCCGGGCGTGCGCGATCCGCGCCGCCACCAGCCGCGCGACGATCTCGTCGCCGGTCAGGCCGGTCAGCACGGTGTCGATCTCGGCGTGCAGGGCGGGGCGGTTCTCCACCCGGGCCCGGCCACTGGAGTACCGCGGGTCGGTCGCGACCTCCGGGCGGCGCAGCACGACCTCGCAGAACGTCACCCACTCGCGCTCGTTCTGGATCGACAGGACGACGTCGGTGCTGTCCCCGGCGGAGAACGTGCCGTACGGGGCGATCGCGGCGTGGCTGGTGCCGGTCCGCCGCGGGGCGGTGCCGCCGTAGCCGGCGTAGTAGAGCGGGTAGCCCATCCACTCCACCAGCGAGTCGAACAGGCTGACCTCCAGGTCGGTGCCCAGCCCGGTGCGTTCCCGCTCGTAGAGCGCGGACAGGATGCCGGAGAAGGCGTACATGCCGGCGCCGATGTCGGCGGCCGGGATGCCGCTCTTGGCGGGGGCGTCCTCGGTGCCGGTGATCGAGACGAGCCCCGCCTCGGACTGGATGAGCAGGTCGTAGGCCTTCGCGTCGCGGTACGGGCCGGAGCTGCCGTAGCCGGAGATCGAGCAGGTCACCAGCCGGGGGTACCGCTCGCGCAGGGCGGCGGCGCCGAGCCCGAGCCGCTCGGCGGCGCCCGGGGCGAGGTTCTGCACGAACACGTCGGCCCGCTCCAGCAGCCGCAGCATCGTGGCGCGTCCGTCGTCGGACTTCAGGTCGAGGGTGACCGACTCCTTGGACCGGTTGAGCCACACGAAGTGGCTGGACATGCCGTGGACGGTCTCGTCGTAGTCGCGGGCGAAGTCGCCGGAGCCCTCGCGTTCGATCTTGATGACGCGGGCGCCGAGGTCGGCGAGGTGCCGGGTCGCCAGCGGCGCGGCGACGGCCTGCTCGCAGGAGACGACGAGCAGGCCCTCCAGGGGGAGCGGTGCGTCCGTGGCCATGACGGCTCCTCGGCGTCGAGACGATGCCTGGTTCCTCGGATCATGCACGAACCCGACCGACGACGCCTCGCCCGGCCGTCGTGGGCCCGGCCGGGGTCAGCCGGCGTCACGGGCGGCGGCGACGAAGTCGCGGATGCGCCCGTGGTCCTTCACCCCGCGGGCGGACTCGACGCCGCTGGAGACGTCGACGCCCCAGGGCCGCGCGCGGCGCACCGCCTCGCCGACCGTGCCGGGGTCCAGACCGCCCGCGAGCAGCCAGCGCCCGTCCGGCTTCGGGTCGAGTGCCTCGGCGTCCCAGCGCTCGCCGGACCCGGCGACGGGGGAGTCGAGCAGCAGGACCTCCTCGCCGTGCAGGCCGACGGTGAGGTCCGGGTCGTCCGCCAGCGAGGTGGCCCGCCACAGGGTGACGGGGTGGCGTCCGGCGACGGCGAAGTCCCCGGCGGTGTAGCGGCCGTGCAGCTGCAGCACGTCGGCGCCGGCGTCGGCGGTCACCGCGGCGGCCTCGCCCGCGGGCAGGTCGGCGACCACGACCACCGACCGCACCCCGTCCGGCACCCGCGCGACGAGTGCGGCCAGCCCGGCCGGGTCGACGTGGCGGGAGCTCGGCGGGTACACGACGAACCCGACCGCGTCGGCGCCGGCGGCCACGGCCGCGTCGACGTCGGCCGGGGTGGACAACCCGCACACCTTCACGAACACGGGGTCGACCCTACGTGGCGCGGCCGCGCCGCTCGGCGCGCCGGGAAGGAGGCCGGCGGATCGGCTACAGGTCCAGCACGAGCCGCGGGGACCGCGAGCGGGACACGCAGACCATCATCACCTCGCCCGCGGCGCGCTCGTCGTCGGAGAGCAGCGAGTCGCGGTGGTCGGGCTCGCCGCCCAGCACCCCGGTCTCGCAGGTGCCGCAGGTCCCCTCCCGGCACGAGGACAGCATCGTGATCCCGGCGCCCTCGAGCGCGTCGAGGATCGAGCAGCCGGCCGGGACCTCGACCACCCGGCCGGACCCGGCGAGCTCCACCTCGAACCAGTCCTGCGGCCCGTCGAGCGCTCCGTCGGCGGGGGCGAACCGTTCGAGGTGGACGTCGAGGCCGAGCCGGTCGCCGAGCTCGGAGACGGCGTCGAGCAGGCCGCCGGGACCGCAGCAGTAGACCGGCCGGTCCCCGGCCGCGCCGAGCACGGCGGCGAGGTCGGGCGGCCCGTTCTCGTCCTGCGGCACCAGGACCACGCGGTCGGGGTACCGCTCGGCGAGCTCGATGAAGGCCATCGAAGCCCGGCCGCGGCCGCCGTAGACGAGCCGCCAGTCCGCGCCCGCGGCCTGTGCCGCCGCGACCATCGGGACGATCGGGGTGATCCCGATGCCCCCGGCGACGAACAGGTAGCCGGGCGCGTCGACGAGCGCGAAGTGGTTGCGGGGGCCGTCCACGTCGACGGTGTCGCCCTCGGCGAGGACGTCGTGGACGTGCGCGGACCCGCCGCGACCGTCGACCTCCCGCAGCACCGCGACGCGGTAGACCGACCGTTCCGCGGGGTCGCCGCAGAGCGAGTACTGCCGGACCAGGTCCGGCCCGGTCCGCAGGTCGATGTGCGCGCCCGGCTCCCAGGCCGGCAGGTCCGCGCCGGACGGGTCGCGCAGGGTCAGCAGCACCACGCCGTCGGCGGCTGCCTCCTTCTTCTCCACCACGAGAGGGGTGCTCATCGCGTCGCTCCTTCCAGCTCCCGACGGGCGGACGGCGGCTCGGGCAGCGGGTCGTGGCCGTCGGGGTGGGCGAGAAGCCACTCCCACAGCGGGACGGGGTCGTCGAAGACGCGCTCGGCGCCGCAGTGGCACACCGCGCGTTGCAGATCGGTGCCCAGCACCCAGTGGATGCGCTGCACCCGGCGCCCGTGCAGCACCGGGGGCGCCTCGGGGATGTCGCTCACCGGACGGTCGCCGCCTGCGGTGCCGAGGCCATCCTGGCCAGCATCCGGCGGGCGGCGAGCCCACCGGTGTCGATGTTGACCGACAGCTCCTGGTAGCCGGGCGGCTCGGTCGCGACGACCTTCTCCAGCACGTCGAGGGCCTCGACGTCCTGCAGCACCACGGTGCGGTTCTGCTCGGCCAGGAACGCCGACACCTCGACGTCGTCCTGGGCGAAGTCGCGCGCGACCATCCAGAAGTCGTGCGTGGAGTGCTCGGTCTCCGGCGTGATCGCGTAGACGACCTCGACGTGGAAGGCGTCCGGGTCGGAGCCGTCCGGGTCCGGGACGGAGCCGACCGGCGCGATCCGGGAGTGCAGCTTGTACAGGCACGGCGGGGTGTACTCGATGTCCTGCCAGCGCGAGATCCGCCCGGACAGGCCGGTGGAGCGCTCGTAGAACGGCGGGCACTCGGCGTCGGCCATGTGCCGGGAGACGTGGACGATGCCCGCGTCCTCGTCCACCTCGGTCGAGATCGGGGTGGCCGCGACCTCGGGGGTGCCGATGTAGCCGCCGTGCAGGTAGGTCTCGTGCGACAGGTCGAGCAGGTTGTCCACCAGCAGAGAGAACCGCGCCGCGAGGGGCTCCATGCCGCGCACCGTCGTCCACGCGTCGTCGTCGAGGTAGGTCGCGCGCGGGATGCGGGTCGCGTCGGCGCGCTCCGGGGCACCGATCCAGACCCAGATCAGCGAGTCCTGTTCGACGACCGGGTAGGCCGCCAGGCGGGCCGTGCGCGGCACCCGCTTCTGGCCCGGCACCGCGACGCACGCGCCGTCGGCGCCGTAGGTGAAGCCGTGGTAGCCGCAGATGACGGTGTCGCCGACGAGCCGGCTCGGGGACCGGGACAGCGGGAACCGGCGGTGCACGCAGCGGTCGGCGTGCGCGGTGACCTGGCCGGCCTCGGTGCGCCAGAACAGGATCGGCTCGTCGCAGATCGTGCGGCCGAACAGCTCGCGCCCGATCTCGGCGGAGTAGGCGGCGACGTACCACTGGTCGCGGGGGATCGAGCTCATGCGGGGACTCCCTGGGTGGTGGGGGCGCCGGATCGGCGGAGCAGCAGGACGAGGACGGCCGCGCCGACGAACACCGCGGCGAAGAGCAGGTAGAGCGACTGCGGGGTGGCGCCGCCGTCGAGCAGCGCCCCGGCCAGGGTCGGCGCGAGGATCGCCCCGGACCGGCCGACAGCGAGTGCGGTCCCGACGCCAGTGGTGCGCACGTCGGCGCCGTAGGAGGTCGGGGCCATCGCGTACAGCCCGGCGACGCAGCCGTTGACGAACAGCCCGACCAGCGCGGCGACGACGAACGCCACCGCGAGGGAGGAGGTGCTGGCGATGAACACGGCGAGCAGCACCGCGGTGGCCAGCAGGTACCCGGCGAGCACGTGCCGCAGCGCGAACCGGGCGGCGAGCAGGCCGAGCCCGGCGGCGCCGAAGATGCCGCCGACGTTGAGCAGGGTGCCGCCCGCGATGCCCGCGTCCGGGGCGAGTCCGGCCTCGACGAGCAGCGTCGGCGTCCAGCTGGTGACGAAGTAGAACCCGGCCATCACGCAGAAGAAGCTGATCCAGAGCAGCACCGTGGTGCGGCGCAGCGCGGGGCGCAGCAGCGCGCCGTACCCGGCCGCGACACCGGTGCGCACCGGAGCGTCGCCGGCGAGCGCGGGCAGCGCCGCGTGCCCCATCCGGGCCAGCAGCACGTTGACCCGCTCCAGCGCCCCGGCCGGGCGACGCACGAGCAGGAAGTCGAGCGACTCCGGCAGCCGCCACCAGACCAGCGGGACCGCCGCCAGGGTGGCCAGGCCGCCGACGAGGAACACCGACCGCCAGCCGAGCTGCCCGATCAGCGTGGCGGCGAGCACGCCGCCGAGGACGGCCCCGATCGCGTAGCCGGTGGAGTTCAGGCTGACCGCGAGACCCCGCCAGCGGGCCGAGGCGTACTCGGCGGCGACGACGTTGCTGGTGGCGAGGATGCCGCCGACACCGAGCCCGGTGACCAGCCGCAGCGCGCCGAGCTGACCGGGGGACTGCGCCGCGGACGAGGCCAGCATCGCCAGCCCCGCGACGACCAGGCAGCCCAGCACGATCGGCCGTCGCCCGATGCGGTCGGCCCACGGTCCGATGAGGACCGAACCGGCGGCCATGCCCACCAGACCCGCGGACAGGAGCAGGCCGAGCTGGCTGCCGGACAGGCCCCACTCGGTGGCGACCGAACGGCCGGTGAAGGCCATGACCAGGACGTCGAAGCCGTCCAGCACGTTGAGCAGGACGCACGCCGCGACCGCGCCCCACTGATAGCGGGACATGGGTGCGTCGTCGAGCAGGCGGCGGACGGTGTCCGTCGCGGGTGGTGGGCGCATGGTGGACTCCGTCGTCTCCGCGCGGTGGTGGTGCAGCGAGGATGCGGGGCGACGGGGCGAGCGCCGTACGTGCCTTCCGGAGAATGGAAGGGTTTCAGTGCGTGGTGGCGCTGAGCGCGCGGCTGATCCCGGCGGCGGTCGTGCGCACCAGCGGGGCCAGCGCACGGGCGGGCACGCTGCCGTGCCGCACCACGAGCGAGACGGCCGCGACGACCTGGCCGCGGGCGTCGGAGACGGGGGCGCCGACCGACAGCGCGTCGTCGGTGACCTGCCGGTCGCTGACCGAGTGGCCGTCGCGGCGGACGTCGGCGAGCATGCGGCGCAGCCGCTGCGGGTCGGTCACGGTGAACGGGGTGTAGCGCTCGATCCGCCCGCCCAGCACCTCGTCCTGCAGCTCCGGCGGCGATTGCGCGAGCAGCACCAGGCCGACCCCGGTGGCGGTGAGCGCGAAACGCCCCCCGACCCGGGTCTGCACCGGGACCGCGCCGGACCCGGCGAGCCGTTCGACGAACACCACCTCGGCGCCCTCGCGCACCGCGAGCTGAACGTTCTCCCGGGTGACCCGGGACAGGTCCTCCAGGAACGGCAGCGCCGTCTCGCGCAGCGCCTGCCCGCGCGGGGCGAGCGCGCCCAGCTCCCACACGCGCAGCCCGATCCGGTAGCGGCCCTGCTCGTCACGCTCCAGCGCACCCCACGCCGCCAGGTCGGCGACGAGCCGGTGGGCGGTCGACAGCGGGACGTCGGCGTGCCGGGCGAGGTCGCTGAGCGACAGCGCGGCCCGGTCGGGGCCGAACGCGTCGAGCAGGCCGAGCGCGCGCACCACGACCGACCCGGTCGGTCCCACCGGGTGGCCGCGACGCGACGTGGTCATGCCCGCCAGTATCAGGCGTCGTAGTCGACCGTGGCGGTCCCCGTCACCGGGCGGGACTGGCAGGTGAGGACGAACCCGGCGGCGACCTCCTCGGGCTCCAGCGCGTAGTTGCGCCGCATGGTCACCTCGCCGTCGGTCACCTTCGCCCGGCACGTCCCGCACACCCCGCCCTTGCAGGCGAACGGGAGGTCGCCACGGACCTTCTGCGCGGCGTCGAGGACGTACTCCCCGGCCGGGACGGCCAGCGTCGTCGACCGTCCGTTCAGGACGACCGTGACCTGCGCGCTGTCGCCGTCGGGCTCGGTCTCGTGGCGGTCGACCTCCGGCGGCGGCTCGTCGACGTAGAACAGCTCGCGGTGCACCCGGCGCCGCTCGACACGCAGCTCGCCGAGCACCGCGACCGCGGCCTCGGTCATCCCGAGCGGGCCGCACAACCACCAGTCGTCTACGTCGCCGGTGTCGACCAGCGCGGTGAACAGCAGCCGCAGCCGCTCGGCGTCGAGCCTGCCGTTGACGATCTCGGCCTCGGTGGGCTCGCGGGACAGCACGTGCAGCAGGTGCAGCCGCGGGCCGTAGCGGTTCTTCAGGTCGGCGATCTCCTCGGTGAACATCACCGTGTCGGTCCGCCGGTTGCCGTAGACGAGGGTGACGCGGGTGTCGTCGTGCGCGGCCAGCAGCGACGCCGCGATCGACAGCACCGGGGTGATCCCGGACCCCGCGGCGACGAGGCCGTGATGCGTGCCCGCCGTCAGCTCCGGGGTGAACGACCCGGCGGGCGGGCCGACCTCGACGACGTCGCCCGGGGTCACCTCGTCGACCAGCCACGCGGAGAACAGGCCGCCGTCGATCCGGCGCACCCCCACCCGCGGCGCGGTCCCGGCGGCCGAGCAGATCGAGTACGACCGGCGCTCCTCGCCGTCGGCGGTGACCTTCCGCAGGGTCAGGTACTGGCCGGGCCGGAAGTCGTAGTGCGCGCGCAGGTCGTCGGGCACGTCGAAGGTGACGGCGACGGCGTCGTCGCACAGCCGGTCGACCCCGGTGACGACCAGCCGGTGGAAGCCGGCGGGGAGCTCGGTCCCCTCCGCCAGCAGGGCCTCGACCTCGTCGTCCAGGGCGAGCGTCGTCCGGCCGTACGCCCGGTTGGCCCGGGCCTGCCACGCCGCCGCGCGCCGTCCGCCCATCACAGCTCCTCGCCGGTTCGGTCGATCACCGGGCACGCTCCGCTCCTCGCTCGCCAGGGCTCGCTGCGATGCTCACGCACCCTCAGATCTCCTTCATGTGCTCGAACGGCTCACGGCAGGTCGTGCACCGCCGCAGCGCGGTGCACGCGGTCGGGCCGAAGCGCGACAGCTCCTCGGTCGCCCGCGACCCGCACTGTGGGCAGGGCACGACCGTCGACGGCGCGTCCAGCGTCAGCGGGATCGGCCCGGTGGTGCGCGGGGCGCTGCCGGGCGGTGCGACGCCGGCCTCGGCGAGCTTGCGGCGCCCGGCCGCGCTGATCCAGTCGGTGCTCCAGGCGGGGGAGAACACCGTCCGCACCTCGACGCGCGTGTACCCGGCCGCGGTGAGCGCGCCGCGGATGTCGGCCCGCATCTCCTCGATCGCCGGGCAGCCGGCGTAGGTCGGGGTGATCGTGACGGTCACCGTGCCGTCCTGTTCGGAGACCGACCTGACCACCCCGAGGTCGTCGAGGGTGAGCATCGGCATCTCGGGGTCGACGACCCGGGCGACGACGTCGCGGGCACCGAGGTCACGGCCGCTCAGGTCCACTGTGGTCACCACGTCGCCCCCGGGTGTCTGCGCGCCAGGCTCTGCATCACCACGAGTGCGTGCTCGAGCTTCTCGGTGTGCAGCCCCTGCCGGCCGCCGCGGCCGCCCACCGTGCCGGTCGGCGGTACGTCCGGGCGGGCCAGCGTGGCCCGCTCCAGCACCTGCGCGAGCACGGTCTCGACCTCCTCGCGGGTGTCTGCGGGGTCGGCCGCGACCCCGGCCGCGACCAGGCGCCGTTCCTGTTCGGTGGTGCGGAACAGCTCCTCGAGGTGCGGCCACACCCACTCCAGCGCGTCCTGCATGCGGCGGTGGGACTCGTCGGTGCCGTCGCCGAGGCGCAGCGTCCAGCGGGCGGCGTGGTCGCGGTGGTAGGTGACCTCCTTGACCCCCTTTGCGGCGACGGCGGCGACCACCGGGTCGGCCGAGCCCTGCAGCCGGTGCAGGAGCGCGAGGCGCCAGGTGGAGAACACCAGCAGCCGGGCGATGCACCGGGCGAAGTCCAGGTCGTCGGACGGTTCGACGAGGCCGACACAGCGGAACTCCTCGACCTCGCGCCAGTAGGCCAGCGCGTCCTCGTCGCGGCCGGTCAGGTGCCCGGCACGCGAGAGCAGCACCCGGGCCTGACCGAGCAGGTCGAGCGCGGTGTTGGCGAGCGCGACCTCCTCCTCCAGCTCCGCGGCGTTCGAGACCCACTCGGTGAGCCGGTGCGACAGCACCAGCGCGTCGTCGCCGAGCATCAGGCAGTACGCGGCCAGGTCGGCGGGGTCGACGCCGTCCGGGACGGGCGCGACGATGTCGGCCTCGGAGTCCTCGAAGCCCGACCCGAACGCCCAGCGGGGGTCGTCGCCCTCCTCGGTCAGCGCGTCGTGGACGGAGCCGCTCACAGGTGCGGCACCTCCTCCGGGATCGCGTAGAATGTCGGGTGCCGGTAGACCTTGTCCCCGCTGGGGGCGAAGAACGGGTCCTTCTCGTCCGGACTGGACGCGGTGATCGCGTCCGCGCGGACCACCCAGATGCTCACGCCCTCGTTGCGACGGGTGTAGACGTCGCGGGCGTTGTGCAGGGCCATCTCGTCGTCGGGGGCGTGCAGCGACCCGACGTGCACGTGGTTGAGCCCGCGCTTGCCGCGGACGAACACCTCGTAGAGCGGCCAGGCGCGACGGCCCGGCCGCTCGCCCTGCCCGGTCTCGACGCCCGTCGTCGGGACGGCGCCGTGGCCGCCCTCGGTGCTCATGTCCTGCTCGCTCATGCCCGTGCCCCCTGCTTCTCGGCGTAGGCCCGGGCCGCCTCGCGCACCCACGCCCCGTTCTCGTGCGCCCGGCGGCGGTGGTCCAGCCGCTGCCGGTTCGCCGGTCCCGCCCCGGAGACGACGGCGGTGAACTCCGACCAGTCCGGCTCCCCGAAGTCGTGCGCCTGCCGCTGCTCGTTCCAGCGCAGGTCCGGGTCGGGCAGCGTCACGCCCAGCGCCGCCGCCTGCGGCACGGTCATGTCGACGAATCGCTGGCGCAGCTCGTCGTTCGTGTGCCGCTTGATGCCCCACGCCATCGACTGGTGGGTGTTGGGGGATTCGCCGTCGGCCGGGCCGAACATCATCAGCGACGGCCACCACCAGCGGTCCACGGCCTCCTGCACCATCCGCTTCTGCGCGTCGGTCCCCGCGGTCAGGGCGAGCAGCGACTCGTAGCCCTGGCGCTGGTGGAACGACTCCTCCTTGCAGATGCGGATCATCGCCCGGGCGTAGGGCCCGTAGGAGCAGCGGCACAGCGGCACCTGGTTCGCGATCGCCGCGCCGTCGACCAGCCACCCGATGACCCCGATGTCGGCCCAGGACAGCGTCGGGTAGTTGAAGATCGAGCTGTACTTCTGCTTGGCGTCGATCAGCTTCTCGGTGAGCTCCTCGCGGTCGACGCCGAGGGTCTCGGCCGCCGCGTAGAGGTACATGCCGTGGCCGGCCTCGTCCTGCACCTTGGCCAGCAGGATCGCCCGGCGCCGCAGCGAGGGCGCACGCAGCAGCCAGTTGCCCTCCGGCTGCATCCCGATGATCTCCGAGTGCGCGTGCTGGGCGATCTGCCGGATCAACGTCCTGCGGTAGGCCTCGGGCATCCAGTCCCGCGGCTCGATCCGCTGGTCCGCCGCGATCGTCGCGTCGAACCGCTCCGCCAGCTCCGCCGGGGATGGCGCGGTGCTCGTCACTGGACACCTCCGTACCGAATGTTCGTTCGGCTAGGAGTGTGGCCGATGCCGGATGGTCCCGCAACCCCGGCCCGCGGCGACGTCGATCTGCACGTTGTCGCCCTCCCCGGGGCGGGAACGTGCTGATCGACGCGCGGTGGCCGGTGCCGGACCGGAAGCCCGGAGGAACCGGGAGGGGGGTGGGATGGTCCAAGGGGCATGGATCTCACACGACCGTTCCTCGGCGCCGCGGCGGTCGGGGCCGGTGTGGTCACTACGAAGCAGCTGCGGGGGCCCCGGTTCCGCCCGGTCCTCCGCGGAGTGTTCGTCGCCGCGCACGTCCCGGACGGCTTCCTGCTCCGGTGCGAGGCCGGGGCGGTCGCGGTCGGCGCGACCGGGGCCGGGACCGGTCGCGCCGCGCTGTGCGGCTGGGCCGCCGCCGAGATGCTGGGTGCGGACTGCGCACCGCGTGGGGTGCCGGTCGAGGTGGTGGTGGCCCTCGGGCACCGGCGCACCCGACCCGGACTGGTTCTGCGGCACCGCGACATTCCGGCGGCGGACGTCGTGACCGGTGTCCGGATCCCCGCTCCCGGTGGACGCCGGCCCGGTACGTGCGGGGCCGCACGGTGGTCACGACGTCGCCGCTGCGGACCGCGTTCGACCTCGCCTGCCGGGTCGGGCGGACCGACGCGGTGATCGCGCTCGACGCGCTGGCCAGGGTCGGGGGGCACGGGCCGGGCGAGGTCCTGGTGCTCGCGGCGGCCCGTCCGGCCGTCCGGGGAAGTCGGCGGGTCCCGGGCCTGGTCGCCCTGGCCGATCCGCTCGCCGAGTCGCCGATGGAGACCCGGGTCCGGCTGGCCCTGCACGACCACGGGGTCCGGCCGCCGGTGCTGCAGCATCCGGTGGGGCCGTACCGGATCGATCTGGCCTACCCGGACCTGCGCTTCGGTGTCGAGTACGACGGGGAGCACCACCTGGACGGCGACCGCGCCCGGGCCGATCTGCGCCGGCAGGCGTTCCTGACCGCGCAGGGCTGGGACATCCTCCGTCCGGAGGCCCACGTGGTCCTGGCTCGACCCGACCTCCTGGCCGCCGAGGTCGGTCACCGCCTGACCTCCCGAGCAGCTCGGCCGTGATCGATCAGCACGTTGTCGCCCCGCCCGGGGTCACAACGTGCTGATCGATTCCTCGGGGGCGGGCGACACGGTCAGGGGGCCGGGACGATGCCGGTGAAGGCGGCGCGGACGACGTCCTGCGGCAGGGTGGCGGTCCCGGGGCGGCCGGGGCGGTACCACTCGACGATCGAGTTGATCGTGCCGGACAGCAGCCGGGCGGCCAGGGCGGGGTCGACGTCGGAGCGGACCTCGCCGGCGTCGACGGCCTCGCTGACCAGGGCGCGCACGGCCCCGTCGAACGCGCGGCGGCGTTCCAGCGCCCAGCGCTCGGTCTCGGTGTTGCCGCGCACCCGGAGCAGCAGGGTGACGTAGGGCAGCTCGGCCATGAGCACCCCGACCTGCGCGGCAACGATCGCCCGCAGCCGCTCGGCGGGAGAGCCGGCGCGGGCCTCGGGTAGGTCGAGCACCCCGAACAGCCCGTCGACGGCGCGTTCCAGCGCCGCGCGCAGCAGCGCCTCCTTGCCCGCGAAGTGGTGGTAGAACGACGACTTCGTGATCCCGGCGGCCCGCGAGAGGTCCTCCATCGACGTCGCGTCGTAGCCGCGGTCGATGAACTCGCCGACCGCGGTCTCGAGCAGCGCGTCGCGGCCCCCGCTCGGGCGCCGGGCCCGCTTGACCGGCGAGCTCATCGGCCCTCGAAGACGGGCTTGTTCTTCGCCAGGAAGTCGCTCACGGCCTGCTGGTGGTCGCGCGTGGTCGACAGCCGGATCTGGGCGTCGGCCTCGTACTCCAGGACGGCGGGGAGCTCGTTGACCGCGCCGAAGCGCAGCGCGCCCTTCACCTCGGCGTAGGCGCGGGTGGGGCCCGCCGCGAGGTGCCGCGCCAGGTCCAGTGCGGCGTCGAGGACCTTCTCGGCAGGCACGACGTCGCGCACCAGCCCCCAGTTGCGGGCGTCGGAGGCGGTGAACTGCTCGTTCAGCATCACCAGCTCGGTGGCCCGGGAGACCCCGACGGCGTGTGCGAGCGACGCCGCGAGCCCGCTGTCGGTGGACAGCCCGATGCCGGTGAACGCGGTCGCGAACTTCAGTCCGTCCGCGGCGATCCGCAGGTCGGCGGCCAGGGCGATGCCGAGCCCGGCGCCCACGCAGGGCCCGTTGATCGCGGCGACCACCGGCTTCGGCGCCTCGTTGAGCGCGCGGATCAGCGGGTTGTAGTGCCGGCGCACGGTGCCCAGGGCCCCGACCGGGTCGACGTCGAGCGCCGCGGCGTGCTCGCCCAGGTCCTGCCCGACGCAGAACGCCTTCCCCGCGCCGGTCAGCACGATCGAGCGCACGGACTCGTCCCCGGTGACCTCGACGACCGCGGCGAGCAGCGCCTCCTTGAGCTCGACGGTGAGCGCGTTGTACTTCGCCGGCCGGTTGAGCGTGACCACCGCGACCGACGGGTCGGTCTCGTCGCGGGTCACGAGGACGGCGGGATCGGTGCCGGTGGCGGGGGTGGTCATCCGCTGAGCCTAACGGCCGACCGAACGATCGGTCCCCCAGGTCGTCGGGCGAGGTCGGGAGGTGTCCCACGCGTGCCGCCCGGCCCGTCGTCCGGGTGCCGCCGGACGCCTGGACGGACCCTGGTGCGGCTCCGTGGACCGGTGCTAGGTTCCCCGAACGAACGGTCGGTCCAATGGTCGACCCGCGACGACGAAGCGCGACGGAGGCCCGCCGATGACCCTGCTCCGCAGTCACCTCTCCGGCACCTGGCAGACGGGGAGCGGCGAGGGCCGCCCGCTGTACGACGCGGTGACCGGCGACGAGGTCGCCCGCATTTCCGCCGACGGTCTCGACCTCGCCGGGGCGCTGGAGTTCGGACGGCGGACCGGTGGGCCCGCGCTGCGCGCGCTCACGTTCCACCAGCGCGCAGCCCTGCTGAAGGCGCTCGGCCAGCACCTGCGCGAGCACCGCGAACAGCTCTACGCCGTCTCCGCGTGGACCGGCGCGACGCTCGGCGACTCCAAGTTCGACGTCGACGGCGGCATCGGCGTCCTGCTCGCCTACGCGTCCAAGGCCAAGCGCGAGCTGCCCAACGACACGATCCACGTCGAGGGCGACGTCGAGCCGCTCGGCCGCGGCGGGACCTTCCTCAGTCAGCACGTGCTGACCCCGTTGTGCGGGGTCGCGGTCCAGGTCAACGCCTTCAACTTCCCGGTCTGGGGCCCGTTGGAGAAGCTCGCCCCGGCCTTCCTCGCGGGCGTCCCGACGCTGATCAAGCCGGCGTCGCCGACGGCGTTCCTCACCGCGGAGCTCGTCGAGCTGATCATTGGCTCCGGCCTGCTGCCCGAGGGGTCCGTGCAGTTCGTCGCCGGGTCGCTCGGCGACGCCTTCGACCACCTCACCGGGCAGGACCTGGTGAGCTTCACCGGATCGGCGTCGACCGCGCAGACCCTGCGCAGCCACCCCGGGATCGTCCGCAACTCCGTGCGGTTCTCCGCCGAGGCCGACTCGCTGAACCTGGCCGCGCTCGGCCCGGACGCGACGCCCGGCACCGCGGAGTTCGACCTGTTCGTGAAGGCGCTCACCACCGAGATGACGGTCAAGGCCGGACAGAAGTGCACCGCGATCCGGCGCGCGTTCGTGCCACGCGCGTACGTCGACGCCGTCGTCGAGGCGGTCACCGCGCGGCTCGCGACGGTCGTGGTCGGCGCCCCCGGTGCCGAGGGTGTCCGGATGGGGGCGCTCGCGAACCTCGACCAGCGCGAGGAGGTCCGCCGCAGCGTGAAGGCCCTGCGCGACGCCGGCCGGATCGTGTTCGGCGACCCCGACCGCGTCGAGGTGACCGGCGCCGACGCCGACCGCGGCGCGTTCGTCTCCCCGCTGCTGCTGGTCGGCGACCCGGACCGCGCCGAGCCGCACGAGGTCGAGGCGTTCGGCCCGGTGTCGACCGTGCTGCCCTACGCCACCACCGAGCAGCTGATCGACTACGCCGCCCGCGGCCAGGGCTCGCTCGCCGGCTCCGTCGTCTCCGCCGACCCCGGGTTCGTCCGCGAGGTCGTGCTCGGCGTCGCCCCGCTCCACGGCCGCGTGCACGTGCTCAACGCCCGCGACGCCGGCGAGTCCACCGGGCACGGGTCGCCGCTGCCGCAGCTCGTCCACGGCGGGCCGGGCCGGGCCGGCGGTGGCGAGGAGATGGGCGGCGTGCGCGGGGTGTTCCACCACATGCAGCGCACCGCGGTCCAGGCCGACCCCGACTCACTCGCCGCGATCACCGGCCGCTGGGTCACCGGAGCGCAGCGCCACACCACCGACGTGCACCCCTTCCGCAAGCACCTGGAGGAGCTGCGCCCGGGCGACTGCCTGGTCGCCGGCCCGCGCCGGGTGACCCGGGAGGACGTGGAGCACTTCGCCGAGTTCACCGGCGACACGTTCTACGCGCACATGGACGAGGCAGCTGCCGCGGCGAACCCGCTGTTCGGGCAGCGCGTCGCGCACGGCTACCTGGTCGTGTCCCTCGCCGCCGGGCTGTTCGTCGACCCCGACCCGGGTCCCGTGCTCGCGAACTTCGGCGTCGACGGGCTGCGGTTCCTCACCCCGGTCCGCTTCGACGACGAGCTCACCGTCACGCTGACCTGCAAGCAGCTCACCCCGCGCGAGTCCGCCGGCTACGGCGAGGTCCGCTGGGACGCCGACGTCACGCGGCAGGACGGCGAGTCCGTCGCCCGCTACGACGTGCTCACCCTCGTCGCGAAGAAGGACGCGTGATGACCGCGGCCACGACGCGCCTCGGCGACGCGCCCCCGGCGGAGCTGCTGGACCCGGCCGAGCGGATGTCGGTCGACGAGCTGCGCACCCTGCAGCTGGGGCGTCTGCAGTGGACGTTGCGGCACGCCTGGGACAACGTCCCGCACTACCGGCGGAGGTTCGAGGAGCACGGCGTGCACCCCGACGACTGCCGCGAGCTCGCCGACATCGCGAAGTTCCCGACGACGACCAAGGCCGACCTGCGGGAGACCTACCCGTTCGGCATGTTCGCTGTGCCCCGGGAGCGGATCGCACGGATCCACGCGTCGTCGGGCACCACGGGCCGCCCCACCGTCGTCGGCTACACCGGGGGTGACCTCGACCGGTGGGCCGGGCTCGTCGCGCGGTCCATCCGGGCCGCGGGCGGGCGCCCCGGCCACCGCGTGCACGTCGCCTACGGGTACGGGCTGTTCACCGGCGGGCTCGGCGCGCACTACGGCGCGGAGAAGCTGGGTGCGACCGTCATTCCGGTCTCGGGCGGCATGACCCCGCGGCAGGTGCAGCTCATCGGCGACTTCGCCCCCGAGGTCATCATGGTGACCCCGAGCTACATGCTGACCCTGCTCGACGAGTTCGAGCGCCAGGGCGTCGACCCGCGGGCCACGAGCCTGCAGGTCGGGATCCTCGGCGCCGAACCGTGGACCGAACGGATGCGCGCCGAGATCGAGGAGCGGGCCGGCATCCACGCGGTCGACATCTACGGGCTCTCCGAGGTCATGGGGCCCGGCGTCTCGCAGGAGTGCGTGGAGACCAAGGACGGCCTGCACATCTGGGAGGACCACTTCCTGCCCGAGGTCGTCGACCCGCTCGACGGCACCCCGCTGCCCGACGGCGCCGAGGGCGAGCTGCTGTTCACCAGCCTCACCAAGGAGGGGCTGCCGATCATCCGTTACCGCACCCGCGACCTCACGACGCTGCTCCCGGGCACCGCGCGGCCGCAGATGCGGCGGATGGCCAAGATCACCGGCCGGTCCGACGACATGATCATCCTGCGCGGGGTGAACGTGTTCCCGACCCAGATCGAGGAGATCGTGCTCCGCACGCCCGGGCTCGCGCCGCACTTCCAGCTGGAGCTGACGACCCGGGGCAGGCTCGACGCGATGACCGTGCGCGTCGAGGCCCGCGGCGACACCCCCGCCGACCGCCGCGACCCGGCCGCCGCCGAGCTCGTGCGCGCGGTGAAGGAGACCGTCGGGATCTCGGTGACCTGTGAGGTCGTCGACCCCGACACCCTGGAGCGCTCGGTCGGGAAGCTGCAGCGCCTCAAGGACCGGCGGGAGCCGAGGGCCTGACCTTGTCCGGCGCGGGAATGCCGCGGGTCGCGTGCGGGTTGCGACCGGTCGTGAAGCTCGAGATCTGGTCCGACGTCGTGTGTCCGTGGTGCGCGATCGGGCGGGCGCGCCTGGAGACGGCGTTGTCCGGCTTCGCGCACCGTGACCGGGTGACACTGCGGTGGCGCAGCTTCGAGCTCGACCCGGCCGCGCCGTGCGAGCAGCCTGGTGACCGCGCCGAGCACCTGGCGGCCAAGTACGGCGTGAGCGTCGCGGCGGCCCGCCGGATGGAGGAGCAGGTCACCGTCACCGCGGCCGCGGACGGGCTGGAGTTCCGCTTCGACCGGGCCCGCCACGGCAACACCGTCGACGCCCACCGGCTGCTCCACCACGCCTGGGCGACCGGCGGGCCCGGGCTGCAGGACACGCTGAAGGGGCGGCTGCTGCGCGCCTCGTTCACCGACGGCGAGCCGATCGGCGATCCCGAGGCGCTCGCCCGGATCGCGGTGGCCGCCGGTCTCGACGACGGAGGGGCGCGCGCGGTGCTCGGCTCCGACCGGTACCTCGACGACGTCCGCGCCGACGAGGACATGGCCCGCCGCCTCGGCATCACCTCGGTGCCGTTCCTCGTCGTCGACGACCGCTACGGCGTCGCCGGCGCCCAGCCGGTCGACGCGCTGCGCCAGCTCCTCGACACCGCCTGGTCCGAGGAGACACCCGCCCGGAGCTAGCGGGACTCGTCCTCGAAGATCAGGATCGTCCGCGTCGACACGACCGTCGGGAGCGCCTGCAGGCGTTCGAGCACGACGCTGCGCAACGCGTCGTTGCCGGTGGTGCGCACCAGCAGCAGCACGTCGAAGTCCCCGCCGACCAACGCCATGTGCCGGACCTCGGGGATCGCGCGCAGCTGTTCGCGCAGCTCGCGCCAGCTGTTCTGCCGCACCGTCAGTGTCACGTACGCCGAGGTGTGCAGACCCACCCGGTGCGGGTCGACGACGGCGGTGAACCCGGTGATCACGCCGTCGTCGACGAGCCGGGCGAGGCGGGCGTAGGCGTTCGCCCGCGAGATCGTCAGGCGCTCGGCCAGCGCGCGCCCGGTCAGCCTGCCGTCGTGCTGCAGCTCCGCGACCATCCGCCGGTCGATGTCGTCGAGCACCGCCGCCTCCGTTCGTCTCGCCGGGACCCGCCGGGCGACGGTGCCCAGGACCACTCGTCCGGGGTGGCATCGCGCTCCGGGCCGATCGTCTCGTCCTCTCCCCGATCCAGGCTGATCGTACGGATCATGCGCCATTCTCGGAGCACTGTGTCCGCACGGAAGGGGGTCGTCGTGGACGACCGGCACGAGACCGTCCGCCTCGTGGAGCCCGACGGCGCCGCGGTTCCCGGGGCCCAGCTCCCGTCGCCCGACCGGCTGCTCGCCGGCTACCGCGGGCTGGTGCGCGCCCGTCGGCTCAACGAGCAGGCCGGCGCGCTGGTCCGGCAGGGACGCCTGGCCGTGTACCCGTCCTCGCGCGGGCAGGAGGCCTGCCAGGTGGCCGCGGCGATGGTGCTGGCCGACGGCGACTGGCTCTTCCCGACCTACCGCGACACCGCCGCGATCGTCGCCCGCGGTGTCGATCCGGTCGAGGTCCTCACGATGCTGCGCGGGAACCGGCACTGCGGCTACGACGTCGCCGCCCACCGCGTCGCCCCGCAGGCGACCCCGCTCGCGACGCAGCTGCTGCACGCGGTCGGCGTCGCCCACGCCGCGCGGCTCAAGGGCGAGCCCGACGCCGTCCTGGCGCTCTGCGGCGACGGCGCCACCAGCGAGGGCGACTTCCACGAGGCGCTGAACTTCGCCGCGGTCTTCCGGGCGCCCGTGGTGTTCCTGGTGCAGAACAACAAGTACGCGATCTCGGTGCCGCTGCACCGCCAGAGCGCCGCCGCCAGCCTCGCGGACAAGGCGGTCGGTTACGGCATGCCCGGTGTCCGGGTCGACGGCAACGACCTCGCGGCCCTGCTCAGCGTGCTCGACGACGCCGTGGAGCGGGCCCGCGCCGGCGACGGCCCCACGCTGGTCGAGGCCGACACCTACCGGATGGACGCCCACACCAACGCCGACGACGCCGGCCGCTACCGCAGCGACGGCGAGGTCGCCTCCTGGGCCGCCCGCGACCCTCTGGCGCGCCTGCGCGCCCGGCTACGCGCCGACGACCTGCTCGACGACGACGCCGAGCGCGCTCTCGTCGAGGAGACCGAGCAGATGGCCGCCGACCTGCGCGCCGGTATCGCGGCCGAGTCCCCGGTCGACCCCGAGGAGCTGTTCGCGCACGTCTACGCCCACCCCACCCCGCAGCTGCGCGAGCAGCGCGACCAGCTGCGTGCCGAGCTGGAGGTCACGCCGTGAACACCGACACCGCGAACACCGACACCGTGCACACCGGTCCCGTGAAGCTCACGATGGCGCAGTCGATCAACACCGCGCTGCGCGAGGCGATGGCCGCCGACCCGACCGTCGTCGTGTTCGGGGAGGACGTCGGTCCGCTCGGCGGGGTCTTCCGGGTGACCGACGGGCTCACCGCCGAGTTCGGCGAGCACCGCTGCTTCGACACCCCGCTCGCCGAGTCCGGCATCGTCGGCACGGCGGTGGGGATGGCGATGAACGGGCTGCGGCCCGTCGTCGAGATGCAGTTCGACGCGTTCGCCTACCCGGCGTTCGAGCAGATCGTCAGCCACGTCGCGAAGTTCGGCAACCGCACCTCGGGCCGGATGCGGCTGCCGATGGTCATCCGGGTGCCCTACGCCGGCGGGATCGGCGGCGTCGAGCACCACTGCGACTCCTCCGAGGCGTACTACGCCCACACCGCCGGGCTGACCGTGCTCGCCCCGGCCACGAACGCCGACGCCCACGGCCTGCTCCGCGCGGCGATCGAGTACCCGGACCCGGTGGTCTTCCTGGAGCCGAAGAAGCACTACTTCACCTCCGAGGAGGTCGACACGGCGGTGCCGGTGCCACCGATCGGACGTGCCGTCGTCCGCCGCCCCGGGGCCGACGCGACGCTCATCGCCTACGGGCCGACGGTCCCGGTCGCGCTCGCTGCCGCCGAGGAGGCCGCTCTGGAGGGCCGTGACCTGGGCGTGGTCGACCTGCGGTCGATCGTCCCGTTCGACGACGAGACCGTCTGCGCGCAGGTGCGCCGGACCGGGCGGGCGGTCGTCGTCGCGGAGGCACCGGGGTTCGCCTCGGTCGCCTCGGAGATCGCCGCCCGGGTCTCGGAGCGCTGCTTCCACCACCTCGAGGCGCCGGTGCGCCGGGTGACCGGGTTCGACGTGCCCTACCCGCCGCCGAAGCTGGAGCAGCACCATCTGCCGGGGGTGGACCGGGTGCTCGACGCGGTCGACTCGCTCGGCTGGGAGGACGCGGCGTGAGCGCGCAGGTGTTCACGCTGCCCGACCTGGGGGAGGGGCTGACCGAGGCCGAGCTGGTCCGCTGGCTCGTGGCCGATGGGGACACCGTCGGCGTGGACCAGCCCGTCGCCGAGGTGGAGACGGCGAAGGCCGTGGTCGAGGTGCCCTCGCCGTACGCGGGCACGGTGCTGTCCCGGCACGGCGCGGAGGGTGAGACGCTGCGGGTCGGGGAGCCGCTGGTGTCGGTCGGGGACGCCACCGGGGCAGCCGGGGCCGCCGGGTCGGGCAACGTCCTGATCGGCTACGGGACGACCGGCGGGCACGAGGGGGCCCGCCGGCGTCGCCGGGCCGTGAAGCGGGCCTCCGCGACGGCCACTCCCGCGTCGGCCACTCCCGCGACCGTCGTACCCGCGGACGCCCCCGCGTCGGCTCCCCCGTCCGCGGTCCCGGCAGCGGCATCCGCGGTCCCGGCGACGTCGGCCGCCGACGGCGCACCGGGCGAGCGTCGGCCGGTGCAGTCGCCGGTGGTGCGGCGGTTGGCCCGTGACCACGGCATCGACCTCGCGACGGTCGAGGGGACCGGACTCGGCGGTATGGTGCTGCGCCACGACGTGGCCGTCGCCGCGGCCCGTGCTGCCGCACCGACCGCCGCCGCGGAACGAGCCACCGTCCCGACCGCGACGGCCGCGACCGGACCGACCGCGAACGGTCCGACCCCGGCCGCGCCGGACCGCGACCCGCGCACCGGGCTCGCGGTCCGCGAGGTCGTGCCGCTCCGCGGAGTCCGTCGCGCCGTCGCCGAGACCCTGACCCGCAGCCGCGCCGAGATCCCCGAGGCCACGACCTGGGTCGACGTCGACGCCACCGACCTGCTCGCCCTGCGCCCGCAGCTCACCGGCGCCGACGGCCGTCCGGTCGGGCTGCTCGCCATCCTGGCGCGGTTCGTCGTCGCCGGTCTGGCGCGGTTCCCCGAGCTCAACGCCCGCGTCGACACCGGGTCCGCGCAGATCGTGCACCTCGACGGGGTGCACCTCGGCATCGCCGCGCAGACCGACCGCGGCCTGGTCGTCCCCTCGGTGGCCGACGCCCACCGTCTCGGGATGCGCGGCCTCGACACCGAGATCCGCCGCCTCACCGCGGCGGCCCGGGACGGCTCGGTCACCGCCGCCGAGCTGACCCGAGGGTCGTTCACCCTGAACAACTACGGGGTGCTCGGCGTCGACGGCAGTGCCGCGATCATCAACCATCCCGAGGTCGCGATGCTGGGCGTCGGACGGGTGCTGCCGCGGCCGTGGGTCGTCGACGGCGCGGTCGTCCCGCGGTCGATCACCCAGCTGTCGCTGGTGTTCGACCACCGGGTCTGCGACGGCGGCACCGCGGGCGGGTTCCTCCGCTTCGTCGCCGACGCCGTCGAGTCGCCGCTGTCCGCGCTCGCCGACCTCTGAGCCCGCCCGGTGCTCAGCGGCGGCGGGTGATCACCACCGGCTCGATCCGCTGGGGCACCTGCGCGAAGGCCGACTCGGGCACCCCGAACGACGCGGCCAGCACGTCCCGGGGGATCGCGTTGAGGCTGCCGACGATGCCGATGTCGTCGTCCGGCTCGGCGGTCGAGGTGTTGAAGACGATGAGCACGTCGAGCGGCTCGGTCGTCGACGCGTTCTCGAAGTAGTGGAACAGGCCCGTCGGCGCGAACACGAGGTCACCGCGCTCCGCGGTGAAGACGTCGTTGTGGTACTCGCCGTCGGGGTGGGTGCCGAGGATGGTCCACTTCGCGGTGCCGGAGACGATGTAGTTCAGCTCCCACGCGGTCGGGTGCCAGTGCGGCTCGCGGATCCCGCCGGGGTCGAGGTGGGCCAGGTACACCGACCCCTGCTGGCCGGCGAGCACCGGGAAGTTCTGCTCGTTCGCCCCGCGCAGCCATCCGCCGTCGAAGTTGTTGGGCTCGGTCGCCACGAGATGGAACAGGTGGCCGGGCTGCCCGGTCCGCGGCGGCGTCGGAGCGCCCGCCCCGGCGGTCCCGCCCGTGGCGGCCAGTCCCGCCATCCCCGCCACCCCTGCGACACCCGCGCCCAGGGCCCGTCGCCTGCTGATCCCCGTCATGGTCTGCTCCTTCCGCTGAAATCGTTGCTAGTCGCAACGGTATGGCGGACGGTGATCCATCGGGGTGATCACTTTCAGCGGCTTCCGTGATTGCGCAGTCACGGATCGGTGCAGCTCAGAGCGCCGGGACGACCGTCCAGGACGGGGCCTTCGCCGGGCGGCCGTCCCCGGACGACCGGCCCCGCAGACGTCGTCCGCCCCAGGGCAGGACGTGGGTGCGGTAGTAGGCGAGCGCTGCGGCCGGTCCGGTCGGCGGGTCCGCGTCGACGGTCGTCGCGGGCGTCGCCCCACGCACACCGAGCGCCTCCAGCACGATTCCCGCGGTGCGCAGATGCCCGGGCGTGCCCAGGTGCAGGCGGTCGTCCGACCAGTAGCCGGGCCGGCGGATCTCGGCGTCGCCGAACACGTCGACGAAGGTGAGTCCGCGTGTGGTGGCGAGCGTGCGCACCGCCGCCGACAGCTCCGCGCCGCGGCGGTGGACGACCCGTCCCAGTGGAAGCCGGTCCGACGGGTCGGCGCCGCTGAGCAGCACCAGCCGGACCCCGGCCGCCGCGCAGCGGTCGACGGCGCGGGTGGTGAGCGCGGCGAGCCCGGCGACGTCGGTGCGGAGGCGGAGCATGTCGTTCCCCCCGCCGTTGAGGGTGATCAGGGTCGGTGCGGGGTCCAGCGCCAGTGCGGCATCGAGCTGCGGCCCGACGACGTCGGCCAGCAGCCGGCCCCGTACGGCCAGGTTCGCGTAGTGCACCGGCTCACCGGAGGCACCGGCCAGCCCGGCGGCGACCCGGTCGGGCCAGCCGCGGGGGACACCTGCCGCGTCCTCGTCGCCCACGCCCTCGGTGAAGCTGTCCCCGATCGCCACGTACCGCACGGCGCCAGCATCCGCGTCGCGGTCACCACGGCTCCGCCCGGGGGTGGTGACGGCTGTTACCCTCGACCCGTGCGCGGTCGGATCATTACCCGGCGCGCCGGCTGAACCCAGGGAGCCGGCGCGTGGCACGTGGTGTCCGCCGGACCTGGCCGGATCCTGACGTTCGCCCTCGAACACCGGAGATCCGATGAACGCCCCCACCGCCGAGCGCACCCGCACCGGGACCGATCCCGCCGAGCACGGCGACGTCGTCTCGCTGCTTATGACCGACGCCGATGACGGCCTCTACAAGGTGCTGACCGTGCTGCGGTCGCGCCGCTGGAAGGTCCGCTCGCTGCAGGTCGACATGTCCGCCGAGATCAGCCGGGTCGACCTCGTCGTCGCCCGCGACGGCCGGGACGCCGACCTGCTGCTCGAGCAGCTGCGCCGGGTCGTGCCGGTGGTACGCGCCGATCTGGGCTGAGCCGGGCGCGCGGCGCCGTCGTCCACCGCCGGGCTCTCGTGCCCGCCGGACGGAGACGCATCCGGTCGGTCCGGTCCCCGGTAGGTGTGTCCGGTGGGTGTGGTCGTGACGACGGTCCCGTCGGGTGCACGGGCCACGTGCCGTCCGGGTTGTTCGCGGATGTGGTTGTGGAACTCGCACAGTCCGCGTCCGTTGTCGAGGTCGGTGCGTCCGCCGTCGGTGTGGCGGTGGATGTGGTCGATGTGGCGGAGGGGTGCGTCGCAGTAGGGCTCGGTGCACCGGTTGTCCGCGCGGGCTGTGACGAGTGTGGCGAGGAGTCCGGTGAAGGTGCGTTGGCGTGAGTCGCCGCCGATGACCAGACCCTGGTCGGTGAGCAGCCGCCGTAGGGATGAGGTCGCCTCGCTGGTGGCGAGCAGCTCGGCGGGGACGGGGCCGAGTCCGGGGATCTCCGCCGGGAGTGGGGAGGTGGGGTCGAGCAGGGCCTGGACGGGGACGGTGACCTGGACCTCCAGGTGGACCGCGGTGGCGGTGGTCTGTCCGGTGACGCGTTCGACCAGCGTGTCGGCCATGATCTGTCCGTGGCTGCGGGTCAGGGGTGCCGGGTCGACCTGGACCTGCACGAAGGCCTTCTGGGGTGCGGCGAGGCAGGCCGCGCCCTGTGCGACCGGGACGTAGGCGGTGAGGTGGCTCATCGCGTCCGGTGCGGGTCGCAGGGTGACCCGGCGTTCGGCCGCGGCGGCGCGGGAGCGGAAGCGTTCGGGCGCGATCTCGGCGACCATGCGGCGGGTCATCGCGCGGAGCCGGCCGATGCCGAGCCGGGTCAGGTCGTGCGCGGCGAGGCGGGTGTCGACCTGCCTGCGCTGGCGTGGGTCGAGGTCGCGGCACTCGACGGCGATCGCGGTGACCTTGGCGGCGCTGAGCTCACCGGCGGTGTGCAGGCCGCGGACGTGGTCGAGTCCGGTGTGCAGGTCGCGGGTGTTGGCCACGCGGGTGCGGGCCTCGGTGGTGGAGACCCGGCAGGCGAGCTGGATCTGGGCGACGACACTGCGGTGGAGCCGCTCGACGTCGGCCCGGGCGCGGTCGCTCCCATCGGTCCGGTCGTCGGCGAGGCGGTTCTCGACGTGGGCCCGGGCGAACGCCCGGATCCGACTCGCCTGCAGCCCGGCGAGGGGGGCCTGGAGCGTCTCGATCTGCTGGATCTGGTCGATCAGGTCTGTCTCTGTCAGCGCAGAGGTGTCGACGGTGTGGGCGTGGTCGACGAGGAACCGGAACAGATCGAGGTCACCGGCCGGGGACCCACCCGGGCCCACGCCGGTGGCATGGTCGGGTGGCTCCTGGGTCGCGGTCACACCGTCGACGACAGTCGAACGTGTGTTCGATCACTACTTTCCGTTCGCAATCGCGAATCTCTGACCTGCGAGGACAGGGCAGCAGAGGCGTGCCCCGCCTACCCGCGAGGAGTCAACCGTGCGTTCGGCAGCTCCGGCGCCGGCAACGTCGAGTCCCAGGCGTCCGGGAACATCCCGAAGCGGCCACCGTCCCGCCCCCCGGCGGCGCGTTCGTCCTGCCACTGCTCCCGGAAGGCCACGACCTCGTCGTGGGTGGAACCGACGAAGTTCCACCACATCACGATCTGCTCGCCCAGCGGCTCCCCGCCGAGCAGCACCAGGCGGGCGCCGTCGTCGCCGGCGTGCAGGTCCAGGGTCGTCCGGCCCGGCGGGAGGTACACGAGCTCGGCGGCCGCGGCCGCAGTGCCGCTCACCTGTGCCGAGCCGGTGTCGACCAGCACTCCGTGCTCGAACCCGGCGTCGACGTCCAGCGTCACCGACGCGCCGGCGGGCAGCACCACCTCGGCGCCGAGCAGCGGGGTGAACGTCGGGACCGGCGACGACGACCCGGCCAGCGATCCGAGGAACACCCGCAGCGCGGCGTCCCCGGCCTGCACCCGGGGCGGTGCGTAGTGCTCGAAGCGGGGAGCGGTCTCCCGGTGGGCGGCGGGCAGTGCCAGCCACAGCTGCACCCCGTGCAGCACCTCGGCGTCGGGGGTGGAGAACTCCGAGTGGGCGATGCCGGATCCCGCGGTCATCAGGTTCAGCTCGCCCGGGCGCACGATCGCGTGCGCGCCGGTGGTGTCGCGGTGTTCGACCCGGCCGGTGAACAGCCACGACACCGTCGCGAGCCCGGTGTGCGGATGCCCCGGCACGGCCATCCCGCCGGTGTCGGCGACCCGGTCTGGGCCGTAGTGGTCCAGGAAGCACCAGGCCCCGATCAGCGACCGGGTGCGGCGCGGCAGCGTGCGGCGCACCGTCATCGCGCGCGGCCCGCCCAGCGGCACGTTGCGCGGGGTCACCAGCTCCCCGTCGGCGGCGTCGCCCCCGCAGACGACCTCCTCCGGCGCGGTCTCGACGTTGCTCACCGCGAGCCCCTCCGGACGGCGGCGACGGCGTCGGGCGTCACCGGGTCGAGGATGTCGGCATAGCCCTGATGGGTCGACACCCAGCGCCGCACGTACGGGCAGACCGGCACGATGCGCTTCCCGGCGGCGCGGGTGTCGTCCAGCGCGAAGCGGACCAGGGTGCTCGCGAGCCCGCGCCCGGACAGCTCCGGATCGACCTCGGTGTGGTGGAAGATCCGCTGCTCGTGGTCGTCGACGTACTCGGCCCTGCCGACCACGGTGCCGTCGATCAGGATCTCGTAGCGGTGGTGGCCCGTGTCGTGGGTGACCACGGTGTCGTGGTCGGTGTCGTGGTCGGTGTCGTGGTCGGTGTCGTGGTCGGTGTCGCCGGACATGTACTCAGCCTCTCAGGACGCGCGGCGCCGCACCACGCGGCGCAGGTTCACCGGCTCCCGCAGGTGCCGGCCCCTGTCGTCTCCGAACCCGTCAAGCGGCGACGGTGTTCCGGGCGGGGGCCGTCTCGACGGTCACGACCACCGCCACCATCACCACCGCGGCCACGACCGGGGTGAACGGCGCGAACGCCGACAGCCCCAGCAGCACCGCCAGCACGACGACGGCGGCGCTGCGGCCGGCGGCGAGCACGGGGCGCAGCGCCAGCGCCCACACCCCGAGGACGAACAGCGCGACCGGCATGGTCAGCGTCGCCCCGGCCGCGGCGGCGGACAGGCCGGTTCCGGTGGTGTCGACGTCGACGGCCACCTCGATGCCCGCCGAGAAGGCTCCGGCCGCGGCGAAGACGAGGTAGTGGCCGTAGCCGTGCACTAGTGCCCGCGGCATGGCCCGCAGGTGCTCGTGTTGGCTGTGGGCGAAGTAGACCCACCACATGCCCGCCGCCAGCACGAGCCCGCACGCCGAGAGCACCAGCAGCGGGCCGAGGTGCTCGGCGGAGGACAGCGCGTCGACCACGGCCGTCGTCGACGCCAGGATCGACTCACCCAGCAGGATCAGGGTGAACAGGCTGTAGCGCTCGGCGATGTGGTGCGGGTGCCACGGCGTCGACCGCGCACGCTCGGCGACCACCGGGACCGCCAGCTCGGCCAGTGCCAGCACGACGAACCACACCGGGTGCGGGGCGACGAGCACCCAGGCGATCCACAGCAGCTGGACGACGGCGATGCCGCCCGCGTAGCGGAGCGCGGTGGTCCGCAGCGCGGGGTGCGACCGCGCCGCCCGCAGCCACTGCGTGACCATCGCCAGCCGCATCACCACGTACCCGGCGACGAGCACGCCGTAGCCCTCACCGGCCATCGCCGAGGGCGTCCCCGCGGCCATGACCAGCGCGCCCGCCATCTGGACCAGGGTGGTGGCCCGGTAGCCCCAGTCGTCGACGTCGAAGGCCGAGGCGAACCAGGTGAAGTTCATCCAGGCCCACCAGATGCCGAAGAACACCATCAGGTAGGACCCGACCCCGGCGCCGACGTGCCCGCCGGACTCCTCGTGGTGCAACGCCGCCGACGACAGCGACACCGCCACCACGAACACCAGGTCGAAGAACAGCTCCAGCGGGCTGGCCACCCGGTGGGGCTCGTCCGGATCGCGGGGGCGCATCTCGCGCAGGCCGAGGTTCACACCGCCCATCGTTGCGCGCCGCACTACCTTCGGCGGCGCCGACACGGGAAAGGAACCCACCGATGACCACACCGGACATCCGGCCGCGGGTGCTGCGACGGGAGGGCGACTCCGAGGTCGCTCCGATCGAGCTGTTCTTCGACCTCGTCTACGTGTTCGCGATCGTCCAGGTCTCGCACACCCTGCTCTACCACCTGACCCCGATCGGGGCGCTGGAGACGGCGGTGCTGTTCGCCGCGGTCTGGTGGCTGTGGAACTACTCGGCCTGGGCGATGAACTACCTGGACCCCGGACGCCCGTCGGTCCGGATGCTCAACGCCGGGCTGATGCTGGCGGCGCTGGGGATGGCGCTGGCCCTGCCGGGCGCGTTCGGTGAGTCCGGGCTGCTGTTCGCACTGTGCTTCGCCGCCACCCAGATCGGGCGCCCGCTGTTCCTCGTCGTGACCATGCGCGGGCACGTCATGGCCCGCAACTACCGCAACCTTCTGGTGTGGAGCACGACCGCGTCCGTGCTCGTCGTCGTCGGCGCGTTCCTCCCGCCGGTGGCGCGGCTGGTCGTCTGGGTGCTGGCCGTCGCCGTCGACATGGCCGGGCCGCGGTTCGAGTTCCGGGTGCCGGGGCTCGGGCGCACCCCGATGGACGAGTGGCCGACCGACGTGGAGCACCTCGCCGAGCGCAACCGGCTGGTGTTCATCATCGCACTCGGCGAGTCGATCCTGATCATGGGTTTCACGCTGTCGGAGATGGAGGACGCGACCCCCTACGCGGTGGCGATCACCCTGCTCGGCTTCGCCGGTCTCGTCGCGCTGTGGTGGTCCTACTTCGCGCTCGCCGGGCACGGCACCCGGGCGAGCTCCGGCGACGGGTCGACCCGTGCGGCGCGGGCCGCGTTCGCCTACGCGCACGGCCTGATGGTGGCCGGGGCGGTGCTGTTCGCGGTGGCGATCGACCTGCACCTCACGCACCCGGAGAACACCCCGGCGCTGGTGCTGACCTCGGTCGGCGGTCCGCTGCTCTACCTCGCGGGCAACAAGCTCTACCTGCAGGGCCGCACCGGGACGGTCGGGAGGTCGCGCTACACGGCCGCCGCGATCCTGGTGGTGGCCGCGGTGGTCGCGCTGGTCGCCGGACACGCCCTGCCCGTGATCGTGATCGGGCTGGTCGTGCTCGCCGTGGTGATCGGCCTGGCGGTGGCCACCGAGCGGCGCGCCTAGTCCGGGTCGGCGGCGTCGCGCAGCGCGTTCTCCAGCACCTCGCTCAGCGCGGGGTGGATCCAGTACTGCACGTCGGCGAGGCGCTGGGCGGTCACGCCCAGCGCCATCGCCTGCACCAGCTGCTGGACCAGCGTCGACGCCTGTGGGCCGAGCAGGTGCGCCCCGAGCAGCGTGCCGTTCGGGGCGACGAGGACCTTGCAGAACCCGCGCTGCTCCTCCATCGACCAGCCGAAGGCGACGTCGGCGTACTCGTGGAACCCGACCCGGAGCTCCAGGCCCTCCTCGCGGCACTGCTGCTCGGTGCGGCCGACGGTGCCGATCTGCGGGGTGGTGAACACCGCGGCCGGGACGGACCCGTGGTCGACCTCGCGCAGGTCGTCGGGGTGGGCGAGGTTGTGCCCGACGACCTCGGCCTCGTGGTTCGCGACGTGCTTGAGCGGGTGCGGGGACGAGATGTCGCCCAGCGCCCACACCCCGTCGGCGGTGGTGCGGCCGTGGGCGTCGACGACGACGCGGCCGGCGTCGTCGGTGTCGATCCCGGCTCGGTCCAGGTCGAGCCGGTCGGAGTTCGGGCGGCGCCCGGCCGCGACGAGCAGCCGGTCGGCCCGCACCTCGGTGCCGTCGTCGAGGTGCAGTCGTACGTCGCCCGCACCGCCGGTGACCCTCTCCACCGTCCGTCCGGTGTGGACGGTGAAGCGCTCGCGGGCGGCGTCGGTGAACCGTGCCACGACGGTCTCGTCCATCCCGCCGAGCAGGGTGTCGGCGCTCTCGACGAGCGTGACCTCGCAGCCGAGCCCGCCGAACACGTGCGCGAACTCCGCTGCGATGTAGCCACCGCCGATGATCGCCAGGTGCCCGGGCAGCTCGTCGATCCGCATGATCGTGTCGGAGGTGTCGAACGGGACGCCCGAGTCGGCGACCGGCGGCGGGACCACCGGCCGCCCGCCGACGGCGAGCACGATCCGCTCCGCGGTGAACTCGGCGGTGCCGCCGTCGGCCAGGTCCACCGCCATCGCGCGTGGCCCGGTGAAGCGGGCCGTGCCGTCGTAGACGGTGCCGTGGTCGCGGCGGTGGTCGCGGCCCTCGTCGCCGATCGGGTCGAGCCGGGAGAACACCCGGTCCCGGATGTCGCTCCAGCGGATCCGGTCGATCCGGGCGTCCACGCCGTAGGCCGACGCCGCGCGGACGGTCTCGGCGACCTCGGCGGTGTGGGCGAGCATCTTGGTCGGGATGCAGCCCACGTTGAGGCAGGTCCCGCCGAACCGGGTCGCCTCGACGTGGGCGACGTCGAGACCGTCGAACCGGTCGTCGACGATCGTGTTCCCGGCTCCGGCGCCGACGACTGCGAGATCGTGATGGGCCACCCGCCGAGCCTAGGAAGACCGGCGCCCTCCCGCGCGTCCACGCCGGGCGGGGGCGTCACCGGGCGATCGGCGTGCGGTACTGGCACCGCACTGGCACCCTGACTGCGGCGGTGGCGCGGCGCCCCGCGGGAGGCGGCCGGTGATGACCGATCCGACGGAGGGCGCGGGGGGAGTGCCGGGCCTGTCCGCCGCGACCGAGGAGGGCGGCGGCCTGACCCTGGAGGCGGTGCCGCACCCGTCGGGACCGGTGGCGCTGCACGTCGTCGGCGACGTCGACCTCGCGACCGCGCCGTTCCTGGCCGAGCAGGTGGGCGACTGGCTCGCCGCGTCCCCACGGGTCGTGCTGGACCTGTCCGGGGTGGGCGTGTTCGCCTCGGCCGGGATCTCGGTGCTGCTCGACTGCCAGCACGCCGCTGTCGCGGCCGGGGTGGTCCTGGAGCTGTACTGCGGCGCGGCCCGCCAGGTCCGCCGGGTTCTGCAGGTCACCGGCACCTGCGAGCACCTGCGTGTGCTCGACCCGCACCCGCCGCCGGAGACCCCCGACGGCCGCGCCCCGCTGTTCCCGGTTCCCGACTGACCCCGGTCCTCAGCCGAGCAGCTCCCGGCCGGTCCGGTGCCGGTGCAGCACCTGGACGTCGGTCGTGCCCTCCCGCAGCGACGCCGAGGTGTCGGACATGTGCTCCAGCAGCGTGTCCGCGAAGGCGATGACGGCCGGTGTGGGGGCGATGTCGGCGCGCCGCGCCAGCGCCACTGTGCGGTGGATGGCCGGGTTGAGCACCGTGCGCCGCAGCCGCGGCCGCCCGATGAACGTCAGGTCCGGCACCACCGCCACCCCGGTGCCGGCCTCGACCATGCGCAGCACGGCGTCCATCTGGCCACCCTCGACGGCGATCCGCGGCGTGACCCCGGCGACCGCGTAGGCCCGCAGGGTCACCTCCCGCAGGTCGTAGCCCTGGCGCACCATCACCAGGTCGTGGCGGGCGAGCTCGGAGACGGTCATCGACCCGCGCGGGGTCAGCGGCCTGCGTGCCCGGGGGGAGGCGACCGAGAGCCGTTCGCGGAGCAGGGGAGCGGTGTGCAGCGTCGGGTCCACCCCGTCGGGGGGCACGATGACCAGGGCGACGTCCAGCGCGCCCTGGACCAGTGCCGCCTCCAACGGCTGCGAGCCGTCCTCGGCCAGCTCGACGGCGATCTCGGGGTGCCGGGCGTGGAAGACCCGCAGCACGTCGGACAGCACGCCGATGCACAGCGACGGCGTCGCGCCGACCCGGACCCGGCCGCTGCGCAGGCCGACCATCTCGGCCACCGTCGTGCGGACCATGTCGGAGTCGGCGAGCATCCTCCGTGCCAGTGGCAGCACCGCCTCACCGGCCGGGGTCAGCGTGACGACCGACCCGCGGTTGATCAGCGGGGAGCCCAGCTCGTCCTCCAGCGCCCGCAGCGCGCGGCTCAGGGTCGGCTGGGCGACCCCGACTTGGTCGGCCGCCCGAGTGAAGCTGCGCACGTTTGCCACGGCGACGAAGTACATGAGCTGCTGAAGTGTCACATGCATAGCCTACGGCTATGACCGGAGACCGTTTCATGCATTGGACTGCCTTACCCGTTGGTATATCCACTGGACGACGTGGTCACGATGTCCGAGAAGTCCCGGGCCGGCGGCGGAGCCAAGCCCGCCGCACCCCGCCGTCCGCGCACGCCCAGTGCGCTGCTGAAGTTCGTGATGGCGGTGAGTGGCGTCGTGCTGCTCGGCTACGTCACGTTGCACATGATCGGGAACCTGAAGATCTTCTTCGGTCCCGAGGCGATCGATCACTACGCGGCCTGGCTGCGCACCATCCTGGAGCCGGCGCTGCCCTACTCGGGCATGCTCTGGATCGTCCGTGTGGTGCTCGTCGTCGCGGTGGTCGCCCACATCTGGTCGGCGACCGTGCTCGCCCTGCGCGCGCGCAAGGCCCGCCCGATCAAGTACGCGGGTGGCTCCTACCAGGTCAAGGGCAGCTACGCGGCCCGCACCATGCGCTGGGGCGGCGTGATCATCGTGCTGTTCGTCGTCTACCACCTGCTCGACCTCACCGCGGGCACGCTGAACCCGAACGGCGTGCACCTCGCGGTGGCGGACAACCTCGCGGCCGACTTCACCCCCGCCCGCTGGTACGTCACCCTGTTCTACGTCCTCGCCGTCGTCGCGCTGGGCTTCCACGTCCAGCACGGCATCTTCTCGGGCATCCAGACGCTCGGGTGGTCGTCGAACAGGCGTGAGCGCACCATCAAGGTGGTGTCGACGGTCTTCGCCGCCGTGCTGACCCTCGGCTTCATCTCGGTGCCCCTCGCCGTCACGTTCGGAGTGGTCTGATCCATGACTGACGCCTCGTCCCACCACATCTCCTACGCCGACTACACGACCGGTGAGCCGGTCGTCGACAAGGCGGTTCCCTCGGGTGCCATCGAGACCCGCTGGGAGCGCCGCCGGTTCGGCGTCAAGCTGGTCAACCCGGCGAACAAGCGCTCGAAGAAGATCATCGTCGTCGGCTCCGGCCTGGCCGGCGGCTCCGCGAGCGCGACGCTCGGCGAGGCCGGCTACCACGTCAAGACGTTCTGCTACCAGGACAGCCCGCGGCGTGCGCACTCGATCGCAGCACAGGGCGGCATCAACGCGGCGAAGAACTACCGCAACGACGGCGACAGCGTCTACCGGCTGTTCTACGACACCGTGAAGGGCGGCGACTTCCGCGCGCGGGAGTCCAACGTCCACCGGCTCGCCGAGATCTCGCGGCAGATCATCGACCAGTGCGTCGCGCAGGGCGTCCCGTTCGCCCGCGACTACGCGGGTCTGCTCGACAACCGCTCGTTCGGCGGCGTGCAGGTCTCCCGCACCTTCTACGCCCGCGGTCAGACCGGCCAGCAGCTGCTCATCGGCGCCTACCAGGCGCTGGAGCGCCAGGTGAAGGCCGGCACCGTCGAGATGTACGCCCGGCACGAGATGCTGGAGCTGATCGTCGTCGAGGGACGCGCCCGCGGCATCGTCGCGCGCGACATGGTCTCCGGCGAGATCGAGGTGCACACCGCCGACGCGGTCGTGCTCGCCTCCGGCGGCTACGGCAACGTCTTCTACCTGTCGACCAACGCCAAGGGCTGCAACGTCACGGCCTCCTGGCGGGCGCACCGCAAGGGCGCGCTGTTCGCGAACCCCTGCTTCACCCAGATCCACCCGACCTGCATCCCGGTCTCCGGCGACCACCAGTCGAAGCTGACCCTGATGTCGGAGTCGCTGCGCAACGACGGCCGCGTCTGGGTCCCGAAGAGGCTCGGCGGCGACCGCGGGCCGAACGAGATCCCGCACGAGGAGCGTGACTACTTCCTCGAGCGCAAGTACCCGGCGTTCGGCAACCTGGTGCCCCGTGACATCGCGTCCCGGGCCGCCAAGGAGGTCTGCGACGAGAAGCGCGGTGTCGGTCCGTCGGGTCTGGGTGTCTACCTGGACTTCGACGACGCGATTCAGCGGCTGGGCCGCAAGGCCGTCGAGAACAAGTACGGCAACCTGTTCGAGATGTACGAGCGGATCACGGGGGAGAACCCCTACGAGGTCCCGATGCGGATCTTCCCCGCCGTGCACTACACGATGGGTGGCCTCTGGGTCGACTACGACCTGCAGTCGGCCATCCCGGGCCTCTACGTGGCCGGCGAGGCGAACTTCTCCGACCACGGCGCGAACCGCCTCGGTGCGTCCGCGCTGATGCAGGGTCTGGCCGACGGCTACTTCGTCCTCCCGGTCACGATCGGCGACTACCTGGCCAAGAACGAGCTCGACGCCGTCTCCGACGACGCGCCCGAGGTCGTCGAGGCCGTGCAGTCGGTCACCGACCGGATCGACCAGTTCCTGTCGATCGACGGCACCCGCACGGTGGACTCGTTCCACCGCGAGCTGGGCCAGATCATGTGGGACTACTGCGGCATGGAGCGCACCGAGGACGGTCTGCGCAAGGCGCTGGACCGCATCCCCGAGCTCCGTCGCGAGTTCTGGAGCAACGTCAAGGTGCCGGGTACCGGCGCGGAGCTGAACCAGAGCCTGGAGAAGGCCGGCCGGGTGGCCGACTTCCTCGAGCTCGGTGAGCTCATGTGTCTCGACGCGCTCGTGCGTCGCGAGTCGTGCGGCGGTCACTTCCGCGGGGAGAGCCAGACCGAGGACGGCGAGGCGCAGCGCGACGACGAGAACTTCTCCTTCACCTCGGCCTGGGAGTACACCGGCCGCGGGCAGGCTCCGGTCCTGCACAAGGAGGAGCTCACGTTCGAGTACGTGCACCCGACCCAGCGCAGCTACAAGTAAGAGGACCGACGGACATGAAGCTCAACCTGAAGGTCTGGCGCCAGCGCGACGCGGTCGACAAGGGGCGCCTGGTCACCTACACCGTCGACGCCGACGAGGACATGTCGTTCCTCGAGATGCTCGACGTGCTCAACGAGAAGCTGATCCTGTCCGGCGACGAGCCGGTCGCGTTCGACCACGACTGCCGCGAGGGCATCTGCGGCTCGTGCAGCATGGTCATCGACGGCCGTCCGCACGGCCCGCAGCGGGCGACCACCACCTGCCAGCTGCACATGCGGCACTACTCCGACGGCGACACGATCGTCATCGAGCCGTTCCGCTCGGGCTCGTTCCCGGTCATCAAGGACCTCGTCGTCGACCGCGCCGCGTTCGACAAGATGATCCAGGCAGGCGGCTACGTCTCGGTGAACACCGGGTCGGCGCCGGAGGCCAACTCCAACGCCGTGCCGAAGTCCGCCGCGGACCGCTCGTTCGCCGCGGCGAACTGCATCGGCTGCGGTGCCTGCGTCGCGGCCTGCCCGAACGGGTCCGCGTCGCTGTTCCTGGGCGCGAAGCTGACCCACCTGGGTGAGCTGCCGCAGGGTCAGCCGGAGCGCTACGAGCGCGTCGTCAGCATGGTGGAGGAGCACGAGGCCGCCGGGTTCGGTGGCTGCACCAACACCGGCGCCTGCGCCACCGCCTGCCCGAAGGAGATCCCGCTCGACGTGATCTCCCAGCTGAACCGCGACTACCTCGCGGCCACGGTGGGCGGCCGCAAGAAGTAGGACGCACCGTCGCGACGGCCCGGGCCACTCCCTCCGCGGGGTGCCCGGGCCGTCGTGCGTCGTGCGACATGTGACCCACGTCTCGCTGGAACGGCCAATCGCCGTCCCGACGTAGATCACATGTGATCTGCGTCGTACTCTCTGGCGACCACCGCACCGTGTGCGGCGGGTGTTCACGAGGGCACGACGTCGTGTCAGGTCTCTTCGGCGTCGTCGAGACGACAGGAGCTCCCGTACGTGTCATCCACCACTGACGCGTCCACCGGCCGGGCCACCATCGCCGCGCGCACGCTGCGCACGGACCGATGGTGGCTTCCCCCGCTGGCCACCTTCGTGGCGTTCGTCGCCTGGGTCGCGTACGCGACGGTGCGGGCGTTCATGCAGGACCACTACTTCGTCCCCGAGTACGGCTATCTGACGCCGTTCTACTCGCCGTGCGTCTCGACCGGCTGCGTCGAGGAGGCTGCGCACTTCGGCCGCTTCCTGCCCGACGTCTGGTGGCTGCCCTACGCGGCGGTCTCCCTGCCGTTCCTGCTGCTGTTCCGGCTGACCTGCTACTACTACCGCAAGGCCTACTACCGGGCGTTCTGGCTCTCCCCGCCGGCCTGCGCGGTCGCCGAGCCGCACCGGCGCTACACCGGTGAGACGCGCTTCCCGCTGATCCTGCAGAACGCGCACCGCTACTTCTTCTACATCGCCGGGATCATCACGCTGATCAACACCTACGACGCGGTGCTGGCCTTCGCCAAGCCCGGCGGCGGGTTCGGCCTGGGGCTGGGCAACATCATCCTGGTCGTGAACGTGGTGCTGCTGTTCGGCTACACGCTGTCGTGCCACTCGTGCCGCAGCGCCGTCGGCGGGCGGCTCAACCACTTCTCGAAGCACCCGGTCCGCTACGCGCTCTGGACCCGGGTCTCGAAGCTGAACACCCGGCACAACCAGTTCGCCTGGGCGACGCTGGTGAGCCTCGCCGTCACCGACTTCTACGTCATGGCCGTCTCCGCCGGCTGGATCAGCGACCTGCGGATCGTGGGGTGAGCACCGAGATGGACGAGCAGATCGAGCGGCACGACTACGACGTCGTCGTCATCGGGGCCGGCGGTGCCGGCCTGCGGGCGGCGATCGAGGCGCGGCTGCAGGGCAAGCGGACGGCGATCATCTCCAAGTCGCTGTTCGGCAAGGCGCACACCGTGATGGCCGAGGGCGGCTGCGCGGCGTCGATGGGCAACGCCAACCCGAACGACAACTGGAAGGTCCACTACCGCGACACCATGCGTGGCGGGAAGTTCCTCAACAACTGGCGGATGGCCGAGCTGCACGCCAAGGAGGCCCCGGACCGGGTCTGGGAGCTGGAGACCTACGGCGCGCTGTTCGACCGCACGAAGGACGGGAAGATCAGCCAGCGCAACTTCGGCGGGCACACCTACCCGCGGCTGGCGCACGTCGGCGACCGGACCGGCCTGGAGCTGATCCGCACCCTGCAGCAGAAGGTCGTCTCGCTGCAGCAGGAGGACCTCGCCGAGACCGGCGACGCCGAGTCCCGGATCCGGGTCTTCCACGAGTGCACGATCACCGAGCTGTTCACCACCGACGGCGCGATCTCGGGCTGCTTCGGCTACTTCCGCGGCGACGGTCGGTTCGTGCGCTTCGACGCCCCGGCGATCGTGCTCGCCACCGGCGGCGTCGGGAAGAGCTACTCGGTCACGTCGAACTCCTGGGAGTACACCGGCGACGGCCACGCGCTGGCCCTGCGCGCCGGCGCGACCCTGATCAACATGGAGTTCCTGCAGTTCCACCCGACCGGCATGGTGTGGCCGCCGTCGGTGCGGGGCCTGCTGGTCACCGAGTCCGTCCGCGGCGACGGCGGCGTGCTGCGCAACACCGACGGCTCACGGTTCATGTTCGACTACGTGCCGGACGTGTTCAAGGAGCAGTACGCCACCACCGAGGAGGAGGGCGACCGCTGGTACACCGATCCGGACAACAACCGGCGCCCGCCCGAGCTGCTGCCCCGCGACGAGGTCGCCCGGGCCATCAACTCCGAGGTCAAGGCGGGCCGGGGCACCGAGCACGGCGGGGTGTTCCTCGACGTGTCCACCCGGCTGAAGCCCGAGGAGATCCTCAAGCGGCTGCCGTCGATGCACCACCAGTTCAAGGAGCTGGCCGACGTCGACATCACGAAGGAGCCGATGGAGGTCGGCCCGACCTGCCACTACGTGATGGGCGGGGTCGAGGTCGAGCCGGACACCGCGATGTCGAGGGTGCCCGGCCTGTTCGCCGCCGGTGAGGTCGCGGGCGGCATGCACGGCTCCAACCGGCTCGGCGGCAACTCGCTGTCGGACCTGCTGGTGTTCGGCCGTCGCGCCGGGCTGCACGCCGCGCAGCACGCGGACCGGGGACGGCCGGCCGTCGCGGAGGCCGACGTCACCGCGGCGCTGGAGCGGGCGATGCTGCCGTTCTCCAGTGCGACCGCCGGTGGGGAGAACCCGTTCGTCGTCCAGCAGGAGCTGCAGAAGACGATGCACGAGCTCGTCGGGATCATCCGCAAGGGCGACGAGATGGAGCTCGCGCTCAAGAAGCTCGAGGACATCGCGACCCGCACCCGCACCGTCTCGGTGGAGGGGCACCGCCGCTTCAACCCGGGCTGGCACCTGGCCCTGGACCTGCGCAACATGCTGCTCGTCGCGCTGTGCACCGGGAAGGCGGCCCTGGAGCGCAAGGAGTCCCGCGGCGGGCACACTCGCGACGACTTCCCGGTCATGGACTCCGACTGGCGCCACGTGCTGCTGGTCTGCCGCGCCGTCGGAGAGGACGGCATCGAGCTGACCCGTCAGGAGCAGCTCCCGATGCGGCCCGACCTGTTCGACCTGTTCGAGATGGACGAGCTGAAGAAGTACTACACCGGTGACGAGCTGGGCGGTCACCGGGCCGATGCGGAGGGACCGCGATGAGCAGCCATCTCCACCACTTCCGCGTCTGGCGCGGCGACGACACCAAGGGCGAGCTGGTCGACTACCCGGTGGAGGTGAACGAGGGCGAGGTCGTCCTCGACGTCATCCACCGGCTGCAGGCCACCGAGGCCGGCGACCTGGCCGTGCGGTGGAACTGCAAGGCGGGCAAGTGCGGCTCGTGCTCCGCGGAGATCAACGGCCGGCCGCGGCTGATGTGCATGACCCGGATGAACACCTTCGACGACAGCGAGGTCGTGACCGTCACGCCGCTGCGTAGCTTCCCGGTGATCCGCGACCTCGTGACCGACGTGTCGTTCAACTACACCAAGGCCCGCGAGATCCCCAGCTTCACCCCGCCCGAGGGGGTCGCGCCGGGCGAGTACCGGATGGCGCAGGTCGACGTCGAGCGGAGCCAGGAGTTCCGCAAGTGCATCGAGTGCTACCTGTGCCAGAACACCTGCCACGTGGTCCGCGACCACGAGGAGAACAAGGACGCGTTCGCCGGGCCGCGCTACCTGATGCGGATGGCCGAGCTGGACATGCACCCGCTCGACGCGCACGGCAACCGCGCCGTCGAGGCCCAGGAGGAGCACGGTCTGGGGTTCTGCAACATCACCAAGTGCTGCACCGAGGTGTGCCCGGAGCACATCACGATCACCGACAACGCGCTCATCCCGCTCAAGGAGCGCGCGGTGGACCGCAAGTACGACCCGCTGGTGTGGCTGGGGGACAAGATCTTCCGCCGCACCGGGAGCTGAACGTGTCCCCGCACCCCCGCGACGGCCGTCGCACCCGGCGCACGGGGTGCGGGGACCGCGCCGGGGGTGCGACGGGCCGCTCAGCCCTCCATCGACCGGCGGATCTCGGCGAGCCGCTCCGCCGCCCTGCGCTCGCGTTCGGCGACCGCGTCGTGGGCCTCCGCGGCGCGCACATCGCCGCCTGCGAGCTCCTCGGCGGCCGCCGCGGTCGCGGCGCGTCCCTCGATGCGATCGCGCACGTAGGAGAACGTGGGGACGCCGTCGTCGGTGTAGTCGGTGACCGGCTCGACCAGGTCGGGCACGGCGGGGTCGGCAGGCTCCGGGTCGGGGACGGCGGGCAGGCGGGTCGGATCGGTCATCGGGCCTCCTCGGTTCCGCCGTCGACGGTAGGCGATGAGGACGCCGCGCGCGGACGGTCCACACCGGTATGACGACCTTTGCGCTCGTCCCCGGGGCGGGGACCGACACCTGGTACTGGGGCCCGCTGGTACGGGAGCTGACCCGGCGCGGCCACCGCGCCGTGCCGGTCGAGCTGCCCTGCGACGACGACGCCGCCGGACTGGAGGACTGCGCCGACGCCGTGGTGGCAGCGGTCGAGGGTGCCGAGGACCTGGTGGTCGTCGCGCACTCCTTCGGCGGGTTCAGCGCGCCGCTGGTGTGCGACCGGATCGCGGTGCGCGAGCTCGTCCTGGTGACGGCGATGGTGCCGCAGCCGGGCGAGTCCGCGGCGCAGTGGGGCGCCGCGACCGGCTCCGGTGCGGCGCTCGCCGAGCAGGCCGCGCGCGACGGGCGCGACCCCGACGACGTCGTCGGGCTCTTCTACCACGACGTCGACGAGGCGGTCGCGAACGAGGCGCTGCGGCACGAGCGCGACCAGTCCGCGACGCCGTGGAACCAGCCGTGGCCGCGGGAGTCCTGGCCGGACGTGCCGACCCGGTACCTGCTGTGCCGAGAGGACAAGCTGTTCCCGGCCGCGTTCGTCCGGACGACGCTCGCCCGCCGGCTGCGCGGTGTCGTGCCCGAGATGGTGTCGGGCGGGCACCACCCGATGCTGTCGCACCCCGGGGAGCTGGCCGCGGCGCTGCTCGGCCGCTGAGGGCAGCCACTGAGGACGGCCGCCGAGGACGGCCGCCGAGGGCGGGGGCCGGTGGCAGGCGATGATGACGCGGTGGCGCGCACACGGATCCGGGAGCTCGTGGTGGTGCACGACGCGGCCTGTGCGCCGTGCTCGCGGATCGCACAGGAGCTGCCGGGCTGCGTGCGGGTCCGGGTCCGGGCCCGCTCCTGCCGCGAGCCGCGGCTGGCCGAGATCTACCCGAACCTCCCGGCCGCCGTCGCCGGGTGCCGGACGCCCGCGGTCGGCGTGCTCCGTACCGACGGGCAGGTCCGCTGGTGGACCGGGATGAGCGGGGTCGTCGGCCTGGCTCCGGTCCTGCGACCCGGGGCGCTGCCGGCCGCGGTGCGCCTGCTGCGCGCGGCGGCGACGGCAGGTCGATGATCGTGGTCCGTCCCCGGAACGAGGAGGTCCCGCTCGTGGACACCGCCGCCCGCCCGCTCGACCACGGCCCCGGCCTGCTGTTCTGCCCCGGCAACCGGCCCGACCGGTTCGCCAGGGCACTCGCCGCGGCCGACGCCGTCATCCTCGACCTGGAGGACGCGGTCGGCCCGGACGACAAGGACGGCGCCCGTGCCGCCGTCGTCGACGCCCTGGCGGAGCTGGACCGCACCCGGGTGGTCGTGCGGGTCAACGCGCCCGGCACCTCCGCCCACGACGGCGACGTCGCCGCGCTGGCCGCCCACCCGGACCTCACGCTGATGCTGCCCATGGCGACGAGCGCCGCCGCGGTGGAGGCACTGGCCCCGCACCCGGTGATCGCGCTGTGCGAGACCGCGCACGGGGTGCTGGAGGCGCCGTCGATCGCCCGGGCGACGAACTGCGCGGGCCTGATGTGGGGCAGCGAGGACCTGCTCGCCGACCTGGGCGGACGCACCGGGCGCGCGTCCGGCGGCGGCTACGGCCCGGCGCTGACCGAGGCCCGCACCCGGATCCTCTACGCCGCGCGTGCCGCGGGCCTCGACCCGGTCGACACCGTGCTGACCGACATCGCGGACACCGACACCCTGCTCGCCGACACCCTCGACGCGGCGGCCGCGGGGTTCGCGGCGAAGGCCTGCATCCACCCGTCGCAGGTCGAGGTCGTGCGCCGCGGGTTCCGGCCCACCGACGCCGAGGCCGAGCACGCCCGCGCCCTGCTCGCCGAGGCGCAGTGCCACCCCGGGGTGTTCCGGTTCGGCGGGGAGATGGTCGACGCGCCGGTGCTCGCCCGGGCCAGGGCGGTCCTGCGCCGCGCCGAGGCATAGACGGCGTCTATGGCAGAGCTCGGAAGCATCGATCGCGCGACGGGACTGCGCGTCGGTCCGGCGACGCTGTACCGGACATGGACATCACCACACTGGCCGGACAGGACCTGCTGATCGTCGGCGGCGGATCGGGCATCGCCCGCGCGCTCGCCGCCGACGCCGTCGCCGAGGGGGCGACGGTCACCCTCGCCGGGCGCGACCCGCAGCAGCTCGCCCCGGTCGCGGCCGCGGTCGGCGCCGCCACCGCCCGGATCGACCTGACCGACGAGGCGAGCATCGCCGCCTTCGCGGCGGCCCCGGGGCCGCTGGACCACGTCGTGTCGCTCGCCGCCGCACCCGCGAACGGGCCGGTCGGCGAGCTGGACCGCGACGCCGTCCACACCGCGTTCGACGCGAAGGTCGTCGGCCCGCTGCTGCTCGCCAAGCACCTCGCCCCACTCGTGCGCGGGTCGTTCCTGCTGTTCTCCGGCGTCGCGGCCTGGCGCCCGGCGCCCGGCTGCTCGGTGATGGCGACGACCAACGGCGCCGTCGCGTTCCTCGCCGAGGCGCTGGCCGTCGAGCTCGCCCCGGTCCGGGTCAACGCGCTCTCGCCCGGCATCGTCGACTCCGGCCAGTGGGACCGGCTCGGCGACGGCAAGGACACCTTCCTCGCCGCCACGGCCGCGGCCAACCCGGCGCGGCGCACCGGCACCCCGGCCCAGCTGTCCGCCGCGGCCCGGTCGCTGCTCACCAACCCCTTCGTGACCGGCACGACCCTGCACGTCGACGGCGGTGGCCGGCTGGCCTGACCTGCGCCGCTCAGGGAGCGAGCTGCGCGACGGCGGCGGGCACGGGCACCCCGCGCGGTCGCAGCGTGGCGACGAACGCCGCCACCACCGGGTCCCGGCCCGGCCGGGTCAGCGCGACGACCTCCCGGTCCTGCGCCGGGGCCAGCGCCCGCACCACACCCGGGGCACCCGCGGGCAGTGCCGTCACCGGCACCACCGCGACGCCCAGCCCGGCGTCGGCGAGCCGGGCCGCGGTCGTCGCGCTCCGGGTGCGGGTCACCGGGTCGAGGCGGACGCCGTGCGTGACGGCGAGGCTGTCGAGCCAGCCGGCCAGGCCGTTGGCGGGGTCGTAGTGCACCACCGGGCCCTCGCCGAGCGCGACGACCGGGACCGGCCCCGGCGCGCCGGCGAGCGGATGGCGGCGCGGGAGCACCGCGACGAGCGGCTCGCGGCCGAGCCCCTCGACGTCGACGCCGTCACGGCCGGGCGGCGGGCACACCCCCACATCGGCCGCGCCGTCCGCCACCCGGGCGGCGATCTCGTCGGCGCTGGTCAGCTCGGTGAGCTCCACCCGGGTCCGGGCGGTGGCACCGGCGGCGGCCCGCAGCACCGGGGCGAGCAGACCCGCGGTCATCGTCTCCGCGCACGCCACCCGCAGCACCCCGGCGCCGCCGGCCGCGACCGTGCGCCCGGTGGTCAGCACCCGGTCCGCGGCCTCCAGCGCGGCGACCGCGTCGGCGTGCACCGCCCGCCCCGCGACGGTCGGGCGCACCCCGCGCGGCAGCCGCTCCAGCAGCGGGGTCCCGACCTCGCGTTCGAGCTGGGCGAGCTGGTGGGACAGGGCGGGCTGGGACAGGTGCAGGGCCGCGGCCGCCCCGGTCACCGACCCGTGGTCGAACACGGCCACCAGGCATTCCAGCGCACGCAGTGTCGGCACGGCGACAACCTACGGGCACGGCGGCACGGTGATGACTAGCGTGGTCGCCGTGACGATCTCCGGGTACGGGTCGTGGCCGACACCGGTCACGTCCGAAGTGGTGGTGACGGCCGCGGTGCGGCTCGGGGAGGTCCGCCCCGACGGTGCGCCCGGCACCGAGGACACCGGGGTGGTGTGGGCCGAGGGCCGCGCCACCGAGGGCGGGCGGACCCAGCTGGTGCGCCGCACCGACGACGGCACCCGCACCGACCTGCTGCCGGCCGGGGCGAACGCGCGCTCGGCCGTCCACGAGTACGGCGGCGGCGCGTGGTGGCTGCACCCCGGCAGCCCCGGCACCGTCTTCTACGTCGAGTGGGTCGATCAGCGCCTGTACCGGCTCGACCGCGGCGGCGAGCCGGTCGCGCTCACCCCGGAGCCCGCGGTGGCCCGTGGTGACCGCTACGCCGACGGCGACGTCGCCCCCGACGGCACCTGGATGGTCGCGGTCCGCGAGCACCACCACGCCGAGCACACCCCGGCGGCCGAGGTCGTCAACGAGATCGTGCGGCTCGACGCCCGCGCCCCGTCGGAGCCGGAGGTGCTGGTCAGCGGCCCGGACTTCGTCGCAGCGCCGCGGATCTCGCCGGACGGCGGCACCCTGGCCTGGCTGTCCTGGAACCACCCGTCGATGCCGTGGGACGACGTCGAGCTCACCGTGCGCGACCTGGAGTCCGGGTTGGACACCGTCGTCGCGGGTGGGCCGGGGGAGTCGGTCACCGAGCCGCAGTGGCAGCCCGACGGGTCGCTGACCTTCCTCAGCGACCGCACCGGCTGGTGGAACCTCTACCGGTGGCCGCCCGGCCGGGACATCGAGGCGCTCGTGCGCATCGACGCCGAGATCGGTGTACCCGGCTGGGCGCTGGGCGGGTCGCGCTACGCCGTCCTGGAGGACGGACGCGTCGTGTTCGCCCGCTCCTCGCGGGGCTTCGACGCCCTGGTCGTGCGGGAGGTCGACGGCCGGATCATCGAGCTCGACACGCCGTTCACCGCGATCGGCTCGGTGCGCGCCGACGGGCCCTACGCCGTCGTCTGCGTCGCCGGGGCGCCCACCGCCGAGCCGGGCGTGCACCGCGTGGTGCCCGCCCCGGAGGGCGCGGGGGAGCCCGGCGCGGCCGGGGTGCAGACCCTGCGCGCCCCGCGAGACCTGGGCCTGCACCCGGAGACGGTGTCGGTGCCCGAGCCGATCACGTTCCTGTCCACCGACGCCGCGGGCGGCCCGCGCACCGGCTACGCGCTGTTCTACCCGCCGCTGGGCGCCCACGAGGCCCCCGAGGGCGAGCTGCCGCCGCTGCTGGTGGTCATCCACGGCGGCCCGACCGGCTCGGCGACGCCGGTCCTCTCGGTCGCCGTGCAGTACTGGACCAGCCGAGGGTTCGGGGTCGTCGACGTCGACCACGGCGGCTCCACCGGCTACGGGCGCGCCTACCGCGAGCAGCTGAAGGGGGCGTGGGGGGTCGTCGACGTCGCCGACTGTCTGGCCGCGGCCCGCACGCTGGCCGACGCCGGACGCGTCGACCCGGCCCGGATGGCGATCCGCGGCGGTTCCGCGGGCGGGTTCACGACGCTGGCCGCCCTGGCCCGGGAGGACACCCCGTTCTCCGCCGGGGCCGACCACTACGGCGTCGCCGACCTCGCCGCGCTCGCCCGCGAGACGCACAAGTTCGAGTCCCGCTACCTCGACGGGCTGGTCGGGCCGTGGCCGGCGGCGGAGGCGGTCTACACCGAGCGCTCCCCGCTGACGCACGTGGAGCGGTTCCGCACCCCGCTGATCGTGCTGCAGGGCGCGGAGGACACGATCGTCCCGCCGAACCAGTCGGAGATGATCGTCGACGCCCTGCGCCGGCGGGGAGTGCCCGTCGCCCACCTGCTGGTTGCCGGTGAGCAGCACGGCTTCCGGAAGGCGGAGAACATCCGGCGCGCCCTCGACGCGGAGCTCGCGTTCTACTCGCGGGTGTTCGGGTTCGCGCTGCCCCCGGGGGAGGGCATCGAGCCGGTGGAGATCGAGAACCTGTGAGCCCGGGGCACTTCGTCGCCCGGATGTCCCTCGAACCCGGTGCCCCGTCCACCGGGTACCCGTTCGAGCTCCCCGTGGTCCGGTGGCTGTGCGAGCACGGCGGGCTCGCGCTGTACCCGGGCGTGACGTTCCTGGTGGGGGAGAACGGGTCCGGGAAGTCGACGCTGGTGGAGGCACTCGCCGTCGCGCTGGGGCTGAACCCCGAGGGCGGGTCGCGCTCGTTCCGGTTCGCCACCCGGGCCAGCGAGTCCGACCTGGGGTCCTACCTGCGGGTGACCCGGCGACCGGGCCGGGAACGCACCAGCTTCTTCCTGCGTGCCGAGTCGTACTACAACGTCGCGTCCGAGGTGGAGCGGCTCGACCGGGCGGGCGGCCCGCCGCTGCTGCCGGTCTACGGCGGTTCCGGGCACGAGCGCAGCCACGGCGAGTCGTTCCTGACGCTGCTGCGCCACCGGTTCGGTCCGCTCGGGCTCTACGTGCTCGACGAGCCGGAGGCGGCGCTGTCGGTCACCGGCTGTCTCGCCGTCCTGCAGCGGATGACGGACCTGGTGGGACGGGGGAGCCAGTTCGTCGTCGCCACCCACTCGCCGGTCCTGCTGGCCCTGCCCGGGGCCGCCGTCCTGCAGATCGACGGTGACGGCGAGGTGACTCGCACCCCGTACGACGACGCCCTGCCGGTCGCCCTGACCCGCCGCTTCCTGGCCGACCCGCAGGCGTTCCTCCGGCACCTCGGCTGACGGGCACCCGGGTGCTCCGGCCCGGACGACCTCGGGCCCCGGGAACGCGTCCCGGGGCCCGTCGTCGGGCGGAACGGCGGTCAGGGCACCGCCGCCGCGACCTCGCGGTCGCCCCCGGTGGGGGTGGTCGCCTTCGGGCCGCGGGTGATCCGCTTCTCCACCAGCCGCGAGACCCAGGTCAGGATGAGGCAGAGCCCGATGTAGATGACTGCGACGACGAGCGCGACCGGCAGGATCGGCGACCCGAGCTGGGTCTGGCTGCCCAGGAAGCGCGCCTGGTAGAGCAGCTCCGGGTACAGGATGATGAACCCGAGTGCGGTGTCCTTCAGAACCACGACCAGCTGCGACAGGATCGTCGGCAGCATGGAGCGGAACGCCTGCGGGAGGAGCACGCTCCTCATCACCTGGGTCTTGCGCATCCCGAGGGCGTAGGCGGCCTCGCGCTGGCCGCGCGGCACCGCGTTCACCCCGGCCCGGAACACCTCGGCGAGCACCGAGCCGTTGTAGAGCATCAGGCCGATCACCACGGCCCAGAACGCGTCGATCTCGATGCCGGCGCCCTGGGACAGGCCGAAGTACAGGATGAAGATCAGGACCAGCAGCGGGACGGCGCGGAAGAGCTCCACGACCGCCGTCGACGGCCCGCTGACCCAGGCGTGCTCGGACAGCCGGCCGGCGGCGAACACCGCACCGAAGAGAAGCGACAGGACCGCGGCGACCCCGAACGCGCTGACGGTCGCCCAGATCGCGTCCAGGAGCAGGTACTGGATGCGGACGTAGGTGATCCACTCCCACAGCCGCGGGGAGAACTGGCCCGCGTCGTAGAAGCGCCACACCACGAATCCGAGGATCGCGACGATCGCGACCGTGCCGACGACACCGAGGAGCCGGTTGCGCCGGTCCGCGGCCGGGCCGGGGACGTCGTAGAGGACCGAGCTCACCGGGTCACCTCCGAGCGGTGGCCGAGGGACGGGGTACGGGCGGGCGCGGTCACCGGGACGCTCCCCACGTCGCGTCGAGCCGGCGCTGCAGCAGCGTCAGCGGCACGACCAGGACCACGAAGAACAGCGCGACCCACAGCAGCCCGACGAGCACGTTGTAGCCGCGCTCGGACAGCACGCTGTACACGCTGCCGAGCTGGAACACCGCGAAGCCGGAGGCGATCGTGGTGTTCTTCAGCAGCGCGATCTGGATGTTGGTCATCGGCGGCACGACCGAGCGCACCGCCTGCGGGAGCACGATCTGGCCGAGCGTCTGGGTGAAGGTGAAGCCCAGCGCCCGCGCGGCCTCGGCCTGGCCGACCGGGACGGTGTTGATGCCCGACCGGACGACCTCGCAGACGAACGCCGCGGTGTAGAGGGTCAGCCCGATGCACGCGAGGGTGAAGAACGAGAACTCCACCAGCTCCAGGCGCGGGTAGGCGAACGCGAAGAAGAACAGCACCAGGGTCAGCGGTGTGTTCCGCAGGACCGTCACGTACAGCGAGCCGAAGCTGCGCAGGATCGGCACCGGACTGACCCGGAGGCCCGCGACCAGCGTGCCGAGGACCAGCGAGCCGATACCGGAGACGACGAACAGACCGACCGTCGTCACCAGGCCGCGCCAGTACACGTCGAGGTTGTCGAGCAGGACGTCCACCGAGGTGCTCTCCTTCCGTCGGATCGGGCACGGCCCGGCCCGCGGTGCGCGGACGCACCGCAGACCGGGCCGTGGGTCGGGTCAGTAGCGGTCGATCGCCGGCGGCGTGGCCGGGGTGCCCGACCGGCCCAGCGTGCCGTCGTAGATCGTCTGCCAGGTGCCGTCGTCGATCGCGGCCTGCAGCAGGTCGTTGACCTTGTTGCGGAACGCGGTGTCGGCGAGCGGGACGCCGACGCCGTAGGGCTCGTCGGAGAAGGTCTCACCGACGACCTTGAGCTGCTCCGCGTTCTGCGAGGCGTAGCCGAGCAGGATCGCGTCGTCGGTGGTGACGGCGTCGACCTGGTTGTTGATCAGCTGGTCGACGCACTGGGTGTAGGTCTGGAACTCGACGATGCTGGTCGTCAGGTTCTGGTCGCGGACCCGCTGGATCGGGGTGGAGCCGGTGACCGAGCAGACGGTCCTGCCCTGCAGCGTCTGCGGGCCGGTGATCTCGTTGTCGTCGGCGCGGACCAGCAGGCCCTGGCCGGCGACGTAGTACGGGCCGGCGAAACCGACGCGCTCCTTGCGCCGGTCGTTGATCGTGTAGGTGCCGACGTAGTAGTCGACCTCGCCGCGCTCGAGGACGTCCTCGCGGGCGGCGGACGGCACGACCCTGTAGTCGATCTGCTCGGGGGCGAACCCGAGACCGCCGGCGACCATCCGGGCGATGTCGACGTCGAAGCCGGAGAACTCGCCGGTGGTGGCGTCGCGGAAGCCCAGCCCCGGCTGGTCGTCCTTCACCCCGACGACCACGCGGCCGCGCTGCTGGATCGTCTCGAAGGTCGGGGAGCCCTCGACGGTCACGTTCTCGGCGACGGTCGGCTGGTAGCCCGAGCCCTCCGCGCCGGGGGCGCCTTCCTGGCCGCAGCCGGCCAGCGCGAGGGCGGCGGCCAGCGCGGCCGCCACCAGCATGCGGGATCTCTTCATGGACGGGCTCCGATCGTGGACGGGGTGGGAACGGTGGTGCTCGGCGACAGGCGGGGGCGTGGCGGCGCTCAGTGCGAGAGGATCTTCCCGAGGAAGTCCTTCGCGCGGTCGCTGCGCGGGTTGGTGAAGAAGTCGTCCGGAGTGGAGTCCTCGACGATCTCGCCCTCGCTCATGAACACCACGCGGTGCGCGGCCTTGCGGGCGAAGCCCATCTCGTGGGTCACGACGATCATCGTCATGCCCTCCGCGGCCAGTGACGTCATCGTGTCGAGGACCTCGTTGACCATCTCCGGGTCCAGGGCGGAGGTCGGCTCGTCGAACAGCATGACCTTCGGCTTCATCGCCAGCGCGCGGGCGATCGCCGCGCGTTGCTGCTGGCCGCCGGAGAGCTGGGCGGGGTACTTGTCCCTCTGGTTGGCGATGCCGACACGCTCCAGCAGCGCCAGACCGGTCTTCTCGGCCTCGGCCTTGGACACCCCGCGCACCTTCAGCGGTGCGAGGGTGACGTTCTCCAGGATCGTCTTGTGCGCGAACAGGTTGAACGACTGGAAGACCATGCCGACGTCGGCGCGCAGGGCGGCCAGCGCCTTGCCCTCCGCCGCCAGCGCGGTGCCGTCGATCTCGATCGTGCCGGTGTCGATCGGCTCGAGCCGGTTGATCGTGCGGCAGAGTGTGGACTTGCCGGAACCGGAGGGGCCGAGGACGACGACGACCTCCCCACGGGCGACGTCCAGATCGATGTCGCGCAGCACGTGGAGGTCGCCGAAGTGCTTCTGCACCCCGGCCATCCGCACCATGGGTGTGCTGGACGCGGGCGGGCTGGTCATGCTGCCTCCGGACATGGCGAGAGCCTGGACGGAACGGACATGCGAGTCCACCACCTTGAGGAACCTTTAGGGTCTCGGCCACGTAACGGAAAGGGCGGCCACCGGTGCACATCCTGCTGATCGAGGACGACGACCGGGTCGCCGCCGCGCTGCGTCCGGCACTGCACCGGCACGGGATGACCACGACCCGCCTGGACCACGGCCGCGGCGCCGTGGACCACCTCGACGGCGTCGACGTCGTGCTGCTGGACCTGGGGCTGCCCGACGCCGACGGGCTCGACGTCTGCCGGGCGATCCGCGCCGTCTCCGAGGTCCCGGTGCTGATGGTGACCGCCCGCGGCGAGGTCACCGACCGCATCGCCGGGCTGCACACCGGCGCCGACGACTACCTGGTCAAGCCCTACGACATCGGGGAGCTCGTGGCCCGGGTGCACGCGGTGCAGCGCCGCCGCAAGATCGGCGACGACGGCACCGTCGTCCCGGCCGGGTCGGCCCCGGTGACCGTCGGCGAGGTCCGCGTCGACCCCGAGCGGTACGAGGTCACCGTCGCCGGGGAGCAGGTGGTGCTCACCCGCAAGGAGTTCCAGGTGCTGTCGCTGCTCGCCCGCGCCGACGGCGCCGTCTGCACCCGCGCCCAGATCGTCGCCGAGGTGTGGGGGCGCGGCTGGGCGGGCGCGAACCGGACCCTCGACGTGCACGTGGCGACCCTGCGGACCAAGCTCGGCCGCCCCGAGCTGGTGCGGACCGTCCGCGGCGTCGGGTACCGCTTCGCCGCCACCGAGGACTGAGAGGGGAACGGCGACGTGCGCAGCCGGCTGCTGCTGGTCGTGCTCGTGCTCGTCGGGCTGCTCGCCGCCGGGCTGGGCGTCCCGCTGGCGTGGACCGCCGCCCAGCGGGCCCAGGAGGAGGTCTTCACCGACCGCCTCACCGACACCATCTCCTTCGCCTCGACCGCCCAGCGCCCGCTCATCGAGACCCCCGCGGGCAGCTCCGCGCTCGCCACGTTCACCGACGAGATCACCCGCTACGACGACGTCTACGGCGTCGCGGTGCTCGTCCTCGACCGGGCGGGGCGCACGGTGGCCGCCTCCCGCCCGGCCGACCGGCTGCCCGAGCTGGGGGACTACGCCGTCGAGCGGACCGAGGTCGCGCTCGCCGGGCGCCGCTCCTCGACCTACCCGCTGCTCATGCCGTGGGACGACCGGCCGCTGGTGCTGGCCGAGCCGGTACTCGTCGACGGCGAGGTCGTCGGCGCGGTGGTGACGGTGTCCCCGACCGACGCCCTGCGGGCCGAGGCGGTGCGCACCTGGTCGCTGATCGCCGGGGCCGCGGTGTTCGCGCTGCTCGCCGGGATCCTGGTCGCGCTGCCGCTGACCGCCTGGGTGCTGCGCCCGGTCCGCCGGCTCGACGAGGCGATGGACCGGGTCGGGACGGCCGTCCTCGCCGGGGGGCCGCCCGGTCCGCCGTCGCGGCGCAGCGGCCCGCCGGAGCTGCGCTCGCTGGCCGAGTCGTTCGACCGGATGACCGAGACGGTGCGCGAGGCGCTCGGCGCCCAGCGCGCGTTCGTCGCCGACGCCTCCCACCAGCTGCGCAACCCGCTCACCGCGCTGCGGCTGCGGCTGTCCAACCTCGACGGGCACGTCGACCCGGCCGCCGCCGACGACCACCTCGCGGCGATGGAGGAGGCCGAGCGACTGTCCCGGGTGCTCGACGGACTGCTCGCGCTGGCCCGCGCCGAGCGCGCGGTGGAGGACCCGGGCGTCGCCGAGGACACCGACCTCGACGTCGTCGTCGCCGAACGGGTGGACAACTGGCGGCCGCTCGCCGAGCACTCCGGGATCGAGCTGTGCCGCAGCGGCCCACGCGGCCTGCACGCCCTGATCGGTGAGCCCGCGCTGGAGTCGGTCCTCGACGCGCTGCTGGACAACGCGCTCAAGTACACCCCGCACGGGCGACGGGTGCGGGTCGCGACGCTGCGCACCGCCGACCGGATCGGGGTCAGCGTCGTCGACGGCGGCCCCGGCCTCGCACGCGAGGACCGGGCACGCGCCACCGACCGGTTCTGGCGGGCACCCGGGCAGACCAACGTCGAGGGCAGCGGGCTCGGCCTGGCCATCGCGGTGCGGACCGCCGCCGCGGCCGGCGGGAGCCTGCAGCTGAGCGACGCACCCGGCGGCGGGCTCCGGGTCACACTGTGGCTGCGCCCCGCTCCCTCCGCGGTGCGCGACCGGCCCCCCAGCCACGGAGAGGACGTGTGAGGAATGCGGATCGGCGAGCTCGCGGAACGCACCGGCGTGACCGCACGCATGCTGCGCTACTACGAGCAGCAGGGTCTCCTCGCCTCGACCCGCGGCAGCGGCGGCCAGCGGGAGTACGGGACACCGGAGGTCGAGCGCGTCGCCCTGCTGCGGACGCTGTTCGACGCCGGCCTGTCGAGCCGCACGATCGCCCGGCTGCTGCCGTGCGTGGACACCCCGAGCCTGCGGACCGCCGAGGACGCCTTCGCGACGATGGCACGTGAGCGGGACCGGCTGCGCGAGGCGATGGGGACCCTCGGGACCGCCGTCGACGCCCTGGAACGCCTCATGGCCGGGAACAGCGAGCACCGGGCCGCCCTCGCCGCCGCGCGCCCGGCCGGGTCCGCCGACCGGTGACCTGGGACACGATCACTGGAACCTGACACCGGTGGCAGGTCATAGCGTGCCGGCGTGGTCAACGCATACGGATACCGCGCCTTCGGCGGCCCCGACGTCCAGGAGTTCCTCGACCGCCCCGCCCCGGTGCCGGGTGCGCACGAGGTCGCGCTCGCCGTCGCCGTCGCCGGGGTCAACCCCCTCGACCACGTCCTGCGAGCCGGCGGGGTGCCGATGATCAATGGGCACCTCCCGTTCCCCCAGGTCCTCGGGATGGAGGCCGCGGGGGTGGTCACGGCGGTCGGGACCGCCGTGACGGGCCTCGCGGTCGGGGACAGGGCGTTCGGGTTCGCCCTCACCGGCGCCGGGACCTACGCCACCGACACGCTGCTGCTCGGCTCGGCCACGGCCCGGACGCCGGACGCGCTGTCCGACGAGTGGGCGGCCACCGTGCCGGTCGCCGGGACCACCGCGCTCGACGTCGTCGACCAGCTGGCACTGCCGCGCGGTGGCCGGTTGCTGGTCAACGGGATCGGCGGGGGCGTGGGGCTGGCCGTCGCCCAGCTGGCCCGCGCCGGTGGGCTCGAGGTGATCGGTACCGCGGGCGGGACCAAGCGCGACGTCGTCACCGGGACCGGGGCGGTGTTCGTGGACCACCGCGCGCCCGGTGCGATCGACCGGCTGCGCGCGTTCGCCCCCGGCGGCTTCGACGGCGTCGTGGACCTCGTGGGCGGCGCGTCGCTGCGTGCCGTCGCACCGCTCGCCGCCACGCCACGGGCCGTGGTCTCGGTCGGGGATCCCACGGTCGGGGAGGTCGGCGGCGTCGTCGTGGAGCGCCACACCGACCGCCGGACCCTGGAGCGGGTCGCGGCGCTGATGGTGCAGGGCGTCCTCGACCCGCACGTCACCGCCGTGTACCCCTTCGACCGGGCGGCACAGGCCCTGGCGCGGGTGGAGGACGGGCACGGGACGGGGAAGACAGTGCTCGACCTGTCCGCGCGGGGTCAGCGAGGTCAGTAGCCCTTGGCGGCCCGGTAGAACTCGACGGCGCCCTCGTGCAGCGGGATCGGCTGGGTGCCGATGGCCGAGCGCGAGTCGACGGTCACCGCGGCCGGGCTGGCCTGCGCCAGCCGGGGCTGTTCGTCGAAGGCCGCCCGGATCAGCGCGCGGGCCAGGTCGGCGTCCATCCCCTCGGTGACCAGCAGCGCGTTGCGCACCGACAGGCACGACACCGGGCCGGGCAGCCCGTAGGTGTTCGCCGGGACCGTCGCCACGGAGTAGACGGGGTGACGCTCGCGCATCCGGTCGAGCACCCCACCGAGCTCCAGCAGCCGGATCGGGACCCGGGCGGCGAGCTCCCGCACCCCGTCGGTCGGGACCCCGCCGGACCAGAAGAACGCGTCGAGACGGCCCTCGACCAGCGCCGTCGCCGCGTCCGGCAGCCCCAGCTCCGCACGGGTACCCAGGCCCGCGACACCGATCCCGGCGACGTCGAGCAGCCGGATCGCGATCGGCTGGTAGCCGCTGCCGCTCGGGCCGACCGACACCCGTCGTCCGCGCAGGTCGGCGATGCTGCGCAGGCCGGAGTCGGCACGCACGACGAGGTGGGTGACGTCGTCGTAGAGCCGGGCCAGTGCGCGCGGCTCGGTCGGGCCGGTGACGCGCGCGGCGACGTCGGCGGCCACGTCGACCTGGCTGATCGCGACCGCCGCCCGCCCGTCGGTCAGCAGCTCCATGTTCTGTGCGCTGCCCGCCGTCTCCAGCACCCGGGGGGCCGCCGGGAGCCCGAGGCGTTCGTGCCAGATCTCCGACAGCGTGCGCGCGAGGTTGATGTACACCCCCGGCTGCACCCCGCCGGCGATCACCAGCGGCTCGGCTGGCCGCGGGCCGGTGCAGCCCGGGAGCACCGCCCCCGCACCCAGCACAACGCCCGCACCCAGCAGGGCGCGCCGCGTCAGCGGGGGACCGGACCGGTGCATCGGGCCATCATCCCCGACGGCCCCGTCCCGGCGCCGTTCGCCGGGGCGCCTACCCTCGGGTGTGTGAGCCGCAGCTACACCGTGCGCACCTACGGGTGCCAGATGAACGTGCACGACTCGGAGCGGATGGCCGGTCTGCTGGAGGACGCCGGGTACGCCCGGGCCGAGGACCCCGACACCGCCGACGTCGTCGTGTTCAACACCTGCGCGGTGCGGGAGAACGCGGACAACAAGCTCTACGGCAACCTCGGGCACCTGCGCCCGCGCAAGGTCGCCAACCCGGACATGCAGATCGCCGTCGGCGGCTGCCTGGCCCAGAAGGACCGCGACACGATCACCCGGCGGGCGCCGTGGGTCGACGTCGTGTTCGGCACGCACAACGTGCACGCACTGCCGACCCTCCTGGAACGCGCCCGGCACAACGACGAGGCCCAGGTCGAGATCGCCGAGGCGCTCGAGGTGTTCCCCTCGACGTTGCCCGCGCGCCGCGACTCCGCCTACGCCGGCTGGGTGTCGATCTCGGTGGGCTGCAACAACACCTGCACGTTCTGCATCGTGCCGTCGCTGCGCGGCAAGGAGCGCGACCGCCGCCCCGGCGACGTGCTCGCCGAGGTGCAGACCCTCGCCGCCGACGGCGTGCTGGAGGTGACCCTGCTCGGACAGAACGTGAACGCCTACGGCTCGGACATGGGTGACAGGCAGGCGTTCTCGAAGCTCCTGCGGGCCTGCGGCGAGGTCGAGGGGCTGGAGCGGGTGCGGTTCACCAGCCCGCACCCGCGCGACTTCACCTCCGACGTCATCGCCGCGATGGCGCAGACCCCGAACGTCTGCCCGCAGCTGCACATGCCCCTGCAGTCCGGCTCCGACGACGTCCTGCGCCGGATGCGTCGCAGCTACCGCTCGGAGCGGTTCCTCTCGATCCTGGCCGAGGTGCGGGAGTCGATCCCGCACGCGGCGATCACCACCGACATCATCGTCGGGTTCCCGGGCGAGACCGAGCAGGACTTCGCCGACACCCTCGACGTCGTCGAGCGGGCCCGGTTCGCCGCGGCGTTCACCTTCCAGTACTCGAAGCGCCCCGGCACCCCGGCCGCGGACCTGCCCGACCAGCTGCCCAAGGCCGTCGTGCAGGAGCGCTACGAGCGCCTCGTCGCACTGCAGGAGCGGATCTCCTGGGAGGAGAACCGCACACAGGAGGGCACGGTGGTGGAGCTGCTGGTGTCCACCGGCGAGGGGCGCAAGGACGCGGCGACCGCCCGTCTCACCGGTCGTGCCCGGGACGGGCGGCTGGTGCACTTCGCGCCCGGTACCGCGACCGGCATCCGGCCCGGGGACGTCGTCACCGTCCGGATCGACCGGGGCGCCCCGCACCACCTCGTCGCCGACGGCGGCGTGCTCACCCACCGCCGCACCCGCGCCGGCGACGCCGCCGAGGCCGGCGAGCGCCCGTCCGGGGCACCCACCACGCTGGGGCTGCCGGCGTTCGGCGCTCCGGCGTCCGAGCCGGCTCCCGCCGCGCCGTCCTGCGGCGTCCCCGCCACCACCGGAGGTCCCCGATGAGCGACGTGTCCCCGCAGACCCGCGCCGAGATCGACCGGGCCGGGCGCGGCGTCGCCCGCCGGATCGACCCTGGCGCGCGCGCCATGCTGATCGCGGTGGCGATCGTCGCCGCGGTCGCCGCGCTGCTGCTGCCGTGGGTGGCGGGCACTCCGGGCTGGCAGGTGCTGTCCTCGGGTACCTCCGGGCCGCTCCCGACGCTGTTCTCGTTCACGATGACCGGGTTCGCCGTCGTGGTGTCGGCCGCGGCGCTGCTGACCCGGCTATGGGCACTCGCGTGGTTCGCGGCCTTCGGCTGCGGGATCTCCTCGGTGAACGGGCTGTGGGCGATCTGGTCGCAGCAGACCGGCGCCGAGGCAGGCCCCGGGTTCGGGATGGTTCTCGGCGTGGTCGCCGTGGTGCTGCTGACCTTCGTGTGGGCGGGCGCCGCGCTGCAGCGCGACTGACCCCTACCGCTCGTCGACCGCCTGCTCGGCGGCGGTGAGCCACTCCCGCCACTGTGCCGCCTGCGCGCGGGCCTGCTCGGCGCGCCTGCGGTCACCGGCCGCCTCGGCCTTCTCCGCCTGCGCCTCGAACTGCTCGACCCGCGCCCGGAACTGCTCGACGCGCGCCTGGGTCTCGGGGTCGGTGCGGCGCCACTGCGCGTCCGCGGCGGCGGCGACCTTGTCCTCGATCCCGCGCAGCCGTCCCTCCAGGGTGCGGATCTGTTCGCGCGGGACCTTGCCGATGGCCTCCCAGCGCTCCTGGATCTCACGCAGCCGGGCCCGTGCGCCGTCCGGGTCGGACAGGTCGATCGTCTCGGCCTCGGCGAGCAGCGCCCGCTTCGCCTCGGCGTTCTCGGCGAACTCGGTGTCGCGGGCGGAGAAGTGCTCGCCGCGGCGGGCGAAGAAGCGGTCCTGCGCGCCGCGGAAGCGGGCCCACAGCGCGTCGTCGGCCTCGCGGTGGGCGCGGCCCGCCGCCTTCCACTCGGTCATCAGGTCGCGGTAGGCGGCCGCGGTCGCGTTCCACTCGTCGGAGTCGGCGAGGGCCTCGGCCTGCGCGACGAGCTCCTCCTTGCGGGCCTTCGCGGTGACCCGCTGGCGGTCGAGGTCGGCGAAGTGCGAGCCGCGCCGCCGGTTGAACGCCTCGCGGGCCTTCGAGAAGCGCTTCCACAGCTGCTCGTCGGTCTTCTTGTCGACGCCGCGGATGGTGCGCCACTCGTCGAGGATCGCCTTGTACCGGTCCCCGGCCTGCTTCCACTGGGTGGAGTCCACGGCCATCTTCTCGGCCTCGACGGCGAGCGCCTCCTTGCGGGCGACGGCGTCGTGCCGGGCGCGCTCGCGCTCCTCCTTCGCCGCGCTGACGCCCTGCTCGGCGAGGCCGACCAGCTCGTCGAGCCGCGTGCGCAGGGCGGGCACGTCCCCGACCACGTGCGCGGAGTCGAGGCCGTCGCGCAGCGCGGTCAGCGCGGTCAGCGACGCCTTCGCGTCCCCGCCGCCGGCGATCCGCGCGGCGAGCACCTCGGTCTCGGTGACCAGCGCGTCGAACCGCTTCGCGTAGTGCTCCAGGCCCTCGGCGGGCGGCCCGGCCTGGTAGGAGCCGACGACCCGCTCGCCGTCGGCGGTGACCAGGGTGATGGTGCCGTCGTCGTCGGCGCGGCCCCAGCGGCCCGGGTCGTCGGCCGCGGAGGGCACCGGGGACGGCAGGGCGGCGGGCGGTGCGGGCGGTGCGACCGCGGCCGGGGCGGGCACGGGTCGGGCGGCGGGCGGCGGTCCGGGCCGGGGCGGCCCCGGCTTCGGCGGGGTGGCCCGGGCGGGCTCGGCACCCTGTCCTGCAGCGTCGGTCGCGTGGGTCTCGGACACCGGTAGGTCCTCCTCGTTCGGCCCGCCGCGGGGCGGGCGCCCCGTGCGGACGTCCGTCCGGGGCCGTGCGCGCACCGGATCCTCGCGCGGTGCGGAGGCCGGAACGGCGATTCAAGCAGGTCCACCGCCCTCGGGGGAACCGCATGCCCTCCGGCCGGGTACGGGAGTCGTGGCCGCGGGCGCTGATTACCCTCGGAGCCCGTGCCCGCCGCGATCGCCGTCCTGCCCCAGCCCCCGCTCCTCGTCCCCGCCCTGAGCGGCGACGCGGCGGTCGAGACCGAGGGGCTGCGGGAGGCCGTCGTCGCCGCGGTGACGGGTCTCGCCGCGGCGGCCCAGCGCTGGGTCGTCGTCGGCGCCGACCCCGGCGGGCGGCGCACCGTGGACCCGGGCACCCACGGCACCTTCGCCGGCTACGGCCGCGACGTCCCCGTCGCGCTGCCCGGCGCGGCCGGTCCGGACGAGGGCGCCGAGCTGCCGCTGCCGCTGCTGGTCGCGGCCTGGGCGGCCCCGGCCGGGGTCGGCTCGGCGCGCGGCGAGCTCGTCGCACCGGACGCCCCGGTCGCGGACTGCCTGGCGCTGGGCGCGGAGCTGGCCGGCGAGGGGGTGGGGCTGCTCGTCGTCGGTGACGGCGCGGCCAAGCACACCGCGAAGGCCCCCGGCGGGTTCGACGGCCGGGCCGAGGCGTTCGACGCCGTCGTCGCCGCCGCGTTCGACGCCGGTGACCCCGAGCCGCTCGCCCGGCTCGACCCGGACGGCGCCGCCGCGCTCTGGGCCTCGGGCCGCGCGCCGTGGCAGGTGCTGGCCGGTGCCGCGCGCGGGTGCTCCTGGACGGCGGCACACCGGCACACCTCGATGCCCTACGGCGTCGCCTACCACGTGGCGCTGTGGGAACCGGCGTGAGCACGCCACCACCGTCCACACCGTCACCGGCCGCACCGCCGCTGGTCGCCGTCGTCGGACCGACCGCGACCGGGAAGTCGGACCTGGGGCTGGAGCTGGCACTGGCGCTGGACGGCGACGTCGTCAACGCCGACGCCATGCAGCTCTACCGCTGCCTGGACATCGGCACCGCTAAGCTCGCCCCGCACGAGCGGCGCGGCGTCGTCCACCACCAGCTGGACGTCCTCGACGTCACCGAGACCGCCTCGGTCGCGGCCTACCAGCGGGCGGCCCGCGCGGTCATCGAGGAGCTGCGCGCCGCCGGGCGCACCCCGGTGCTGGTCGGCGGCTCGGGGCTCTACGTGCAGGCCGTGCTCGACGAGCTGGAGTTCCCCGGCACCGACCCGGAGCTGCGCGCCGAGCTGGAGGCCGAGCTGGATCGTGACGGGTCCGGCGCGCTGCACGCCCGTCTCGCCGCGGCCGACCCGGTCGCCGCCCAGCAGGTGCTGCCCTCGAACGGCCGGCGGATCGTCCGCGCGCTGGAGGTGATCGCACTGACCGGCAGGCCGTTCCGCGCGACCCTGCCCGGCGCCGGGGCCCCCCGCTACGACGCCGTGCTGCTCGGCGTGGACCGCGACGTCGCCGAGCTCGACGAGCGGGTCGCGCTGCGGGTGGACCGGATGTTCGACGACGGCCTGGTCGAGGAGACCCGCGCGCTGCTCCCGCGCGGGCTCGCCCACGGCCGCACCGCGTCCCGCGCGCTGGGCTACCGGCAGGTGATCGAGGCCCTCGACCGCGACCCCGACCACCCCGACCTCGCCGTCGTCCGGGAGGAGACGGTCCGCGCGACCCGGCGGTTCGTGCGCCGCCAGCGCTCCTGGTTCCGCCGGGACCGGCGCATCCACTGGCTCGACGGCGCCGACCCGGACCTGGTGGCCTCGGCGCGTGCGGTGCTCGCTCGTAGGCTGGTGGCATGACCGGCGGCATCGCGTTCAGCAAGGGGCACGGCACGCAGAACGACTTCGTGGTGCTGCCCGACCCGGACGCCGCGCTCGACCTCACCCCGGCCCGGGTCGCGGCGGTGTGCGACCGCCGCCGCGGCCTCGGCGCGGACGGGGTGCTGCGGGTCGTGCGCTGGGCGAAGCTCGCCGGTGAGCCCGGCGTCGGGGAGCCCGTCGACGGCGTCGAGTGGTTCATGGACTACCGCAACGCCGACGGCTCGCTCGCCGAGATGTGCGGGAACGGCCTGCGTGTGTTCGCCCGCTACCTGCACGAGCGCGGCTGGGCCACGGGTGGCCCGGTCGGCACCCGCAACGGGGTGCTCGACACCGCCGTCGGGCCGGACGGGGTCTCGGTCGGTCTCGGGACGGTCGGCGTCGGCCCGGCGTCGGTCGCCACCAGCGGCGACGCGCGCTTCGACGGCATCGCCCTCGACGTCGGGAACCCGCACCTGGCCTGCGTCACCGCGGCCGACCCGGACACCCTCGACCTGACCCGCGCGCCCTCCTACGACCCGGCGCTGTTCCCGAACGGGGTGAACGTCGAGTTCCTGACCCCGCTGGACGGCCCCGCCGACGGCGGCCGCATCCGGATGCGGGTGCACGAACGCGGGGTGGGGGAGACCCGCTCCTGCGGCACCGGGACCGTCGCGGCCGCCGTGGCCGCGCTGCGGCACGCCGGGCACACCGCCGGGGACGTGCAGGTCGCCGTTCCGGGCGGGCTGCTGCGGGTGACGGTGGAGGCCGGCACCGACGAGCGGACCGGGCCCACGACGCTGCACGGACCCGCGGTGCTGCTCGCCTCCGGCGAGCTGGACCGCGCGTGGTGGGACGCTCCCGCCTGAGGCTCGCGAATCGGGGCGGACACGAGCCGCGCGACGTGGGAGGATGGGGGCAAGATGACTGATGCCCACACGCACCCCTCCGTGACCCCCTCCACGTCGAACCCGGTTCCGACGGGTGGCGAGCTCGACCTGGAGGAGCGCACGTCGCTGCGCCGGATCCACGGGCTGTCCACCGAGCTCACCGACATCACCGAGGTCGAGTACCGCAAGCTCCAGCTGGAGCGGGTCGTGCTCGTCGGCGTCTGGACCGAGGGCACGGCCGAGCAGGCCGACAACTCGATGACCGAGCTGGCCCGCCTCGCCGAGACCGCCGGTTCCGAGGTGATGGACGGCCTCGTGCAGCGCCGCTCCAGCCCGGACCCGGCCACGTTCATCGGCTCCGGCAAGGTCGAGGAGCTGCTCGGGGTCGTCCGCGCCACCGGCGCCGACACCGTGATCTGCGACGGCGAGCTGTCACCCGGCCAGCTCCGTCAGCTGGAGGAGCGGCTCAAGGTCAAGGTCATCGACCGGACCGCGCTGATCCTCGACATCTTCGCCCAGCACGCCCGCTCCCGGGACGGCAAGGCCCAGGTCGAGCTCGCGCAGCTGTCCTACCTGCTGCCGCGGCTGCGCGGCTGGGGCGAGGCGCTGTCCCGGCAGGTCGGTGGCCGGGCCGCGGGCGGTGTCGGTATCGGTGGCCGTGGCCCCGGTGAGACGAAGATCGAGCTGGACCGGCGCCGCATCCGTGCGCGGATGTCGAAGCTGCGCCGCGAGATCGGTGCGATGCGCCAGGTCCGCGAGACCCAGCGCGGCAGCCGTCGCCGCAACGAGATCCCCTCGGTCGCGATCGTCGGCTACACCAACGCGGGCAAGTCGAGCCTGCTCAACCAGCTCACCGACGCCGGGGTGCTGGTGCAGGACGCGCTGTTCGCGACGCTGGACCCGACCACCCGCAAGGCACAGACGCCCGACGGGCACGACTACACCCTCACCGACACCGTCGGGTTCGTGCGGCACCTGCCGCACCAGCTCGTCGAGGCGTTCCGCTCCACGCTGGAGGAGGCCGCCCGGGCCGACCTGCTGGTGCACGTCGTCGACGGGTCCGACCCGCTGCCCGACGACCAGATCGCCGCGGTCCGGCAGGTGCTCGTCGAGGTGGGGGAGGCCGCGGGCGACACGATGCCCCCCGAGCTGCTCGTGATCAACAAGATCGACGCGGCCGGTGACCTCGCGCTGGCCCGGCTGCGGCACGCCCAGCCGGACGCCGTGTTCGTCTCGGCACACAGCGGCACCGGGATCGACCGGCTCCGCGAGCACATCGCCGAGCGCCTGCCGCGCCCGGACTACGAGGTCGACCTCCTGCTGCCCTACACCGAGGGTGCGCTGGTCGCGCGGCTGCACGACGACGGCGAGATCCTCGCCGAGTCCCACACCGCCGACGGCACCCGGATCCGGGCGCGGGTGAAGCCGGAGCTGGGCACCGCGGTGCTGCCGTTCGCGGTGGCGGGCTCTGCCGTCCCGACCGGGACCGGCGCCGACCTGCCGGCGACGGCAGCGGGCCACTGAGTGGGCGGCCGGGTGGGCCACCGCGTCCGGGGGTCGTGGCCCGTCGCCTGACCACGGTCCTCTGCCTGACCGGTGCGCTCACGGGTGCGGCCGCGCCGCCGCCCGGGGCGCACCCGGTCTGCACCGTCGACGACCCGCGGCTGGCGGAGCTGTCCGGGCTGGTCGCCGAGGGCGCGCCCGGCGGAGCCCCGCAGCGCTACCACGCGATCGTCGACGGCGGGGGGGCCGCGCGGACGTTCACCCTGGACCCGTCTGGCTGCGCGGTCACCGGTACCCGGCAGGCCGACGTCCCGGTCACCGACGTCGAGGACCTCGGGCTCGGACCGGGCGGGGAACTCTGGCTCGCCGACACCGGTGACAACGGGGCACAGCGTGGCTCGGTCAGGCTCGTCGTGCTGCCCCCGGCCGGGCCCCCACGCGTGTACGACCTGGTCCACCCCGACGGTCCGCGCGACGTCGAGGCGCTGCTGGTCGGCGACGACGGCGTGCCCCTGCTGGTCGACAAGACCACCGGGGCCGCCGGGGTGTACCGACCCGACGCACCGCTGCGCGAGGGCGGGGGCCCGGTCCCGCTGCGCCGGGTGGCACAGGTCGTGCTGCCCTGGTCGGGCACCGGCGGCGGGCCGCTCGGGGCCGCCGGGTCCCGCACGATCACCGGCGGCGGGGTCTCACCGGCCGGGGCCGACGGCGGACGCGCCGCCGTGCTGCGGACCTACACCGACGCCTGGGTGTTCCCGCTGCCCGTCGGCGGACCGGCGACGGCCGACGTGCTGGTCGCGGCGCTGGGCGGGGCACCGCTGCCGGTGCCGTTGCCGGACGAGGCCCAGGGCGAGGCGATCGCCCCGGACGGCCGGGGTGCACTGCACTCCGGCAGCGAGGCCCGGGGCCTGACCGCGGCGGCGATCACCGTCGTCCCGGGCGCGGTGCCCGCGGCGACCGGCCCGCAGGCACCCGTCGTGGCCCAGCCCGCCGAGGTGCCGGAGTACCGCACGTACCCGTCGTGGCTGCCCGCCGCGGGCGGGGCCGCGGTGCTCGCAGTGCTGCTGGTGACCGGTGCCGTCGCGATGTCCCTGCACGGACGGCGCCGCCGGTCCCGCTGACCGCGGGAACCGGGCGCCGCTTGAGGAGGTCAGAGGCGGCGCAGGACCGCCACGACGCGGCCGAGGATCGACGCGTCGTCACCCGGGATCGGATCGTAGGCGGCGTTCGCCGGCATCAGCCAGATGTGCCCGTCCTTGCGGCGGAACGTCTTGACCGTCGCCTCGCCGTCGATCATCGCGGCCACGATCTCGCCCTGCTCGGCCACCGGCTGCTGGCGCACGACGACCCAGTCGCCGTCGGTGATCGCGGCGTCGACCATCGAGTCGCCCTTGACGTTGAGCAGGAACAGAGTGCCCTCGCCGACGATCTCACGCGGCAGCGGGAACACGTCCTGCACGGCCTGCTCGGCCAGGATCGGGCCACCGGCGGCGATGTCGCCGATGAGCGGCACGAACGCCGGCGCCGGCCGCGCGGAACGCAGCTCGGCCGTGTCGGCGTCGGAGTCCGACCCGTCGGTGCCGGCGATCTGCTCCGGGCTGCGGACGTCGACCGCGCGGGTGCGGTTCGGGTCGCGCCGGAGGAAGCCCTTGCGCTCCAGGGTCCGGAGCTGGTGGTGCACCGACGAGGTGGACGTGAGGCCCACCGCGTCACCGATCTCGCGGACGCTGGGCGGGTAGCCGTACCGGTCCACCCAGTCCCGGATGACGGCCAGGACCTTCTTCTGCCGCGGGGTCAGGCCGCGGGTGTCGGTCGCGGGGTCGGGGAACTCCCGGACCGTCGCGGATCCCCGGTCCGCGGCGGTGCCGGTCACGCCGGGACCACCGTGTCCGGTGTCGTCCGCTGCCATCGCATTCGCCTCCTCGGGGTACTTACGGCGACGACCCTAGCCGTCGCGGGCCCGTTCGCCAAACATGCGTTCGAAGTCGCCCGGGCGTGTCGTGGATTCCGTCGGGTCGTGGTGGTAGAACATCGCACAGGCGTTCGATCGAACACCGGTTCGATCGTTCTGGTTCGATCGGATGCCGTCCGCGTCGCCGTCCGGCCGCGCGGGGCGACCGGCAGCGGGAGCGGCAGTGGGGGTGGCGATCGTGGACGCAGCGGTCATCGGGGGCATGACGGTCATCGGACGGGCTGCGGTCGGCCCCGCGGCCGACGTGGTGCGGGCGGTCCCGGCACCGGGTCCCGTGCGCCGCGTGGTGGCGGCGGTGAGTGTCCTGCTCGCCTCGGCGGCCGCGGTCGTCGCGCTCGGGGTGGTCGCCGACGTCGCCGCCCACGGCCCGGCCGTGCCGCCCGCGGTCGGCGCGCCACGCTGAGAGCGTCTCCGGCACGGGCGGTGAACTGCGGAGACGCGGTTGTTGTCGGTGTCGGGTGCTACACCGCTCGTACGCCCGTTCGACCGGGCTCAGGGAAGGGCCGGTCGGGAGCGGGGGAGACGAGACCGCCCGGGGGCCGGGTGGTCCGACGGCAGGAGGAGCCATGCGAGAGTTCGACGAGCGGATCCGCGACCACGGCCCGGTCGGCTGCCTGACCGGTGCCCCCGCGCCCGGCACTCCCACCTCGCGCGCCCGGCGCGCCGCCCGGGAGCGGGTGCGGGCCGCGGAGGGTGTGGCCGGTCCGGCCGGTGCCGGCTCGTCGGCCGTCGCGCGCGCCGCGCACCGGTGGGCCGCCCACGGTGCACGGGAGCGCGCACTGACCAAGTCGGTTGCACGGCACCCCGCTGCCCGTTCCCGGCGCGCCACGGCGCCCGGTGTTCCGACGTCCGGTCCGACGGCGCCCGGTCCGACAGTTCCCGGGCGTGCGGCCCGGACCGCGGCACCGGCCGATCCGGCGGTCCCGCGTGGCGTCACCGGTGGTCCGAACGTCGCGGTCCGGACGCCCCGCTGTACCACCTCGGCGCCAGGCTCCACGGCGACCCTGGTGCGGCCCGCCCGGGTCGCGGCGCCGTCCGGTCCGCGGTCGGTGGCCGTGCCGGCGCCGCGCACGGTCCGTCCGCTGGACCGGCGTTGCCTGGTCCCGGCCCGCCCCCGCCCGGCCCGCAGCCGGGTCCGCGGGCGCCTGGAGCGGTTCCTGACCGGGGTCGCGGTGCTGCTGTGCGCCACGACCGCGGTGGTGGCGCTCGGGTTGCTGGGCGACGCGGCGGCGGGCTGGAACGCCCCCGCGGCCGCCGTTCCGTCGGTCGGTGCCGTGCGCTGAGGCGGGTCGGGTCGCGGTGCGGTCCCGGTGGGCCAGGCCCGTGGCACGGAGTGGTGCCGGCGTGCCCGGCCCGGGGTGTGCAGGGGTGCGGTGCCGACGTGTCGGGCTCCCGGGGCGGAGCCGGTCGGGCGTGCCGTGGTGCGGTGCCGGCGCGGCAACCGTGGTCACAGCGGTGGCGGTGCGGTGACGGTGTGGAGCGATCCGGCGCCGTGCCGGCGTCGCATCGGGTGATGGCGTGCGCTGGGCCGGCACGCGGACGTCGGGCGGCGGTCGCCGGGATGTCGCCGGATCGTCGGCGGCGTGCCGCCGGGCGCGTCCGCCGGGCGTGTCCCCGCATCGGGTGCCGCCGGTCGCGGTCCCCGCGGCGCGACGGACGGCGCCGCGCGTGACGTTCCTCGGCGCCACCAGCGCCGATGTCCCCCTCCATGATCGTCGGCGACGAGCCGGTCGCGGAACGTGGTGTGCAAGGCTCGGATCCCGATCGGGCGAAGCTCGGCGCGGCGTGGGCCCCGGGATGGCGGACCCCTAGATGTAGGGGTTACATTGACGTTGTTCCGCCACTGGTTGGGGGGATGGATCACTGCGGAGAGTTTCCGGAACGTTACGGGAGAGGGTGTGAGCGTCCATGCGCTGCCCGTTCTGCCGGCACCCGGACTCCCGCGTGATCGACTCACGGACCGCCGACGACGGGACCTGCACCCGCCGGCGCCGGTCCTGCACCTCGTGCGGACGACGGTTCACCACGGTCGAGGAGGCCGTGCTCGCCGTCGTCAAGCGCAGCGGGGTGACCGAGCCCTTCAGTCGACAGAAGGTCGTCAGCGGGGTTCGGCGGGCGTGCCAGGGCCGGCCGGTCGACGAGGACGACCTGCAGCAGCTCGCCCACCGGGTCGAGGAGACCGTGCGGGCACGCGGGGCGGCGGAGCTTCCCAGCCACGAGGTCGGACTGGCGATCCTCGGGCCGCTGCGTGAGCTCGACGAGGTCGCGTACCTGAGATTTGCGAGCGTTTATCGCTCCTTCTCGTCCATCGAGGACTTCGAGAAGGAGATCGCCGACCTGCGGTCCGCGGCTGCCGGGGAAGCAGCCGACGACGAGGCCGGCCACAACCGGGACGGGTGAGCCGCTCGGCGGCACGGATCCGGCGCGCACCCCCGCGAGGGGGCGACCGGTACCGGCCGTCGTCGCAGGTCGTACCGGAGGGGAAGACCGTCCGCGCACCCCAGCGCGCGGGTGGTACACGGTGACAAGTGCGGAGGCATGCATGACCGAGACCGTCGGGGGCCCGACGACAGACACCGGTGAGAGCGCGGCTATCAAGCCGGCGCGCAGCCGCGGGAAGACCGGCGCCAAGCGCGCGCCCGGCCTGACCGTCCAGCGTGTCTTCACCACCGAAGGGGTCCACCCCTACGAGGAGGTGGAGTGGGAGCGCCGCGACGTCGTCATGACCAACTGGCGCGACGGCACGGTCAACTTCGAGCAGCGCGGCGTCGAGTTCCCGCGCAGCTGGTCGGTCAACGCCACCAACATCGTCACCAGCAAGTACTTCCGCGGTGCGGTGGGCTCGGACACCCGTGAGTCGAGCCTGAAGCAGCTCGTCGAGCGGGTCGTCGGCACCTACAAGCGGGCCGGTCTGGAGCACGGCTACTTCGCCACCGAGGGCGACGCCGAGATCTTCGACCACGAGCTGACCTGGATGCTGATCCACCAGGTGTTCAGCTTCAACTCGCCGGTGTGGTTCAACGTCGGCACCGCCAGCCCGCAGCAGGTCAGCGCCTGCTTCATCCTCTCGGTCGACGACACCATGGAGTCGATCCTGAACTGGTACCGCGAGGAGGGCCTGATCTTCAAGGGCGGCTCCGGTGCCGGCCTGAACCTCTCGCGCATCCGGTCGTCGAAGGAGCTGCTGTCCTCGGGCGGCACCGCCTCGGGCCCGGTCTCGTTCATGCGCGGTGCCGACGCCTCCGCGGGCACCATCAAGTCCGGCGGCGCCACGCGGCGCGCGGCGAAGATGGTCGTCCTCGACGTCGACCACCCCGACATCGAGGAGTTCGTCGAGACCAAGGCCAAGGAGGAGGCCAAGGTCCGCGTCCTGCGCGACGCCGGCTTCGACATGGACCTGGGCGGCTCCGACATCACCTCGGTGCAGTACCAGAACGCCAACAACTCCGTCCGCGTCACCGACGAGTTCATGCGCGCGGTCGAGGAGGGCACCGACTTCGGTCTGCGTGCCCGGATGACCGGTGAGGTCATCGAGCGCGTCGACGCCCGCAGGCTCTTCCGCGGCATCGCCGAGGCGGCCTGGAACTGCGCCGACCCGGGCATCCAGTACGACGGCACGATCAACGACTGGCACACGACCCCGGAGTCCGGCCGCATCAGCGCGTCGAACCCGTGCTCGGAGTACATGCACCTGGACAACTCCAGCTGCAACCTGGCGTCGCTGAACCTGCTGAAGTTCCTCGACTCCGACGACCGGTTCGACGCCGAGACCTTCGCCAAGGCCGTCGAGCTGATCATCACCGCGATGGACATCTCGATCTGCTTCGCGGACTTCCCGACCGAGTCGATCGCCGACACCACCCGGAAGTTCCGCCAGCTGGGCATCGGCTACGCCAACCTTGGCGCGCTGCTCATGGCGACCGGCCACGCGTACGACTCCGAGGGCGGCCGCGCGCTCGCCGGGTCCATCACCTCGCTGATGACCGGTGCCGCGTACAAGCGCTCCGCCGAGCTCGCCGGTGTCGTCGGCCCGTACGAGGGCTACTCCCGCAACGCCGAGGCCCACCAGCGGGTCATCCGCAAGCACGCCGCGGAGAACGACCGCATCCGCACCTTCGCCTCCAGCACCCCGGTGCAGAAGCTCGCCACCCAGGTCTGGAAGCAGTGCCAGGACATCGGTGAGGTCAACGGCTGGCGCAACGCGCAGGCGTCGGTGCTGGCCCCGACCGGCACGATCGGCCTGATGATGGACTGCGACACGACAGGCATCGAGCCGGACCTGGCGCTGGTCAAGTTCAAGAAGCTGGTCGGCGGCGGCTCCATGCAGATCGTCAACCAGTCGGTGCGCCGGGCCCTGGACAACCTCGGCTACCAGGCCGAGCAGGCCGAGGCGATCGTCGAGTACGTCGCCGAGCACGGCCACGTCGTCGACGCCCCGGGCATGAAGCCCGAGCACTACGAGGTGTTCGACTGCGCCATGGGCGACCGGACGATCGCCCCGATGGGCCACGTCCGCATGATGGCCGCCGCGCAGCCGTTCCTGTCCGGCGCCATCTCCAAGACGGTCAACATGCCCGAGCGGGCGACCGTCGCCGACGTCGAGCGGATCTACCTCGAGGGCTGGCGCCTCGGCCTCAAGGCCCTGGCGATCTACCGCGACAACTGCAAGGTCGGCCAGCCGCTGTCCGCCGGCAAGGGTCGGGACACGAAGGCCTCCGGTGACACCGCCGAGGCCGAGAAGGTCACCGTCGTCGAGCAGCGGCCGGTCCGCAAGCGGCTGCCGAAGAAGCGGCCCAGCGAGACCGTGTCGTTCACCGTCGGCGGCGCCGAGGGCTACCTCACCGCCGGCAGCTACCCCGACGACGGCCTCGGCGAGATCTTCGTCAAGCTCGGCAAGCAGGGCTCGACCCTGGCCGGTGTGATGGACGCCTTCTCGATGTCGATCTCGGTGGGCCTGCAGTACGGCATCCCGCTGGAGTTCTACGTCTCGAAGTTCTCCAACCTGCGCTTCGAGCCGGCCGGGATGACCGACGACCCGGACGTGCGGATCGCGACCTCGGTGCTCGACTACCTGTTCCGCCGCCTGGCGCTGGACCATCTGCCGTACGAGAAGCGCGCCCAGCTGGGCATCTTCTCCTCCGACGAGCGGTCCGCCCAGGTCGAGAACGACTACGGCACCGGTGAGAAGCTCGACATCGAGGAGTTCCGTTCCTCGGTGCCGACGATCGAGGAGCGCAAGGAGGCCGGTGCCGAGCCCGCGCCGGTCGAGGTCGGCAGCTCCACCGAGCTGCTCGAGCTGCGGCTGGGCAAGGCCGCCGACGCCCCGCTGTGCATGACCTGCGGGACGAAGATGCGCCCCGCCGGGTCCTGCTACCTCTGCGAGGGCTGCGGCTCCACCAGCGGCTGCAGCTGAGCGACACCGCACCACACCGGGGCGGCTCCGACATCGGGGCCGCCCCGGCGCGCGTGGCGGAGCATGGATCGTCGGTGCAGGGATCGGAGACCGGGTGACCGAGGACCGCACCGCGGAGGTGGCCGGGCGCCTGCGCGTCGACGCGCGGGTGCTCGCCGTGCTCGTCGCCGCCCCGTGGCGCGTCGCGGGCGGCCACGACACCGCGCCCGTCGCCGAGCGGCCGGGGGAGCGCGGCACCGTCTACGTGGGCGTCCCGTCCCCGGCGGAGCTGCGTGAGCTCGACCTGCCGACCGACGGGCTGCGGCACTTCGGGCTCACCCCGGCCGACCTGCGACGCGGCGGCTGGACCGATGCGGACCTGCGTTCGGCGGGGCTCCTCCCACCCGGCGCGGAGCCGGACCCGGTGGCCTGGTTCGTCGCGGGGGAGCCGCCGCAGCTGATGCTCGGGTTCGACCCGTCGGGGCCGGTGCTGCTCGCCCGACCGGAGCCCCGCTGGGACGGCCACCTCCCGGTGCTCGACCCGGCCGACGCCGTCGAGGTGCCGGTCCTGCCCGGCTGCGACGACCCGGACGGCGACGCCGGGCTCGCCGTCCGCCAGGTGCGTGACGGGCTGCTGCGCCGGGCACGGCGCCGGCTCACCCACTGCGTGATCTGCCTGCGCCCAGTGCACCGGGCCGCGACGGTGCACGGCGCCTGCCACGGCTGCGCCGGCAGCTGGCTCGGCCTCGTCCTCTGACGCCGGCCCGGGTCAGGTCGCCGACACCGGACCCGGCCGCACCCCGGCACCGGCGGGCGGGGGAGGGCAGCGCAGCAGCTGACGCCACTGCTCCGGGCTCCACCGTGCCGGGTCGGTGGAGTCGAGGAACTCCTCCAGCACCCCGACGAACCGGGCCGGGTCGCTGTGGTGCGGGAAGTGCCCGGCGTCGTCGAACACCTCCAGCCGGCTGCCCGGCATCGCCGCGTGCGCGGTGTGGGCGTGCGCGAGCGGCACCACCGCGTCCCGGGCGCCCCACACCAGCATCGTCGGCATCCCGCGGGTCAGGTAGCAGCGGTCCAGCATGGTCACGACCTGCCCGCGCCAGTCGACGACGGCCCGTAGCGTCCGGATGAACGCCGCCCGCGACGTCGCGTCGGGCAGCGCGTCGACCAGCCGGAGCAGGTCGGCGGCGTCACGACCGAGGTCGGCGCCGACCAGTCGCAGCGCGTCGAGGGCCCACCCGATCTGCCACCGCAACGGCGGCAGCTGCGAGGCCGCCAGCACCGCCTGCGCACCGGGCAGGCTGACCGCGCGCAGCAGCGGCGTCACGTCCGGGCCCGCCCCGCCGGTGCCGACCAGCACCAGGCGCTCGGTCCGGTCGGGGTACTGGTAGGCGAACTGCATGGCGACGCCACCGCCCAGCGAGTGCCCCACCAGCGTCGCGCGCGGGATACCGAGGACGCCGAGGAGGTCCCGCACGCCGTTGGCGTAGGCGGCGACCGAGTAGTCCGCGCGCGGCTTGTCCGAGTGCCCGTGCCCCAGCAGGTCGGGGGCGATCACCAGGTGCCGCCGGGCCAGCGCGGGGAAGACCGCCTCCCACGTCGCCGAGCTGTCCCCGATGCCGTGCACGAGCACCACCGCCGGCCCGGACCCGGCCACCCGGAACGCCCGCCGGTAGCCGTGCACGGTGCGGAACCGCAGCTCCGAGTCCCGCGGCGGCACGACGCCGAGCCGGTCGCCGACCGGTGCCGGGCGCGAGGTGGGGGCCGCCATCGGACCGACGGTAGGACCGCCGCGTTACCCCGGTGTTGCCGTCGGCGAACGGCGCCACGGCACCTAGGGTGTGTCTCCCAATGCGCGGAGCCAGGTGACGATTGCCTTCAGGACGGCGCCGCCGCGGAAGGTCAGGGCGAGCTTGTCGTAACGGGTGGCCAGCCCGCGCCACTGCTTGACGTGGCAGAATCCGCGCTCGACGACGTTGCGGTTTCGGTAGTCGACCGGATCGAATGCGGGCGGTCGGCCGCCGCGTGAGCCGCGTCGTTTGCGGTGTCCCTGCTGGTCAGAGGGCTCCGGAATGACAGCGATGATCCGGCGCTCGCGCAGGTGCCGGCGGATCGCGCGTGAGGAGTAGGCCTTGTCCGCGCGCACGCGTTCGGGCCGGGTCCGGGGTCGTCCCGGGCCCGGTCGGGCGATGCTCAGGTGCGCCATCAGGTGCGGAAACATTGGCGAGTCGCCGCCCTGGCCGGGGCCGAGGAGGACCACCAGCGGGCGGCCGTGCCCGTCAACGAGCTGGTGGATCTTCGTCGACAGCCCTCCGCGGGACCGTCCCAGCGCGTGATCTGCTGGTTCGGCGAGCAGATTCGTGTAGTTCGATCCGGCCCCCTGTGTCGCGCTTGAGGGTCGCGGCGTGCTGGTGGGCACGGATGATCGTGGAGTCCACGCTGACCGCCCACCCGAGCACCTCGGCGGCGTCGGCCTCGACCAGAAGAGCAGCCAGGATGTGGTCCCAGGTGCCGTCGCCGCTGTAGCGGCGGTGCCGCTTCCACAACGTCTGCCACGGCCCGAACTCGGCTGGGACGTCGCGCCAGGGAAGCCCGCACCGATACCGGTAGATGATCCCCTCGAGCACCCGGCGGTCATCGCGGAACGGGCGCCCGCGACGACCCTCGGAGGAGGGCAACAGCGGCGCCAGACGGGCCCACTGGGCATCAGTCAGGACAGCGGTGCGCGGCACCGATCAAGCATCGCGCACCCCGGTCCGCCTATTTGGGAGACACACCCTAGGTGTGATGTCCATGGACGTTGTTCCAGGTTGAGCTGATGACGGCCTGTCGCTGAGACAGGCGAGGACCCCCGGTTGTGAAGTGGAGCTGTCTAGGAACCGCTTCACCAACCGGAGGCCCTTGTGACCCACGCTAACGCTGCGCTGACTCCGCGTGCCCGGCTACGGCTGGCCCGTCTGATCGTCGACCAGGACTGGACCTGCTCCACCGCGGCCAGAATGTTCATGGTCGCCCCTCGCACCGCCCGAAAGTGGGCTGACCGCTACCGCGCCGAGGGCCCGCCCGGGATGGTCGACCGCAGCTTCTCCCGACCACGGTCGATGCCGGCCAAGACCCCGCCGAGGCTGGTGAAGCAGATCGTGCGACTGCGGTGGCACCACCGACTCGGACCAGTACAGATCGGCGGCCGACTCGCTCTCGCCGCCTCGACCGTGCACGCGGTCCTGCGCCGCTGCCGGATCAACCGGCTCTCCCACATCGACCGGGTCACCGGCGAGCCCCTACGCCGCTACGAACACCCACACCCCGGCTCGTTGATCCACGTCGACGTCACCAAGTTCGGCAACATCCCCGACGGAGGCGGACACCGCTTCGTCGGACGCCGACAAGGCGCCCTGAACAAGCGGTCCACTCCCGGACTGCCCAGGGGAACCGACTACAAGCCGCGCACCGGCAGAGCGTTCGTCCACACCGTCATCGACGACCACTCCCGCGTCGCCTACGCCGAGATCCACAGCGACGAGAAAGCCGACACCGCCACCGGTGTGCTACGCCGGGCCGTGGACTGGTTGAACGCCCGCGGCGTGACCGTCGAACGGGTCCTGTCCGACAACGGCAGCTGCTACCGCTCACACGCCTGGCGTGACACCTGCAGCGAACTGGGCATCACCCACAAGCGAACCCGGCCCTACCGGCCTCAGACCAACGGCAAGATCGAACGTTTCCACCGCACCCTCGCCGACGGGTGGGCATACGCCCGCTTCCACCCCTGCGAAACGGCTCGGCGAGACGCGCTCCCCGGCTGGCTGCACTTCTACAATCACCACCGGCCCCACAGCGCAACCAACGGCCTACCGCCGATCAGTCGCCTGACCAACCTGCCTGGACATCACACCTAGGGTCGGCGGCGTGAGCGAGCGCTACCGGGTCGTCCCGGCGTCCTACGTCCTGCTGTTGCGCGGCACCGGTGAGCGCACCGAGGTGCTGCTCCAGCTGCGTGCCGGCACCGGGTTCATGGACGGCCACTGGGCCGCCGCCGCGGCCGGGCACGTCGAGGCGGGCGAGGACGCGGCAGCCGCCGCGGTGCGCGAGGCCCGGGAGGAGCTCGGCGTCACCGTCGACCCCGCAGACCTGGTCCCGCTCACGGCCGTGCACCGCACCGGGCGCACCGGGGACCCGGTCGACGAACGCGTCGACTTCTTCTTCACCTGCCGTCGCTGGACCGGCGAGCCACGCCGCGCCGAGGACGGGAAGACCGCGGGCCTGGACTGGTTCGCCCTCGCCGACCTGCCTGCCGACACGGTCCCGCACGAACGCGCGGTGCTCGACGCCCTGCGCGACGGCGACGTGGCCGCGGTCCGCAGCCACGGCTTCCGGTAGCGGCCTACTCCGGGTCGACGAGCTGGATCTCGACGGTGACGTCCGGGCTGTCGCTGTCGTCGGGGTCGATCGCCCAGTGCAGCACCCAGTCGACCTCGTAGTCGTCGCGTCGCCGGCCGGGCGGGGCGAAGTTGACCCACTCCCCGGCCCGGGGGAGCGTCTGGAACAGCCGGACGAAGTCGGGCTGCTGCCCGATCCTCACCCGCGCGGTGATCGGTGTCTGCGACGACGGGGAGCCCACGGCCCGAGATGCTGCCCGACCGACGGCCCGCGCGCCACGCCCCGTCCGCACGCGTTCAGGGCCGGACGGCGCCCAAGAACCAGCGGTCCACCGAGAACGGCTCGTCGCCGCAGGACGCGACGCCCGACGCCCACGCGTCGACCTCGGCCCGGGTGAGCCCGCACCGGCCCGGCGCGGCCTCGGCGACCATCTCCCGCAGCGCGGCGCCGTAGCCGGTGGAGGCCGGCCCGCGCATCGGCATCCGGCGCGTCCACTCCCCGTCGAACCCGGCGCGCTGCAGCAGCGGGCCCAGCTCGTAGGGCAGCCGCGACCGCGGCACCGTGCTGCACCACGCGTCGCGGATGCGGCGGTGCCGGTCCTGCCCCGGACCGGGCCAGTGCAGCGAGGTCCAGTCCGTGTCCAGCACGAGCAGCCGCCCACCCGGGCGCAGGACCCGGTACAGCTCGGTGACGGCGGCCGGGAGGTCGTCGACGAACTCCAGGACCTGCAGGCAGGCCACGGCGACGTACGGACCGCCGGGCAGCGAGCCCGGACCGGCCAGCGCGCGCTGGGTGACGACGGCACGGGTGCCGCACCGGCGTCGCGCCAGCGTCACCATCACCGGGTCCGGGTCGACCCCCGTGGCACCCGGACCGACGGCCCGGGCGACGTCGTCGAGCAGCTGCCCCGGTCCGGTCCCGACGACCAGGATCTGCTCGCCGGCCCGCGGGCCCAGCAGCTCCAGGGTCCGTTCCCGTTCGGTCCGGGCCTCGGGGGTGTCGTAGGTGTCCGCGACCCTCCGTGCGCTCGCGGCGTCGACCGGCAGCATTCCGGCTCCTTGTCTCAACCGCCGGTGTAGCGCGCCGACTCGATCAGCGCCTCCACCGACTCCGGTGGCACTCGGAACGAGCGCCCGAACCGCACCGCGGGGAGCTCCCCGGAGTGCACCAGCCGGTACACCGTCATCCGGGAGACCCGCATCCGGTCCGCCACCTCTGCCACGGTGAGGAACGGCGCGTCCTGCCCGGACCGTTGCTCCGGGATCCCTGCGGCCATGCTGCGTCCCTCCTTCGCCGACCCGCCCCCAGGCCGACCTCTGATCACCGAACGCAGGGACGGTAGCGCGGATCGGGCCACCCTCCCGGTGCGATCGTGTACCACCCTCGGGTGGACTGTCCGGAGAACGTCGACTTTCGGTGTTCGGTCCGACACGTGGGGTGATGATGTGCCCCGTAGGAGGGTGCGGCGCCCCCGGATCCGGTCATCTATCGTCGGGCGGTGACCGCCGCTTCCACCGTGACCGATGACGACCCGGACGGCGACTGGACCGCGCCGGGAGTGTTCCGCAGCGCCCCGGGGGTGTACCGGATCCCGCTGCCGCTGCCGCAGGACGGGCTGCGGGCGGTGAACGTCTACGCACTCGCCGACGACACCGGCTGGACCCTGATCGACTCCGGCTGGGCGATCGACGAGGCCCGCGACCTGCTGGGCAAGGCGCTGGCGGCGCTGGGCTCCGGTTTCGGCGACGTCCGCCGCTTCCTGGTCACCCACGCCCACCGCGACCACTACACGCTGGCCTCGGTGCTGCGCCGCGAGTACGGCACCCGGGTGCTGCTCGGGGCGGGGGAGCGCCCGAACCTGGAGGTCATCACCGACCCGGCCCGGCCACCGGGCGAACCCGACCGGTCCCGGCTGCTGCGTGCCGGTGCCGCCGGCATCGTCGACGAGCTCGGCCGGGCCGGGCCGTGGCCGCGTCCGATCCCCGAGGAGTGGGAGGCCCCCGACGAGTGGATCGCCGACCGCGCCGCCATCGCCGTCGCCGACCCGGCCGGCACGCGCACCCTGACCGCGGTGGAGACCCCGGGGCACACCCGTGGGCACCTCGTGTTCGCCGACGAGGCCCACGAGCTGCTGTTCGCCGGGGACCACGTGCTGCCCCGGATCACCCCGTCGATCGGCCTGCAGCCGTCGCCGGTGGCGAGCCCGCTCGGGCAGTTCCTCGACTCGCTGCGCCTGGTCCGGTCCCGGCCGGACGCGACCCTGCTGCCCGCGCACGGCCCGGTCGGTGGCGGCGCGCACGCCCGCGTCGACGCGCTGCTGGCCCACCACGAGGTCCGGCTCGCCCAGTGCCGCGACGCCGTCGCCGCGGGCCATCCGACCGCCGACGCGGTCGCCCGGGTCCTGCGCTGGACCCGGCGGGAACGCCGGCTGGAGGACATGGACCTGTTCAACCGGACCCTCGCGGTCCTGGAGACCGGGGCGCACCTCGACGTGCTCGCCGACCTCGGTGAGCTGCGCCGGACCGAGGTTCCCGACGCCGCCACCGGGGTCGCCGTCGCCACCTACACGGCCTGACCCGCGCGCCGGGCCGCGACACGCCGCGCACCGTTCACCCGGTAGTCGTGTCGGGGTGGCTCCCCGGAGCGGAATCGGGCAGAGTGAGGTCACCGGAGTCCACTCACGCCACGGAGGTCACCACACCCACACCCAGCACATCTGTACCGCGGGTCCCAGCACCGACCGCGCTGCGCCGAGGACGTAGGGGAAGACGATCCTCGTCGACGACAGCGGAGGTTGGCAGTGAGCACACGCGGAGTGGTGTTCGTCCACTCGTCGCCGACTGCGGTCTGTCCGCACGTCGAGTGGACGCTCTCGGGCGTTCTCGGAACGCGGGTCTCCCTCGAGTGGTCCGCGCAGCCGGTGGCGTCCGGTCAGATGCGGGCCGAGTGCACCTGGAGCGGTCCCGCCGGTAGCGGTGGGGCGCTCGCGGGGGCGCTGAGGGCCTGGTCGATGCTGCGGTTCGAGGTGACCGAGGAACCGAGTCCCGGCGTGGACGGGGAGCGGTTCATGCACGTCCCCGGCCTCGGCATGTGGCACGGCCGCACCAGCGCCAACGGCGACGTCGTACTGCCCGAGGACCAGCTGCGCACGGTCATGGCCGAGCACGGCGGCGCCGGGCTGTCCCGGCGTCTGGACCAGCTCCTGGGCACCGCCTGGGACGACGAGCTGGAGTCCTTCCGCTTCGCCGGCGACGGCGCGGCGGTGACGCTGCTGACCCACCGGGTCGGCTGAGCAGGCCCGGGCCGGGCAGACTGTCGTTCCATGGGGGGCGAGGAGTGAACGGCCGGGCCGCGATCACGGTCGGCGTCCTGCTGGTGGCGCTGGTGGTCGTCGGCGGTGTCGCGTGGACGGTGTCCGGGTCGACCCGCTCCGGCGTCGCCCCCGCGTCCGCGCCGCAGACGGTGCCCGACGACGGCGCGGGCAGCAGCGAGGTGACCATCAGCGCGGGCGCCGCCGAGCACCCGGCCGCCCAGCTGGTGATGCAGCAGGTGCAGCTCTACTTCAACGCGGTCAACGGCCGCGACCACGCGACCTGGACCCGCGTGGTGAACCCCGAGACCGCCGACCGGCAGCCCCGCGAGGCGTGGCTGGAGGGGATCGGCTCCACCGTCGACGGCACCATCCGCATCGACCGGATCGACTCCACGACCGGCGGCGGTGTGCTCGCCCTGGTCCGCTTCATCAGCGTCCAGGACCCGAACGACGGACCGCCCGGTCTGCACGTCGGCCGGATCTGCTGGCAGGTCGCGTTCCCGATGGCGGGCTCGCCGCCGCGGATGGACGTCGGCGACCCCGACGGGATCCTGCGCGCCCCCTGCTGAGAGGGCCGTGCGGGTCCCCGGCCGGGGACCCGCACGCCAGGCGTCAGGCCTTGGTGAACACCAGCGAGGCGTTGTGCCCGCCGAAGCCGAACGAGTTGTTGACCGCGGCGTCCACGGTCATCTTCCGCGGCTCGCCGGCGACGACGTCCAGCTCGACCTTCGGGTCCTTGTCGGTGAGGTTGAGCGTCGCGGGGATGATGTCGTCACGCACGCTGAGCAGCGCGATGATCCCCTCGACGGCCCCGGCCCCGCCCACGAGGTGCCCGAGCGCCGACTTCGGCGCGGTCAGCACCGGGTGGTCGCCGAACGCCCGCCGCACGGCCGTCGCCTCGCCCACGTCGCCGACCACCGTGGAGGTGGCATGGCAGTTGACGTGGACGATGTCCGAGGCGGTCAGACCGGCCCCGGCCACCGCCTTCTGCATCGCCCGGATCTGGCCTTCGCCCTCGGGGTCGGGCCCGGTGATGTGGTAGGCGTCGGACGTCATGCCGACACCGGCGAGGCGGCCGTGCACGGTGGCACCGCGGGCCTTCGCGAACTCCTCGCGTTCGAGCACGAGCACGCCCGAGCCCTCACCGAGGACGAAGCCGTCCCGCCCGGTGTCGAACGGCCGGGAGGCGCCCTCCGGGTCGTCGTTGCGGGTGGACAGCGTCCGTGACTGCACGAACCCGGCCACGGTGATCGGGACGATGCAGGACTCGGCGCCGCCCGCGAGGACGACGTCGACCTCCCCGTCGCGCAGCAGCTTGTAGGCCCAGGCCAGGGCCTCGGCGCCGGTGGCGCACGCCGAGGCGGGGGAGTGCACCCCGCCCTTGGCCTTGTACTCCAGGCTCACGAGCGCGGCCGGCCCGTTGGGCATGAGCATCGGCACGGTCAGCGGCGAGACCTTGCGCAGCCCGTGCTCCTCGAGCAGGTCGTCCTGCGCGAGCAGCGTCGGTGCGCCGCCGATGCCCGCGCCGATGACGACGGCGAGCCGCTCGGCCTCGACCGCGGCCCCGTCCCCACCGGGGACCGGGCCGAGTCCGGCGTGCGCCCAGGCCTCCTTGGCCGCGACCACCGCGACCTGCTCGCACCGGTCCATCCGTCGGGCCTGCACACGGGGCAGGATCTCGGTGGGCTCCACGGCGAGCTGGGCCGAGATGGACACCGGCAGGTCGAATCGCTCGACCCAGTCGGCCCGGGTGGCTCCGACCCCGGACTTCCCGGCGAGCAGCGCCTCCCAGGTGGAGGCGGCGTCCCCGCCGAGCGGGGTGGTGGCCCCGAAACCGGTGACGACCACTCCGTCGGTCATGACGTCTCCTTCTCCCCGGCGGGCAGCTGCACGCCGGTACCGATCACTGGTGCTTGGCGATGAAGTCGACGGCGTCGCCGACGGTCTTCAGCTCGGCGAGCTGGTCGTCCGGGATCTTGGCGCCGAACTTGTCCTCGGCCTGCACGGCGATCTCCACCATCGACAGCGAGTCGATGTCCAGGTCGTCCACGAAGGACTTCTCGGGGGTCACCTCGGCGGTGTCGATGCCGGCGACCTCCTCGACGATCTCGGCCAGCCCGGTGAGGATCTCGGCGTTGTCAGCCACGATGGTTCTCCTTGCGCGATGGTTGGGTGCGGGTGCCAGGTCGGCGTGCCCGGTCAGGGGCAGACGACGACCTGTCCGGCGTAGGACAGTCCTGCGCCGAAGCCTACGAGGAGCAGCACGTCGCCGGACCGTACCCGGCCGGCCGTGCGCATGTGGTCCAGCGCCATCGGGATGGACGCGGACGAGGTGTTGCCGGAGTGCACGATGTCGTCGGCGACGACCATGTCCTCCCGGGCGCCCTTCTGGCGCAGCTTCTTGGCGACGGCCTCGACGATGCGGAGGTTCGCCTGGTGCGGGATCAGCACGTCGATGTCGGCGGGGGTGAGCCCGGCGCGCTCGATCGCCCCCAGCGCGACCGGCGCGATCGCCGTCGTCGCCCAGCGGAAGACCGCCTGGCCCTCCTGGTGCAGCTTGTTCGTGCTCTCGCCGAGGATCCGGATCGTCGACGCGATGTCACCCGCGCTGCCCCAGACGACCGGACCGACACCCACCTCGTCGGGGCTCTCCGCCGGGCCCAGCAGGGCGGCGCCCGCGCCGTCGGCGAAGATGATGCAGGTCGACCGGTCGTCCCAGTCGACCCAGTCCGACAGCTTCTCCGCGCCGATGACCAGCACGTGCCGGGCGGAGCCGGCGCGGATCATGTCCGAGGCGACACCGATGCCGTAGCTGAAGCCCGCGCACGCGGCGTTGAGGTCGAACGCGGCGACGCCGTTCGCGCCGACCCCGGTGGCGACCTGGGCCGCGGCGTTCGGGATCGGGTTCGGCATGGTGCAGGTCGCGACGACGACGGCGTCGAGCCCGGCCGGGTCGAACCCCGTGTCCTTCAGCGCCGCCGTCCCGGCCTCGACCGCCATGTCCGGCAGCAGGGTCTCGGCGTCGGCGATGCGCCGCTCGGCGATGCCGACGCGGCTGCGGATCCACGCGTCGTCGGTCTCCACCCGCTTCGCCAGGTCGGCGTTGGTGACGACGTGCTCCGGCTGGAAGCTGCCGACGCCCAGGATGCGGGCTCCGGCGACGGTGTCGGCCAGTCGCATGCGGCTCACTTCCCGTGCTCGGCGATCAGGTCGACGGCGGCGTCGAGCTGCTCGGGGGTCTTGAGGGCCAGCGTCGGGGTGCCCTTGACCGCGCGCTTGACGAGCCCGGTCAGCGTCGCGCCCGGGGGCAGCTCGAGGGTCGCGCCGGTGCCGTGGTCGGCGAGGGTCTGCATGCAGGCGTCCCAGCGGACCGGTCGGGTGACCTGTGCGACGAGCCGGCGCAGTGCCTCGGCGCCGGTGTCGACGGTCGCTCCGTCGGCGTTGGAGAGCAGGGTGAGCGTCGGGTCCGACACCGGCACCGACGACGCGTGGCTCTCCAGCGCGGCGCGCGCGGGCTCCATGTGCGCGGTGTGGAACGCCCCGGCGACCGGGAGCGCCTTCACCCGCGCCTTCTCCGGCGGCGACGCGACGAGCTCGGTGATGGCCTCCTTCGTCCCGGCGGCGACGATCTGGCCCGCCCCGTTGCGGTTGGCCGGGTCGAGACCCAGCTCGGCGAGGCGGGCCAGCACGACCTCCTCCTCGCCGCCGAGCACGGCGGCCATCGAGGTCGGCGCGACGGCGCAGGCGGCGGCCATCTCGCGGCCGCGGACCCCGGCGAGGGCGACCGCGGCGTCCTCGGTCAGCACGCCCGCGATCGCGCAGGCGGTGATCTCGCCGATCGAGTGCCCGGCGACGACGGTCCCGGACGGCAGCTCGACCCGCTCGCGCAGGCGGCGCGCGGCCAGCAGCCCCAGCGTGACGATCAACGGCTGGGTGACCGCGGTGTTGGTGATCTCCTCCGCATCGGCGGCGGTGCCGAGGCGCGTCAGGTCGAGCCCCACGGCGTCGGACCAGCCGGCGACGGCCTCTGCCGCGGCCGGGTCCTCCAGCCACGGAGCGAGCATGCCGGGGGTCTGGGCCCCCTGGCCGGGTGCGAGCAGGGCGATCACGAGGACATCACACACCTCTCGGGGTCGGGGCCGGGATACCGGTTACGACGAAGTCGGACCACCGAAGTTGTAGGAAACCTACGACACGCAGGTGTGACCGGGGCCTCGTTACCGATCCGTAGGGGCCGGTGTTTGTAGGGTTCACGACAACGCCCCGCCCGCCGGGACACGGACGCCGTCGACCTCCGGATCATGCTCCCCTGTCGGGTCCAGGGGAGTCAGCGGGGTGTGCGCGGCGACGGCCGGCCCGTCGGACGCGCGGGCGGTGCGGTCCGCGACGAGCGCGGCACGCAGCACGAACGCCTCCCGCGGGTCGGTGGGGGAGCGTCCGACGAGCTCGCCGATGCGCCGCAGCCGGTAGCGCACCGTGTTGGGGTGCACGTACAGCGCGCGGGCGCAGCCCTCCAGGCTCGCCCCACCCTCCAGGTAGGCGGCCAGGGTGCGCAGCAGCTCGCCGCCGGTGTCGTACAGCGGGGCCAGGACGTCCTCGGCGAGCCGGCGCCGCGCCGCCGGATCGCCGTGCAGGGCCCGCTCCGGCAGCAGGTCGGCGGCGTCGACCGGGCGGGGTGCGTCGGGGTGCCCCGGGGCCGCGGCCAGTCCGGCCAGCGCCGTCGGCGACGGCGCCGCCCGCGGTGGCCAGGTCGGTACTGGGCGGGCCGGAGACGACGGGTCCGGGCCCGAAGTGCCTGGCGGCCTCGGCGAGCACCCGCGCGGTGACCGCGCTCGTCCCCGGTGCCGGCCCGCGACCGGCCGGCGGCCGGCGCGCGGAGGTGGTCTCGGCGAGCCGGTCGGCGACCCGGCGCGCGGGCCGCCCGGTCAGGTGCAGCAGGACCACCAGCCGGCGTCCCTGGACGCCGACGAGCACGTCGTGGCCGAGCCGCGCGGCGACCCGACGCAGCTCCACGATCAGCTGCGGGGACTCCGGCCCGGACCCGGGTGCGGGGCCGACCAGGCAGTGCACCGGGGCGGCCGGGTCCCAGCCGAGCGCGGCGGCCCGGGAGACGAGCGCGCCGTCGGTGTCGCCGCGCAGCACGGCGTCGACGACGAGTGCCTCCAGCCGGGCGTCCCAGGCGCCGCGGGACTCCGCGGCACCGGCGTACACGGTGGCGGCGGCGAAGGCGATCTCACGGCCGAAGCGCAGCACGGCCTCGGTCAGCTCGTGGCGCTCGGCGTCGTCGGCGAGCGGGGGCAGGTGCTCCTCGAACACGTCCGCGGCGATGCGCACGAGCTCGACGGTCTGGCGCAGGCTGATCCGCCGGGCCAGGTCGCGCGGCGCGATCCGGAACGCCTCGGCGGTCAGCGGGGTGGTGCGGTCCGGCTCGCGCAGCCAGGACACGAAGTTCGCCACGCCGGTCTGGGTCACCAGGGCCACGCCGGCGCGCTGGTCGGCGGGCAGCCCGGCGAACCACGAGCAGCGCCGCTCCATCTCCGCCAGACAGGCCGCGGCCAGCCTGGAAGAGGCGAGCTCGAGGCGGCGCAACGTCGCGTCCGCGACCGGGTGGCGGTGCACGTCGGGCAGCACGACACGACGATGGACGCACCCACAGGACACGTCACGCTCCGGCGCGCGGATTCGCGGGCGCGCACGCGGACCGGCTGGCTCGACTCGCGGCACGGCTTCTCCTCCGGCGCGCACTACGACCCGGCCAACACCCACTTCGGGCTGCTCCTGCTGCACAACGAGGACCGGCTCGTCCCGGGGTGCGGCTACGACGAGCACCCGCACCGCGACACCGAGATCCTCACCTGGGTTCTCGACGGCGAGCTGGAACACCGCGACAGCGCCACCGGGCGGACCGCGCGGGTCGGGCCGGGCGGAGTGCAGTACCTGGGTGCCGGGTCGGGTGTGCGCCACTCCGAGCATGCGACGCCGGACGGCGGCGTGCGGTTCGTGCAGATGTGGGTGGTGCCCGAGGAGCCCGGCGGCGACCCGCGCCACCTCGTGCGGGAGGCGGACGGCTGGACGCACGGTGAGACGGTCGTCCTGGCCTCGGGGCTGGAACGGCACCGCGACGCGACCCTGCTCCCGCTGCGTCAGCGCGCGGCGGCGCTATCGGTGGCACGGCTCGCGCCGGGGTCGGCCACGGTGCTGCCGACCGCCCCGTTCGTGCACGCGTTCGTGGCGCGCGGGAACGCGACGCTGGAGGACGTGCCCGGTGACGCACTCGCCACGGGCGACGCGGCCAGGGTCGTCGACGACGGCGGCCGGCGGGTCACCGCCGGACCGGCCGGGGCCGAGCTCCTGGTGTGGGAGATGCACGCGGCGCTGGGGTGGTGACACCCGGGCACCGCGGAACGCGGCCGGGGCGCGGGCCTCGGCCGGTGCGGCCTGCTGCCGGTCACCGCGCCGGGCGGGTGACCGGGCGGCTCAGAGCGGCGTGACCGCGCTGGCCTGCGGCCCCTTCTGCCCCTGCTCGATGTCGAACGAGACGCGCTGGCCCTCGTCGAGGCTCTTGTAGCCGTTCGTCTGGATCGCCGAGTAGTGCACGAACACGTCCGCACCACCACCGTCGGGGGCGAGGAAGCCGTAGCCCTTCTCGCTGTTGAACCACTTGACGGTGCCTTCTGCCATTACCGCTCCCTGGAGATCATCGGCCCGGAGCACTCCGCCCCGGACCGCGGGCCAGCGGCGCACACGGTCGACGCCCTGGTCAGGACGGCGAGTCGCGAGGACGAGTGATCACCGCCACCGCCGTCGCGCGGAGCCTATCGTGATCTGCGCCGCCCTGGGAGGGGCGAAAACGGACGACGGCCCGCCTCCGGTGGGGGAGGCGGGCCGTCGCGGGCCGGGTGGGGTCAGGCGGCCCCGCCGTCGCCGATCTGCGGGCCGGCGGCCTGCGGGTCGTCGATCTTGTAGCCGGCCGCGGCCTCGGCCGCGGTCTCGGTCTTGACCAGGCCCTGCTTCGCCAGCAGCGACAGCGCGCCGACGACGATGGACTCGGCGTCGACCGCGAAGTGCCGGCGCACGGCCGGACGGGTGTCGGACAGCCCGAACCCGTCGGTGCCCAGCGACAGGAACGGCGCCGGGGACCACTGGCGGATCTGGTCGGGGACCGCACGCATCCAGTCCGAGACCGCCACGACCGGGGCCTCGCCGTTGTCGCCCTCGGCCAGCTTCTGGGTCACGTAGGGCACGACCGGCTCGTCGCCGGGCTTGAGCAGGTTGGCGTGCTCGGCGTCGACGCCGTCGCGGCGCAGCTCGCCCCACGACGTCACCGACCAGACCTCGGCACGGACGTCCCACTCGTCGGAGAGCATCTTCTGTGCGGTCAGCGCCCACGGCAGCGAGACGCCGGAGGCGAGCAGCCGCACCACCGGGCCGGTGCCCTCGGGAGCCGGGGCGAAGCGGTACATGCCCCGCAGGATGCCCTCGCGGTCCACGTTCTCCGGCTCGGCCGGCTGGCGGTAGGGCTCGTTGTAGACCGTCAGGTAGTAGATGACGTTCTCGGGCTTCTCGCCGACCATCCGGCGCAGCCCGTCCTGGACGATGTACGCGACCTCGAAGGAGAACGCCGGGTCGTAGGCGACGACGGCCGGGTTGGTCGCGGCGAGCAGCAGCGAGTGGCCGTCGTTGTGCTGCAGGCCCTCGCCGGTCAGCGTGGTGCGACCGGCCGTGGCGCCGACGAGGAAGCCGCGGGCCATCTGGTCCGAGGCGGCCCAGATCGAGTCGCCGGTCCGCTGGAACCCGAACATCGAGTAGAAGACGTAGACCGGGATCATCGGCTCGTCGTGCGTGGCGTAGGACGTGCCCGCCGCGGTGAGCGACCCGACCGAACCGGCCTCGTTGATGCCCTCGTGCAGGATCTGGCCCTGCTCGGACTCCTTGTAGGCGAGCATCAGGTCGGCGTCAACCGAGGTGTAGTTCTGGCCGTTCGGGTTGTAGATCTTCTGGCTCGGGAACATCGAGTCCATACCGAAGGTACGGGCCTCGTCCGGGATGATCGGCACGAAGCGCGCGCCGATCTCCTTGTCCTTGATGAGCTCGCGCAGCAGCCGGACGAACGCCATCGTCGTGGCGACCTCCTGCTTGCCGGACCCCTTCTTGACGAAGTCGTAGACCTTGTCGCCGGGGAGCACCAGCGGCTTGCTGACGGTCCGGCGCGACGGCAGCGGCCCGCCCAGCTGGCGACGGCGCTCCCGCAGGTACTGGATCGCCTCGTCGGACTCGCCGGGGTGGTAGTACGGCGGCAGGTACGGGTCGGCCTCGAGCTGCTTGTCCGAGATCGGGATGCGCTGCTCGTCGCGGAACTGCTTGAGGTCGTCGAGCGTGAGCTTCTTCATCTGGTGGGTGGCGTTGCGGCCCGCGAAGTGCGTGCCCAGGCCGTAGCCCTTGATGGTCTTGGCCAGGATGACGGTCGGCTGGCCGTGGTGCGCGGTCGCCGCGGCGTAGGCAGCGTGCACCTTGCGGTAGTCGTGGCCGCCGCGCTTGAGCTTCCAGATCTCGGCGTCGCTCATCGGCTCGACGAGGGACTTGGTGCGCGGGTCGCGGCCGAAGAAGTGGTCGCGGACGTAGGCTCCGTCGTTGGCCTTGTAGGTCTGGAAGTCGCCGTCCGGCGTGGTGTTCATCAGGTTGATCAGGGCGCCGTCCCGGTCGCCGTGCAGCAGGGCGTCCCACTCACGGCCCCAGATGACCTTGATGACGTTCCAGCCGGCGCCCCGGAAGAACGCCTCCAGCTCCTGGATGATCTTGCCGTTGCCGCGGACCGGGCCGTCGAGCCGCTGCAGGTTGCAGTTGACGACGAAGTTCAGGTTGTCCAGACCCTCGTTGGCCGCGACGTGGATCAGGCCGCGCGACTCGGGCTCGTCCATCTCGCCGTCGCCGAGGAAGGCCCACACCTGCTGCTGCGATGTGTCCTTGATGCCGCGGCCGCTCAGGTAGCGGTTGAACCGCGCCTGCATGATCGCGTTCATCGGGCCGATGCCCATCGAGACCGTGGGGAACTCCCAGAAGTCCGGCATCAGGCGCGGGTGCGGGTACGACGGCAGGCCGCCGCCCGGGCCGGCGTGGCTGAGCTCCTGGCGGAAGCCGTCGAGGCGGTCCTCGGACAGGCGCCCCTCGAGGAAGGCGCGGGCGTAGATGCCGGGGGAGGCGTGACCCTGGATGTAGATCTGGTCGCCGCCGCCCGGGTGCTCCTTGCCGCGGAAGAAGTGGTTGAAGCCGACCTCGTAGAGGGTCGCCGACGAGGCGTAGGACGAGATGTGCCCACCGACGCCGATGCCCGGCCGCTGCGCGCGGTGCACGGTCATCGCGGCGTTCCAGCGCACCCAGCGCCGGTAGGTGCGCTCGACGTCCTCGTCGCCGGGGAACCACGGCTCACGGTCGGTCGGGATGGTGTTGACGTAGTCCGTCGCGGTCAGCGACGGGACGCCCACGTGCTTCTCGCGGGCGCGCTGCAGCATCGTCAGCATTAGGTAGCGGGCGCGCTGGCGGCCGGCGTTGTCGAGGACCGCGTCGAAGGACTCCAGCCACTCGGCCGTCTCCTCCGGGTCGATGTCCGGGAGGTGGGCTGCCAACCCGTCCCGGATGACGTTGACGCGGCGCGGCTCCCCGTTGTCGGTGTTGCCGGCCCTGCTGCTCTGCGCGGTCAAGGGTTCTCCCTGCCTGATTCCGTCGGTGGCCGGGATCGCCCGGCCCTGTCGTACCCGCCGCCGGCATGTGGGGCGACGTCGTCGGCCGGACTCGGCAGTCGTGGCCGTGGCTCGGTCCATCGTGCCTGTTCCGGCGCGGTCCCGAAACTCGTCGTTCACGAAGTCGGGCTCTTGCCGCGAGGATAGGTACTACTCGTACGTAACTGAACGGAGGGCGGGGTGACCTGCGCGTCACCGGGGCGCGAACCCCGGGCCGGTTGCATCCGGTCGGGCCCCCGTGATCGGATGCCCCATCCGATTTCGCGCGAAGGGTGGCGCCCGCACGCGGAACCGAAGACGATGGACTGCGTGAGCAGCGTGAAAGGGGAACGAGTGGTGACCGCGGCAGATGCCGGTGCGTCCGACATCGCGGCAAAGCTCGGCATCGAGCCGGGCATGATCGTCCAGGAACTCGGGTACGACACCGACATCGACGACCAGGTCAGAGAGGCCGTCGAGGACACGACCGGTGAGGAGCTCCTCGACGAGGACGCCCAGGAGGTCATCGACGTCGTGCTCCTGTGGTTCCGCGACGGGGACGGCGACCTGATCGACACCCTGGTCGACGCCCGAACGCCCCTCTCGGACGAGGGATTCGTGTGGGTCCTGACACCCAAGACCGGCCGTGACGGCCACATCCAGCCCTCCGAGATCGCCGAGGCGGCTCCGACCGCCGGGCTGTCGCAGACGTCCAACGCGACGCTCGGGGACGACTGGGTGGGGTCGAAGCTCGTGCCGCCGAAGCAGGGGAAGGGCAAGCGCTGAGCCCAGTCGTCGAGGGTGCGGTCGCCCCGGACTTCGAGCTCCCCGACCAGAACCGGCAGCCGATCTCGCTGGCGTCGGTGCTCGGGTCGGGGCGCTCGGCCCTGCTCGTCTTCTACCCGTTCGCGTTCTCCGGGATCTGTGGTGGGGAACTCGAGGCCGTGCAGTCGACGCTCGGGGACTTCCAGAACTCCTCGGTCCAGGTGCTGGCGATCTCCTGCGACCCGACGTTCTCGCTGGCGGCGTGGGTCACGTCCGCGGGGTTCGGGTTCCCGCTGCTGTCGGACTTCTGGCCGCACGGGGCCGTGGCGTCGTCCTACGGGGTGTTCGACACCGCGAAGGGGATGGCGTTGCGGGGGACGTTCCTGGTCAGACCGGACGGCACCGTCTCGTTCACCGAGGTGAACCGGCCGGGGGAGCCGCGTGACCAGGACGGGTGGCGGCGGGCGCTGGCGGCCGTGTGAAGATGTCTGTCCCGGGCGCGTAGCTCAGCGGGAGAGCACTCGGTTTACACCCGAGCGGTCGCAGGTTCGAACCCTGCCGCGCCCACTCATCTGACCAGCGGTTTCACCTCCGGCAAGATCATCGGTCGGCCCGCGTGACACGTTTCGTGACACGACGGGCTCGTATCCTTGGCCCATGACACGGGCGAAGGCCGGTCGCCGGAGGCAGCGCGGGACGATCGACAGGCTCCCGAGCGGTGCCCTGCGCGTCCGCGTGTACGGCGGCCAGGACCCGGTGTCCGGGAAGCGGAACACCCTCGTCGAGGTGGTCGAGCCTGGCCCGCGCCAGGAGGCACGTGCCGAGGCCGCGCGGACGCGGCTCCTCAACGCCGTCGACGAGCAGCGCAGCCCCCGCACGAGCGCGACGCTGGATCAGCTGCTCGACCGGTACCTGGAGACCCTCGACGTCGGAGCGACCACGCACCGCGCGTACACCCGGTATCTGGAGCTGCACGTCCGCCCGTTCCTCGGGCGGACGAAGGCCGGCGCGGTCGGTGCCGAGGCGTTGGACTCGCTCTACGCCGAGCTGCGTCGCTGCCGCGACCACTGCTCCGGGTCGGCGAAGCGCGTCGACCACCGGACGCCGCGCGAGCACGAGTGCGACGACCGGTGTCGTCCGCACCGCTGCCGTCCGCTCGCGCCGGCGACGATCCGGCACATCCACTTCGTGCTGAACGGGGCGTACTCGCGGGGCGTGCGGTGGCGGTGGGTGTCGGTCAACCCGGTCGAGTTCGTCTCACCCCCGGCGAAGCCGCCGCCGGACCCGCAGCCGCCGTCCGCGGCGGAGGCTGCGCGGTTGTTGAACGAGGCGTGGCGGGACCTGGACTGGGGTGCGTTGGTCTGGTTGTTCATGACCACCGGTGCCCGCCGGGGTGAGCTGTGTGCGCTGCGCTGGTCGAACGTCGACCTGGAATCGGGGACGCTGACGATCCGCCGGGCGATCGCCCAGGACGGCCGGGCGTTGCAGGAGAAGGACACCAAGACCCACCAGCAGCGCCGCCTCGCGCTCGACAGCGAGACGGTCGAGGTGCTGTGCGACCACCGGGAGCGGTGTGAGGAGCGCGCCCGAGCGCTCGGGATCGAGCTGCGGCCGGAGGCGTTCGTGTTCTCGCTGGCGCCAGACGGTTCGGCGAGCCTGGTGCCGGGGTCGGTGACGCAGCGGTACTCGCGGATGGCGGCGCGGCTGGGGTTGGAGACGCACCTGCACAACCTGCGGCACTACTCGGCGACGGAGCTGATCGCGGCCGGGGTGGACGTGCGCACGGTCGCCGGGCGGCTGGGGCACTCCGGGGGTGGGGTGACCACGCTGCGGGTCTACGCGGCGTGGGTGTCTGAGGCGGACCAGCGGGCGGCGAGTGGGCTCGGGTCGCGGATGCCGGAGCGGCCGGCGGGGCCGGGGTCGGAGATCGAGCGGGTACGGCGAGATCCGCGGTCGGCTCGCGAGCGGCTGGCGGTCGAGCTGCTGGAGCTGGTCGAGTCCGGGGCCGTGCCGGTGGGTGGGAATCTCCCGGGGGTCAAGGTGCTTGCTGCTGAGCAGGGGCTCGCGCCGAGCACGGTGCACCGGGCGTTCGAGCTGTTGCGGGAGTGGGGTGTGCTCGTCGGGGCCCCGGGGGATCGGCCGACCGTCGTCGCGCCGCCGACCGAGGACGAGCGTCCGACTGCGCCGGGTCCGGAGGCGCGCGAGCAGCCGATCCCTGACGCGGCGACGGCCGAGAGCTACTTCTCGGTGGTCGTCCGTGGGTCGGGTGGTCGCCGGTACCCGGCCCGGGTCGTGACGGGCAGCCTCGCCGATCCGTCGACGTTCCGGGCCCATCTGCTCGGCATTGCGCGGATGGAGGATCCGGAGACCGCAGGCGACGGAGAGGCGTGGATCGGGGACTTCGAGATCGAGGTTGTTCCCCTCGCCTCCCCGGACCAGACCGCGATGGTCTTTCGCTGGTAGCTCTCACTTCGTCTTCACCTGGACCTACCGCGACCCGCCGGCGGCCACAGCTCGATCGTCCTCACCCTGAGCGGACTCGTCGCCGAAGAGCGGCAACTTGACCTTGACCCAAGGTCAAGGCGGACCGTGAAGGGCATGACGAACCCTGAGTGGACGGGCGTGGTTCCCGTCGAGGACACGGCACTGGCGGTCTCGGACAGCGGAGGTGCGGGCAGACCGGTCGTCTATCTGAACGGCTGCTTCGCCAGTCGGCGGCACTGGAATCCGACCATCGCCGACCTCGGTGACGGGTTCCGGCACGTCACTTTCGACGAGCGCGCCCGCGGCCGCTCGAAGCGCTCGGCCGACTACTCGTTCGCGGCCTGCCTGCGGGATCTCGACGCCGTTCTCCGGGCGCGGGAGGTCCGTCGGCCGATCCTGGTCGGTTGGTCTTACGGGGCCTTCATCGGAACGTTCTGGGCCGAGCAGAACCCCGACCGCGTCGCGGGCGTGGTGAATGTGGACGGGGCACTTCCCTATGGCCTGACCGGCGAGGCGAATCGCGAGCGGATCGAGAAGACGTTCCGCCGCCTCCGGATGCTGCTACCGCTGGTCGCGCCGTTCGGGCTTGCCGCCCGCATGTCGGCCGGCGAGCATGCCGCGGTGAACATCGAGTTGAACGAGCTGGCCGCGTCCTGCGGTCCGGTTCTGGACCGGATCGGCTGCCCGGTGCGCTACGTCGTGGGCAGCGGTGACAGCTTCGGGGGCAGCGACGGCGAGCACGACGATGCTCGTGCCGCACTGAGCCTCCACCTGAGCCGGAACGCAAACCTGCAGATCGGTGCCAAGGTCGCGAGCGACCACGGCAAGATCTTACGCAACGACTACCGGGCCATCGCTCAGGTCGTGCGTGATGTTGCTGCGGCCGATGATCCGGTGACACGCTGAGTTGATGGTCGACGGACTGACGATCGGCCAGGCGGCCGCGTTCTGCGGCGTGACGATCAAAACCGTGCGGCACTACCACCGTGTCGGTCTGGTGGAGGAGCCGCGCCGTGACACCTCCGGATATCGCCGGTACACCTCGACACAGCTGCTGCGGCTGGTTCAGGTACGGACCTTGGCCGAGGCCGGAGTCGCTCTGGCGGAAATCGGCGACATCCTCGGCAGCGACACCGTGGTGTCGGCTGCGGCCCTGTCCGGCGTCGAGCGCAGACTCGATGAGCAGATCGCCGAGCTGATCGGGCGACGCGAAAGGCTGCGTCGTCTCGGCGACGGAGACCGGGCACTGAGCCTTTTTCAACCTGCCGTTCCGGCAGCTCAGGGGCCTGGTTGTGTGGGTGCAGACGCCGAGCTGGCGAGCCGGTGACCTGTGCAGCTGTGGTCAGAGCAGTTGCGCTGCAACCTTCGCGATCTCCTGACGCAGAAGCTCGCTGGTCAGGTTGAAAAAGGCTCACTGTTGTCCGACCGCGCCTGTCTTCTTCTGGAGCGACACGCCGAGGTCGGGTTCCCGCCGGACTTCGTTGCCGAGCAACGCGACGGAATGATTCTGGCGAAGTCGTTGGGGCCCGAGTTCTTCGCCGGGTACCTGACCTTGCTCGATCGACGGCTCGCGGATCCGGGGTATGTCGAGCTGCAGAAGCGCGGCTGGACGGCGGCATCGTGGAGGCCCGACGATCCGCGTCTCGACGACCTCGCCGGTGTGATCGCCGACAACCTGCTCAAGGACCGCGAGCTGATGGAGGTCCAGGGCGCGGCCTTCGTGACGCGTGATGCGGGTGTGCGGTATCGCGTGATCAGCAACCATCGGGCCGATGAGTTGCCGACCGTCGCCCGCCTCAACGAGCTGATCGAAGCCCGGCTCCGGGCAGCAGGTCTCAGAATGCCGACGCAATGAGGTCCCGTCGCCGCCCTGCGGGCCGCCCTACTACTGCTCCGGCTCCGGCTACCGCGCTCGGCAGATACGCTGAGCCGGCCTGTCGTCGACTCGGGAGCGTCACCGCCTTGGCTCCTCGTGGGACCTCTCACCGCATCGCGGAGGATCTGCGCCATCGCATCCGCGACGGCGAGCTGATGCCCGGTTCTTTCCTGCCCTCAGAAGCGCAGCTCTGCGAGCAACACGGCGTCGCCCGGGGAACGGTCCGGGCAGCGCTGGCTGTGCTCGTGGGCGATGGCGTCGCCGAGGTCGTCCCGGGCGTCGGGCGTCGGGTCGTCGGAGGCACCGGGACGGACCGGACGACGGCGTACGGCCGCATCGCCGAGGACCTCGCGGAGCAGATCCGCGCCGGGACGCTGGCCCCGGGCACCGCGCTCCCGAGCGAGGCGGCCGTGACGGAGCAGTACGGCGTCTCCCGCAACACGGCGCGACGAGCGTTCAAGGTCCTCGCAGAATCCGGGGTCGTCGTCGTGCGGCACGGGGTCGGTGCCTTCGTGCAATCGGCCGAGTCCTGAGCAGGAGCGCTACGGTCGCTCCATGACGAGCCCGGAGGGCGTCTCGCCGGATGTCTGGCACGTGCACGGCGAGCGCGTGATCTACGACAGCGAGTGGGTCACGGTCGGCTTGGCTGACATCTCCCAGCCGTCGGGAATGCGCTTCGAGCACCACACTGTCACGCTGCCCGCTGCGGCGATGACGGTCGTGCTGGACGACGACGGCAGCAACATCCTGCTGTCCTGGCGCCACCGGTTCGTGCCGGACCTGTGGAACTGGGAACTCCCCGGCGGCCTGCTCGACGACGGCGAGTCGCCCGCCGAGACCGCGGCCCGGGAGGTCGAGGAGGAGACCGGTTACCGGCCCCGGACGGTCGAGCACCTGGTGACGTTCGAGCCGATGGCCGGGACCGTGCGCAGTGCTCATCATGTGTTCCTCGCGCGCGGCGCGGAGCGGGTCGCGGACCCGACCGAGCTGAACGAGGGCACGTTCCGGTGGGTCCCGCTCGCCGACGTGCCGGGTCTCATCGCAGCGGGGCAGGTCGGCAACTCCGGCGCGCTGGTGGGGCTGCTGCACGTCCTGGCGCTGTCGGGTCCGACGGCGCGGTCACTGGCCGAGTAGCTGCCGGATGCGGCGTCGCTGGCGCTCGGACCCGGTCCGCCCGGCGAGTCGGCCGGCCTGTTCGGCCTGGGTGCGGGCCTCGGCGACCTCGCCGCGGGCTCGCAACGCCAGGGCCAGGTCGACGCGCAGGCCGACCTCCGCGCGGGCGTACTGACCCTCGGGCATCGCGGCCAGGGCGACGCCGAGGTCGTCGATCGCCGACGCCTCGCCGAGGCGGGCCAGGCAGTGCCCGCGCCAACGGGCGAGGTGTCCGGCGTCGAGCATCAGGTACGGCAGCGCGTGCTCCGGCCGGGGCGGAAGCGCCGCGGTGGCCGCGTCGAGTGCCCGCAGCGCGGCGTCCCGCTCGCCGAGGGCCGCGAGGGCTTCGCCCCGTGCGGCGTGCAGCCAGGCCACCAGCTCGCTCGGGATCGGTCCGCGGGCCGTGTCCTGCGCCGAGGTGATCAGGTCGAGTGCGTCGGCGGTCCGCCCGGCGTCGAGCAGGATGAACGCCTGCTGCGCGCGGGCGTAGCCGAGCCCGGCGGCGTGCCCGCTCTCGCGTGCGGCGGCGGTCGCGATCTCGTGCAGCCGCCACGCCTCCGGCAGTCGCCCCATGTCGAGTGCCTGCCACCCGGCGAGTGCGGCGGCCTGGCCGAGCTCATCTGCGGCGTGCTCGCGCGCGGTTCCCGGTAGCGCGTTGCGGACCAGGTTCTGCACGGTCTCGACGTGCGCGACCGCTTGGCCGTGCACCGCGGTCCCGCCGAGCCGGCGGTCCAGCAGCCGGAGCGTCTGGGTCTGCGACCGCAGGAGGTCGACCAGGCCGGGGTCGACGCGGGTGAACTCCGGCAGCTCGAACGACTCGGTGACGAGGTCCGCGGCCGCGGGCTCGCTGCGCGGTGGTTCGACGAGGCCCAGCTCGGCGGCGGAGCAGCGGTACACCTCGCACAGCAGCTCGCGGTAGAAGTCACCGACGACGCCGTCCTGGTTCTCCCAGACGGCGACGCGGCGCCCGAGGCTCTCGTCCTTCGGGAGCTGCTCGCCCCGCCGGGTCGCTGCCGCCCGCAGCTCGTGCAGCAGCCGAGCCTTCTTCCAGCCGCGCTCAGCGCGGACCAGCGCGAGCCGGTTGCCCATCGACGCCCCCTCGTCCCGAGATCAACGGTGACTCGCTGACCTGGGGAAATCAACCCTGATGCGGATGGTCGCATCACCTCACGTCATCCCGCGTCATCTCCCGACAACACCGTTCGCGACTGCAATCTCGGTTCACGGAAGGCCACGGCGATTGACTCCGATCGCCACTCGTGCCTTACTTGTTCAGTACATGTACCTAACATGTACAGATTGGGGTCGTGATGAGTGTTCTTCGAGGGTCGGAGACGGCGCCGCCGGCGCCGAGGTTCTACAGCGTGGCGCAGGTCGCGGCGCTGCTCGGGATGTCGCCGATGACCGTCTACCGGGCGATCGCGGCGGGGGAGTTCCCGGCGGTCCGGATCCGCGGGCGGCTGATCATCCCGGCGAAGGCGATCGAGGCCATCGCCGACCTCGCCGTCGCCGAGCAGACCGTCGTCGACGCGTCGGGCTGGGCGCCGGTGCAGCACGGGAGCGCGGGCTGATGGGCAGCGTCGGGGTGCTGATCCTGTTCATGGTTCTCGGTGCGGTGATCTGCGCGAAGGCGCGGGTCGCGATGGGCGCGGTGGTGTTCTCGCTGATCGCGCTCGTGCTGTTCATCGCCACACCGGTCGGCTCGGGTCTGCCGGACGCGATCTCGACGTTCGTGTCGGCGTTCGACCAGGCGGCCACGCCCGCCCTCAACGGCGCGGGTGCGTCGGCCGGGAGCGGGCAGTGAACCCGGCCGCCGGTTCCGGTAGGGGAGACCTCGCCCTCACGGCCGGGCGGGCCGAGAACCCGGAGGGTCCCGCCTGCGGCGGGGCGGAGGGCCGTCCGGCCCGAGTTTGGCCCGGCCTCACTCAGATTCAAGGGCGCTCCGCTGGCGCTACGCGTCGCTGCGCGACCGACCTTCGGCCGGCCCTTGAGTCCGAGCCTCGGAGGCCGTGCGCGCCTGACGGCGCGGTGGCGGACGGGACGCCGCCACCGGGGGGCCGGACCGGCCGACCCTCCTCAACTCTTCTGGAGGCCAGCGTGAGCGTGATCTTCCTGCCCGGCCCGCCCGTCGTGGACCTGGACGACGACCCGACCGACCTGATCGACGTGACGGACCTGGTGTGCCCGGGCTGCGCCGGCCCCGTCGTGGACGCGCCGCCGTCGGGGTGGCCCGCCCGCGCCGGCCGGTCGCCGGAGTTCTCCCACCTCGACGGCTCGGTGCTCTGCCCGGACGGCATGGGCCGGGTACCGGAGCCGGTCGAGGCGGCCGAGCTGCGGTACGGGCTCACCGCCGCCGGTGCTGGGGCGTCGCTGGACGAGGGCACGGGGTGGTCGGCGTGAGCGCCCGCCCCGCGTCGGAGTGGGCGGTGCGCGAGCGGGTCGCGCAGCCCGAGGACCTGGACCCGCGGTTGCTGCGCCCGACCGGGCGGACGGACCGGCTGCAGGTCGTGGTCGAGCACTACGTCGTCGGGGCGGGTCGGTGCCCGAGGTGTGGGTGGCCGGTGGCGCGCCGGGAGGAGTGCCCGTCGCGTCAGGTCGCGGTGTGCCTGCTGGACAACCGGCCGCTGCCGGACCGGCTCGCGCACCTGGTCGACGTCGTCCCCGGAGCCCGAGCGGGCCGGGACTCGGCGGCCGACCGGCACCGGGAGCGGGCGGAGCTGGACGCGTTGCCGGGGCTGTTCGCCGCCCCGGCCCGGTCCCCGGAGCGAGGGGACACGTCGTGACCGAGACGAGCACGCAGCAGATGGGACGGCCCGGCGACGGGTTCTTGGCGGAAGCACACCGCCGGGCCGCTCTCACCAACCAACAGGAGGTAGGAGAGATGTTCACCGTAGACCCGAGCCGCGGGCGGGGCGAGGAGCTGGACTGGCGGGCCCGCGCGGCCTGCCGCGACGTCGACCCGGAGCTGTTATTCCCGACCGCGACCGCCGGTGCGGCCCTGGCAGCCGAGGAGCGGCGAGCGCTGTCGGTGTGCGCGGAGTGCCCGGTCCTGGCCGCGTGCCGGATCTGGGCGGTCGCGGAGCAGCCGCACGGCATCGCCGGTGGGCTGACCGAGGACGAGCGCCGCCGTGCCCGCCGAGCCGCGCCCCGCAGTCGTCGCGTCGAGCGGCGGCCGGCCGTCGTGCCCGTGCCGTCGCCGCGGACCGATCGGGCGCCGGTCATCGCCGCGGGCTGCGCCGCGCTCACCGCGGGAGCCGACCGCGGCGACGTCGCCCGCACGCTGGGCGTGACCCGTCGGACCGTCGACCGGTGGGCCGCTGCCCTCGTGGTCACCGCGGGCGGTGGTCGGTGATGAGTGTGTTCGACGCGTCCCCGAGGACCGCAGTGTCCGGTCGGGTCCGTGAGCTGGTGCGCCGGATCGCCGTCGAGGCGTTCGGCGCGACCGAGACCGAGGTCCCGATCCCGGGATTCACCGTGTTCACCGACCGCCACCTCGACGACCCCCTGACCGGAATCCGAGCCGCGCTGCTCGTGCACACGGTGGCGGAGTCCCAGCTCACCGAGTACGCCCGAGCCGCCCGCGCGGCGGGCCGGTCCTGGGACCAGATCGCCGACGCGCTCGACATCACCACCGACGAGGTCGCGGTCGTGGGGGAGGCGGCGTTCGACTGGCTGGTCTGCGGCCGTGCCCCGGACCCCGAGCGCGACGGGGTCCGCTCGTTCCGGACGCCGTGCGCGTACTGGCGCTGCTCGACCTGCGACGGCCTGGTCACCGACCACGGCCCGTTCGAGGGAAACCCCGCCAACAGCGAGGACGGCCACGCCAAGGGCTGCACCCGCCACCGCGCCGAGGTGCAGGCGTGGAACGAGGGGTGGGAGCACTGATGGAGATCCTGTTCAGCTCCACCGCCCTCGTCCTGGCGATGTTCGCCGCGGGCGCCCTGCTCGCCTGGGCGCGCGGGGCCCGCGCTCTGGCTGCCGGCCTCGCCCTGGTCGCGCTGCTCCCGGCCGCGACGATCGTCACCGCCCTCTCGTGGCCCGCCCTCATCGCTGTGACCGGGCTGGCCGGGGTGATCGTGTGGCACCGCTGGTCGCGCTCCTCAGCGACCGTGTCCCGCTGGGCCGCGCGGTCCCGCCGCAAGGTCGGCGTGGCCTCGTCGCTGGACATCGTCCGCCACGCTGGAACCCTCGCCGTCCGCCGACGGACCGGCACCGTCCGCCCGTCTCTGACCGCTCTGTCGCGGTGGCAGCGGGCCCGGCTCGCGACCAGCGAGGCCGCCGTGGAGTTGTGCCGCACCGGGGCACTTCGGGTGTGGGCGTTGGTCGAGGACGTGGTGATCGTCGTCGGCGGGCCCCGCACGGGAAAGACCGGGTGGCTCGCCGGCCGCGTCCTCGATGCCCCGGGCGCCGCCCTGGTCACCTCGACCCGCACCGACCTGCTGGACCTGTGCGGGCCGCTGCGCCGCCAGGAACGGGGCGAGGTGTTCGTCTTCAATCCGGCCGGCCTCGGCGACCGCACCTCGACGATCACGTTCGATCCACTGACCGGCTGCACGGATCCGGTGACCGCGACCGAACGGGCCACGGACATGCTCGCCGCCGTCGCCTCCGGATCCGGTGGGGACCGCGAGTTCTGGGACGGTCAGGCCCGCCGCGTCCTCGCCGCGCTGCTGCACGCCGCCGCCCTCGGCGGGAAGCGGATGGCCGACGTCCTCGGCTGGGTCGCCGACCCCGACACCGCCGGCCGCGAGGCCCCGGCTCTGTTGCGTCGGTCGGGGGTGACGGCGTTCGAGCAGGACGTCATGCAGTTCCTGACCACCAACGAGCGCACCCGGTCCTCGATCACCTCCAGCGTGATGCCCGCTCTGGGCTGGCTGACGCATCCGGCGGCGGCTGCGGCGGCGGAGCCGGGGGAGGGGTTTGACGTCGCCCGCCTCCTGGACGACCGCGCGACGGTGTTCCTGCTCGGCGCCGAGGAGGCCCAGACCGCACCCCTGGTGTGCGCGCTGACCGGGCACATCGCCCGCGAGGCCCGACGCCTGGCCGCCGGACAGCCGAAGGGCCGGCTCGACCCGCCGCTCGGGTTGTTCCTGGACGAGGCCGCCCTGATCAGCCCGGTCCCGCTGGAGTCGTGGACGGCGGACATGGGCGGTCGTGGTGTGACGATCCTGTGTGCGTTCCAGTCCCGCGCCCAGCTCCTGGCCCGCTGGGGGGAGCACAAGGCGGCGACGATCCTGAACAACACCGCCGCGGTGATGATCTTCGGTGGGACGCGGGACAAGGCGGACCTGGAGTTCTGGTCCACCCTGGCCGGGGAGCGCGACGAGCGAGTCACCACGACCGACGACCACGGCCGGGTCGCCTCGCGCAGTGTGCGGAAGGTGCCGGTGCTGGCGCCGGCGCAGATCGCGAACCTGCCGGCGGGGCGGGTGGTGGTGATCCGGCGCGGGATCGCCCCGGTGATCGGGCGCGCGCAGATGGCGTGGAAGCGCCGTGACGTGCGCCGTCGGGCTCGGCTGCTGCGGCGGATCGAGGCCGAGTCCCGCTGGCACCGCCGCGGCGAGGCGGTCCGGACGTGGGCCGACCTCCAGCTCGAATACGCCCTGACCGCGCTCGCCGCACGGTGGCCGGAGCGCTACGGGGAGGCGGCGGAGCGGGTGCGGTCGTCGAACCGGATGTTCGCGGAGCTGCGCGCGATCCGCCGCGGCGGAGAGCAGGACCGGGCCGTCGAGGCGACGGCGCTGCTCGAACCGGGCCCGGACGGTGAGGGCGGTCGTCCGGCCGGCCCGGCCGATGGCGCGGGTGACGGGCGGTGGACCCGATGAGCGAGCGCTACGAGCTTCTGACCCCGGCCCAGGCCGTCGACCGGCTCGCCGCCGACCTCCCCGGCGGCCGGGCGGACGCCGAGCAGGTCGTCGCCTCCTACCTGCGCGACGCGACCGGCGTGCATGGCCGGCCGTCGTCGGGGTGGCGGATGGATGAGTTCGACGTCGACGACGCCCGTGCCCGGTTCGGGTGGGTCGACTTCGCGGGTGGGGAGACCGTCGCCGCTGCCCGCGCCCGGGCGGACGCCGCCGCGGTCGCGGCGCTACGCGAGGCCCGGGGGACGTCGGCGATCACCGACCCGACCCGGCTGTTCGCGCTGCACTCCGACGCGGAGATGTGGGGCTACCGCGCCCATCGGGTCGGGCTGGACGAGCTGACCGACACCGCGGCGTGTGATCCGCAGCCGCGGCTCGTGACGGTCGCCCGAGAGGGCCGGGAGCGCTCGCACCGCGAAGCCGTCGCGGCTCACGACGTCCGCGTCGCCGCAGCAGAGGCCGCCGCAACCGCCACCGCCCTCACCGAGCAGCACCACCAGGACCAGAACGACCACGACCAGGAGGACGACGTGCACACCCCGAACGACCGCCCCCCGGCGGAGATCGAGGAGCCCGGAGATCGTGAGCGGGTTCTCGCCGAGGGGCACGGTGCGTTCGTCGGCGGGATGTGGTTCACGCCGGATGAGACCGCCGAGGGCGGGGTCCGGCCGCTGACCGAGGTCGAGGTCCGCCGCTTCTCCGACCTGGTGCGCGCCTCGCAGGCCGAGGCCGTCGCCGACCAGCTCGACGACGCACCGGCTCCGGACCGGGCCCCGTCGGTCGACGGTGAGGGGACGGGGTGGGAGCGGTGAACCCGCCGTCGCACCCCGAGCCGGGCGACGGCGGAGCGCTGGCCCGGCTGGCCGGACAGGTCGACACGCTGCGCCGCCAGGTCGCGGAGCTGGAGCCGATCCCGGACCAGGTCGGCGAGCTGGGGCGGCTCGTCGGGCAGCTCTCCGAGGCGCTGGCCGCGGTGACCGCACGCCGGCGGATCCCGGCGGCGCCGTCGTGGCTGCTGGCCCCGATCGACACCGCCGAGACCCGGCGATTGCTCGACGAGCTGCGCGGGTGGGCGCAGGCGGTGTTCCTGCGCTACCCCGACGCGGCGAAGGTGCTTCCCGAGTGCTGGCTGTGGCACCCCGAGGTCGTCGAGGAGCTGCTCTGGCTCATGCACGCCTGGCTCGCCGCCTACCAGGGCCCGGCCGCGTCGGTCGGCGCGGCGGGGGACTGGCACGACCGGCAGCGGCCCGGGGTGGTCAACCGGATCCGGAAGGAGGCCGGGTCGTGCTCGATCGAGCGACACCAGACCCGCCCCGGCTGGAGCGCCCCCGGCGGCGCGGCGCTGCCGGTTCCGGGCACCGATCACGTCGAGGAGATCGCCCGGTGGTGGGCCGGGCAGCGCGACCAGGCCCCGCCCGAGCCCGCCCCGGCGGTCGACGCCGGCCCGATCGGGACGGCTCTGCGATGACGGCCGCGGGAAGCGGGGCGCGCTGGGGTCGGGCGTCGGTGTGGCTCCCGGGCCTGGCCGTCGCGATCGGCGCCGCGGTGGCGACCGCGCACGGCCTGTTCGAGGTCGCGGTCGCCGCGCGGGTCCCGGTCGCGGTGGCGTGGATCTACCCGCTGATCACCGACGGCCTGGCCCTGGTCGCCTACACCGCGACCGCGCGGCTGTCCGGTGGCGCCGCCCGCTACGCGTGGAGCGTGGTGATCGTCGCCGCCGGGCTGTCGGGTCTGGCGCAGGCGGTGTTCCTCGCCGGGCCCGCCCAGGCTCCCGGGGCCCCGCCGGTCGAGGCGGATGCGGTGTTGCGGTTCGGGGTCGGGGCGTGGCCCGCGATCGCCGCGGCCGTCGTCGCGCACCTGCTCTACCTCCTCGCCGAGACCCGCCCCGAGCCGAGACCTGCGGACCGGGATCGGCCCGAGTCCGACGGCGTGTCCGGGCCGCGTGTCCGGGCGACCATCACCGTCCCGCCGTCCGGTCGGACACCAGTGGAACGCCCCGACCCGGTGGGACGCGGCCCGGGTGTCCCGCCCGCGCTGGACGGGCCGGTGATCCCGGCCCCGCCGCGGCCGGTGTCCCACCCGGCACCCCGCCCGGCGGTCCGGCCGGAGCCCGGAACCGGTGCGGGCGCTCAGGAACGCGCCCGCACCACCGCCCAGGCCCACCGTCAGCACCACGGCGACCTCCCGACCGTGCGCGACCTACAGGACCTCGCCGACGTCGGCCGCGGCACCGCCGCCCGAGCACTCCAGCAGCTCCGCAACACCCCGCAGCAGGCCCCGAACGCCCTGCACCTCGTCCCTGACGAGCCCCAGAACAGGACCACCCGATGACCACCAGCAGCCAGAACACCACCGCGACCGAGCACGCGACGAGAACCCAGAGCGACTACCCCGAACAGAGCAACAAGAGCCCAAGATCAAAGCCATCACACCGATGCATCACGATCCGAAGGGGCGGGCCGGCCTCCGGCCGGCCACGCGGCACCCCGCGCGCTGTCGATCTTGATCTGGTCCGTTTCACGATCGTTTCGGGGTGGTCGGGGTGCTGAGTATCGCCTCGGGCTACAGCCCTGAGTACTTGTTGAAGGAGGTCGCGGCAGGGCGGGAGAACTACTACACCGGTGCGGTCGCCGAGGGCGAGCCGCCGGGGCGTTGGTGGGGGGCCGGGGCGGACAAACTGGGGCTCACCGGTCTGGTCGATGCCCAGGACATGCGTGCGGTCTACGAGCGGTTCCTCGATCCGCGGGACGAGGGGTTCGGTGACCGGTCCCGGTGGGACGAGGTCGGGACGCTGGGACACGCGGGACGCAAGTTCCTGTCCGAGGACGACCTCTACGCCGCCGCGCTGGAACGCGAACCGGACGCTTCGGCGGAACGCCGCGCGGAGCTCCGGACCGAGGCCGGGAAGGCGGCCCGGCACAATGTGGCGTTCCTGGACGCGACGTTCTCCGTGCAGAAGTCGGTGACGCTGCTGCACACCGCGTTCGAGGCTCGCGAGGTCGCCGCCCGCAACGCCGGTGACGAACAGACGGCGGCCGCGTGGGGCGAGTTCCGTCAGGCGGTCGAGGACGCGATCTGGGCCGGTAACAACGCCGCCCTGGCCTACCTGCAGGACAAGGCCGGGTACTCGAGGATCGGGCACCACGGTGGCGCGGCCGGGCGGTGGGTGGACTCGGACGCCTTCGTCGTCGCGTCGTTCTTCCAGCACGACTCCCGGGATCGGGACCCGCAGCTGCACATCCACAACACGATCCTCAACCGCGTCGAGGGCCCGGACGGGGCGTGGCGCACTCTGGACGGGCGCAGCCTGTTCCGGTGGCGGCCCGCGGCCGCGGCGGTGGCCGAGCGCACGACCGAGGAGCGGATCACCCACGCGCTGGGGATGGGGCTGGCGACCCGCCCGGACGGCAAGTCCCGCGAGGTCGTCGGCATCGCCGAGGAGACCCTCGCCCTGTTCTCCTCGCGCCGCCGCGCGGTCGCGGCCAAGACCGCGGAGCTGTTCGAGTTCTTCGAGGCTCGTTACGGCCGGGCCCCGAACTCCGCCGAGCGCGACCGGATCTCGCGGCAGGCCACGTTCGCCACGAGGGCGTCGAAGTCCCACGACGGCGAGACCCGCGAGGAGTTCCTCGACCGGATCAACAACCGGATGCGCGCCGACATCGACGGCGGCCTGGCCGCGGTCGCCGACGCCGCGCTGGCCGCCCGCCGCGACGGCGTCACCCCGCAGGCGTTCAACCCCCACGCGGTGATCGAGCTGGCGCTGGCCGATGTCGCGTCACGCAAGGCGGGGTGGACCCGCGCGGACCTGACCCGTGCCATCAACGCCGCCTTGCCGGACTACCTCGGCGTTCCTGAGGGCGCCGACGTCGGGGAGCTGCTCGACCAGCTCACCGATGAGGCCCTGCAGTACGCGGTCGCGATGGATGCCGAACGTCCCGGTGAGGGTCTGCTGCCGCCCGAGCTGCGTCTCGACAACGGCGAGTCCGTGATGCGAGCTCCGGGCGGGCGGATCTACTCCACCCCTGATCAGGTCCGCTCCGAGCGGGTCCTGCTGGCCGCGACCGGGTCCCGCGACGGCGCCGCGCTCACCGATCAGGCTGCGGCCGAGTTCCTGGCCCGGCTCGACGGCGACGGGGTGCGTCTCGGCGCCGACCAGGCCGCCGCGGTGCGCGGCATCCTCACCTCCGGCGCCCGGGTCGAGACCCTCATCGGGCCGGCCGGGACCGGGAAGTCATTCGTCGTCGGCACTCTCGCCCGGGCCTGGACCGACCCTGACTCGGCACGTCGAGTGTTCGGGTTGGCGACCAGCCAGGTCGCCACCGACGTCCTGACCGGCGAAGGCCTGACCGCGCGGAACGTGACCCAGTGGCTCGCGACCCAGGACCGGCTCGCCGCCGCCCAGTCGGAGCGCCGCACCGTCGACGGGGACGAGGCGTGGCGGCTGCGCGACGGCGATCTTGTCGTCGTCGACGAGTCCGCGATGACCGACACCGCCGCGCTCGCCGCGATCCACGACCACGTCCACACGGCGGGGGCGAAGCTGCTGCTGGTCGGGGACCACAAGCAGCTCGCCGCCGTCGGTGCCGGTGGCGGGATGGACATGCTCGCCGCGGCAGGGTCGCGCTACGAGCTGACCGACGCCCGCCGCTTCACCGGCGGGTGGGAACGCGCCGCGTCGCTGCGCCTGCGGGCAGGGGACGAGACGGTGCTGCGCGAGTACCACCAGCAGGGCCGGCTGATCGACGGCGGGACATGCGACGACGCCGAGACCTCGGCTGCGCGGGCGTGGCTGGCCGACACCCTCGACGGGCGCCGGTCGCTGCTGTTGGTCGACACCAACGACCAGGCCGCGCGCCTGTCCGCGCAGCTGCGCAACGAGCTGGTCCGGCTCGGACACGTCGCCGAGCACGGTGTCCCGCTCGGGCTGCAGGGCACTTTCGCCGGGGTCGGGGACCTGGTCCAGGCCCGCAGCAACGGCTGGAACTTCATCGGCGTCGAGGGCAACCGGCGCGGACCGATCAACCGCGAGACCTACCGCGTCACCGCCGTCCGCGAGGACGGCGCACTCGAAGTCACCACCGACCCCGACAGCAGCACCGGCGCCGACGAGCGGCTGGTGCTGCCCGCCGACTACGTCGACGCCCACCTGGCCCTCGGCTACGCCTCCACCGTTCACGCCGCCCAGGGCTCCACCGTCGACACCACCCACACCGTGGCCACTCAGACCACCACCCCCGCCGCGTTCTACGTGGGCATGTCCCGCGGCCGGCAGGCGAACACCGCGCACGTCGCCACTCGGACCGGGCCCGACGACCCGGCCCGCGGCACCACCACCGGGCACAGCCTGCACCGCGACCCCGTCGCCGTCCTCGCGGCGATCCTCGACACCAGCGAGCAGGCCGTGACCCGCTCCTCGCTCACTCTCGCTGCTGACTCCGCTGCCGAAGCGGGCAGCACCCGCACCGCCGCCGACCTGCTCGCCGACGCCGCCCAGCTCGCCGCGACCGAACGCACCCACGACGCCCTCGACCGCCTCACCGCGACCGGAGCCCTCACCGTCGCCCAGCGCACCCGCATCGCGGCCGAGGACGGCACGGGCGCCCTGACGCGGATCTTGCGCCGCGCCGAACTCGCCGGTCACGACCCCGACACCGTGCTGACCGACGCCGTCGAACGGGGCCCGCTCACCGGCGCACGGAACGTGTCCAACGTCGTCTACTCCCGCATCCGCGCCGCCCACAGGTTCGACCCGACCGGCAAATCCTGGGCCGACTGGACCCCGCGCACCTACGACAAGGAGTGGGACACCTACCTCCGTGCGCTCGCCGAGGCCGCCGACGACCGCGCCCACGCGCTTGGCGCCGAGCATGCCGACGAACCCCAGCCGTGGGCCGTCGCCGCGTTCGGCGAGGTCCCCGTCGAGGCCCCGGCCCGCGCTGCGTGGGCCGACGCCGTCGGGAGGGTCGCCGCCTACCGGGAGGCGCGCGGGCACGACGACCCCGACGACGCCCTCGGCCCGGCCCCGCTGCCCGGGCAGGTCGAGCAGTTCGCCGCCTACCGGGCCGCGTGGCGCGACCTCGGACGCCCCGAGATCGACCGCGAACACCTGGAGCTGTCCAACGGGCAACTCCGGATGCGCGTGCGTGCCTACGAGCGTGAGCTCGCCGCCGCGCCCCGCTACGTCGCCAACGAGCTCGCCGCCACCCGCCAAACCGCTACCCGCCACCAGCAGGACGCCGCCCTACACCGCGCTGAAGCCGACACCGCGACCGACCCGACCGAACGACAGCGCCTCACCGACGAAGCCACCCAAGCCGCCGCCCTGGCCGCGGTCCTTGAACAGCGCGCGGCGGAGCTGGCCGAGGTCGACCAGGCCCGCAGCCGGTGGCTCGCCCACACCGCCGAGACCCGCGCCCAGGCGGAGCTGTCCAAGGCTGAGCTGTCGGCCCGCGACGCCGACGACGATCCCGACGACCGGGTCACCGCCGCCGAATGGAAGACCGCCCACGACACCGCCCTGGCCGACGAGGAACAGCACCGTCAGATCACCGAAGACGACATCACCGACCACCTGAACGACGACCGCCCCGACGACCCGGCCGCCGCCGAGACGCGGCGGGAGGACGTGCGCGAGGTCCCGCCCGCCCAGATCGGGGAGGACGTCGTGCGGGTCCCGGAGGCCGAGCAGACCGAACAGGCGGTCCAGCACGCCCGACGGGTGCTCGACGAGATCGCCTACCGCGACTCCGCCGACGAGCCCGACAACGACGAACGAGCCGCCCACCTCACCCGCTGGCACACCGACGACACCGCTGACTCATGGGGAGACGACGCGATGCCGTGATGCACTCCGTCCCGCGCTTTACCCCGCTCGTCGTCGAGGCGTGCACCGCGAGACCTGCGGGCGAGAGCTTGGCGGCTGAGGCACTGAGCTCGCGGAGGTCGGCGTGATAGCGCCGTCAGCGGGCTTCCTACCGACCGGCCACCGTGTTCACACCCGATTCGTCCTCGTCCCAATGCGGTTCCCCCGAGATCGTGGAGGGTTCTTATGCCGCGTCTCGGGTGAGGGCGGCGTTCTCGTAGTTGATCGGTGAGAGCCCGGCGGCGGCACTGTGTCGCCGCCGGTGGTTGTAGAAGCCGTAACACCAGTCGATGACCGCCGCCCGCGCCCTACTGATGGTGTCGAAGTCGTTGCGGGACAGCACTTCCCACTCCAGGCTGGAGAAGAACGCCTCCGCCGCGGCATTGTCGAAACACGACCCGACCCGGCCCATCGACTGACGGATGTCGAGCCGCCGACACAGAGCGGTGAACGCGCCCGCGGTGTAGGTCGACCCGCGGTCGGTGTGGAAGATCACCCCGGCGATTCGGTCCGCCCCGCCGCGGGCCGCCACCGCCATCCGGATCGCCGCACACGCCAGCTCGGGGTTCGGGTGCAGCCCCGTGGCCGCGCCGAGCAGCCGCCGCGAGTACAGGTCGATCACCGTGGCCAGATACAACTTCCCGGCCGCGGTGGGGATCTCGGTCATGTCCCCGACCCATCTGCGGTTCGGCTCGGCCGCAGTGAAACCCCGACGAAGCAGGTCCGGGAACTTCGGCGCCGTGCGGTCCTGGCGGGTCAGTCCGTTGTGCCGCTTGATCCGGCGGGCGACCAGGCCCTGGCGGCGCATCGAGTCCGCCACGGTCTTCTCCGACACCCGCCATCCGGCCTCACACAGGTCGGCGTGCAGACGGGGTGAGCCGTGTAGCCGCTGGGCGTCGTCGAACGCCACGGCCACGGCGGCGTCCCACGCGCAGCGGCGCTTCTCGGTCGCGGTGGCACCACCGTCGGAACGCGCGGCGCGGTCGAGCCACTTGTACAGCCAGGAGATCGACACCCCCAACAGGGCGCAGGCCAGCGTGTGCGGCACCCGGTGGAAGGTCCTCTGGTCGGCGATGAAACGGGCCACGCTCACTTCGTCGCCTCCTTGACCCACAGGACCACGGATCGCTTGAGGACATCACGCTCCATCCGCAGCTCGGCGTTCTCCGCGCGCAGCCGCTTGAGCTCCTCGACGCCGCCGCGAGACAGGCCCTCGGTGTCCTCGCGGGCCTCTCGTGCACGGGCCACCCAGTTGCCCAGCGTGCCCTCGTTGACCCCCAGGTCACGGGCGACCTGGGCGATCGGCTTGCCCGTCTCCTCCACGACCCGGACCGCTCCGTCACGGAACTCCCGGTCGTAGCGCTTCCGTACCTCTGGCATCGCTACCCCTTATAGCTGATGCCTCCCCGATCATGGGGGAACCGCACAACCTGCCACGACCTCCCCCCGGGGGCTTGCCGATAGAGCGCCAGTAGAAGGCGCGTAGCAGCGCGACGGACAGTGGTCGTCGTGGGTTGGGGCTGCCACCCACTGACAGCGACGAGCTAGACGGCAGGGGCTGCTTTGGTGGACGCTGGACGGATAGACGGGACCGGCTCGATCGGGGTCCGAGTAGCCGCGACTTTCGCCCTCGACCCACTGGTCGAGCCCCTCGAACGGAGGCTCTGTGCCGGGCCGGGGTCGTGGACGACGCTCTCCTTCGCCCCCTACGGCCAGCTCGTGCGGGAGTTGCTCGGGCCCGCGACGGCCGGGCGCCTCGTAGCGCTGATCCGTTGGGAGGACTGGTTCCGTTACCGTACGGGCGGGGTCAGGCGCGCCGACCTGGATGCTGTACCGGAGGAGTTGCTCCGAGCGATTCGGCACCACCGAGTGAGCCGACTACTGATCGTGGTCTGTCCCCCGTCCACGGACGCGCCGGACCCCACCGATCTGGCCGGGCTTGACGAGCGTATCGCTCGGACCGCCCCAATAGTCTCCGGGGTAGAGATCGCCTGGGCTCGCAACTGGGTGAGCCCAGGATGTGACGACGATGTCCGAGATCGGTTCTCGGATCGCATCGCACACGTCCCGTATACTGACGAGTTCTTCGAAGTACTGGCCGACCGGATCGTGAGCTGGATCGACGGTAGGGCGCTCGCGGCCGGTTCAGCCGATGTCGTGACCACTTGCGGGTCGTTAGATGCAGCTGTCGCAAACACGCCGACTCTCGCAAAGTGCTCCGTGCTGAAGCAGCCTCCGGGACGCATCTTCGAGCTCCTCGCTGACCGTGCCGGACCATTGCACAATGGAGCGAGCCTCGGGTTGCTGGCCGTCGGCCTCGATCCACTAGCGAACGCCGACGCTGGTCTTGCGCCTGGCTCGCGGACCTGGGACGCGCTTGTCACTGATCTCTCTCGTTCCGTCCGCGCATACCGGGCGGAATGCGCGGCCCGGCTACTGCTCGTGCTGCCCGAACGTCCCGCAGAACTGACGCCGGCGGGCAATCTCGCCCACCACGCATTCGCGTCGCTGCGGATGCTGATCGAGAACCTGCCCGGCGTCCTAGTGAGCGGAGCAGATCCCGCAATTCTGGCCGTTGCCCTGGCGGACGTCGGAGAGATCGACGCGACACCGGACATCGAAATCCGAGGTGGAGTGGCCTGACGTGGACATAGAGGAAGTTGTGAGTGACGTACTGGGCGTCGGTCGTTGGGAAGTCGTCGCCGAAACAGGCCTCGACCGGCTCGAGAACTGGGATAGCTCTCGACACATCCAAATCATCGTACGACTCCAGGAGGTGTTCCACGTGTCCTTCAGCGTCGCGGAGATGAAGCGCATGTCCTCGGTGCCGGCGATGTACACCGTCCTGCGAGAGAAGGGGGCCGTGGCCTGATATGACGACATCGCTGACCGGAACACCGATCGCCGCGACCGTGCCTGACGAGGACCTCAAGCTCCTGCTGCTGATTCGGCACGTGGAGTACGCCCTGCTCGATCTCTTCGCAGAAGGCGCTGTAGGGGGCACCTTGCACACCTGCTTGGGGCAGGAATATGTCCCGGTCGCCCTGCGCCCGTTCCTCTCCGATGCGTTCGTGCTCAGCAACCACCGTGGTCACGGCCACTACCTGGCGCATTACGAAGATCCGGTCGGCCTTCTCGCCGAGGTCTTGGGTCGTCGGGGAGCGGTATGCGGCGGGCGCGGTGGAAGTCAGCACATCTACCGCGACCGATTCCTGTCCACTGGTGTGCAGGGCGAAAGCGTACCGGTGGGGTGCGGGATCGCGCTCGGCGCCAAGCGCCGCGGCTCCCCGCGTCTAGTCGTCATCTATATCGGGGACGGGACTTGGGGCGAGGGTTCGGTCTACGAAGCGCTGAACATGGCGGCTCTGTGGGGCCTGCCGGTCGTGCTGGTCGTGGAGAACAACGGGATCGCGCAGTCCACCCGGACCTCGACTCAGATGGCTGGCACGGTGTGCGGTCGGGCCGCCGGCTTCGGGATCGAGCACGTGATGGTCGACGACGTGGACGTGCTCAGGATCCGCACGCGGCTCGAGGACCCGTTCCGAGATGTGGTTGACCGGCAACGGCCGCTAGTCGTCGAGTTCGCCACCCGACGGCTCGGGCCCCACAGCAAGGGAGATGACGGACGGTCAGAGGTTGAGCTGGAGGCGTTACGGGCCGCCGACTGGGCCCCATACTACCGGCTCGCCCAGCCCGAGTGGTTCGACCACTGGGATGCCGAGCAGAAGCGGAAGGTCGCTGGGATCGTCGAAGACGTTCGTGCCCGCCCACGGGTTTCCGGGGAAGTCCTGCATGTCTAGGACCACCCGCGTCGCCGAGGATCTAAATTACGCCCTGCACGAGCTGTTCGCCCGGCGGGACGACCTATACCTGCTTGGCGAGGACATCGCCGACCCATACGGCGGCGCGTTCAAGATCACCCGAGGGCTCAGCGATGTCTACCCGGACCAGGTGTTGCCGACTCCGATCAGCGAGAGCGGGTTCGTCGGGGTCGCCAGCGGGCTTGCCCTCGCCGGGGACGCTGCCGTCGTCGAGATCATGTTCGGTGACTTCGCGACCCTGTGCTTCGACCAGCTCGTCAACTTCGCCAGCAAGTCGGTGTCGATGTACGGGCGGACAATCCCAATGCGGCTGGTGGTGCGGTGTCTCGTCGGCGGGCATCGGGGCTACGGACCCACTCACAGTCAGAGCCTGCAGAAGCACTTCATCGGCATACCACATCTGTGGTTGCACGAGATGTCCCCGTTCCACGGCAACCTCGATGTGCTGACTCGGATCCTGGAACGGGGCGAGCCCTGTGTGTTCTTCGAGGATAAGTCGTTGTACCCGGCGGCGATGTGCACCAGCGGTGCGATCGACGAACTGTTCGCGGTCGAACCCCTCGATGGGGCCGGCGACTGGGCGCGGGTCGCACTTGCCGACGGCGCCCCCGAGGACTCCTACGACTGTCTGCTGATCGCCCCCGGAGGGGCAGCACTGCGGGCGGTGCGGGCGATGCGGGAACTGGTGCTCGAGGACGAGATCGACTGCCGGCTACTGGTGCCCTCGCAGCTCTATCCGGTCGAGGCGGCCGTAGTGGAGCGCGAGCACATTGATGGGGTGCCGGTGGTGGTCGTGGAGGAGGGGACCGCAGGCGGTTCGTGGGGCACTGAAGTGGCCAGCCACCTGCATGACCGGCTGTGGGGTTGCCTGCCAGGTCCAGTGTGGTCGGTCTGCTCCCGGCCCAGCACGATTCCGGCGGACACAGGACTGGAGCGTGAGGTCCTCCTCGGAGAGGACAACATCCGCGACGCCGTTCGGAAGGCACTGAGATGACCGACATCCTAACCCTGGTGATTCACGGAGCTGCGGATTGACCGCGTGATCGGCTGGCGGCGGATCCGGTCCGGTTCGTTCGATGGGTGGGCATGGCGAAGGGGCCGGCCTGCGCGTTCTGCCGGGAGCTCCCGCCGCTCGTCGTGTCGGGCTTCGGAGATCAACCAGCAGGAACAGGCAACGCGCACAGCCGCGCGAACGCGCGGGCGAGATCGACCGCCCAGGGCCAGGACCGTTGGATACGGACCCAGACTCGGCGTTGCCCGCGGGTGATCCGCGCGGCGGTGTGCAACAACCGGTAGCGCAACGCCTTCGGCTCGACCTTCGCCAGGTCGCCGTCGAGAAGCAGGCGCTGGGTCCAGGTGATCAGGTCGACCGCGAGCATGACCACGGTCAACCACGCCGCGTTGACGGCGAAGGACCGGGACGGGAAGTGGTTGAGGCCGGTGTCCTTGCCGCAGCGGATCCGGTCCTCGACCCGGGCGTGGGCGCGGTGGCGGGCGTCGAGGAAGGCGAGCTGCCCGACGCGGGTGTCGGTGGCGAACGCGGTGTAGCGCCAGCCGTCACGCTCCTCGAACGCATCGAGCTGCGCGCCGGGATGCGGCCGTTCGCGACGGACGACAACGCGGGTCCCGGCCGGGTAGTCGACCAACGCGGAGGCGGGGAGCAAGCCGGTGATCTCGGCCAGCCCGGCGCCGTCACGGTGCCCGCCGTCAGCGTCGACCGCCTCGGCCCACACCGTCTTCGGGACCAGGCTGATCACGGTGCGTTCGCGGTCGGTGACGGCCCAGCCGACGGAGAACTCACAGCTCACCGCTGTGTCTTGTTGCGCTCGGATGTGGGCGAGGAAGGCTTTCGTGGCGCCCGCGGTGTCGGTGCGGACCAGGATCGGGTGCCCGTGACGGAACGCGTCAGGGATCTGGGCGAGCGCGTCGTCGAGCACGTTGATGTGATCCGCGGCGGTGTTCGCACCGGCGTTCCCGCGGCGCAAGCGGGCGGCGAGGAACTCGCCGGTGTTGTCGCAGAACGCCAGCATCGGGTGATACCCGAACGTCTTCTTGAACGTGGGCGTGGCCTGTTCCTTCTCGCTGTGGGCGATGACGATCGTGGCGTCGAGATCGATCACCAGCACGTCCCGGCCGTGCCGGCGCAGGTCGCGGCCGGCGACCCGAGCCGCGGGAAACGCGCGACCATCGACGTCGGCGTGCTGGGCCCAGACCACCTCCCGGGCCCGCGCCCGCCCCGCCGCGATCGAGGACAACCGGCGCTCGTCGAGCTTGTCGAGCAGTCGCCAGCAGGTCGAGTCCGATGCCACCGACCCGAACACCGCGCCCTGATCGGCCAGGACCGCGATCTCGCAGATCCTCGTGGCCCCGTCGGCGACCGCGACGGCCAGATCGACCAGCACCCGCCCCGGATCATGACGCGCCCGAGCTCGTCGCAGCGGTGCGAGCGCGGTCGAGAGTTCACTGGTCAACGTGGTCCGGTCGGCGACATCGGCCAGCAGACGCGACCCGACGTGCGACACCACCCCAGCGCCGTCGGCGGTCACGATGACCGGTGGGCGCGTGCTTGTAGTCTGCACTCGGAAAGTGCCTCCTCGACCATGGCGGACAGGGCTTCGACACCCGCTGTCTTACCTGGTCACGAGGCACTTTCTTCAGTTGGGGTCGGAGATCACCGGCACAGCCCGTGAAGAGTCCGGGCTAATGCCGAGGTTGACCAGCAACGACGACTCCTATGTGCTCGTCGAGTGGCTGGTATCCGACGGGCAGAAGGTCACTGAAGGTGAGGAGATCGCGCTCGTCGACACGTCAAAGGCCACAGTTGAGTTGGTTAGCCCCGCCGACGGGATCGTCCGCACCCTTGCGGTCTTGTCCGGTGCTCTCACCGTCGGTGATCGAGTCGGCGTGCTGTACGCCAGCACCGAGGAGTTCGACGAGAGCGGCAAAGGGCCAGCTCGCGCCCCCACCGCGGTTCCGGTGTCGGACGACGCCGGTCTCGCTGTTACTCGCGGTGCGCGGGAACTGGCCGCCGAGCACGGGCTCACCGACGACGATCTGCGTGGGCTGGGCGCCGGTCTGGTCCGCAGATCGGACGTGGAACGCCTGATAACCGCCGGTTCGAGTGGCCGGGTCACAACTGGACCACAGGTCGACACGGGGCCAGACGTCAGCACAGAGTCCGGAGACGACGCGGTGCGGTCTCTGTCTCGGTCCCAGCGAGCCGTGAGTGCGACGGTGCGCAAGTCGCATCGGACCATCCCGACCGGGTTCGTCCTGGTCAAGGTCGCCGTCGACGAGGCATTGCGGGTGGCGGCCGAGACCCGCCGCACGAACGACGTGCTGGTGGGGATACCGGAGCTACTAGTCATGGCGCTGGGCTCGCTCCATGAGCGTTTCCCCTTCTGCTACGCGACGCCGATCGACGACGAGAACGTCGTCCTGCACCCTGCCGCGACTGTTGGGGTCACGATCGACACCGGCCACGGCCTGCACATCGCCTCGGTCCCGGACGCGGACACCTCGTCCTGTGCCGAGATCGCCGACCGGCTCATGGAGCTGAGGCTGCGTTCGGTCAGCGGGACGTTCCAGGGCCGGGACCTCGGAGCGAGCACGATTCTTCTCTCTTTACACCACGACCGCGACGTCGTTCATGCGCAGCCGATCGTCCTTCCCGGCCACACGTGCGCGGTCACGCTGGCCGGTGTCCTGGACGAGGTCGTCCTGACCGAGGGGGTCTCGGCATCGCGGAAGGTAGTCCACCTCGGCCTAGCCTACGACCACCGCGTACTCAACGGCGCCGAGGGGACTCGGTTCCTCACCGCGCTCAAGGACACCCTGGAGAACCCCGAGGCACTGGTGACGGGGGTGCGCGTGTGAGTGTCGAGGACAGGATCCACCCGGATGACTCCGTGGGTATCCGGCGCGCCTGGCGTGATCTTGGCGATCAGGAAGGGCCGGTGCTGAGGATCTGTGTGCTGGCCGGTTTCACCGCTGCCCCGGTGGTCCCGTACCTCGGATGGTCGCTCGTCGGTGCCGGTCTGGCCCCGCTGATCGAGGTCGGGCCGTTCAACCAGGTCGTCCAGCAGTGCCTGCGTGAGGACTCGGAGGCCGCCCGGTTCCGCCCGGACGTGCTGGTGGTCGCCGTCCGTCCGGAGGACCGGGCCGCCGCCGGGGACGGCGACCCGGATGAGGAACCCGACCGGATCGCCGACGCGGCGCTGGCCGCTGCCGGTCGCTGGGGGTCCCTGCTGGTCTGGGTGCTGCCCCCGTTGCCGCTGCGGCGGCCCGGTGGGGTCGGCGACCCCGACGGTGTCATGTCGCGTGCGGTCGCCGCCCGGGAGCGGGTGCGTCGCCGGATGAACGCGGACCCGCACGCTTGCACAGTCGACTTGGAGGACGCGGTCCGGACGGTGGGGACCCGGCGGTCGCACGACGACGCGCTGTATCGCTTCGCCCGCATCCCGTTCACCGAGGACGTGTTTCTCCGGCTCGGCGAGGACCTCGGCCGGGTCGTTGCGGCCCGCCTCGGGCAGGGGTGCCACGGTGTTCTCCTCGACCTCGACCTCGACCTCGACCTCGACCTCGACCGCCTCGCTGAGGCGCCCGAACTCGATGAGCTGGCCGCCCTGCTGCGAGCCGTTCCGGTGCACCGCCCTGTTGCCGCATTGCGGAACGGTTCGACGCCGTCCCGCGAACCCGTCTGGAGCGGTGCCGGACCGATACACGAGCTGGCCGGGGCGACGGCTTCATCATTGTCCGGGTTTTCCGAGCAGCTCGGCGTCACGGTCTCCACGGTCGTTCTCGTCACCACGCCGGGGGGCGTCGAGTGCGCCGCAGGGGCCGGGGTGCGGATCGTGACGTGGGACGGTGACCCGGGTCCGGCGGGAGTGGCGCTGCAGGCGTCCGGTGCCCTCGACACGGTCGTGCCCGTGACCACGGCGCTCCATCGGGAGGCGAGAGCCGACCCGGGCGACGACGTGCTGGGCCGGCCGGGGATCGAGGACTTCCTAGCAGGGCTAGGTGGGGACTGTTTCAAGATCGGTGTTTTCGGCCCGACACGCCGGGCTGAGGTCCGGCGAGATGGGCACGGACAGTGATGACATCGGACCTTGTGGATCCAAGCGAGGGTGACCCGAAGCCTGCTCGGCAGGCGTCGGCGGAGCGGGCCGCTGCGGCGGCGATGGTGGCCGAGGCGAAGGCGCGCGGGCTGGCGTTGACCGGCCCGGACGGCCTGTTGAAGCTCTTTACCAAGAATGTTCTGGAAACGGCGCTGAACGAGGAGATGACCGAGCACCTCGGGCACGACAAGAACCGGGCCGACCCCGGCCGGGAATCCACCAACGTGCGGAACGGGTCCCGCTCGAAGACGGTTCTCTCGGATGCCGCGGGTGACGTGGAGATCGACGTTCCGAGAGACAGGGCCAGCACTTTCGAGCCGCAGATCGTGAAGAAGCGTCAGCGGCGCCTCACAGATGTCGACGAGGTCGTACTGTCGCTGTATGCGAAAGGGATGACGACCGGGGAGGTTTCCGCACATTTCGCTGACATCTATGGGGCGTCAGTATCGAAGGAGACGGTCTCGCGGATCACCGACAAGGTCGTCGCCGAGATGAATGACTGGGTTGGTCGGCCGTTGGATTCGGTGTACGCCGCGGTGTTCATCGACGCTGTCCACGTCAAGGTCCGGGACGGGCAGGTCGCCAACCGGCCGGTCTACGCAGCCATCGGCGTCACCGTGGACGGCTGCAAGGACGTGCTGGGGCTGTGGATGGGCGTCGGCAGTGAGGGCGCGAAGTTCTGGATGAGCGTGCTGGTCGACCTGAAGAACCGCGGCGTGCGTGACGTGCTGTTCCTGGTCTGCGACGGCCTCAAAGGACTCCCGGAGGTCGTGGCCAACGTGTGGCCGCAAACCATTGTCCAAACCTGCGTCGTGCACCTGATCCGAAACACTTTCCGGCTGGTGGGTCGACAGGACTGGGACGCGGTGAAGCGCGACATCAAACCAATCTATGCCGCGCCCAACCCGAATGCAGCACTTATCGCTATGGATGAGCTCGACGAGAAATGGGGCCGTAAGTACGCGGCGATGATCCGGCTATGGCGCAACGCGTGGGAAGAGTTCGTGCCGTTCTTGGACTACGACGTCGAGATTCGAAGGGTGATCTGCTCTACGAATGCGATCGAATCGCTTAACGCCCGCTACCGGCGCGCGGTGCGGGCGCGTGGTCATTTCCCCACTGAGCAGGCTGCGATGAAATGCTTGTATCTTGTGACTCGCAGCCTGGACCCGACCGGGACGGGCCGCACGAGGTGGACGATGCGTTGGAAGCCCGTGATCAACGCGTTCGCCATCACGTTCGGTGACCGCTGGCCGGGAGCCGAGACCTACTGAGCAACGACGCCGAAACACCGATCACGAGACAGGCCCCCCTGGCCCAGGTGCTGCATCGCCTGGGCTCGGTTCTGCTCGAACGGGGGGAGGTCGGCGAGGCGGGTGACCTCGCCGACGCTTCGTACGGGCTTGTTGTCAAGGCCGGTAGCCGCAAGCAGATCGCCCAGGCCCGTCTGCTACTCGGCGCAGTGGATCTGGCCCGGAGCGAACAGGCGGCGGCGGAGAACGTGTTCGGGGAAGTACTGGGTACCGCCAGAAGACATCGGGACCCCAGGTTGGAGGCACACGCCCTCTGGGGGCTGGCGTGGTCGCACGCCGCAAGTGCACGGATCGAGTCCGGTGCCAAGCTGTTGGAAGAGGCCGTTCGGCTGGCCCACGCGGACGACGACCGGTATCTCCTCGCGCATCTCCTGCACGACCGGAGGACGTTACTGGCCGGTGAGCAGCGCGACGAAGGAGTCGCCGGGCGTCACGAGGCCGCGATCGTGCTCTTCAAGGGCCTCATTGCCGAGGCGGGTAGCGGGGTAGCCGCTGCAACACAACCGGGCGAAGTGTCGGTTCCGCAGGCGAGGCGGTCCTCAGGCGTCCGCGATGAAGTTGGAGACGGCGACCGTTGCGAAACTGTGGATTATTCCCGCGATCTCCTCGGGGCGCTCCGCGACCAGTGCGTGTGAGGTGTCGACTCTGCGGACTGTGAGGTGTGGTGCGATGGTCGTGGCGCGTGTGACGTCCCGGTCGACCCCCCGCCCGTAGGCGTCGAGCAGGTCGGTGAAGGCCTCGGTACCCGGCAGTCGGCCGGTGGCAAGGACCAGCAGGGTTGGACATTGGATGTCGGGGAGCGACTCGACGATGTCGGCATGCCGCAGCGAGGAGAAGATCTCCCCCCAAACGTTCTTCCGACGGGGGACGGTGTGTGACAGCTCGCGATAGAGATCGTGCAAGCGATCTCGGTCAACGACGACGCGGGCTGGGGAGAGCCCCGGGTAGTTCTTCGTATCGGTGATCGGGAAGCGGTGTCCATCAAGGCTGATCACGCCCGGCGCGCCTGGGTTGGCCCGACCCCAGCGCAGGGCGACCATGCCTCCGAGCGAGTGTCCTACCACGACTGGATCACCTAGCTCGAGGGCAGCAATGTCGCGCAGAGCCCGATCGAAAGACCAGAACTCGTGCGGTGACGAGCCGTGGCCTGGAAGATCGAGGGCGAGCGTTCGGAACGAGGGCGTGAGACAAGCAGCGACAGTGCGCCATTCGGCAGCCGAACCGCCGATGCCGTGCAGCAGGACGAGCGGATGCCCGTCTCCACCAAAGTCGACGATCATCGAACCTCCGGTCAGCCGGCCGGCTCAGAGGGACTCTCCCACCCTGGACCCACAACTGGAACCCTAGAGTGATGGAGGATCTGAATGAAACCAATGCGCTGGTGACAGGGGGATCTCGAGGGATCGGTCGCGCGATCGTCGGAGGCCTCGCAGCACGGGGTGCGTCGGTAGTATTCGGCTACGTCGCCGACGAGAAGTCTGCGGCCGACGTAGTTCGCAGCGCTGAGACAACTGGCGCGACCGTGTCGGCGTTACGCGCAGACATGGCCGATCCTGATGCCGTACGGGAACTGGTCCACGTCGCGGCGGACCGTCTTGGTGGACTGAACGTCTTGATCAACAATGCTGCAGTTGTGCCGCCTCCGACCTCGATCGCCCAGACGACCGACGAGGAGTACGACCGAGTGATGGCAGTCAATGCGCGTGGTGTCTTCGTGGCTATGCGTGAGGCGGCCCTTCGCATGCGCGACGGTGGATGCATCGTCAACATCTCGTCGGTGAACACGGTCTTACCTTCACCTGGGGTGGCCGCCTTGTCAACGGCGGGTTGGGAGTGACCCCGTAGCGACGGATTGGAACTGACCCCCGGCGTGGTGTGGTGATGGTCAGTCGTTGCTGGCGCGGTTGTGTTTGGCCAGGAGCTCGCGTCGGGCGCGGGTGCGGTAGGAGTCCCCGGACAGGGTCAGGACTTCGGCGTGGTGGACGAGGCGGTCGATCATGGCTGCGGCGACGACGTCGTCGGAGAAGGTCTCGCCCCAGCGGCCGAAGGGCAGATTGCTGGTGACCATGACGCTGCCTTGTTCATAGCGGGAAGCGATGAGCTGGAAGAACAGGTTCGCTGCGTCCTGGTCGAACGGGATGTAGCCGACCTCGTCGATGATGATCAGTTTGTAGCGGCGGATCTTCTTCAGCTCGGCCTCGAGCCGGCCGCTCTGGTGCGCGGCGGCGAGTCTGGTGATCCAGTTGCTGGCGGTGTCGAACAGGACCGAGTAGCCGGCGTGGGCGGCTTTGACGCCGAGCCCGATCGCGAGGTGGGTCTTCCCGATCCCGGGCGGGCCGAGCAGGATCACGTTCTCGCACTTGGCGACGAACGTGCTCGTGGCCAGGTGGGCCAGGATGTCGCGGCGCAGCGAGGGCAGATGGTCGAGGTTGAAGTCCTCCAAGGTCTTGACCTGGGGGAAGTGCGCGGTGCGGATCCGCATGACCGTGCCCTTGGACTCGCGGTCGGCGACCTGGCGCTGCAGCAGCGCGCCCAGATACTCCTCGTGCGACCAGTTCTCCTCACGGGCCTGGGCGGCAAGCTGTTCCCAGCTGGCCGCGATGGTCGGGGTCTTCAGGACCCGGGTCAGGTAGGCGATCATCGCCGGCAGTCCGTCGGGGACCGCGGCCAGCACCGGACCGGCCGGCCCCGAGCTCCCAGCGGGGTCGGTGGTGATCTTCGGTGGTGTGGTTGTCATGAGCTGCTCGCTTCCTCGGCAGTGGAGACGAAGTCGACACCGAACAGGGCGTCGTAGTCGGGCAGTGCGCGCAGGGTCACCGGGTGGCCGTCGAGGTGACGGCGTGCTGCGGCCTGTCGGGTGTTGCGGTCGTGGGCCAGGGCGCGGCGCATCGCCGCGGCGGTGTGCTGGTGCGCCGGGTCGGTGATCACCGCGTGGCGGGCCCAGCTGCGGTCGTGACGGGCGACGACCTGGCCGGCGCAGTAGACGACGACCTCGCGCGGTGAGGCGGCGACATCGACGAACCGGCCGATCATCTGCGGATCCACGGAGTAGTCGTTGGCATCGACGCGGACGTAGTAGTCCCGTGCCAGCCGGATCCGCTGGGCCAGCCCGATCGGCGGGTCCAGCGGCGGCAGCGGAGTCATCGCCGCGTAGTCGTGGGCGAGCACGTCCACCGGGCGGCCGCCGATCGCTCGGACGGTGCGGGTGTTGGCCCGGGCCAGCCAGTCGTCGATCTGGTGGTTGAAGTCGGCTGGGGAGGCGAAGCGACGTCCGGGCAGGAACGAGGTCTCGAAGTAGCCGTTGTTGCGTTCGACCAGCCCCTTGAACTCCGGATCCCGCGGTGGGGCAAGCCGGATCCGGGTGGCCAGAGTGCCGGCGAACGCAGCGGCCGGTGCCGAGACCCGCCCGGTCCCGCCGATCGCAGACTCCCGGTCCCAGACCAGCGTGCGGGTCACCCGCCCGACGTCGCTGATCAGCTGCCACATCCCGGACAGGATGTCCCCGGCCTGGCGCGAGGGGATCATCGTCGCGGACAAGAACCGCGAGTAGCCCAGCGTCATCACCAGCACCGGTAGGACCCGTTCCTGGCCTGGGCCGACGGGGATCGTGGTCTCGGGGAACCACAGGTCGCACTGGGTGATCTCGCCCGGTGCGTAGGCGACCCGGTCGACCGGGTCGATCCCGACATACTCGGGGCGGATCTGGCGGATCCGGTCCTTGAGCACGGTCAGCGAGTGCTCCCACCCGATCCGCTCTGCGATCACCGTGGCCGGCATGCGTGGGAACTGCGCCAGCAATGCCCGCACCTGCGGCTCGACCGCATCCGCCAGCGATCCCCGCGGGCCCCGTTCCCGCTTCGGCGGGCCCGGCGCCCGCAACGCGGAGCGCACCGTGTTGCGGGCCACCCCCAGCCGGCGGGCGATCTCCTTGATCGGGACACCCTCGGCCCGATGCAGACGACGGATCTCGGCCCAGTCCTCCACCGACAACACCCCCTCAGCGTCGTGCAGAGGGGGTCAATCCCAAGCCGACGCTAGGGGGTCAGTCTGAGCCCGTCGTCGACACGCCTACGCGGCCAGCAAAGCGGCAGTGGAGCAGTTCACAATTGTGGCGGCCCGGGAGCTGGGTGGCCGTGGAATCACCGTCAACTCCGTGTCCCCCGGAGCCACCGATACTGCCGCCCTACGTAGCGTGCACTCCAGCGAATCACTGAGCCTTTCCCAGTAGGTGCTGGTTGATCATGTGGTTCGGTCGTGCTCGACGTGGAGGAGAACGAGCGCGGCGGCGGTGATCGCGCCGATCCGCCAGGGGCAGAAGCTGACCCGGCGTAGCGCCTTGAAGGTGGTCTTGAGCAGGGAGTTCCCGCGTTCGGCCACAGCCCTGACGGCGGAGTGCAGCGTGTTGACGGTGCGCTTGTCCACCGACAGCCCACCGCCGGTGGGGGTCTTGAACGGGCAGGTCAGGCGGGTGTTCTCACCCTCGTAGCCGAGGTCGGCGAGCACGACGTGGGTGTCGTCGGTCCAGCCCTCGATCGCGTCGAGCAGGCCGGGGTGACCGCGGGCGCAGGTGGTGTCGTGCTCGCGGCCCGGGCGCACCGGGGAGGTCCACAACGGCCACCCGTCAGGCGCGGTGAGGACCTGAACGTTCCCGCCGTGGACGTGGTGCTTACCCGACCACCACAGATCCACTCCCGGGGTCGGTCCGGGAGTGCGGGAGCGGTCAGTGTGGATCACGGTGCCGTCGAGGTGAACGTGGGTGTGCCCGGCGGTGCGGGCCGCGAGCAGCGCGCCGGGCAGTCCAGGCGCGGCGGCGGCCAGAACGTCGATGCCTTCGTGCAGGTAGCGGTAGGTACTCGACAGGCTCAGCTGGTTGTCGGCGGCGAGCTGGGCGACCCGGGTCGCGTCGAGGAACCAGCGCAGCACCAGCACCGCGTGGCGGTCACAGTCCAGCGCCCGACGCCCGCTGCGAGTCCCGCGCCGGAGGCGTTCCTCGGCCAACAGCCGCGACAACATGGACGCGGTGGGCTCCCCGATCGGGAGCACGGCGGTGTAGGTGACAGGATCGGGCACGCGGGACCTCGGTGGTGAGTCGATCTTTGAGCGGACCGATCTCTTCTACTGGGGTCCCGCACCCTCGTTGAGCACCTCCACGCCCCCGGCGTGTCGCCGCCAGCCGCTCCCCACTACTGGGAAAGGCTCACTGACTGCCGTCGCGGAGCTGACGCCGCTGGGCCGGCTCGGCAGCCCCCAGGACATAGCCGGGGTCGTCCTGTTCCTCGTGGGTCCAGAAGGGCGGTGGCTGACCGGCCAGAACCTCCGCGCCGCCGGAGGTCTGGCCTAAGGATATGGACACCAGGAGCCGAGCTTAACCCTGGACTGTATGAGTCCGCAGGAGGCTGGTTCGTGCGGACGCCGCTGAAGCATCGCGGCTCTACGGAGGGACAAGGCCCGGTGGGGCTGCGCTCGAGTCTGTAGTCCTGCGCTGTAGGCCTACCGGCTTGCGCTCAGGTGAGTTAGTCCTGCAGAGTAGGGTTCTGGCACTCGCCGCCGGTGAGTGCCAGACCGGATGGGGTGAGAGCAGCCGTCCTGTGGTTGGTCGTCCGTCGCGGGCGCCCGGTCCGGTCCAGCGTTCGTTGGAGGAGTGGATCTGCAGTTATGGCGAAGCTGATCGCGTTCGACGAGGAGGCCCGCCGCGGCCTCGAGCGAGGGATGAACACCCTCGCCGACGCGGTGAAGGTGACGCTGGGGCCCAAGGGCCGCAACGTTGTGTTGGACAAGAAGTGGGGCGCGCCGACCATCACCAACGACGGCGTGTCGATCGCCCGGGAGATCGAGCTCGACGATCCGTGGGAGCGGATCGGCGCCGAGCTGGTGAAGGAGGTCGCCAAGAAGACTGACGACGTCGCCGGTGACGGCACTACGACAGCCACGGTGCTGGCTCAGGCGTTAGTCAGGGAAGGGCTGCGCAATGTAGTCGCCGGAGCTAATCCGATGGCGCTTAAGAAGGGGATCGAGAAAGCTACCGTCGCGGTGGGGCGTCAGTTGCTTGAGACGGCGCAGCCGGTGGAGACTCGGGGGCAGATCGCGGCGTCGGCGTCGATCTCGGCGGGGGAGCGCGAGATCGGTGAGCTGATCGCCGAGGCGATGGACAAGGTCGGCAAGGAAGGCGTCATCACGGTCGAGGAGTCGCAGACCTTCGGGCTCGAGCTCGAGCTCACCGAGGGCATGCGCTTCGACAAGGGCTACATCTCGCCCTACTTCGTGACCGACGCCGAGCGGATGGAGGTCGAGCTCGAGGACCCGTACATCCTCCTCGTCTCGTCCAAGATCTCCACGGTCAAGGACCTGCTGCCGCTGCTCGAGAAGATCATGCAGTCGGGCAAGCCGCTGGCGATCATCTCGGAGGACGTCGAGGGCGAGGCCCTGGCCACCCTGGTCGTCAACAAGATCCGTGGCACCTTCAAGTCCGTCGCCGTCAAGGCCCCGGGCTTCGGTGACCGTCGTGAGGCCATGCTCGCCGACATGGCGATCTTGACCGGCGGCGAGGTCATCTCGGAGAAGGTCGGCCTCAAGCTCGACAACGCCGACGTCTCCCTGCTGGGCACCGCCCGCAAGGTCGTCGTCACCAAGGACGAGACCACCATCGTCGACGGTGCCGGTGACAACGAGCAGATCGCCGGCCGGGTCAACCAGATCCGCGCCGAGATCGAGCGCACCGACTCCGACTACGACCGCGAGAAGCTCCAGGAGCGTCTCGCCAAGCTGGCCGGCGGCGTCGCCGTCATCAAGGCCGGCGCGGCGACCGAGGTCGAGCTCAAGGAGCGCAAGCACCGCATCGAGGACGCCGTCCGCAACGCGAAGGCGGCCGTCGAGGAGGGCATCGTCGCCGGCGGCGGCGTCGCGCTGGTCCAGGCGGGAGTCTGGGACGCGATCGAAGGGCTCGGCCTGGACGACCCCGATGAAGAGACCGGTGCTGCGATCGTGCGGGTTGCGCTCGAAGCGCCGCTCAAGCAGATCGCGATCAACGCCGGCCTCGAAGGCGGGGTGGTCGTCAACACCGTGCGCAACCTGCCGGTCGGCGAGGGTCTCGATGCCGCCACTGGCGAGTACAAGGATCTGCTAGCCGCGGGCATCATCGACCCGGCGAAGGTAACCCGCTCGGCGCTGGACAATGCTGCCTCGATCGCGGCCCTGTTCCTTACTACAGAGGCAGTGATCGCCGACAAGCCGGAGGAAAGCGCGACCCCGCCAGCTGACCCGAGCGCCGGAATGGGGGGCATGGGATTCTAGCCTGACTGTCTGGCTTGGCTGGTGTCCTGGTGGAGCTAACGCACCAGGACACCAGCACCGCAAGTAGATCGGCTACTGGCCCTCGCCGGTTTGTGCTATTTCCAGGACGGTCATCCCATCCTGTCGATCTTGCGGAGCGCCGCCAGATTCCCGTATTCGCGCTCGCGCGCTCGACTGAGCGTGTTGTACCATTTATCGAGGTGACCCGTTGCCCCTAAGGTAGTCGGCGTCGCGGTCGACGGGACGGCTCAGTGAGCCTTTCCCAGTAGTGGGGAGCGGCTGGCGGCGACACGCCGGGGGCGTGGAGGTGCTCAACGAGGGTGCGGGACCCCGGTAGAAGAGGTCGGTCCGCTCAAAGATCGACTCACCACCGAGGTCCCGCGTGCCCGATCCTGTCACCTACACCGCCGTGCTCCCGATCGGGGAGCCCACCGCGTCCATGTTGTCGCGGCTGTTGGCCGAGGAACGCCTCCGGCGCGGGACCCGGCGCGGGCGTCGGGCGCTGGACTGTGACCGCCACGCGGTGCTGGTGCTGCGCTGGTTCCTCGACGCGACCCGGGTCGCCCAGCTCGCCGCCGACAACCAGCTGAGCCTGTCGAGTACCTACCGCTACCTGCACGAAGGTATCGACGTTCTGGCCGCCGCCGCGCCTGGACTGCCCGGCGCGCTGCTCGCGGCCCGCACCGCCGGGCACACCCACGTTCACCTCGACGGCACCGTGATCCACACTGACCGCTCCCGCACTCCCGGACCGACCCCGGGAGTGGATCTGTGGTGGTCGGGTAAGCACCACGTCCACGGCGGGAACGTTCAGGTCCTCACCGCGCCTGACGGGTGGCCGTTGTGGACCTCCCCGGTGCGCCCGGGCCGCGAGCACGACACCACCTGCGCCCGCGGTCACCCCGGCCTGCTCGACGCGATCGAGGGCTGGACCGACGACACCCACGTCGTGCTCGCCGACCTCGGCTACGAGGGTGAGAACACCCGCCTGACCTGCCCGTTCAAGACCCCCACCGGCGGTGGGCTGTCGGTGGACAAGCGCACCGTCAACACGCTGCACTCCGCCGTCAGGGCTGTGGCCGAACGCGGGAACTCCCTGCTCAAGACCACCTTCAAGGCGCTGCGTCGGGTCAGCTTCTGCCCCTGGCGGATCGGCGCGATCACCGCCGCCGCGCTCGTTCTCCTCCACGTCGAGCACGACCGAACCACATGATCAACCAGCACCTACTGGGAAAGGCTCAATAGCCAATGAGCCTTTCCCAGTAGTGGGGAGCGGCTGGCGGCGACACGCCGGGGGCGTGGAGGTGCTCAACGAGGGTGCGGGACCCCGGTAGAAGAGGTCGGTCCGCTCAAAGATCGACTCACCACCGAGGTCCCGCGTGCCCGATCCTGTCACCTACACCGCCGTGCTCCCGATCGGGGAGCCCACCGCGTCCATGTTGTCGCGGCTGTTGGCCGAGGAACGCCTCCGGCGCGGGACCCGGCGCGGGCGTCGGGCGCTGGACTGTGACCGCCACGCGGTGCTGGTGCTGCGCTGGTTCCTCGACGCGACCCGGGTCGCCCAGCTCGCCGCCGACAACCGGCTGAGCCTGTCGAGTACCTACCGCTACCTGCACGAAGGTATCGACGTTCTGGCCGCCGCCGCGCCTGGACTGCCCGGCGCGCTGCTCGCGGCCCGCACCGCCGGGCACACCCACGTTCACCTCGACGGCACCGTGATCCACACTGACCGCTCCCGCACTCCCGGACCGACCCCGGGAGTGGATCTGTGGTGGTCGGGTAAGCACCACGTCCACGGCGGGAACGTTCAGGTCCTCACCGCGCCTGACGGGTGGCCGTTGTGGACCTCCCCGGTGCGCCCGGGCCGCGAGCACGACACCACCTGCGCCCGCGGTCACCCCGGCCTGCTCGACGCGATCGAGGGCTGGACCGACGACACCCACGTCGTGCTCGCCGACCTCGGCTACGAGGGTGAGAACACCCGCCTGACCTGCCCGTTCAAGACCCCCACCGGCGGTGGGCTGTCGGTGGACAAGCGCACCGTCAACACGCTGCACTCCGCCGTCAGGGCTGTGGCCGAACGCGGGAACTCCCTGCTCAAGACCACCTTCAAGGCGCTGCGTCGGGTCAGCTTCTGCCCCTGGCGGATCGGCGCGATCACCGCCGCCGCGCTCGTTCTCCTCCACGTCGAGCACGACCGAACCACATGATCAACCAGCACCTACTGGGAAAGGCTCAATAGCCAATGAGCCTTTCCCAGTAGTGGGGAGCGGCTGGCGGCGACACGCCGGGGGCGTGGAGGTGCTCAACGAGGGTGCGGGACCCCGGTAGAAGAGATCGGTCCGCTCAAAGATCGACTCACCACCGAGGTCCCGCGTGCCCGATCCTGTCACCTACACCGCCGTGCTCCCGATCGGGGAGCCCACCGCGTCCATGTTGTCGCGGCTGTTGGCCGAGGAACGCCTCCGGCGCGGGACTCGCAGCGGGCGTCGGGCGCTGGACTGTGACCGCCACGCGGTGCTGGTGCTGCGCTGGTTCCTCGACGCGACCCGGGTCGCCCAGCTCGCCGCCGACAACCGGCTGAGCCTGTCGAGTACCTACCGCTACCTGCACGAAGGTATCGACGTTCTGGCCGCCGCCGCGCCTGGACTGCCCGGCGCGCTGCTCGCGGCCCGCACCGCCGGGCACACCCACGTTCACCTCGACGGCACCGTGATCCACACTGACCGCTCCCGCACTCCCGGACCGACCCCGGGAGTGGATCTGTGGTGGTCGGGTAAGCACCACGTCCACGGCGGGAACGTTCAGGTCCTCACCGCGCCTGACGGGTGGCCGTTGTGGACCTCCCCGGTGCGCCCGGGCCGCGAGCACGACACCACCTGCGCCCGCGGTCACCCCGGCCTGCTCGACGCGATCGAGGGCTGGACCGACGACACCCACGTCGTGCTCGCCGACCTCGGCTACGAGGGTGAGAACACCCGCCTGACCTGCCCGTTCAAGACCCCCACCGGCGGTGGGCTGTCGGTGGACAAGCGCACCGTCAACACGCTGCACTCCGCCGTCAGGGCTGTGGCCGAACGCGGGAACTCCCTGCTCAAGACCACCTTCAAGGCGCTACGCCGGGTCAGCTTCTGCCCCTGGCGGATCGGCGCGATCACCGCCGCCGCGCTCGTCCTGCTCCACGTCGAGCACGACCGAACCACATGATCAACCAGCACCTACTGGGAAAGGCTCAATGGATACCTCGACCTTAACCTATCGCGATTAACGTGCCGAGACGATCAGGTCGTGGACCGTGGCGGCGACTATGCTGGGGAACCGGCGCTCCAGCCTGGCAATACTCATGCATTCCTGCTCAGACCCGAATCCGCGAGTAGGTCATGAGCTGATCTTGGTCGGCCAAAGTTGATGTTGCTTGGGTCGGGAGTTGGGTGGTGGGCAAGCGGGCGGCCCGAGTGTCGCCTCGGGTGGCGGGTTCCTGTGCTGGTCGGGGCCGGTGCGGCCGGGTCAGGACGGAGCGGGCAGGGCGCGGACGCGGGCGAGGACCTCGGCGAGTAGGTGCTCGCCGGGTGGTAGGCGCAGGGTGAGGCCGCGGGCGTGGCGCACGAGGCGGGCGGGGATGGTGATCAGCCGCCGGCGCAGGGTGGCGATCATGGCCTGGCCGCCGCGGACGCCGTGCCCGACCAGGCGCCCGTCGCGGGTGCGGGCGGTGAGGTGGTGCAGCCACCCGCTGGTGGTGGCGGCCAGGAGTGCGCCCCACATCCAGGCTCGGTTCACCGCGAGGTGTCCGGAGGGGAGGTGGCGCAGCGCGGCGCCGTGCTTGGTGTCGCGGAACAGGTTCTCCACCTTCGTGCGGTGGCGGTACCAGTACTCGGCCTGCGCGGCTGCGGCAGGTGTGGAGACGTCGAGGTTGGTCACGATGAACGAGTAGGCGAACACCCCGTCGACCTTGGCCACCGTAGCGAGGTCGTCGAGCGGGAGCGCCCGCTGGGCGGGGTGCAGGGTGCGTCGGCGCCGCGCTCGCGGGTCACCGGAGACCTGGCCGTGGTCCAGGTCGAGCCGGACCCGACGGATCAGCAGCTGGGTCGCTGCGGGCCACCAGTTCGGGCAATAGTCGGCCACCGCGACCTGCGCGCCGGTCATGTCGATCGCGTCGGTCCACCCGTCGGCCGCGACGCCGTCGAGGATGCGCCACAGCGGCGCGATGCGTCGGGCGCCGATGGCGAACTCCACGCCGACGAACAGGGCTGCGCGGGCGAGCTGCCCGGCGAAGTAGCCCGCGTCCGCACGCACGCGGACTCGCCCCGCCCGCGCCTGCGCGGGGAGCGCGGCCAGCGCCCGGTAGAACAGCTCGGCGCTGGTGGCGCGGGGGTCATCCCGGCCCGAACCGAGGTCAGCGGCCAGCACCACCGCGGTGTCGGCCCAGGTCGCGACGTGCGGGCGGGCGACCCGCTGGCCTTGGTGGTTGAACGCCACGCCCTGCTTGAGCCGGCCGTAAACCTCGACATCGGTGGTGTCCAGATCGATCGTCACGTCCGCCGTCAGCTGCTCGGCCCGGTCCGGGTCGACCTGGGCGAGCAGGTCCAGCGCGGTGGTGTGCACGTCACCGAGCCCGGTCTCCACCGCCGCCCACTGCCCCTCGATGAACTTGCGCGCGAGCCCGGCGGCGGTCGTGGACGCCAACCCCGGCACCGGCGTGAGTGCCTGCCCGGCGGTGTCGGCGCGGTGCCGGTCCAGCCCGACCAGGAAGTCCTCCCCGCACAGCTGCGCCGCCGACATGCCGACCAGCATCTGCCCGGCGCTGCACCCGCGGTCGCGGTCCTTGATGGGCCCGACCGCGGCGTCGAGCTTGTCGATGATCCCGAGCCGGTCGATCAGTTCGGTCACCGCGGCCAGCCCGGAGAACCTGGTCAGCGCCGCGTCCGGCGCGCCGAGACGCACCCGCGCACACCGCGGGCGTCGCTTGCGTACTGTTCGCACCTGATAGGTGTCCTCTCAACCCGCAATGTCGTGTCGTCGCAAACACGATCATCGCAGGTCAGCGGGCACCTATCGCCATCTCCCCAGTCCGGACACCAGCGCTACTCGCGGATTCGGGTCAGAGAAGATCGCTGATCTGGGCATTCAAGCCTCGGAGTAGTGCGTCCATCGCCCGCTCGAATTGATCGGTCCAACTGTCGGTCTCGGTGCCCGGAAGGCTAGCGAGAGTGGGGTACCGATCGTTGTGGTCGTGCAGATGTTGGTGCATGGCCCGTCGGGCGGTCGTCTCGTCCTGGTAGTGCCAGGCACTCTCGGTCGCTGTGCTGCCGATAACTAGGTTGCTGACGCTTGCAGCGGCCGCGACGAGGGCGGGTCCACGGAACCCAGCCTGGTGCAAACTGCAGTAGACGAACTCGGAGCGCTGGAGCGCTTGCGGGCCTAGTAGCGGGCGGGAAGCTGCCAGTGCTCCGGCCCAAGGGTGGCGAAGCAGTGCGGCACGTAGCTCGCGCATGAACCGGGCGATGTCGTCGGTCCACCGACCACTCGGGCGCTCCGGTAGGTCGAGTTCGCTGAATACGGTGTCGATAGCGAGGTCAAGCAAGTCATCTCGGGTGGAAACGTGCCAGTAGAGCGAGGTTGCGTGCACACCGAGCCGGTTGGCCAGCGCCCGCAGGCTCAGCGCAGCGTGGCCACCGTCGTCGAGCAGGGTGACGGTTGCGCGGGCGATCTCGTTGCGGCTGAGGCTTCCAGTGGAGCGAGCTGGTGGGCGTACGCGAAACCAGATCGCTCCGGGGACGGAGGGCTCGGTGTCCGCCTTCTTCGGACTCACCCCAGCAGTGTAGGACCGTACCGTGATAGCCCTTTACTGTAGGACCAGGAGGGAGAGTTTAGTGAGCGAACGCACGCAACTTGGGGGCGATGGGCACCCGCGTCGGTGGTGGATCCTCGTAGCGATCTGCGCATCGTTACTGATTGTCGTCGTCGACAACACCGTGCTGTCAGTGGCGTTGCCGGCGATCGCGGAGGCGTTCGGCGCGGGCACTGCGACGCTGCAGGCGGTGGTCGACGCCTATGTCGTCGTCTTCGCGGGGCTTCTGGTGACCGCCGGTGTTGCAGCTGACCGGTACGGCCGCCGACGGGTGTTGCTGGTCGGCTTGGTCGTGTTCGCCATGGCCTCGGCGGCCGCTGGGCTGGCCGGAGCAGTGTGGATACTGGTTGGCGCGCGGGCAGTGATGGGAATCGGCGCGGCGCTAGTCATGCCAGCGACACTCGCAATCCTGGTGCAGGTGTTCCCCGAGCACGAGCGCCCGCGTGCGTTCGCTGCGTGGGCCGCGGTGGCTGCGGTGGCGATGGCTGCGGGCCCAGTGCTAGGCGGGCTGTTGGTCGAACTCTGGTCCTGGGGCGGAGTGTTTTGGATCAATGTGCCCCTTGCCCTCGGAGCGGTAGCCGTAGTCGCAGCTCTCGCCCCCGAATCTCGCGACCCCGACGCTGGACGCCTGGACTCGGTGTCCGCGGTTCTGGTCACTGCTGGAATAAGCTCGGTTGTCCTGACCGTACTGGTCCTGGGCGAGAATGGCTCGCTGATCATCGCGTGGAGCGCCGGGATTCTAGCGGTTCTTGGGTTGGGATGGTTCACTCGAAGGCAGCTGCGTTCATCGGCGCCGATGGTCGAGTTCGCCCTGTACCGTGATCCGCGCTTCGCAGGTGGCAGCGTCGCGGCGGCCGTTCTGACTCTCGGGACCGGCAGCGCACTCTTTGTTCTGACCCAGTATCTGCAGCTCGTGCGTGGCCAGAGCGCGTTGGAAGCTGGGGTATCGCTAGTTCCACTGGCTCTCAGTATCGTCATCGCCTCAATCATCGGAGGACGAAGCGCGACCAGGGTCGGGCCACGTATCTGTATTGTGAGTGGCTTCGTCGTGGTGACCGCAGGATTCCTACTGCTCGCCATGCTAGGTCCGTCTAGCTCGTACCCGCACGTCGCGGCCGGTCTGGCGCTGCTCGGGCTCGGTGCTGGGTTTTCTGGCCCCGCCGTGACCAGTGTGGTTCTCGGCGCGGTCCCTCGACATCGCGCCGGTATGGGATCTGGCCTGCATGACACCCACCAGCAGCTCGGCATTGCAATCGGTGTGGCCGTGATGGGGGCGATCTTGACCTCGGTTTATCGCAGCAGGATGGTGGATCTTGTCGGAGTTGAGGACGGAGCGCTGGCCCTCACTCTGCTCCGAGGCGACGCAAACCTTGCTCGGGCTGGCACAGAGGCCTTCGTTGCTGCGCAGTCGACGACCATGATTGTTGCCGCGGGGTGCGCGGCTAGCGGCGCACTGATCGCCGCGCTGGTTCTCCGCTCGCGTCGAACGAGCCGAGCGAAGACAGCACCTGTGTAATCGCAATAGAGGTGGATGATTGTGGCATCGTCGAGCGGGCGGCCCTCCTGACTGAAAATCGACGTCCTGATACTAATGATCTCTTCTTACGGCAAGTGCCGGTTGCTATCAGAGGGGTATTGAGATGGGCAGAACGATCCGCACTACAGACAACGTCTTCGTCCGACCGCTCATAACGCAAGATGCGCCACAGGTCATGCGCCTAGCGCGTAGCGCCGGAAATCTCGATATAAACTCCCTATACGGCTATATCCTGCTATGTCGAGACTTCGGGTCGACGTCGGTAGCGGCCGTCGATGGTGCGAGACTCGCTGCCTTCGTCCTGGGTTATCGGCGCCCGACGAACGAATCGATCTACTTTGCCTGGCAGTGGGCGGCGGATCCCGCCTATGGTGCGACGGGTTTCACTGTCCGTGTGCTCCGTGAGGTCTTAGAGGCGCAACGACCTTCCGTTCGGAGGTTTGAGACAACCGTGCGCGCAGGAAGTTGTACTGGAGCGCACACCGTGGAGCGGCTCGCGCGAACCTACGGTGCCGATGTCGTAGTACGAGAAGAGTTTGGTGCGGAACTTCTTGGGCAGGAACATGGCGCTGAGTACTTACACGCCTTCAATCTAGTATGCACAGGTGGTTAGCCATCGGGATCCCAAGCTTGGAATGAGTGAAGATCGTAACCAACGCGCTCCGCCCGAGCCTGTCCGCGCGGCAAGCCGCGGTCGATCGCGCCACCGGCTGCCTACGGGGCGTTGGAGTCAACCCGGACCTCCTGCTGTGACGGGCATGCGCGCCGAGCACCTCGACGGGCTGGATTCGCGGACCTGAGTACGTATGGTCCGGGGGAGCCCGAGAGATCTCCGGGAACGGATCGATCATCGCTGCTGGCGAGGTCGTCAGCCCAGGCTGAGCTCGACGCCGCCGTTGCGGACGTCGTCGGCGGTGAAGGTGACCTGTCCGTGGTGGCTGATCTCCACCGTGTAGAAGTCCGAGACCGGTATGTCGTCGACGGTGAAGGGGAAGATGCAGCTGTAGGAACTGCGCTGTCCGGCATCGAGGCGACCGAGTCCGGCGATCGCCCCGCTCGCGTCGCGAATGGTGACCGCGATGCCCTCGGGGATGTCGTCGTAGCCGCCATAGGTGCTGGGCCACTCTCACGATCTCCGGCGCCTGTCGCTCTTGGATCGAGCGTCGATGATGCGGGTCGGATCAGTGTGCGTGATAGCCCGTGTGCGTGTTGGCGCTGATGAAGTCGTTGAGTTGCTCGCGGCTCACATACCGCCGAGAGCCGATCATGACGTGTGCGATCTCGCCTCGGTTGATCAGCTCGTATGCTGATGGCGCAGCGCCGAAGTTCTCGAAGCTGGTCACTGACCTGCACCTATTCGACTACGTCCAGGAACATCTCGCCGGAGCCGTGAGGACTGTCGACGACATTGTCTCCCTCGGCCCCGATACCGCGGCCTGCTGAAGAACGTCACTGGACAGGCTGCCCTTGGACTGGTGGACGTTCATGATGTAGAGCCCGCCGGGCTCCTTTGCCGCTGGTGTGTCGCGGCGCGCGCTGCGCGTTCGGTAGAACACCGCTCACGGAGAGCCAAGTGGACGCTATCCGACTTGCCCGCGCGTACGGCGAGAGCGTGGTCTCCCTATGCCGCCGGTTCGATGTGCATCGAATGACGGTGTGGTCGCACACCAAGGACTTGCTGTGACACGACCGCGCCTGACGGCACCTCCGCGTCGCTCTGCGGCGGCGACCGGCAGATTCACCGTGGTGATCAGCCCGTCGCCGAGTCCGGCTGCGAGGTGGAGCGAGCCCGATGAGCCACGGCGACGCTGTCAACCTACTTCTTCCGCAGGTTCAGGTTAAGATTTCCGCAGGAACACCGGAGCTCTTCCTCCTTCCCGGGGATGCCAAGAACGTAGACCCACCCGTCGCAGGCATCGTTGCTGCAGGTAAACAGTTCGAGGAATTGCTTGCAGGCTTCTACGACCGGTACGAAGTCTTCTTTCGTCATGGTCGCCCAGTCATTGTTATGCACTAGGGCGTTGATCGCCCAGTTCTCTCCGTCCTGCGCAAGGATCGCTTTCGCTCGCTCGCCCCTCAGCACTTCGACCCTTTGCTTTGCGGTGTCGTTGTTCCACGAGTTCGCCGAGGCGGTCGCCTTCTTGAGCAGATCTCCATGCCGGCCTTTGACCGCTGAGAAGAAGGATGAGAGGTCGTAGTTGTTGTCGGCACGGAATACGACCTGGCCTTGGATACTCGCAGCGACATCGGCCAGCGACGACTCCAGATTGCGTCGCAGCTTATGAGCCGCGCCGGGAACATCGTCGTTGGCCAGGTCGGTTTCGATCTGGGTCCAGAAGTCGACGCCTTGACCGTAGAACGGTCCCCCATCGACGGTCCAGCCGTGGAACCGAGCGAGCGAACGTCGAGCGATGAGGCCTGAAGACTGCATCTGTCGCGCCCAGACCTCATCGTGAGTCGTCATGATGAACTGGACGTCGGGGAAGATCTCTTTGAGTAGTTTGCAGAACTGTCGTCGATGGTTGGCGTCTACGGAGGTCACTACGTCGTCGAGGACGGCGAGCCGGAAGTCGGACTTGAGGAGCTGCCTGATCAGGGCCAGGTAGAGGCAAACCCCCATTCCGTCCTGGTGGCCTTCGCTGTGGTAGGCCATCGGTGGGAACATTCCGAGCCCGTAGAAGTCGACTTCGAGGTCGAGCTTCCCGGCGGTCGGAGACAGTCCTGCCTTGAAGGATGACTCGTCGTCGGAGTTGATCTGCCGATAGAAGTTGCTGAAGTCCGCTTCGACGGTCTTGTACAGCGTCGTCAGTGCCGCGTCTGCCACGGAGTTGTACGTCTCGTACACCGCGTTGGCTGCTTTGTGCGCTGCGGTCGTCTTGGTCGCTTTTGCCCGCGATTGGCGTAGTTGTGTCCAACGATCTTGGGCAACAGTGAGGAATGTCCGTGCGGCCTGGGTCGCGGTCTGGTCCGGCATTGCTTCGATCGTCGCTCGTAGCGCCTTGAGTCCGTCGGGGATCGGCGACGGAATGGACAAGGGTCCGGTGGTGACGCGCTCGGACTCGTCGCGGACGGACTCGACTGTCGTCAGCTTCGCTTCGAATGCGGCAAGGTCGTTCGACCATTCCAAGAGGGACGTCTGCAACGCAGCAGAGTGCCCCATTGTGACGGCGTGCGGCTGTGCTGCCTGGATCAGGGACCGCACGCTGCGAAGCTGCCCGATCACCTTGCCCGCCGCGGCCTGTATGCGCTGCTGGAGCTTCGCGGCTGTCTCGGACCGAGCGAGCTTGTCGTTCAGATGTTGCCGCAGTGATGCAACGTCGGGCCACTCCAGGTCGCACAGCGGACAGGCGGTACTGATCACCAATGGAAGGCCAGTCTCGACCAACTGGCGGTGCTTGAGCGAATCGAGGACTGCGGGGTCGGCATCGAGCTCGGTTAGCGCCGCGCCCAGGTCGCTCGCTGCGTTGTCCAGGTCTTCGTGCCCAGCCAAGTAGTCGATGACGGCTTCAATGTCCCGGATGGCCGACGCCCGGTTGAAGGTGCTTTGACTGTCTTCAGTCTTGGCTCCGGCGCTGAGGTCGGTCTCAAGGGTGGTTGCTGGCAACGTTTCGAGGCCGAGCACTTCACGGTTCTTGTTGACCGCTACCGCGACCTCGCTTGGCAGCAGATCACTGATGTCGAGACCGCGTCTGACGGCATCTTCTGCAGACTTCACGGCGTCGTCCGCGCTTCTGGCGGCAGCGCTCGTCTTGTTGCGAGCCGTGTTGAGTAGGCGACGCGTCTCGTCGATGCGATCGAGCTTGAGGAGCGCCTGCACCTCTTGGGCGCGTTTCCCGGGCTCGGTGTTGACGTACTTGATGACTTCGCGTCGAGACAGGATCAGTTCAGGATGACCTGCGGCCCACTGGACGGCTGCGAGAAGCTCAGGGGTTTCGGGCACGAGGGTGAACTGACCTGCGGTCTTCACGCTGCGCGTGAGAGTGCCGGTCTGTCCGCTGGCAGGGTGCGTGAAGGTCAGGGTGACTCTCGCTGCGGCTGGGTTGTCGCGCTGGTGCACGTGTGGTGCGTGCTTCGCGACTGAGATTCCACCTGTGCCGGCTCCGCTGAGGCGAGCAACGTTTCCCGTCAATGCGAAGTCGATGGCATCGATCACGCCGCTCTTGCCTGATCCGTTCGGGCCGACCACGATGAAGGAGCTGCTATCCATGTCGAGTTCGAGGTCGCGGATACCGCGGAACTCTTCGATGCAGAGTTTCTGAACCTGGATCACAGTGCTGACTCACCGCTCGCGTCGGTGTAGAGCACGACGAGCTGGTCCGGCTTCGGAAGCTTGTCCGCTGCGAGCAGCTCCGCAAGGCTCTCCGTGATCTGAGATGGCACGTCATCGAGTGCGGTCAGTTCCGCGAGGAAGGTTTCTAAGACCTGAGATTCGATACCCGCCACTCCGAGCCCCTTTGCTTGCGACGGCGGCGGGACAGCTCCGGCCGCCTACTGCTGATGGCAAGGGAATTCTACCGTCGCGACGCGGCCGGAAGCGGGGGAACGCATGTCCTCTTGCAGCTCGGGGGAAGCATTGCCAGCCAGCGATGCTGCCCATCGACGACACCAGCTGTCACCGCTAGAGTGCGAGACGCGGATCAAGATCGTCGTGCCTAGATTTCAGTCATCCGACTCCGCTGAACCCGGGGCACCCCACGCCACTCCGGGAAACCGGGGGAAGCTCACGGCGATGGTGCAGCTCGGCGGTGCCCCGCGGGTGACGGGTGGGTTGGTCGAGGCGCGGGCCGCGTCGGAGGTGCCGCGAGTGCTGCGGCTCCGCGTCGGGCCGGTCGCGTTCGACCTGTGTGATGCTGCCGCCTTCACCGCCACGCTCGCCGCGTGGCGGCAGGCTGTGATCCTGCTCGCGATCGACGGTCCGGACCTCGTCTGACGATGCCCGCCTTGTGGATGGGCTGGCCCGGCCGCTGGTGCGGCCGGGCCTCGCTGCGTCATGGTGGCCGGTATGGGAACGGTGGCGTGGCGGGTCGGGGTGCTGCGGCCGGACGCGGACAACGTCGACTGGACTGGCCGGGAGCCGAGCTGGGGTGGTCGACCACGCGCAGGCGCGCCCCGAATGAGTTGCATGAGGGGGGCATTGAGTTCCGGGTGGAGGTAGACGGGCTCCCGGCGGTCGTGTTCCCGGGCCTGCACGATGACGGCAGTGTGGACATGTCCGGGCTCGATGATGTCGTTCCGTCGAGCGGTACGAGCCCCTGTAGAAGCTGATGCACAGCTCCGCCGGGGTCGGGGGTCCGACGATCAAGCGTGCTCAAGGCCGCACGGCCGAGCCCTGTGGGCCGGCAGTAGCGGGGAGGCTGCGGAGTTCTGGCTCGGGGTGCTGACCGACCTGCGTAACCGCGGTGTCCGCGATGTGTTCTTCCTGGTCTGCGACGGGTTGAAAGGCCTGCCCGAGGTGGTGGAGAACGTGTGGCCGCAGACCATCGTGCAGACATGCATCGTGCACCTGATCAGGAACTCGTTCCGGTTGACCTCGCGGCGCGACACCGATGCGATCAAACGCGGCATTCGCGCGATCTACACCGCACCCACCGCCGACGCCGCTCTCGCTGCTCTCGATGACCTCGACGAGAAATGGGGTCGAACCTATCCGGCGATGATCCGGTTGTGGCGCAACGCCTGGACCGAATTCGTTCCGTTCCTCTACTACCACACTGAGATCCGTGCCGTGTTGTGCTCGACGAACGCGATCGAATCACTCAACGCCCGCTACCGCCGAGCGGTACGAGCGCGAGGGCATTTCCCCAGCGAGGCGGCCGCGTTGAAATGCCTGTATCTTGTGACCCGCAGCCTCGACCCGACCGGGCGAGGCCGCGCACGGTGGACGATCCGCTGGAAGCCGGTGATCAACGCCTTCGCGATCACTTTCAGTGACCGCTGGCCGTCCGCCGAGCACTACTGACCAACAACGCCGGAACCACCGTTCCTGTTACAGACCCCACCTACTGGGAAAGGCTCAGTGCGCGAGCAGCACTTCCAGCTCGTCGTCGACCCGGCGCAGGAAGACGACATCGGCCAGCTCACCGGTGCCGTCGTCGTCGATGACGAGTTCCCAGTCGGACTCGGCGGACAGGACCTGGATGGCGCGGTGCTGGACGGTGGCCGGATCTCGCTCCGGGCCTTGCGACTCACGTTTGATCTCGACTCCGGACCAGTCGAACACCTCAATCGAGTCGGTGGGGAACAGCCGACGCTCGCGGTCCGGCTGCAGGAGATAGCCTTGCTCGACCAGGACGAGCTCGTCCTCGAACGTGACCAGCAGCCCGTGAGCGGTGAGGAACGCCGCGAGGCTGCCGCGCCCGGACGGTGTCGTGATGACTCCATCCTCGCCGACCGGACTGATCCTCGGCGGCTCGTTCTCGTTGAACTCGAACGCGAACCCGAGCGACCACTCCGGGGTTCGCAGCTCGAACTGCAATGGACCGTCCGCCGCGTGCGCGGTCAGCGCGAGCTCGGTGTCGAGCAGCGAGAACTCCGCCCCACTGTGCAAGACCTTGCGCGTCTCGCTCATAGTCGCGACAAGATGGTGCGGCCACTCGATCGATAGCGGCACGTGCGGCGGGCGCTCGGTGGCTGGCTGCGGGAGCAGAAAGCCCGACATCACGGTGTCCAGCGAGATCGACGTGTCGGAAATTACCGGGCCCACGAGCCGCGCCCACTGGACCCAATCGTGGATGTCGTGCGCTTGTTCGTGGCTCCACACCCGTCCCTTCCGGGACGCTCCGAAGCTTACGGCCCGCCCGTCGGTGAATCCGTGCGCGAAGATGTTGGTCTTCATCTTCGTTCCGCCCTCGCCGCGCCAGGCGTGGAGGACGTCCTGCCCGACGTGCATGGAGAACCGTCTGTTCCGGCTGACCGAGTCGAGGAGACCGACGTTGGTCGGGATCCGACGCTGCACCTGCGCAAGGATCCGGTAGACGCTCTCCCCTTTCACCAGGGTGACACCGTCGCCGCAGACAGTTCTCGCGATGTCCTCGTGAAGCGAGTCGTTGTCGGTGCTGTTGATATAGAGGAATCCGGCAGAGTCGTCGAGATAGACCACGTAGAGGTGGTGGACGAGTTCGTTGAAACTCGCGAAGTCTCCCCACCGGACCGGCGTGGCCTGCCGCGAGACCCACCATACGACCTGGCCGCTGTTGTTGATACCCAACTGCGTGGTCAGCAGTCGGTCCTCGAACAGGTCGTATACGCCCTCCGGCCGCCACGGCGGCGTGGTCGGCGTCTGGTAGACGACCGTGCTCATCTTGGGGTGGATGCTTCGCATCGCCACCTCGCGGGGCAGAGAACCGAAGCCCCGCTCGAAGTCTGATCGGGCCCTCTCCCGTCCGACGCCGCGCTCGGTCAGGTCCTGAATGATCTCGTTCCAGTCCGCGTCCTCGCCGTAAAGCTTGCGGAGTCGTTCGTCGACGCCGGTCACCTGCAGTGGCACGAACGCGGAAGCCTCACCCAGGGCTCCGCCACCGGTACGGGTGAAGCGCCCGATGAACTGGAGTGTGACGGCGAGACTCTTCTGCGGATCGTGGATGGCTGCGATCTTGAGCTTCGGCAGGTCGAAACCCTCACCGAGCATGTTGACGCACACCACGATTCGGCAGTCCTGTCCGAGCCTGTCCCGGCGCTTACGGCGGGTCGAGTCCGCGAGTCCGGTGTCGATGCGCAGCGGGTGCAGATCTGGTGCGAGTTCCTCGTACAGCGCGACGACCTGCTTAGCGCGTTCCACCGAACTCACACGTGCCATCAGCAAGTGGTCATAGCCCGCGTCCAGGTCCACCCGCAGCTGTCCGACCGCGGCGGTCGCGACCGCGCGATCGGGGTCGGAAAGGTCGATGATGGACCGATAGTTGATCCGCGCGAAGTACCCGTGCTTCTGGGCGAGTCGCAACGGATATGCATAGGCGACGCGACCACCCAGGTGCCGGCCGTCCTCACGGTAGGGCGTAGCGGTGAACTGGACTACCTCGCGATCGGAGAAAAGATCGACGATCTCCCGCCATGTCCGCGCGCCGACGTGGTGCGCCTCGTCGACGAACAAGCGTGTGCAACCACCCGTGAGCCGCATGCGAGCAGGCTCAGAGCATTTGTCGAGCGCCTGAGCCGTCGCCACGACGACGTTGGTGCCGTCGAGCAGCTCATCGACCTCCTCCACCGTTGTCAAGCCGCTGCTGAGCACCAGTACGACCGGGCATAGGAAGTCGCCTACGACGGCTCCCACCTCGGGGAGCACTCCGAGGGTCACGAACTTCTCGGCGATCTGAGTACGCAGCGCGTCCGACGGAACGACGACCATCGTCCGCGACGGCTCGTAGCAGTACGCCGCGAGCATCGTCTCCGTCTTGCCGGTGCCGGTCGGCATCACAATGGTGATCGGCTCGGCCTCCTCGGTGGACCGGTGGGCGAGAACCGCATGCAGGGCACCGAGCTGAGGCGTCCGCAGGCCGCGCGCCGCACTCGACTCCTCCACGAACCTGAAGCTTCCCGCCAGAGCGTCCGCGACCACGTGGACGTCCTTCGGTTCTTGACCGTGCGCCCCTGGGCCTTCGCGAAGCCACCACAGCTCCCCGCCGCTGACAACGCGACGCTCGATCTCCGCCACCAGGACGCGCCTCCTCCTTCAGTGCAGGTTCGTCGGTCCACGTCACATCCGGCGGCGACGAGGTGACGGTCAGAGGCCGTCGCCAAGTCAGCTCAACCGATTCACGGATAGCTACGATCGAGAACGCTACGTCACCCCACTGGGTGCGTGCGGCGGCCTGCAGCAGCCACCTCTCGACATTTCGGCGAGCGGGCAGTTGTACGACGTAAGCGGACACAGCGGACAGCCAGTATGTCGGTGGACTGCGATGGGAGGCAGGTTCGGACGGAAACAGGTACAGACCGATCAGCTCGACTCGGGCTCGTGGCGCTGCTGCGCGAACAGACCCAGGGCCTACGGCTACTCGACCGCCGGCTCGCGGGCCGACCGATCTACGCGCAAGCGGTCGCGCATGTCGAGACGATGCAGCGGCTCGTGCGGTACGCCTTACCGAGCGCCGACCGGGAGACAGCGGCCGACGAGCTCGGCCAGGCCGCGGCTCTCCCGGGTCGGCAGGCCCTGGACATGGGGCGCCTCGACGACGCGTGGCGCCTCCACGAGACGGCCACCGCAGCTGCGCTCGAGGGCGGCGGAGCCGCGGGTCTCGGGTACGCGCGAGCGCAGCAGGGGTTCGTCCTGCTCGACGCCGGGCGGGTGGCCGATGCGCACGCGCTCATCCGCTCGGCACGCGTACGCGACGCGACGCGGTGATCAGCCCACGTTGCGCAGGTACCGCTCCAACGCGTCACGGGCGATCTCCGACACCGACCGACCCTCCGCCGCGGCGCGCTGTTCAGCCTGCGTCCGCACTTGCTCGGGCACCCGGAACGACACCCGTGGCGAATGCTTGCCGACCTCACCGAGCGCCGGCCGCCCCGGACGCACCAGCTGGAGCGCCTCCTCCGCGGCGCGCTCGGCATACTTGTTGGTGACGCGCCGGCCTTGCCGGTCGCGCACATCCTCAGCGTCGAGATCGACGTCCGGGGCCACCTCATGGTGATCCTTCATCGCTTCCTCCTCAACGCCGTCGGCAGGACATGGATGACCAGCCACTCATCCGGCAGATCGAGCGCGACGACCTCCAACTCGATCCCGCGATCGTCGGGCCCGATCCACACGAGCCGAGCATCCGCCGTCTCCGTAGCCGACACAGCGACCGGGTCGACCGTCTCGATCACATACATCGCGTGCGCCTTGCCGATCCGGTGCCGGCGAGCTGGTCTCGTGAACCTCACCCGCACACCCACCATTGTGTCAGACATAATAAGGCTGTTGCAAGTGACATCCGGCGACGTCCGATGCCCCTGTCAACGGAACGCTCGTCATGTCAACGAGAGGCACAGAACCCACAACACGAGGCCGCGTGACACCAAGCCGAGGACCATACAGATCTGATTATGGATGTCGGCGCCGACATCTTTGCAGGTTAAAAATGGGTGGCCGAGGCAGGGTTCGAACCTGCGACCGCTCGGGTGTAAAGCGCGCGGGCGACACCGCACGACGCCTCTACCTGCGCCTCTGGTTGTGCCGCTGGCAGACATACCCGCCCCTCGTCACCTGGTTCACCACCAGTTCGCAACACGAATGACTCCACGGCCGCGACACCACGCTCCTCAGCTACAACGCCACGCACCGAGCGGCCTCGCATCAAGCAGTCGCCGGCGGCGGCGATCTCTGGGCTCGGCCGTGCGGCCTTGAGCACGCTTGATCGTCGGACCCCCGACCCCGGCGGAGCTGTGCATCAGCTTCTACAGGGGCTCGTACCGCTCGACGGAACGACATCATCGAGCCCGGACATGTCCACACTGCCGTCATCGTGCAGGCCCGGGAACACGACCGCCGGGAGCCCGTCTACCTCCACCCGGAACTCAATGCCCCCCTCATGCAACTCATTCGGGGCGCGCCTGCGCGTGGTCGACCACCCCAGCTCGGCTCCCGGCCAGTCCAGTCGACGTTGTCCGCGTCCGGCCGCAGCACCCCGACCCGCCACGCCACCGTTCCCATACCGGCCACCATGACGCAGCGAGGCCCGGCCGCACCAGCGGCCGGGCCAGCCCATCCACAAGGCGGGCATCGTCAGACGAGGTCCGGACCGTCGATCGCGAGCAGGATCACAGCCTGCCGCCACGCGGCGAGCGTGGCGGTGAAGGCGGCAGCATCACACAGGTCGAACGCGACCGGCCCGACGCGGAGCCGCAGCACTCGCGGCACCTCCGACGCGGCCCGCGCCTCGACCAACCCACCCGTCACCCGCGGGGCACCGCCGAGCTGCACCATCGCCGTGAGCTTCCCCCGGTTTCCCGGAGTGGCGTGGGGTGCCCCGGGAGCCGCGCCGCCGATCCGGCGGCCCGGCCCGGGGGATGTCCTAGGGCATGTCTCATAACCCGGCTGGTCGGGCCTGCGCGATGATCGGCAGTGTCGCGCCGTGCCGTCCTGACCGAAGCCCAGTGGGACCGGCTCGAGTCGTTGTCGCCCTCGTCGGACGGGATGCCGGGGCGCCCGTTCGCCGACCACCGCAGAGTGATCGAGGGGATCATCTACCGGTTCCGCTGCGGGCTGGCCTGGCGTGATGTCCCGGTCGAGTTCGGGCCGTGGCAGACCCTGGGAAAAGCCGCCGCCGCTTCTGCGGTGATGGCACCTGGGACCACGTTCTCGCAGCTCTGCTCGCCGATGCCGACTCCGCCCGTCTCGTGGACTGGGCCGTGTCGGTCGACTCGAAGATCATCCGCGCTCACCAACACGCCGCGACCCTGAAGAAAGACGCAGGGGGGGGCAGGATCGAACCACAAGCATCTGCTGATCGAGCCGCCCGATCACGCGTTGGGCCGCTCCCGCGGCGGTCTCGGCACGAAGATCCACCAGTTCGTTGACGGCCACGGCCGCCCGCTGGTCGTGCTCGTCGGCCCCGGCCAGGCCGGCGACGCCCCGATGTTCGCGCACCTGATGTCACATCTACGCGTCGGACGGGTCGGTCCGGGCCGGCCGCGGACCCGGCCCGAGCGGGTCCGCGCAGATAAGGCCTACTCCTAGCGCGCCATCCGCGCCCACCTGCGCGGACGACGGATCGTCGCGGTCATCCCGGAGCCGGCTGACCAGCAGGGTCACCGGAACGACACGGCTCACGCGGCGGCCGACCACCGGCGTTCGACCGGGTCGACTACCGCGACTGCAACGTCGTCGAACGCGAGTTCTGCAAGGTCAAGCAGTGGCGCGGCCTCACGACCCGCTACGACAAGCTCGCCCTGACCTTACGCGGCGCAACTGTACTGAAGGCCATCGTCACCTGGTGCGCGCTTCAGGAAACACCCTGGTTGTAGTCACCGGCCACGGGCCGTGAGTGGCACACCTTGAGGTAGTCCAGGAACGACGCCGGTCATCCGCCGACCAGACGCCGACCACGCCCGTTCCGCCGGCTCCGCCGGGCAACCGGGAGGTGCAGCGGCTCAGCGTGATGTGCAACGACGGCACCAATCCCACGGACCCCCGCGTGTGGTCGGACTTCGCGCGCCGGGCCGACGGGGTCGGGCGTGGTTTCGGCTCGCATTGGACCTATCTGTCCTTGGGGTGCGCGACGTGGCCTGGCGGGCCCGACCCGGACCGCTACACCGGGCCGTGGAACCGGGAGACGGCCGCGCCGGTGCTGGTGATCGGCAACCGGAAGGGTGATCCGGCGACGCCCTACGAGGACGCACGAACTACGTCTCGACTGCTGGCCGACGCCCGGCTGCTCACACTCGACTCGTTCGGACACGGCGCCCGTGGTGAGAGTGCCTGCATCGACGGGGCGTTGACCGCGTACTTCACCGACGGCACGCTGCCCGCCGAAGGGGCCGTCTGCGAACCGGACCGCGGGCCGTTCGACCCGGTGCCCTGAGCGTCGAAGTGCTCGGACCGCCGCCCAGCCTGTCGACGCAGAAGGTGGGCCGCCCGAGCCCCACGTGCACGACGACGTCGGCGGGCTCGTTCGTCGCGCCGAACGGTGCTGCTGCCGGTCGAGACGGTACCGATCTCGCCGGACGGCAGGGGCCGGCCACGCAGGCCCTGATCGACCCGCCCCGGTGTGAGCCATGCCATGCACACGCGGGGTGGACCATGCGGCAACGGCATGGGTTGTGATCGACTCCGACCGGTCTCCGACCGAAGAACGAGGTGACACCGATGCCCGACCGCCCGGACCGCGCAGCCGTTCGTCGTCCTGATGCTGTCGGGCTCGTCGAACGGCCAGAGGTAGCGCTGCTCGCTGTCGACGGCGACGGGCACCCCCTCGCCGCCTACCTCCTCGAAGACCGGGTACCGGCCGAGGGCGTCCGCTGCGCCGCGACCTCGTGACCGGTCCCGTGCATCGCTTCGCGGCGATCCCGGTGGCCGTCACGGCCGGGATCGTCGCGATAGTCCACCTGACACTGGCCGCCGTGCCGCGTAGCTGGCTCGACGAGGACCTGATGCTGGCCATCGGCCGCCACCACCTCGACATCGGTGCGGTGGACCAGCCACCGCTGACACCGTTGCTCGCCCGCCTCGCCGACACCCTCGACCCGGGATCACAACTGGTCCTGGCCGTGCCCGCCGTACTCGCCACCGCCGCCGCCGTCGTGCTCACGGCGCTGGTCGCGCGCGAGCTCGGCGGCGACGCCCGCGCGCAGTCCCTCGCCGCGCTGGGTCAGGCCACCTCGATCGCCGCCGCCCAGTTCGGGCACTGGCTGACCCCCTACACACTCGAACCCGCACTGTGGACCGCGTTGCTGTGGCTGCTCCTGCGCCGCCAACGCACTGGGGACGACCGGCTCCTGCTCGCCGCCGGGCTGGTCGCTGGTGTCGCCGCGCAGACCCGGTTCCAGGTCTTCGCACTCGGCGCGGCCCTGGTCGTCGCCGTGCTGGCCGTCGGACCCCGGGACCTGCTGAGGTGCCGGGCCACGTGGGCCGGCGCCGGGATCGCGCTGCTGGTCGCCGCACCCACGCTGGTCTGGCAGGCCGCGCGCGGCTGGCCGCAGCTGGGCATGGCGACCGCGGTCGCCCAGGAGAACACCGCCATCTACGGGCACCCGATCGTCGTCGCCGCACACGGGCTGGCCGTGACCGGACCGCTCACCCTCGGGCTGGCGGTGTACGGGCTGCTCGCGCTGCTGCGCGACCCGCAGTGGCGGCCGCTGCGCTTCCTGGCAGTGGCCTACCTGCTGTTGTTCATCGCGGTCCTGGTCTCCGCGGGCCGGCACTACTACCTGACACCGATCTACCCGGTCCTCGGCGCCGTCGGTGCCGTCGCGCTCCAGCGACGCCGGGAGCGCCACGGGCCACGCCGCGCCTGGCCGGTGGTCACCGCCGGCGCAGTGCTGGCCACGGCCGGCGCCGCGTCGTCGGTGCTGCTCGCCTCCCCGGCCTTCGCCGCCCCGCTGGCCACCACCACCGCAGCCACCTGGTCCGCGTTACCCGACGAGAACCGCGCGCGCACCGCACTCGTGGCGGTTCCCTACGTCCACGCTGCGCTCCTCGACGCCGCCCCACCCGACCTCGACCTGCCGGCGGTCCACGGAACCAACAGGGCATACGGCTGGTTCCCGCCCCCGCCGGAGACGTCCGACGCGATGCTGCTCGTCGGCAGTCCCGACCGCTTCCGCCCCTACTTCACCTCCGCCCGCCCACTGCAGACAGTGACGGCGTCGACCCCGTTGGGAACCTACGGGGGCCTGGTGGAGGAGAACGCGACCATCTGGCTGCTCGAGGACCGGACGGTCACCTGGCAACAGATGTGGTCCGAGCTCAGAGACCTCTCAGTCATCGGCCGGTGACACCCGGTCCCCACCGGCCGGTGTCGACCTGGAGCCCGAGCCCGTCTCGCTCGCCGTCGCGTTGATGTCGAGGACGACGCAGATCGGGTGGTCGGCCACCTGGCCTTCGCAGATCTCGATGTACAGCGCGTCGATGAAACTATTCGCACCCAGGCTGATGGCCGCCTCGTCGAATCCCCCACCCGGCGACTTGAGGCGGCCGTGACGCCGTCGGCGAGCAGCGCGCAGTGCGGCCGCACGCTGCGGGCAGGGTGGGTCCGGCGCTGGGCGTGTCTGCCGAACAGGTCGTCGGGTCGCGTCATGCCTTGGGGGTCAGCTACCGATGCCGGTGTGGAGTGCGCTGGGGTGGTGTCCCGGCGACCTCGGGCCGTGCCCGACGGTGTGGAAGCGGCACCGCCGGGGCCGCAGACAGGGCGGTCGGCGTGGACTCACGATCATCGGGGTGCACCAGCACGCCGCGCCCCTCGACGCGATGGAGGATCGAAGTACGCGAACCTGCTCGGCGAGCCCGCTGATCACACCGCGCATCGACCGGCTGGGTCCGGGACGGCTCCGGACCCAGCCCGACGCACCAGCAACGTCGTGGGAGCGCGGCCTCTGCCTCGTCGAACAGTGGCGCGGGCCGGCTCCCGCTACGACGAACTCGCCTCGGCGTTTCGTGGCTCCGCGCTGTGAGAGACGCACCCTAGCCAGCACTCCGACTTCATGGGAGGGACCTCAGGTCAGGCCTGGTCCTGCGCGGCGGCCTGCTGCTCCTTCTTGGCCTGCTGCTCCTTCTGGGCCTTCATGCCGGCCTGCACCGAGACCACCGCGACGAGGCCGAGGGTGATCCACAGTGCGTACTTGTCGACCGCGAGGACGACGTCGACGGCGTGCTGCCCGACGCTGTAGCCGAGCCAGGCCACCAGTCCGGCGATGAGCCCTGCACCGAGGGCGTTGAGCACCATGAACGGCAGCAACCGCATCCGGCCCATGCCGGCCAGTGCGAAGACCGCGGGGGCTGGGACGCCCGGCAGTGCCGCCGCGACGACAGCGATCGGCAGGACCCAGCGGGGGGCGGAACGTACCCGTGCCACGAACCGCTTGGCCGCCGATCCCGGCGCCCATAGCTCGATGATCTTCGCGCCCCAGCGGCGTCCGGCCAGCCAGAACAGCCAGTCGAACTTGATCATTCCGAAGATCCCGGCCGTGACCACCAGCCAGAGGTCGGCCTCGCCGATCCGGGCGAACGCGGCCCCGGCGCCGATCGCGGACAGGCTGCCGGTGACCGCGGCCAGGGCGACCGGGTACGACGCGATGAGCAGCGGTCGGAACGGCATCGACGCCAGGTTCAGCAGCACGATCACGACGGTCGCGATGATCAGGAACCAGTCGCCGCCCCGCATCGGCCCGTCCCACGGGGCGACCTTGCGCAGGGCTTCGCGCGACTCCTCGAGCTCCTCGGGTGTGTAGTGCTCCTTCTTCCAGCGGAACCGGCGCTTCTTCGCCGGGGCCGATGGCGCAGCCGGGACGCCGTGCGGCGGGGTGGCCGCCTCGGAGAGGTCGGGCGCACCCACCGTGCCCACCGCGGGCATGACGAGTGTCGGGTCGTCCGGCTTCGCGTCATGGCCCGGGCCGGGGGCCCCGCCCTGGTGCCTGTGGCTGGTCGCGCCCGTCATGTCGCCTGCTCCGCTCCTCGCCGACTCGTTCATGGGACGAGAAGACACCGTGCCGTTGCGGCACAGTCAAGTCCGGATCGAGACTGGTCGAGACAGCGAGTGAGATGGCCAGAACGCCACGAACGGGCCCGTTCGTCCTGGTCAGCCTTGGCTCGCATTCCTACGCTGCTGATCAGGCGCCAGACCGCCACTCGACTCGCAGTACAAGTGCCCGATGGCCGGCGTGGTTCCGCATCTACGGATTCTCTGTGGGCCGTGCTGCTCGTCACTCTTCTTGTGATCTGCTCGCCGCGCGCATCGTGAAACTGATTCTGCATGGTGGGCCCATCTTCCGAGTGAACGAATCGGCGGGTCGATGCGCGGTGTGACCGCGGTGGACAGTCGTTCCGTCCGAGGGGGACCGCGTTCTCCTGAGCGACTGGATCGTCGATCGGAGAGCTGAGGAGACGCGCCCCCGCTGTGAACGGCCAGGTGCCGAGCTCCGACGTCGGCGACAGACGTCGACGCCAGACGGCGACGACCGGCGGGTTCTCGGGGGACGTCACGTGACGGTCACCTCGAGACGTGCCAGGCCACGCAGCCCGTTGTTGATCATCGGACGGGAGGACACGACCTCGAACCGGTGAACCCGGTCGGCCAGCTGCTCCAGCAGTGCGCCCATCTCCAGCCGGGCGAGGTGCATGCCCACGCAGACGTGCTCACCGCGGCCGAACGCGAGGTGGTCCGAGGGGCATCGGGTGATGTCGAAGCGCGTGGGGTCGGGGTACTGCCGGTGGTCGCGGTTCGCCGAGCCGTAGAGCAGGGCGACCCGCGCCCCCGCGGGGAGGACGACCCCGCCGATCTCGTGTTCCTCGGTCAGGACACGGGAGAACTGGGGGACCGGTGTCTCCAGGCGCAGCGACTCGTTGATCGCGTGGGGGATCCACGACCGGTCCACGCGCAGCAGGTCCCACTGGTCCGGGTTGTCGGCGAAGAGCCGGACCAGGTTCGTGATGGCCAGGATGGTTGTGTCCAGGCTCGGGGTGACGTAGTCGAGCATCATCACCGGACACTTGTCGTGCGGCATCTCGCCGCGGTCGGCGGCCTCGTACAGGTGCGCGGCCCACCCCTGCGGGTCCAGGCGACCGGGCACCGCTTCCTCGGTGGCGAAGGCCATGAACTCCTCGACCGACGGCGTCGATGCGACGAAGCGCTCGTTCGCCGGGCCCTGGACATTCCAGATCGCCGCCGCCCACTCCAGCATCTTGTCCCGGCCCCGGTCGGGCAATCCGACCAGCTCGGACACCACTGCCATGGGCAGGTGTTCGGCGAGCTCGGTGGCGGCGTCGAACCGGCCCCGCCCGACGAGCTCCTCGACGATATGCCGGGCCTCAGCCTCGATCCGCGGCGTGATCTCACGCATCCGGTCCGCGCGCAACGGGCGACCGAGGACCGCACGCATCGTGGTGTGATCCGGGGGATCGCTGCACAGCGTGATGCCCTCGAGCTGCGCGTTGATACCCGGATCGACGAACACGCCGCGAGCCGAGGAGAACGTCCGCCAGTCCGTGAGAGCCGCCCGGACCTCCTCGTAACGGGGCAGGGCGTAGAGATCATGACGCGTGAGCCGGACGACCGGACCGAGTTCGCGCAACTCGTCGTAGATCGGGTACGGATCGACCCGTGCCCGCTCGGAGAACAGGTCGACCTGGCTGGAAGGGATGGCGGAGGCGGTGCTCACGGTCGCTCGGCTCCTGTCGGACGCGCTCGGGTCGGGTTGCGTGCCGGGCCCCGACTGATCCGGGCGACACGCAGGTATGACAGCAGGTGTACGAACATCGGTGCGTTGCCGGCCTGGCCGGGTCCGACGGGCATGACAAGAAGGTGACTGTGTCCGTCAACGAGCTGGTGGATGATGGTGGACGGACCGCCGGGGGTGGCGGCCCGACACGTGATCGGGGGGCTCGCTCGGCGGTCGTGCGGGTGAGGGTGAACTGCCCGGTGGCGACGAGCACGATGACCAGTCCGAGAGGCACGATCCATCCACTCCAGCCGAGGACCGTCGCCTGCGTGGTGTCGACGGTCGCGCCGGCCTGGGCGAACATCAGGTACGACCCGGCGGTGGCGTTGAACGCCGAATGCCCGAGCGCTGCGGGCCACACCGACCCGGACCGAAGCCGTAGCCAGCCCAGGACCGCACCGACCAGGACGCACATCACCGACATCGACGCGACGGCGAGCCAGCCCGGAGCGTCCGGGTAGTTGTAGCCGAGCAACAGGACCGGGGCGTGCCAGATCCCCCGGATCACACCCGAGACCAGGATCGCCGGAACCGGCCCCAGCGGCATCAACTTCGGCAGCAGCCAGCCCCGCCAGCCGATCTCCTCGCCCAGCGCGGGAAGCACCCCGACGAACGCCGCCACCGGGATCAACGCCAGCTGCACGGCGACGATCACGCCGACCGATCCGGGGGCGGTCCCGGTCTGGTCCTGCAGGACCTGGCGGAACCCGGACACGCCGGTGAAGTCGGCCGGGTACACCCCGAGCAGCGCACCCACCGGGAGCGCGACCAGGACCATCGACATGGACACGGCGATGCCGACCACGGTCCAGCGGAACAGCCTCCCCCACGGACGTAACGGCGCCAGCCCGAGCCGCCCGCACCCGGTCCGCAGGCCGTTCCACGAAGAACACCACGAGCACGGCTGCGATCGACGGGGTCGCCATCACGAGCACGGCCGTCGGGGTGAACGCGGGATCGCTCAGACCGTCGCCGAGCCAGAGCGGTAGCGCAACGAGCCAGGCCGCCCCGAAGGCCAGGACGACGAAGACGATGATCGACCGTAGGTCGAGCCGCTCGGTGTGTCCGCCGGCCGGGATCGTGGTCATGGGGTGTCCTTCGGGAGGATGAACAGCCCGGCGATGCTGCGGTCGTCGCGGTAGCTGATCCGGGCGGTGTAGTCGCCCGCCTCCATGCAGAGTTGGGTGTCGGTGACGGTCACGTCGCCCGCGCGGGCGATCTCGGGCACGCCGTGCGTCTCGTACGTGCCCGACAGTCCGAGGATCTGCGACCACGCCGCGGCGAGTGACTCCTCGGACAGACCCTCGCGCATCGTCGTGTCAAAACGGCCGACGACCTGTGAGAAGCGTCCGGTGGCGAGGTCCTCGACCGTCGTGACGGCCAGGTCGGCGGCCTCGGGGAGTGGATCGGTGTTCATGGGTTCTCCTGTCCTGGGGTCGAGCGGTCTGCCGTAGCGCTGGAAGGCCGCCTGCCGGGTCACGCCGAGTGCGTCGCCGATGCTCTGCCACGTCGCGCCCGTCTCTCGGGCCTCGTGGACGACGACCCGCACGATGTCCTCGGCGGCGGACCGGACCTCGAGGGCACGGGCGATGGAGGCGGCCCGGTCGCCGTCCGCGGTCAGGACGCGGGCCGCCAGCAGGGCGTCGATGCGAGATCGAAGCTCGCCCGCGACTGTCGTCAGGTTCTCCTTCACGCTGTCAAGTCTATCTTGACACAAGGTTGAGTGTCGAGCGGCTGCGGCGGTACGCGTCGCCACTACGTGCCCGGCCGCGACGGTGCGGTGTGGCCGATCGTCACCCGGCGACGCGTGCTCCAAGCACGCCTCGCCCCTCCAGCTCGGCGGGCTTATCCCGGGAGCTCGTGTCGCTCGGGCCTGCAGCGTCGGTGCGGCGGAACCCGGGGGGGGGCCGGGGTCTGAAGTGCCGGGCTCAGGTCGCGCAGCGGACATCGTCGGCCGGGGGCCTGCCGGTCTGCAGGTAGTCGGCGACGACCTGGTTCACGCATGGGTTCGTGCCGGAGGCGGCGATGGTGTGCCCGTCACCGTCGACGGTGAGCAGGCTGCCGTCGAGCATCTCGGACATCCGGACGGCCCCGTCGTAGGGGGTGGTGGGGTCTCGGGTCAGTGAGATGGTCAGCGTCGGTGCCAGTCCCTCGATGCGTTCCGGCAGCGGGTAGGTCGCCTTCGGCGCAGTGGGCCAGGCCGTGCAGGCGTCCAGCGCGCCGTCCGTGCCTCGGCCCGGATCGGCGAACGGGGCCATCGCGTAGATGCGGGCCCGGAGGTCCGCGGTCTGCTCCGGGGTCATGCGCTGCTCGTCCATACAGGTGATCGCCAGATTTGCGCTGGTCAGGTTCGCGCCTCGGCCGTCCGGTTCGCGTCCGGCGAAGAGCTCGATCAGCCGTACGAGCCGGCTGGGATCGCCGTCCTGTAGCTCGGTGAGCCCGCGCGGGATCGCCGGCCACGATGCGGGCGAGTAGAGCGCGGCGATCGTGGCGTTCACCGTGTCGGTGTAGGTGAACTGTCGGCCGTCCCCGTAGGGCACCGGGTGGTCGAGCAGGGGGCGGACGATCTGCTGGAACCGTTCGGTCGCCCGCGCGGGATCCGTGCCGAGCGGGCAGTCGGGGCTCGTGGCGCAGTCCGCGGCCATGCGGTCGAAGGACTGCTGGAATCCGGTGTACTGGGCCAGACGACGCTCGTTGCCGGCGCGGGGATCGACGGCGCCGTCGAGCACCATGGTGCGCACGTTCTGCGGGAACGTCTCGGCATACAGCGCACCCATCCTGGTGCCGTAGCTCTGGCCGAGGAAGTCGAGCCGTTCCCGGCCGAGCGCGGCTCGCAGCACGTCCATGTCCCGGACCGTGTCCCGGGTGCCGACGCTCGCCAGCACTCCCTCCCCGCCGGACCGTTCGGCGCACTGCTCGGTGAGCCGGCGCGCGTCGTCCGGGGTCCAGGTGCCCGCGGAGAAGATGAACTCGGTCGTGGTGTCGCCCTCGCGGTACTGCCCCGGCGTGAAGCACTCGACTGCGGGGGCGGTGGCGCCAACCCCCCGCGGATCGAATCCAACGATGTCGAAGCTCTCGGTCACCGCACTCGTCGCGAGTGCGGCGGCCGTGCTCACGGCGAACCCCATGCCGGCGCCGCCCGGGCCGCCCGAGTTCACGAGCAACGAGCCCTGCGACTCACCCCGTGCGGGGACACGCAGCATGGCGACCCGGCCGGTCGGGCCCCCGGGGTCGGCGTAGTCCAGCGGTACCTCCAGGCGTGTGCACTCCACATCGGGGCGAGAGGCGAAGACCGCCTCGTCGGCCGCAGTGGTCGCATAGCCGTCACAGGAACCGAACCTGAGCTCCTGGTCGTAGAACCGGGCGAGGTCGGGAGGCGGCGGTGCCGCGGCCGGGGAAGCCGGCGCGGCCGGTGCGCACGCGCCCACAACGAGGAGCAGCGGCAGGGCCGCGGCCGCCACCCAGGACGGTGCCGGACGGGAGGAGAGCATGCTGGGATCAGACAACTGGATGTAACGGCATGGTCCAGCCGGAGCGGAGTGATCCGCACCACGCGGGCCCGGTTCCGGCCTTGAGGGTGCCGCAACGGCACGGTGTGCAGTCGCTGGAGAGAGGGGGAGGACGCACGTGGTGTGGAGCATCCGCGAGGTCGCTGCTATGTGCGGGGTCAGTCCGCGCGCGGTGCGGCACTACAACGCAATCGGTCTGTTGGACCCGCCGACCCGCATGCCCAACGGCCACAAGCGCTACGACGGAGGGCATCTGACGCGCTTGCTGCAGATCCGACGCCTGGCCGGGCTCGGCTTCTCGTTGGCTCGGATCGCCGACCTCGACGGCCCCGGCGACGGGTCGGTCGCGGCCGTCCGCGCGCTCGACGCCGAGCTGGCCGACACCATCGCTCGGCTCCGCCGGGCCCGCGAGGATCTGCGGGAGATGATGCGTGACGGCACGCCGCCCGAGCTGACGCCCGAGTTCGCCTCCCCGCCGGTCACACAAGGGATGAGCAGCGCCGACCGCTCGTTCGTGGTGGTCATGTCCCGGGTGCTGGGACCGGGCCCCCGCCGGGCCTACGCCGACTTCGTGCGGGACCCGCCATCGGCTCCGGCCATTGGGTCGTTCGACGACTTGCCCTCCGACGCGGACGAACAGGCCCGGCGTGAGGTCACCGACGTGATGGTGCCCTACGTGCGAAGCCTGCACGCCGCCCGGCCGGAGCTGGCGGCGATGCACGCCGGTTCGCCGTACGGGGCGACATTCGCGCGCCGGTCGATCGAGGCGGCGAAGACCGAGCTCTACAACCCCGCCCAGGTCGATGTCATGTGCCGTATCCGATGGGTGACGGCGGGCCGCGGCTGACTGACTCGGCCACCGGAGCACCTCGTCGGCCGTCTCAATCGGACGTGGTCAAGTCCGCTGGCGTGGTGTTGGTCGAGGTCACCTCCTCGCTGCTGGATGTGGTGTCGGGGACGGCGGTGACGCGGGCGCGGGCCAGGACGTCGAGGCCGAGGTAGCGCCGTCCCCTCGGCCCATTCGTCGTGCTGTTCGGCCAGAACGGCGCCGACCAGGCGGGTCAGGGAGTCGCGGTCCGGGAAGATCCCGACGACGTCGGTGCGGCGGCGGATCTCGCGGTTGAGTCGCTCGCTCGGGTTGTTCGACCAGATCTGGCGCCAGACCTCCTTCGGGAACGAGGTGAAGGCCAGGACGTCGACCCGGGCGGCGTCGAGGTGCTCGGACACCTTCGGCAGCTTGTCGGCCACGCCGTCGAGGACCCGGTCGAACCGGGCGTGAACGCTCGCGGCGTCGGGCTGGTCGTGGACCGAGTGCACCAGCGCCCGCACTCACGGCCAGCTGGCTTTCGGTGTCGCGGCCATCAGGTTCGCCGCGTAGTGCGTCCTGCACCTGTGCCAGGCCGTGCCGGGCAGGGTCGCCCCGATCGCCGACACCAAGCCGGCGTGGGCGTCGGAGGTCACCAGCCGGACCCCGGACAGGCCACGGGCGGTGAGGTCGCGGAAGAACCCCAGCCGGCCTGCGCCGTCTTCGGCGGAGGTGACGTGCGGGCCGAGGATCTCCCGGTGCCCGTCGGCGTTCACTCCGGTGGCGAGCAGGGCGTGGACATTCATGACCCGGCCGCCCTCGCGGACTTTGAGCACGAGCGCGTCGGCGGCGACGAAGGTGTAGGGGCCTTGGTCGAGCGGACGCGTCCGGAACTGCTCGACTTGGCCGTCGAGGTCTCGGGTCATCTCTGAGACCTGCGACGTGGACAATCTGGTGATGCCGAGGGAGTCGACGAGTTTCTCCATCCGCCGCGTCGAGACCCCGAGCAGGTAGCAGGTCGCGACCACCGTGGTCAGGGCCCGCTCCGCCCGGCGGCGACGCTCCAACAACCAGTGCGGGAAGTAGGAGCCGTTGCGCAGCTTGGGGATCGCGACGTCGATCGTGCCGGCGCGGGTGTCGAAGTCGCGGTGCCGGTAGCCGTTGCGGATGTTCGTGCGAGCGTCGGAACGCTCGCCCCTTGCGGCGCCGCACACCGAGTCGGCATCGGCGGACATCAGCGTGTTGATGAACGTGGTCAACATCTGGCGCAGCAGATCCGGGCTCGCCTGGGCCAGCTGCTCGTGCAGGAACTCGGTGGGGTCGATACTGGAGGGTGCGGTCATCGCGTGGAACTCCTGAAGCACTGTGGAAGGTCTCCAGAAGATCACGCGGTGGCCGCCCTACACCTCTACGCCAGTGCCCTCACCAGGACCGGTCGCACACCACCTTGGTGGACGCCACTCGTCGATCACCAGCTGTGCGCTTCACCCACGCTCCGATCGTTATGCGAGGGATAGGAAGCCTAGGGACTGACCGGTCCGGATGCCTCGTCGCCGCCGACTGGCATCGTCGCCGCCGTGCGTCCCGGATGGCGCTACGAGGCCGACGGCGTCGTCACCCTCCCGCTGGACGGACTGTGCCGGGACCCGCGGGGCCGTGAGCCTGCGCGCGTCTCCGGGCTCGCATCCTCGCGTCACGACATGGCGAAGACCGGTCGCCCGAGGCGGCGCGGGCAGACCCTCTGACGTCGCAGGACGACACCGGTGGTGGTCGCAGGCCCGCAGGCGACTATTGAGGTGATCGCGGCGACGAACCGTGCAAGGGACGTCTACGTTCGGTGACGGTCAGGACGGCGGCGAAGACGGCCTGGACGGCGACGTAGCCGAGGACGAACGGCAGCATGACCAACGCGGGATATGTCGTCGCCGGGTCGGGCAACGGGGTGAGCGCGGCGATCGCGACGACCAGACCGCAGTTGAGCAGTGACAGGCGGGCGTAGCCGACGCCGTCGCCGCCGGCCTGGCGGCGGGCCAGCTCGAACACCACGACGAGCCGGAACAGCACACCGACCATGAGCGCGGCGATGATCGGAGCGCCGACGGTGTAGCCGGGCCCCAGGACCCGCAGCACCGGCCAGCCCAGGGCCGCACCCAGGACGAGGAGCGGGATGAACAGCACCAGCATGCGGCGCCGCGTGTGGCGGGCGAGCTCGACGGCGCGGTGGGGTTCGCGCGCGGTCTGCACGGCGAGGGAGTTCGTGAAGAACACCGCGGCGGTGTCGACGACGACGGTGGCCTGCCAGGCGATGAAGAAGACCGCGCCGATGGTGTTGCCCATCCGGAAGTTCGCCAGCAGCGGGATCTGGTTGTAGAGCAGCACCGCCCCGAGCTGGGCGACGGCGGTCGGAGCGAGGAACCCCGCCATGGTGGCCCGGCTGGGGAGAGTGCCGGGTCCGCCCGTGGCGGCGAACCGGCGGACCAGGAACCACAGCACGATCGTGCCGGCCCCGATCCACACCACGACCGGGATCACCCACGACAGCACCATGCCCTGCGACGCCAGGCCCGCGCCGAGCGCGGCGAGCAGGCCGATCCGGGCGACGGCGAAGGTCCCGCTGCGCCACACCGCCAGCCAGGGCCGGCCGACGGCGACCATGACGAAGTCGTGCACCACGAACACACCCCACCCGGCGCAGCCGAGCACCAGCAGCAACAGACCGAACCCGAAGGGACCCTCGCCGGCGGCGACCAACGCCACTCGCGGGACGAGCAGCCCGTAGACCAGACCGGCCAGACCGGACAACGGCATGATCAGCAACAGGCTGCCGAACACCAGCCGCACGGACTTCCGACCCGCCCCTGGCAGCCACCTCATGATGCCGATGCCGAGGTTGAGCTGGGCCGCGCCGCCGATCAGCTGCATGGCCGAGACGAACTCCGTCGCCCGCCCGACCTCCTCCTGCGGCATCACCCATGCCGCGATCAGGAACCCCAGCAGACCGGCGACGGAGTTGAACACCGAGGTCAACGTCAGGGCCAGCGAGTCGCTCGACCCAGCCTCCGGCGGACGACCCGACGGCTCGGAACGAGGCACTGCGGCGACGCTACGGGAGCCCCGGGGCGAGTGGCCGACCGGTCACACGTGCAGCTCCGAGCACTCGCCCCGGGCGATCTGCGCGCGGAACACGGCGTCGAACGGGCTGCTCGGCTCGTCGTCGAGCGAATCGACGAACACCACCACTATCCGCCCGTCCTGACCTGCCGCGATGCCCCCCGAGCATCGCTCGCCACGCGGCGAGGTTCGGGTGTCGGTACATGAGCGCGGCCTCGGCCGGGGCCAGGAGATCCACCGCGCTCTGCAGATCGGCGGGCGTCAGGTCGTAGGTTCCCGTGCCTGTCCGTCGGCCGGTGACGATCCCGAGGACCAGCGCGGGGAGGCGGTGCAGCCAGCCGACGTTGACCACCGGAAACGACCACCCGGTGCCGTCGTCCGTCGGGACGAACGCGACTCCGTAGGCGGCCGTCGGGGTCCAGCCGGGCATCCGGGTGGTGAACCGGTCCACTGCCGCCTGGATCAGCTCCGGTGTGGGCCACTGTTCGACGAGACTCATGCCGCACAACTACCGGACTGCCACGGCCGCCCGGGAGCGGTTTTCCGGCGAGCGCGGACACCGCGTCGGTGGGGATTCCGACCAGGTCTTGACCTGAAGTCGGGTTCAGCCCCGAAGCTCACCGCATGAGCACCTCGACGGTCTGTTGGGCCTACCTGTTCGAGCACCCCGGCGCCGATCCCGCGCGTGACCGCCTCGTCCTCGACTCCGGGGGGCAGCGCTCGCTGATCGTCGCCGTCGCCTCGACGGCGGACGCCCCCGCCGTCGCCGCCGGCCTCGTTCGCGACGAACACGTCACGCTGATCGAGCTGTGCGGCGGCTTCGGCAGCGGTGACGTGGCCGCGGTCGCCGCCGCCGTCGGCGAGCACGCGGCCGTCGGGCACGTCGTGTTCGGGGTGGACCAGATCCCGGCTGCCGCGGCCTATGCGACGGCGGCCACCGCGGCGCTGTCGGCCGCGGCGTCCACACCCGACGCGGCGTCCACACCGGCACCCGGTCGCCGATAGCGCCGCCTGGCCCACGGCGTGCGTTCACCTCGCGCGCAGCCGGCCCGTCGGCGAGATGCGCACGGCGCAGCCGGCCGTGGGGGAGAGGCACGGTCGCCGCGGGCCCCGTCGCGGCTCCGGCGGGTTCGGTGTGCCAGGGGACCTCGACCACCCGACGGTGATCAGCGGCCGGGCGGGTGAGGAGACACGCCCTAGTACTCCAGCCGCACTTCGTTAGCTGGGCTGTCTTCGTCGTCGGTAGTGGCTTTCGCGGGCTCGGTGTTGGTGACGGCGACGCCAGGTCGACCAGGCCCAGCCCACGGTGCGGGCGGGGATGTGGATCAGAGATGCCAGGAGACGTCGGATCTCGGCGAGGGTGAGCGGGATGAGCCCGCTGCCAGGTCTTTTGGGGCGATCGCCGCGGTGACCGAGAGGTAGGCGTGGGCGAGCATGGCCAGGGTGATGTGGCGGTACCAGGCGTCGTAACGCCGCACCTGGTACTGGTCGAGCCCGACCTCGTTCTTCGCGGTCTGGAAGCACTCCTCGATCGCCCACCGGGCGCCGGCGACCCGGATGAGGTCGTCGTCACTGGTGCCGGGCGGGCCTGCGCACAGGTAGTAGGCCAACTCCGGCTCGTCACCGGCGGCGATCTGGGTGTCGGTGAGGATCTGACGGCGCACCAGCAGCCAGCGCCCCCACCCGGCGGGCGCCTCCGGTGGCGGAGACAGGCTGGCCACGGCCCAGTCGTAGAGCCGCTCACCCTTCGCCCCGTCCCCCGCCGAGCGGCGCTTCCACGCCTGCTCCGGCGCGCGAGCGACCAGGTCGTCGGCGCGTCGTGACCCGGCCAGCCCGGCGATGTCAGCCTCGAGCGAGAGCGGGATCGACTGACTGCGGGGCACGGCGACGACGTAGCCGATCCGGCGCTTCTCGCACCAGGAGCGGAACTTGTAGTCCTGACCGTAGGCCTCGTCCGCAGCCACCCACGACGCCGGGACACCAGCGTCGAGGGCCCGGCCGAGCATCTGCTTGGCCAGCACGGTCTTGGTGGCGAACTCGACCTCGTCGGGCACCGCCGCAGCCCGGCAACGTTCCCGATCACCGGTCCACGACCTGGGCAGGTAAAGCTCACGATCGATCAACGTGCGGCCCCTGCCGCTGGCATAGGCGCAGAACACCCCGAGCTGGCAGTTCTCCACCCGGCCCGCAGTGCCGGAGTACTGGCGCTGCACCCCGGCCGACTTGGCCCCCTTCTTCAGGAACCCGGTCTCGTCGACGATCAGCACCCCGCCGGGCTCGCCGAGGTGTTCTGTGACGTAGTCCCGCAGGTCGTCGCGGACCCCGTCGGCGTCCCAAGCCGCCGAGTTGAGCAGCCGCTGCATCCCGTCCGGCGTCGTGTCACCGGCGACCTCGGCCAGCGTCCACCCGTTCTTCCCGGCCAACGGCGCCAACAATCCACGCACATACGCCCGCGCCCGACGCCGCGGCTCCGTCCGGAAGAACCGCCCCGCCACCAGCCCGAACAACCCGTCCAGGCCGCCGGCCCACGCCTCTAGGTCCTCCTCCACCTGCACAAGATCAAAGCCTAGCGCAGACCCACATCACGAAGTGCGGCTGGAGTACTAGGTGTACTCGGCCAGGACGTTGGTGACGGAGGTTTCGGTTCGACACGTAGTCAGGGTGTTTGAACAAGGGAGAGCCTCCGGGTGGGGTGTGGCTTGTCTAGGACCCACACCACCGCGGAGGCTCTCGTGTCCCACCGTAATGCCCGCTTGACCGTGCACGGTCGTCGTGTGCTTGTTGAGCGGGTCGTCGATCAGGGCAGGCCGTGTGCACACGTCGCGGCCGAGCTGGGTATCTCGCGTCAGTGCGCACATCGCTGGGTCGCCCGCTTCCGCGCCCATGGTCTGGCTGGACTGGTTGAGCGCTCGTCGCGACCGCATCGGTGCACGACTCGGACCCCTGCCACGGTCGCGGATCGGGTGCTGGCTCTGCGTGCGCAGCAGCGTCAGGGTCAGGACCGGATCGGCCCCCAACTGGCGGTCCCGGCTCGGACGGTATCGAGGATCCTGCGCCGCCATCGGGTGCCCTACCTGCGTCAACTCGACCCGGTCACCGGGACCGTGATCCGAGCCAGTAAGACCACCGCGGTCCGCTACGAGCGTGACCGTCCCGGCGAGCTGGTGCACATGGACGTCAAGAAACTGGGCCGCATCCCTGACGGCGGCGGGTGGCGCGCGCACGGCCGGGCCGCCCGCGAACACACCCGCGACCGCGCCACCCGACTCGGGTTCGACTACATCCACTCGCTGGTCGACGACCACTCCAGGTTGGCCTACTCCGAGGTCCTACCCGACGAGAAGGGCCGCACCTGCGCCGGGTTCCTACGCCGGGCCGCCGGCTACTTCGCCGCCCACGGAATCACCAGGATCGAGCGGATCATGACCGACAATGCCTGGGCGTACCAGCATTCGTTGCGTGGCGTCGTCGCCGAGCTCGAGGCCAAGCAGGTGTTCATCAAGCCGCACTGCCCCTGGCAGAACGGCAAGGTCGAACGCCTTAACCGCACCCTGGCCACCGAATGGGCATACCGGCAGGTCTTCACCAGCAACGCCCAACGCGCTGCCGCGCTTGCCCCGTGGATCGAGCACTACAACACTCGACGGGGTCACAGTGCGCTCGGAGGACGACCCCCGCTCAGCCGCCTGTCACCAACCTGATGGCCGGGTACACCTAGCCCGGTGCTCGGTGGGAGGGGGAAGACCGAGCGCGGCGAGGGCGGCGCCCGTCAGCTCGCCCGGCGCCACGGGGTAGCGCCGGAGGTGGGGGATCCGTGCGCAGTCGTCGACGATCGTCCTCGCGGTCCTGACCGGCGTCGGCGTCGGGCAGGTCGGGGCGGGCCGCCGAGAGCCATCGCTGCCACTCCGCCACCTCGTCGGCCTGGATGCGGTCGATGCGCTCGCGGGCGGCGTCGGGGAGGTAGAGCCGTTCGGTCAGCCGGACGGCGAGCAGGTCGGTTGCCTCGAGCGCGACGCGCACGTAGCCCGCGACGAGCAGGCCGAGGACCGCTTCGTCCGGGCCGGGGGTGCGTAGTGCGCGCGTCGTTTCCAGCGCGAGCCACTCGTGCAGCCGGGTGACGGCGGCCACCAGGATGTCGGCCTTGGTTGTCGGTCGCGGACTTCTCGGTGCTGTCGCGGGTCGTCGAGCACGGGGGCGGACGGATGGCCCAGCAGGAGCTCGGGGACATGCTCGGATGGCAGCGGGCGCGGCTGTCGCGCCACCTGGGACGGATGGTCGAACGGGGGCTGGTCGACCGCGACACCGACACCGACCGGCGGCGTCGGGTCGTCGTCACCGAACCGGGCCTGCGCTCGCTGCGGGCGGCCCGGCCCGCGGACGCCGACGCCGTCCGCCGGGTGTTGCTCGTCCCCACCTCCAGCCCGAGGGGCGACGAGTTCTGGGCCACGCTCGTCCGGCTCGCCGAACGGGAGGACCCCCGCGGTGGTGGGGCCGAACGGGGTGATGGCGACCGCGGTCCGTAACCGGTGCGCCTCCGATTCGTTGAATCGACACGGCTACCGTAAGGGGGGCGTCGTGTCAGGACCGAGATGGGACCCGGACCCGGGTCGCTGGGTGCTCGGGGACGAGTCGTCCCCGGTGGCCCGCCGCGGACGACGCCGGTCGGTCGAGGTGATGGACCGGTCGGACGGCGATCCCGAGCGCCCGGCCCGGGATCTCTCGCCCGAGGACCTCGTCGCCGGCATCGTCTTCCCGACCGCACGGGAGCCCGGGCGCCGATCGGCCGGGCCGCGGGACCGCCCCCGGCCGATGACGGAGCGTGACGATCTCGCCCGGCGAGGAGCGGGTCGGATCGACCACGGTACCCGGCGCGGGCGTCGCCGTGCACCGGAGAGCGCCGGACCGGGCGTGCCCTCGTCCGACCGGACTCCCGGGGGATCGCCGACCGAGGAGCCCTACCCCGAGGACCAGTACGCCGAGGACCAGTACGCCGAAGGAGCGCGTCCGAGCGCGACGGTGCGGCCCCGGCCACACCCGGTGCGCCGGCCGCCGGCGGTCGTGTCCCCGCCCGGGCACGACCACAGCGGCCGTCCCCGCCACGGCGGCCGACGGCGGGCCGAGGACCGCGACGGGAGTCGGTACGGCCTCGGCGGGTTCGCGACCGCCGGCCCCCGCGACGACCTGGACGTGTGGGACGGTGGTCCGGATACCGGACCGGGACCCGACCTCCGTGCCGCCCGCCCCCGGCCCGTCGACCGGGCCCCGGAGACGGCGTGGGACGCGCGCGGACTGCCGCCTGTCGAGGCCCGGCCGGCCGACCCGCACGACCTCGGGTACGACCCGCGCGACCTCGACACCGACCTCGACCGTGGCGCCGGCCCCGGCTCCGACACCGACGACATCGGGGTGGAGCCCGACGACCGCCCGGAGGACCCGCCGCGGCGCGGACGCCGACGTGCGGTGCGGGCGGAGCCCCGTCGACGCCGATGGCCGTGGGTCGTCGGCGTCGCCGCGGCAGCCGCCGCGGTCGTGCCGATCGGGTTCGCCGTGTTCGGCGGCACCGGGGACCAGACCCCGGCCGCGTGGCGGGAGGGTTCGGTCGCGTTCGGGACGTCGACCGGTGGCGGCCAGCCCGGCGTCGTCCCGGCCGCCGACACCCCGGCGGCGGACACCGCATCCCACGGCGCGCCGGCTCCCGACGCCGCCGGTGGCGCGCCGGGTGAGGTCACCTTCGAGGTGAACGGCTCCGGCACGTCACGGATGATCACCTTCGGCGGTGGGTCGTCGGTCGGCCAGGCCTCCGAGGTCCCGCTGCCCTGGCGGCGGGCCGTCACGGCCTCGGACGAGCCCGCCGAGTACTCGGTGATCGCCTCCGGCGGGGACGGCGAGATCTCGTGCCGGATCCTCGTCGACGGTGCCGTCATCTCCGAGGAGACGGCCGGGAGCGGTTACTCCGCGGTGTCCTGCGTCGCCCGGCGCTGACCGGCGACCCCGGCGGGTGGTGCCGCGGTCAGTGTCCGGCCTCCCGGAACCGCTTCCGTGATTCCTCCAGCTCGGCCTCGGCCGCCGCCCGGTTCGCCCAGTCGGCGCCCTCCACGCTCTTGCCCGGCTCCAGGTCCTTGTAGATCTCGAAGAAGTGCTGGATCTCCCGGCGGTGGAACTCGGGCAGGTGGTGGATGTCGCGCAGGTTCTCCAGCCGCGGGTCGTGGGCCGGGACGCAGAGGAGTTTGTCGTCGCCACCCGCCTCGTCGGTCATCCGGAACATGCCGATGGTGCGCACGAGCACGAGGACGCCGGGGAACAACGGCTCGCCGGTGGTGACGAGGAGTGCGTCGAGGGGGTCACCGTCCTCTCCGAGCGTGTCCTCGACGAAGCCGTAGTCGCCCGGGTACTGGGTGGCGGTGAACAGGGTGCGGTCGAGCCGGATGCGCCCGGACTCGTGGTCCACCTCGTACTTGTTGCGACTGCCCTTCGGCACCTCGACCAGCATGTCGAACTCCACGGGCTCCTCCGATGCGTTGGCGTCAGGTCAAGGGCATACACGCTCGCCCGTCGGGGTGCACCCTGCGGAGGGACGGGGACCGCGTGGCGCGCTCGGCGGTGCCCGTCGGCGCCGGGCGGTGCCCGCCCGGCCCGGCCGCGCTCAGGGTCATCGGCCTTCGGTGACCCCGTCGGCCCAGCCGGCCCAGCCGGAGAAGTCCAGGGTCCCGGCTCGGTCGAGCCGATCGGCGAACTCGAACAGCGCCGGTGCCGCGGTCGGGTGGACGTCGAGGGCCTCACGCAGCTGCGCGCCGACGCAGGGCAGGTCGGTGAACACCGTCAGCCCCCACACCGTGCAGGCCTGGCCACCGGGTGCGCGGACGAGCGGTCCGAGCGCCCGGACCGCGGCGAGCAGCTCGGCGAGCAGCTCGTGGTGCGCCGGGTCGGTCGCTGCGGTGGCCACCGCACCGCCCGCGGCCCAGGCCAGGCCCTCGACCTCGTCGTCGGCGCGGTCGTCGACCCAGGCCGCCCGCAGCGGCCCGGCGAACCGGGTGACGGCGTCGGCGACGGTGGCCCGGCCGGCCAGCAGGTCCTCGACGAGGGCGCGGTAGGTGGCCTCGGCCTCGGCGAACTGCACGGAGCGCAGGCTAGTTCCTCCGGTCGGCGAAGCCGGCGGGCAGCTCTTCCGGGCCGACGGCGATGACCGACTCGTCGTCGACGCCGACGTGTTCGAACAGCGTGATCTCGGCGAACTCCGGGATCGTCTCGATGGGGTAGGTCGGCCCGGCGTCGCGCAGCTCGCGCATGCGGTCGAGGTGCGCGTTCTGGAAGCAGACGGTCTCCCTGCCGTCGTCGGCGACCCAGCGCGGGAAGAAGATGGTGCCGTGCAGACGCCGGCGGACCGGCATCACGCAGACGACGACCGAGGTGCCGGTCCGCTCGTTCCAGGACACCTTGTAGACGCCCTCGTCGAGCCGGACCAGGTCCACCTCCTGGTCCTTCACCCAGCGCCCGCCGACGTGGCCGCTGTGGATCCGGTAGTCGATGGTTGTAGATGTACCGGTGGCCGACGACGGCGGTCAGATCGTTCTCGTCCATGTGGATAGTTCTGCTCCAAAACTGTTCTGTGGCAATGCGACGTGCGACACTGTGCCTGTGACGACCGCTGCGCTGCTCGTCCATGAGCTCGGTCCGCTGCGGCGGACCCTGCTGCGCCGCGCCAGGACCGACGCCGACCTGCCGGATCTCTCCGAAGCGCAGACCGAGCTGCTCCGCACGCTGGCCGCGGCCGGGCCACTGGCCCCGAGCGAGCTGGCCGCGAGGCTGCGCCTGGCCCGCTCCACCGTCAGCAACCTGTTGCGGACGCTCACCGCCGACCAGTTCGTGCAGCGACGCGACGGTGCCGACCGGCGCACCGTGCTCGTCGCCGTCGCGCCGCGGGCGACCGAGGCACTGGGGCGCTACGACGCGGCGGCCGAGACCCTGCTCGGTGTGGCGCTGGGCCGGCTCGCCCCGGCCGACCGCGCGGCGCTCGCCGTCGCCGCCCCGGTGCTGGCTCGGCTCACCGCGGCCCTCGACGCGGGCTGACGCGGCGCTGCCGTCCGGACCCCGCCTCCTCCCTGCGGTGGAGGCGCGAATCGTCCTGTGGACCGATTCGCCGGAGTGCGCCGACGGGCAGGCTCGGAGACGTCCCCGAGCCACCTGCGAAAGGCCCCACGATGACGACCGAGTGCCCGGCCATGGTCCGCCTGAGCGACGCCATCGGCCGCACGGTCGAGGCCGGTACCGCCCGCGCCACCCTGCTGATGGACCTGTCGGGGACCCGCGCCATGGGGGAGGCGCTCCCGCGACGACTGCGCCCGCTGCCGGCCCTGGCCCGGGCCGTCCTGCGCCGGGTGCCCCGGCAGGTCGTGACCCGCGGCATCCTCGACCTCGCCCGGCGCCGCGCCATGGCGGGCCACGACCACATCGCGTTCCTGCAGATCGAGGACCAGGTCTGGAGCGGGCGGCCGGGTCGCAGGCTCGACACGCTGGGCCTCACCGACCCCGGCCGGATCGTCACCCCGCTCGCGGCGTTCGACCGGCTCGCCGAGGTGACCGGTGCCGTCGACCACGGCGTCGTCCCCGACCGCGGCGAGCGGTGGCGACGGCTGACCGTCACCACCGCCGACGGCGAGCCGGGCGAGGTGTGGCTCGACGGCGCCCACGTGCGCCGGATCCGGCTCCCCGAGCAGCGGCAGGACTCGACCACGGTGACCCTCGACGCGTTCGGCACCGACGTCGACGACCGCGACTGGACCCGGCTGCCGGGCTGAGCTCCCGGTCAGCCGGCGGCCGCGGTCATCCGCTCGTTGTCCCGGCGCACCGAGCGCGCCGCGAGGAACAGCCCCACCGACGCGATCGCCATCGACAGCGGCACGATCACCGCGAGGGCCTGTCGCAGCCCGTTCGCCGCGGCCTCGGCCGGGCTCGCGCCCGCGGCGAGCGCGTCCGCGGCGAACGCGTCCGACAGCGCGCCGGCGATCACCGGCCCGACGGCGCCGCCGAGCAGGTAGAAGGCCGCGAAGAACACCGCCGTCGCCGTCGACCGCAGCCGTGGCCCGACGACGTCGGCGACGGCCGGGTAGGCCGAGGTGTAGTAGAGGTACTGCAGCAGCCACCCGGCGCCGAACAGCACGACGAACGTGCCCGTTGCCTCCGGCCCCACGGACAGCGCGAACCAGGTCAGCGGGACCGACACCAGCGTCGCCACCGCACCGACCAGCACCCGAGCACCCGTCGAACGGCGGGCGGCCCGGTCGGAGACCCAGCCGCCGACGAGCAGCCCGACCAGCCCCGTCACGCCGACGACGACGCCGGTGAGCACCGCCGCCCCGGTCAGGGACGCCCCGAAGTAGCGCTGGAACAGCGGCACGGTGAAGGTGTTGACCGAGTACGAGGCGAGGTTCGCGCCGATCCCGGCGATGATCAGGAACCACATGGTCGGGACGGCCAGGACCCGGCGGAACGGCCGGTCGCCCGGCGTCGGCGGCGGCGTGGAGGCCGACGCCGCCGCGGCCGCGGTCCTCGACGCCGGTTCGGACGCGCCGCGGCGGGGCTCGCGCACCAGGAAGAACCCGGCCGCGATCAGCAGCCCCGGGATCGCGGCCAGCACGAACGGCGCCCGCCACGTCCCGAACGCCTCGGCGATCGCGCCGACCGAGAAGTAGGCGAGGACGAGTCCGACCGGCAGCCCGAGCTGGAACAGCCCGAACGCCCGCGCCCGCTTCCCCGCCGGGTAGAGGTCGGCGATCGTCGAGTTCGCGGCGGGCGCGTAGCTGGCCTCGCCGACACCGACGCCGACGCGCATCAGCAGCAGGGAGGCGTAGTTCCAGGCCGCGCCGCTCGCGGCGGTCAGCAGGCTCCACGCCACGATGCCCCAGCCCATGATCCGGGCCCGCGAGCGGTGGTCGGCGAGCCGCCCGAGGGGGAGCCCGCAGACCGCGTAGACGACGGTGAACGCCGCCGCCAGGACGCCGATCTGCAGGTCGGAGAGCCCGAACTCCAGCTTGATCGGCTCGGCGACGATCGCCGGGACGGCCCGGTCGTAGAAGTTGAACGTGTTGGCGGCGAACAGCAGCGCCAGCACCCGGCCGGCGTTGGGGGCCTGTGCGCCCTGCTCGGTGGGCAGGAATCGTGCGCGTTCGGTCGTCATGTGGCCCCCGGTCCTCGGCGCGGCCGCGCCGTTGCGGCCACCAGGGACAGACTGCCCGACGGGGACGATTCCGTCACCGTCCACGTTCACGCCCTGCCCGTGGCCACCATCGACCGGGCACGGTCCGCGGGGCGGTCGTCCGGGCGCAGCCCGACCGGTCGCCGGGAGCGCGCCGCGGCCGCGGCGAGTGCCGTCGCGGCCGCGACCAGGGTCATCGGCACCGCGACGACCCCGACCGGGAGGACCTGGTGCAGCGAGCCCGTCGCCGCGACGGCGACGACGAAGACCGCGATGCGGGCGCCGGCTCCGGGGTTCCAGCTGCGCCCGGCCGGGTCGACCATGCCCGACACCCAGTTCGTGACGACCCCGGTGAAGTAGTTGGTGGGGGTGCCGGCCGGGCCGACCCGGCGCAGCGCCGCCCCCTGCAGGCCCATGGCCAGGGTCGCCGTCCCGATCATCGGCTCGACGGGGAAGGTGTGCCCGGGCCCGCCGAGCAGCCACGCGAGGCCGAACGCGGACAGGACCGCGAGCTCCAGGCCGAGCGTGACCCCGACGGCGCCCCGGGCCGGCAGCCTCCGCTCGGCCAGACCGGCCGTCACGGTGCCGGCGACCAGGCCCATCACGTAGCCGCCCAGCGCCCAGGCCGCGGGAGCGAGCGCCGGGGCCGACCCCAGCCCCCGGCCGAGCGCCACGAAGCTGCCGGTCATGGCGCTGACGACCACGTCGTGGAACGCCGTGAACGAGGCACCGTCCAGGGCGCCCGCCGCCGCGGCCAGCAGCAGCGGTACCGCTGCGAAGATCCGTGCCGTCCGGGAGTCATGATCTGTTGAGAGCACGGCGGCAGCATTCGGCAGCTCGGCCTAACGCGACGCTAAGTGGTGGGCAATGATCAGCTCACCGGACGGGGCGCGGCGGCCAGGACGCACGCCGGGTCCGCACCCGCACCCCGTCGGGGACGCGGCCGCCCGACAGGTCGGTTCCGTGCGCCGTGCCGTGGTCAGCCGGGTCCGCTCCGCGTAGCGCTCCACCGCCGCCACCAGCCGTTCCGGGTCGGCGATGGTCACGGTGATCCCGGGGTGTCGCAGGGTGCCGAACGGGTCGAGCGCCGGGACGGGGCGGTGGAACCGGATGCACACACCCCGCTCGGTGGCGCTGCCGAACGTCACGCCCCGGTCGGCGAGCGACAGCCGCGCGCCGAGTGCCTTCACCGCGCGGAACGGGCCGGTGAGCTGGGCACCCGCCAGGTTCCGGACCGGTGTGGCGAGCGAGAAGAACCCGAAGCGGCCCCGCAGGCCGTCGTCGTCGAGGTCGACGTGGCGTCGGACGGATCGCCCACCCCGAACGGCAGCAGCGCCGCGCCGAAGCGCGGGTCGAGGTCGAACGGGTGGCGTCGGGGCGACGCGCGGAGTCGGGCACGCCTGCGGGTACCCGCTGCGCGCCGATCGACGCGGCGTGGCCCGTCCGGGTCACCCCCGTGCCCGCTTGAGGATCACCCCGATCTCGATGGTCTGCCCCGCCCCGACCGCGGGCACAATCGTCCCGACCGTCTCCCATCCCTGGGAGCCGAGCTCGTTGAGCTCCTGCTCCATGCCGGGATAGTCGAAGCCCTTCCAGCCGAGCTTGTACTTCAGCACCTTGTGTTCGAACATCGGTCGTCCTCTCCGTGAACGGGTGGTCAGTCGGTGGCCCGCAGCAGTGCCGAGAGGCGGACGAGGACGTCCACCTGGGCCGGGTTGTAGAGCTCCCGCATCGCTGCGCTCGTCGTCTCCGCGAGGACCCGCGCGCCGCGCGGGGCGTCGTCGTCCGGGCCGGCCAGGTCCGGATGGGCCTCCTGGATTCGCCGCATGTACGGCGCCATCCGTTCGGCGAGGTCGGCGCGGGCTTCCTCGTCGGCGTCGGCGGGCAGGTGGTCGAACTCGCCGTCGGTCGGGTCGGCCGGCAGGTCACGCAGCAGCTCGCCGTAGGCGGTCAGCTTGCGCGGCCCCATGAACCGGCTCATGAGCAGCACCACCGACCGGTCGGACTCGGTCAGCGCGGCCGCCTGCGCCGGCGCCATGGCCACCAGCAGGTCCGCCGGAGCCCGGCGGTCGATGATGGTGGCGAGCTCGAGGCGGGCCCGCTGCAGCCGTTCGATCGTGGCGGCGAGCTCGGCGTCGAGCGTGCGCAGCGCCTGCTCGGGGTGGTCGCCCTCGTCGAGGGTGTCCGCGATCTGCGGCAGCGAGAACCCGAGATCGGCCAGCCGCTTGATGCGCAGCAGCCGCACGAGGTGATCGACCCCGTACTGCTTGTACCCGTTGGATCGTCGTTCGGGCTCGGCCAGCAGCCCCACCTGGTGGTAGTGCCGCACCGCCCGCAGGCTCGTGCCGGCCAGCTCGGCGACCTCCCGGGTGCTCCACGTCATGGTGAGGAGCCCACACCGTGCCGTCGCGGCATGGTCAAGCCGGCAGTGACCTGGACCACACGACAGCGTCTTCGGCTTGAGTGTGCCGCTGCGGCACGGACTTCCCTCGTCACAGCACACCACGACGAGGGAGGACGGCATGACCATGACCGAGCCGCAGCAGGACGAGACCCGCGACCGCGCCACCCCGAGCCTGCTCGACCAGATGGGCGGGACCGCGGGGTTCGTCTACTCGACGATCCCGGTGATCGTGTTCGTGACGGCGAACGCCTTCCTGTCCCTGCCGCTGACCATCGGCATCGCCGTCGCGACCGGTCTGGCCCTGTTCGGATACCGGCTGCTGCAGGGGGAGAGGTTCAGCTCGGCGGTCGGCAGCCTGCTGGGCGTCGCGTTGGCGGCCGGGGTCGTCGCCTGGACCGGGTCGGCGCGCGACTTCTTCGCGATCGGCATCTGGGCCGCGCTGGCCGGGTTCGTCGTCACCGCCGGCTCGCTGCTGGCCCGCAGGCCGCTCACCGGCGTGATCTGGAACGCGATGCACGGCGGTACGCACCCCTGGCGCTCGACGCCCGCGGTCCTGCGCGCCCACGACCTCGCCACGGCAGCCGCCGCGCTGGTGTTCGGCGCGCGGTTCGGGATCCAGCAGTGGCTCTACGTCGCCGAGTCCACCGGCGGGTTGGGCGTCGCCCGGGTCGCCATGGGCACCCCGCTGACCGTGCTGGCCGCGCTGGTGGTCGTCTGGGCGTTCCGCCGCAGCACGAAGGCCCTCGTCCGGTGAGGGCGCTGCGACGCAGCCCGGCACTGTGGCTCACCGCCTACGGGCTGACCCTGCTCGGTGGCGGGATCATGGCGGCGGTCCTGCCGCTGCTGGTCCTGCAGCGCACCGGGGACGTGCTGGCCGCGGGCGTGCTGGCGACGGTGACGACGACGGCGTCCGCGCTGACCGGGCTGGTGTCGGGCCTGGTGGTCGACCGGGTCGACCGGGTCGACCGCAGGCTGGTCACCGTCGTCGCCGGGGTGCTCGGGGCCGCGGTGGTCGCGGCACTGCCGGTCGTCGACGCGCTGTGGGGGCTGGGCATGACCGCCTTCCTGGTGCTCGGTGTGCTGGTCGCGGTCGTGCGGGTGCCCGCGATGACCGCGCAGGAGGTCCTGCTCCCGGCACTGGTCCGGCTCGACCCGCGACCGGGCCGTCTCGACCGGCTCGTCGCGCTGCGGGAGAACCTGGCCAACGTCCTGCTGCTGGCCGGTCCGGCGGTCGGCGGCCTGCTGGTCGCGTTCGCCGGCCCGGCGTCGACGGTGCTCGTGGTGACCGCGGCGACGAGCCTGCTCGCGGCGCTGACCGCGGCACTGCTCGACCCGCGGGCCGGTCGGGTCGAGGGGGTGCTGCGCACCGCTCCGGGGGGTGCGGTGCGCAGGGCCGTGCGGGATCTCGCGGAGTCGTGGGTGTTCCTGGCCGGGCAACGGCTGGTCCTCGGGGCGACGCTGGTGTCGGCGGTGCTGGTCGCAGTCATCGCGGCCTTGCAGACGACGCTGATGCCGGCGTATTTCACGGCTCTGGAGCTGCCCGCGCTCGCCGGGCTGACGCTCAGCGCACTCGCCGCGGGCGGGCTGGCCGGCTCCGTGCTGTACGCGGCGCTGGTGAACCGGGTGCGGCGCCGGACCTGGTTCGTGTTCGGGATGCTCGGCTTCGGCGTCGGGTTCGCGCTGGTCGGGAGCCTCGCCTCACCGTGGCTCGTGCTCGGTGCCGCCGCGCTCGTCGGGTTCACCAACGCCCCGGTCGGCGCGGTGCTCGGGGTACTGACGATCGAGGCCACCCCGGACGCCCTGCGTGGCCGGGTCCTGGGCGCGCAGAACACCCTGCTGCTCGCCGCGCCGGCACTGACCGCGGCGCCGGTCGCGGCGCTGGCCTCGACCTCCGGCCTCGGCGCGGCCGGGATCGCACTCGCCGCGGTCGCGGTCGGCACCGCGCTCGTCGCGCTGGCGGCGCCCGCGTTCCGTGACCTCGGCGAGCCGGGTGCGGCCGACGCCGCCGCCCCGCCGGTGCCGGCGGGTGCACGGTGAGCCGGCGGCTGCGGCCGCTGCGCCGCCACGAGATCCTGCACCGCGCGCTGTACGCGACCACCCGGCCCGGCGCCGACGGCCGCGACGCCGTCTGGACCGTCGAGGTCGACATGTCCCGCGACTGGGATGCCCGCCTCTACCGCGACGGCGAGCAGGTCGCGCGGGCGGAGATGCCGGCGTCGCTGCCGGTGCCGGGCGGCCGGATCGAGGTCGACGCCGGCCTCTACGGCGTCACCCGGATGCACCTGGTCACCGACGACGGCGGGGAGCGCAGGCTGCCCCCGGTGCCCGGGACCCTGGAGTACCGCCGCGCGCGCCTCGCCCGCCGCTCACCCGCGGTGAGCCGCACGATCGCGGCGGTCGCCGTCGCCGTGCTGCTGGTCAACCTCGTCCTGGCCGTCCCGGTGGCACTGGAGCTGCTCACCGGCATCGACGCCGTCGCCGCACGGTTCGGGACCTTCACCTCGCCGATCACCCTTCCCGGCTGGCTCAACACGGGCCTGCTGGTCGCCGGTGTCGTCGCCGCGGCCGAGCGCGCGCTCACCTGGCGCCGCCACCGCGTCGTCGACGCCGAGACGATCTGGACCGCACTGTGACCACCACCCCGACCTCGGAGGACACCATGGCCCTGCCCGACCGGATCCCCGCCCGCGACCTGCTGCGGATGCCCGACCGCACCGCGGCCACGCTCTCCCCGGACGGCACCCGCATCGCCTTCCTGGCCCCGTGGAAGGGGCGCCTGAACGTGTGGGTGTCCGACGTGGACGGCGGTGGCGAGCGTTGCGTCACCGCCGACGAGACCCGCACCGTGCTCCGCTACCACTGGACCGACGACCCGCGCTACCTGCTCTACCTGCAGGACACCGGCGGCGACGAGAACTGGCACGTGTTCCGCGTCGACCTGACCGCGCCGGAGGCACCCGCGGTCGACCTCACCCCGTTCGAGGGGGCGACGACGTTCGGCGTCGAGCAGCGCCCGGAACGCCCCGGGAAGCTGCTGCTGCAGAGCAACGCCCGCAACCCCGTCGAGTTCGACCTGTGCGAGCTGGACGTCGCGACCGGGGAGATGACGGTGCTCGCGCAGAGCCCCGGCGGTGGCGACGGCTGGACCCTCGTCGGCGACGAGCTGCTGCGCGAGACCCTCACCGCGGACGGTGTCGCGCAGGTGTGGCGCGGCGAGGAGCTGGTCGCGACCTTCGACGGTGACGCTTACCCGATCGGCGTGTACCCCTACGAGCCGACCCCGGACGGCACCGGCATCTGGATCGGCACCTACGGCGACGGCGACCGGCTGCACCTCGGCCGGCTCGACACCACCACCGGCGAGGTCACCGAGGTCGACCGCCACCCCGAGCACGACATCGACATCCGGGCCCAGATCTTCCCCAGCCTGCCGTCGGCGCTGATCCGCCACCGCGGCACCGGCGAGCTGCTCGGGGTCCGCTACCTCGGTGCGCGGCAGGAGATCCGGGCCGTCGACCCGGACTTCGCCGAGGTGCTCGCCGCGTTGCGCGACCTGTGCGACGGCGACCTGAGCGCGGTCTCCGGTGACGTCGAGGGCCGTCGGTGGGTGGCGACGTTCGTCCACGACCGCGACCCGCAGACCTGGTTCCACGACCGCGCCACGGGGGAGTCGCGGCTGCTGTTCCGCCAGCGCGCCGACCTCGACCCGGGGCAGCTCGCGCCGGTGGAGCCGGTCACGATCACCGCCCGCGACGGCCGGGAGATGCTCGCCTACCTGACGCTGCCGGTCGGTGTGGCGCCCGAGCGGCTGCCGCTGGTGCTGATGCCGCACGGCGGACCGTGGGCGCGGGACTGGTGGGGCTTCGACGCGAGCGTGCAGCTGTGGGCGAACCGCGGCTACGCGGTGCTGCAGCCGCAGTTCCGGGGGTCCTACGGTTTCGGCCGGGCCCACATGGAGGCCGCGGTCGGGGAGTTCGCCGGCGCCATGCACGACGACCTCATCGACGCCGTCGACTGGGCCGTCGCCCGCGGCCACGCCGACCCGGAGCGGGTCGCGATGTTCGGCGGCTCCTACGGCGGCTACGCGACCCTGGTCGGGGTCGCGTTCACTCCGGACCGGTTCGCCGCCGCCGTCGAGTACGTCGGCATCTCCAACCTGGCGGACTTCCTGCGCACCGTGCCGGATTTCACCCGGCCCGGGCTGGTCAACAACTGGTTCCGCTACGTCGGCGACCCGGCCGACCCGGCCCAGGAGGCCGACATGCTGGCGCGCTCGCCGATCAGCCGGGTCGAGGACATCCGCACCCCGCTGATGGTGGTGCAGGGGGCGAACGACGTCCGTGTGGTGCGCGCCGAGTCCGACAACCTCGTGGCGGCGCTGCGCGGACGCGGGGTGGACGTCGACTACCTGGTCTTCGACGACGAGGGGCACGCCATCGTCAACCCGGAGAACCTGGCGACCATGTTCGAGGCCGCCGACCGGTTCCTCGCCACACACCTCGCGCCACGCGCGGACCGATGAGTCCGCCCGGCCGGTGGGGTCCACCCCGGTGGACCACCCACCCGGCCGGAAGGACCCGTCCATGACCACCCCCGAGCTCGTCGAGGTCAGCGCCCACCCCACCGCCGTCGTACGCGGGGCGGTCCCGGCGACCGACCTGCCCGCGTTCTTCGACCGCGCGTACTCCGTCCTCCCCGCGACCCTGGCCGGGCAGGGCGTGACGGTCACCGGGCCGGCGTTCGCACTGTTCCGGGGGCCGCTGACGGCGACCGCGGATCTCGAGACGGGGTTCCCCACCGACCGGGCGGTCGTCCCGGACGGCGACGTCGTCGCCGGCGCGCTGCCCGCCTGCCGGGTGGCCCGCGTCGTGCACGCCGGCTCGTTCGACGGGCTCGGCGACGCCTGGCAGCGGCTGGGGGAGTGGGTCGCCGGCCGGGGCCTGCGCGGCGGTGACGTGTTCTGGGAGGTCTATCTGACCGAGCCGGCGCCGGACATGGACCCCGCCGACCTGCGCACCGAGCTGAACATGCCGGTGACCTGACGGGAGCGGCGCCGGCGGGCGGGAGTGGGACCGCGGATCGCGGGTAGGCGTGCCCCGACCCTGTCGTCGCCCGCACGAGGACGTGTCCGTGACCGATACCGCCGCCGTCGTCGCCCAGCTCCGCGTGCTGGAGCAGCTGACCCGCACCGAGAACCGGATCGCGCGCCTGCGCACGGTGCAGGCCCGCACCGACGAGACCCGCCGCGAGCTCACCGACAACGCCCGCCGCGCCGAGGGCCGCCTCGCCCGCACCCTGCACGGCACCCGCGGGGTCCGCGGCGCGCTGACCGTGGGGGAGCTGCCGGTCGGGGGCCACGACGATCTGTCGGTCCCCGACGCGGCCCGCGCGGTCCGCGAGCTCGACGCGCCCGAGGACGGGCAGGCCGTGCTGCGCTACGAGGAGCGGCGCAAGAACCGGGCGGGTGTGCTCACCGCGGCCCGCACCCGGCACGCCGAGGTGGCCCGCGAGACGGTCGCGCACTGACGTGGCGCCGATGCTGCTGACCCCGCCCGGGGTCTACCGGCCGCAGTCGGACTCGCAGATGCTGGCCCGTGCGGTCGCCGTCTCCGGGCGGGCCCGCGGTGCGGTGCTCGATCTCGGGACGGGCACGGGGACGGTGGCGCTCGCCGCGGCCCGCTGCGGGGCCGGCGCGGTCACCGCGGTCGACCTGCCCGGCGTGCCGCCGTCGCCCGGCTCCACCGAGCCACGCTGACCGTACACCGGGGCGATCTGTTCGCCCCGGTGCGGGGCCGCCGGTTCGCGCTGGTCACCGCCAACCCGCCGTACGTGCCCTCGCACTCCGACCGGCTCGCCCGGTACCGTCGCACACGCAGCTGGGACGGCGGCCGCGACGGACGTGCGGTGGTCGACCGGATCTGTGACGACGTCGCCGACCACCTCGAACCGGGCGGTGCCCTGCTGATGGTGCACAGTGCGGTCTCCGGGGTGCGGGCCTCGCTGGACCGCTCGCCGCGTCCGGGCTCACCGCCCGGGTCGTCGACCGGACCCGGATCCCGCTCGGCCCGGTGATGCGGGCCCGCGCCGTGCTGCACGAGACGCGTGGCCTGGTCGAGCCCGGCGCCGCGGACGAGGAGCTCGTGGTCATCGAGGCCGTCCGTGAGCGCTGAACCCACCCGCGTGCGGATGACCGACGACGGCCCGGTCCTGGTGACCGGTCGGTGGAGGTCGAGCTCGCCGACGGCACCCGGTTCACGTCGCGACGCCCGGTCACCGCGCTGTGGACCTGCCGGCGCACCCGGCGCCCGCCGTTCTGCGACACCATCCACCGCACCCGCGTCCGACAGGAGTGACCGACGTGACCGAAGCCCCGTAGCCGGCCACCGGGCTCGCCCCGCTGCCGACGGCGCGGGCCGCTGTCCGGCGCCGTCCTCGACCGGCTGCGCAGCGACCCCGCCCCGCTGCCCGCCGCCGACGACGCCGACCCGTGGGGCGAGGACCTGCACCTGGCCCTGCACTGCTGCTACGAGCTGCACTACGGCGGCTTCGCCGGGGTCGGCGACGAGTACGAGTGGGACGTGGACCTGCTCCGGGCTGCGCGTCGCGCTGGACCCGGCCGCACTGCGGTCCGCGGTGCCGGCCTCCGACGACGTCGCCGGCACCGTCGACGCCCTGCTGGTCGAGCCGGTCGGACCGGGCGCGGAGACCGGCGTGACCCACCACCTGCTGCGCCGCGGCGAACGGCGGGAGCTGCGCGAGTACGTGGTGCACCGCTCGATCTACCACCTCAAGGAGGCCGACCCGCAGGCCTGGGTGATCCCGCGGCTGCCCCCCGCGGCCAAGGCGGGACTGGTCACCGTCGAGCACGACGAGTACGGCGCGGGCGACGCCGCGAACATGCACGCGGTGCTGTTCGCCGCGATGATGCGCGACCTCGGTCTGTCCGACGCCTACGGCGCCTACGTCGACGCCGTCGGTGCCGAGACCCTCGCCGAGGTCAACTTCATGTCGCTGTGCGGGCTGCGGCGCAGCCTGCGCGGTGCCCTGGTCGGACAGTTCGCGCTGGTCGAGCTGACGTCCTCGCCCGGGTCGGAGCGGCTGGTCCGGGCGATGCGCCGGCTGTCCTGCGGCCCGGTCGCGACCCGGTTCTACGACGAGCACGTGGAGGCCGACGCCGTCCACGAGCAGGTCGTGCGGCGCGACGTCCTGGCACCGCTGCTGCACGCCGAGCCGCACTCGCCGCCGACGTCGTGTTCGGCATCCGCGCCGCCGCCCATCTCGGCGAGCGGCTCGGCGACCGGGTGCTGGCCCGCTGGTCGGCGGGGGAGTCGAGCCTGCGGACCCCGCTGCCCGGGGAGCCGGGCCGGTGACCGCCGACCCGATCGAGCTGGAGCAGGGGTCGTTCTGGGACGACGCGGACGACCTGCATGCCCGGCTCGCCGAGCCGTTGCCGCGGATCCCGCCGTGGTTCGGCTACGACGCGCTCGGCTCGGAGCTGTTCGAACAGATCACCGAGCTGCCGACCTACTACCTGACCCGGTGCGAGCGGGCGCTGCTGGAGCGGTACGGCACCGACATCGCCGCCCGGCTGGACCGTCCCCGCGTGGCCGAGCTCGGCTCGGGCAGCGCGAAGAAGACCCGGCTCCTGCTCGAACACTGCTCGGCGGCCCGGCCGACCACCTACCTGCCGATCGACGTGAGCCACGAGATGCTCGTGCTCAGCGCCGAACGCATGGCGGACCTGCCCGGGCTGACGGTCACCGGGCTGTGGAGGCGCTACGAGGCGGGCCTGGACCTGCTGCACACCGACGTGGCCCGGCACGGGCTGCGGGCCGAGGCGGAGTGGGTCGACGACGAGCACCGGTACGGGCTGTTCCTGTTCCGCCGGGACTAGCCCTGGTGATTCACGGAGCTGCGGATTGACCGCGTGATCGGCTGGCGGCGGATCCGGTCCGGTTCGTTCGATGGGTGGGCATGGCGAAGGGGCCGGCCTGCGCGTTCTGCCGGGAGCTCCCGCCGCTCGTCGTGTCGGGCTTCGGAGATCAACCAGCAGGAACAGGCAACGCGCACAGCCGCGCGAACGCGCGGGCGAGATCGACCGCCCAGGGCCAGGACCGTTGGATACGGACCCAGACTCGGCGTTGCCCGCGGGTGATCCGCGCGGCGGTGTGCAACAACCGGTAGCGCAACGCCTTCGGCTCGACCTTCGCCAGGTCGCCGTCGAGAAGCAGGCGCTGGGTCCAGGTGATCAGGTCGACCGCGAGCATGACCACGGTCAACCACGCCGCGTTGACGGCGAAGGACCGGGACGGGAAGTGGTTGAGGCCGGTGTCCTTGCCGCAGCGGATCCGGTCCTCGACCCGGGCGTGGGCGCGGTGGCGGGCGTCGAGGAAGGCGAGCTGCCCGACGCGGGTGTCGGTGGCGAACGCGGTGTAGCGCCAGCCGTCACGCTCCTCGAACGCATCGAGCTGCGCGCCGGGATGCGGCCGTTCGCGACGGACGACAACGCGGGTCCCGGCCGGGTAGTCGACCAACGCGGAGGCGGGGAGCAAGCCGGTGATCTCGGCCAGCCCGGCGCCGTCACGGTGCCCGCCGTCAGCGTCGACCGCCTCGGCCCACACCGTCTTCGGGACCAGGCTGATCACGGTGCGTTCGCGGTCGGTGACGGCCCAGCCGACGGAGAACTCACAGCTCACCGCTGTGTCTTGTTGCGCTCGGATGTGGGCGAGGAAGGCTTTCGTGGCGCCCGCGGTGTCGGTGCGGACCAGGATCGGGTGCCCGTGACGGAACGCGTCAGGGATCTGGGCGAGCGCGTCGTCGAGCACGTTGATGTGATCCGCGGCGGTGTTCGCACCGGCGTTCCCGCGGCGCAAGCGGGCGGCGAGGAACTCGCCGGTGTTGTCGCAGAACGCCAGCATCGGGTGATACCCGAACGTCTTCTTGAACGTGGGCGTGGCCTGTTCCTTCTCGCTGTGGGCGATGACGATCGTGGCGTCGAGATCGATCACCAGCACGTCCCGGCCGTGCCGGCGCAGGTCGCGGCCGGCGACCCGAGCCGCGGGAAACGCGCGACCATCGACGTCGGCGTGCTGGGCCCAGACCACCTCCCGGGCCCGCGCCCGCCCCGCCGCGATCGAGGACAACCGGCGCTCGTCGAGCTTGTCGAGCAGTCGCCAGCAGGTCGAGTCCGATGCCACCGACCCGAACACCGCGCCCTGATCGGCCAGGACCGCGATCTCGCAGATCCTCGTGGCCCCGTCGGCGACCGCGACGGCCAGATCGACCAGCACCCGCCCCGGATCATGACGCGCCCGAGCTCGTCGCAGCGGTGCGAGCGCGGTCGAGAGTTCACTGGTCAACGTGGTCCGGTCGGCGACATCGGCCAGCAGACGCGACCCGACGTGCGACACCACCCCAGCGCCGTCGGCGGTCACGATGACCGGTGGGCGCGTGCTTGTAGTCTGCACTCGGAAAGTGCCTCCTCGACCATGGCGGACAGGGCTTCGACACCCGCTGTCTTACCTGGTCACGAGGCACTTTCTTCAGTTGGGGTCGGAGATCACCGGCACAGCCCGTGAAGAGTCCGGGCTAGAGCACCAGAACGACCTTTCCGGTCACGTGACCGTGCTCGACGAGGGCGAGCGCCGCACCGGCCTCGTCGAGCGGACGGGTCGTGCGCACCATCGGGTCCAGCCCGCCGTCGGCGACGAGGCGGACGAGCGCGTCGAGCACCGCGGTGCTGCGGTCCCGGGTGACGTCGCGCCCGCCCAGCTGCGCGACCAGCGGCTTGTCCGCGATCGAGTAGAGGGACCCGGGCGGGACGAGCCCGGCGACGGCGCGGAGCGCGTCGCCGCCGACGAGGTCCAGCGCGCCGTCGACCCCGTCCGGTGCGGCCGCGCGGATCCGGTCGGCGACGCCGTCGCCGTAGGCCACCGGGACCGCACCGAACCCGGCGAGCAGCTCGTGCTTGCCGGGGCTCGCCGTCCCGACCACCCGTAGTCCGCGCCGGCGGGCCAGCTGCACCAGCGGCAGCCCGACGCCGCCCCCCGCGCCGTTGACCAGCAACGTCGCTCCGTCGGGGAGCGCGAGGTTGGTCAGGGTGTCCCAGGCGGTGCCCGCGGCCACCGGCAGCGCGGCCGCCCGTTCCGGGGTGACCTCCGGCGGGCGGTGCGCGGCGAACCCCGCGGTGACCCTGGCCCGTGGCGCCTAGCCGCCCTGCATGTCCGGGCAGCCGCCGAACACCTCGTCGCCGGGGGCGAAACCGGTGACGTCGGCGCCGACCTCGAGGACGGTCCCGGCGACCTCGCGGCCGAGGACCGCGGGACCGGCGACGCCGTAGTCACCGTCGCGCATCCGCCAGTCGCCCGGGTTGACCCCGGCCGCGCGGACGGCCACCAGCAGCTCACCCGGCCCCGGCCGGGGTTCGGGGACCTCGACGAACGCCTGCTGTTCCGGGCCACCCGCCCGCACGAACCCGTACCCGCGCATCCGCGCACCTCCCTGGTCGCACACCGGCCGCTCACGCTACGACCACCGGGCGGGATGCGCGAAGATCACGATCCGGTATATCGTTAGCATATGCAACGGAGTGTGACGACCGTGCCCGAACGCCTCCTGCGGGCCCGTGACCGGTTCGTCGCCTCCGACCCGGGACTGGTGCGCCTGGTGTCCGCGCTGCGGGCGGTGCTGGCCATCGGAACCGCGCTGGGCGTCGAGTACCTGGTCGCGGCCGCGACCGGCACTCCGCCGCTGCTGCCGATGATGATCGGGGCGGTGGTGGCGATGCTGGCCTCGTTCGGGATCGCCGACGCGACCCGCGGCGGGCAGGCGGTGACGCTGTGCTGCCTCGCGGTGTCGATGCTCGGCGGGATGGGGGTGGCGCTGCTCGTCGACCGCAACCGGCTCGCGTCGCTGGCGGCGTTCGTCGTCGTGGTGTTCGTCGCGGTGTGGGTCCGCCGTTTCGGGCTGCGCTGGTTCGTCTGCGGGATGGGCGGGTTCATGGGCTACTTCTTCGCCCTGTTCCTGAACCTGCGCCCCGAGATGCTGGCCGGGGTGGCCGCGATGGTCGCGGTGGCGGTCGTCTGGGTGATGCTGCTGACCCTGGTCCTGCTCCCGATCCGCAACGACCGGGTGCTGCGCCGGATGCTGCGCTCGTTCGAGGCGCGCCTGGCCGGGATCGCGGGGACCGTGCTGCTCGTCGCCGACCTGACGCCCGGTACCGCGGAGCGGCAGCGGGCCGAGGCCCGGCTGGCGAGCCTGCTGGAGCGGGTCACCGAGGCGGCCCTGGTCATCGACGGCCAGCTCGGGGCGCCCGGCGCCGTCGCCGACGACGACGCCGCCCGTGACGTCCGCCGCGCCGTCCTGGACGCGGAGCTGGCCGTCGCCGCCTCGGCCCGGACCGGCCCGGACGTGCTCGGCCCCGGGACCGAGCGGGACACCGGCACCGCCGGCTCGCCGCGCGCGCTGCTCGCGATGCTGCAGCGGGGGCGCTGGGACGCGGTCGCGCAGCAGGCGCCGGGGGCGGCGGACCGGACGGCGGCCCCCGGCCCGCGCCGGCTCCTGCTCGACGTCGCGGTGCTCGCCGGCGCCCGCGCGGAGTGGGCCGGGGCCCTCGCCGCCACCCCCACCGGCGCGGGTGCCCCGACGGTGGAGGAGGCGGGTGCGTTCAGCCCGGCCGTGCAGCTGTTCGGCGGTGGCCTGCCCGGGTCCGCGGGGACGGTCACCCGGCTGCACCGCCCACCCGACGGGACCCGGCCCGCGTCGCGGCTGTCGCTGACCACCCGGCAGGCCGTGCAGGTCGCGGTCGCCACCGCCGTCGCGATCGGCGTCGGGGACGCGCTGTCGCACCAGCGCTACTACTGGGCGGTGCTGGCCGCGTTCATCGCGTTCACCGGCACCGCGACCGTCGCGGAGACGGTCCGCAAGGCCGTGCACCGCATCCTCGGCACCATGATCGGGCTGGTCGGGGCGATCGCACTGGTGCCGGTGCTCGGGCCGGACGTCGCCGTCGTGCTGCCGGTGATCCTGGTCAGCATCTTCGGCGCGCTCTACCTGTTCCGGCTCTCCTACGTACTGATGATCTTCTTCATCACGCTGATGCTGGGTGAGCTGTACGCGTTGCTGGGCACGTTCTCGGTCGACCTGATGGTGCTGCGGCTGGAGGAGACCGTCGTCGGCGGGGTCGTGGGCTGCGCGGTGTCGGTGCTGGTGCTGCCCACGCGCACCCGCTCCGCGGCCGACGAGGCGCACCGTGGGCTGCTCGACGCGTTGACCGGGCTGCTGGAGTCGGTCGACCGCACCCTGCGTCACCCGGGTGCCGGCGACGACCTCTGGGCCGCGGCCCGCGCCCTCGACGCGGCGGTGCACCAGACGCTGCTGCTCGGCCGCCCGCTCACCCGGACCTGGCTGGGTGCCACCGACCGTGACGTCGCGCGGTGGCTGGCGGCCTGCACCGCCGTCGCCGCGCACGCCCGGCGGCTCGCCCGCTCCGCCCGGCCCGGCACCGGGACACCGGCGGTGACCGGGGCCTGCGCGCGGCTCGCGCAGCTGACCGCGGCCGCCGTCGCGGGGCGACCGGTGCCCCCGGGCAGCTGCGACGCCGTGGTGGACCTGCTGGTCGGCGCCGCCGCGGGCAGCGGCCGGACCGCCGTGCTCGCCCGCGAGGCCGGGCTGCTCGCCGCCGAGCTGCCCGCCCTGCTCGAAGGTGCCCGGCCCGACGACCCCGCGGACGCGCCCGCGGTCGGTCGGGTCCGCGGGCCCGGCGGTGCGCCGGTCGTGGCGGCGGTCACCGTGGTCGACGCCGCGGGCCGCCAGCTCGACCGGGTCACCACCGCCGACGACGGGTCCTTCGCCGTGCACGTCGCCGCCGGGACCCACCTGCTGGTCGCCGCCCCGATGGTGGCCGGGACCGCGCCGTACGGCGGGCACGTGGCGCTCGGACCGGGTGCGGTGCTGGCCGACGTGGTGCTGGACGACGGCGCCGCACCCGGCGCCGTGCCCGGCGCGGCGCGGCGCGGGGCCACCCGTGCGGCCGCGGCGCCGGCCGATACCACACCGGTGCGCGGACCGGCACGCAGCGTCGGGCGGGCGTGCGTCCGGCACGCCTGACCCGGCCCGCTGAGGTCGCGTCCGGTCAGGCGTGGTCGTCCGGACCCCCTCGGCCGTGGGGCGGTGTCGGCGGGACAGCAGGACCGCGGCCGTCGTGGCGACCGTGGGCACGGCGAGGAGCAGCGGCACAGGGGCACCCGTACCGCCGAGCAGGTCGGTGTGGAGCACCAGCGCGAAGGCGGAGCCGACGGTGATGTTCAGGGTGTGCAGGACCACGGCCGTTTCGAGTCCGCCCGTGCGGCAGGTAATCAGCGCTGCCCCGACGCCGAGGGTGAGGTAGTGGATGTTGAGCCACGGGTTGCCCTGGACGTGGATCGCGGCGAACAGCACCGCCGACACCACCACGCCGAGGACCAGCGAGGTGCGCGGGTCCCGGCTCCAGCTGCTCGCGACACGCAGGACGAGCCCCCGGAACCCGAACTCCTCACCCGCCGCCAGCCACGTGATGACGGATCCGGCCCCGAACAGCCCGACGACCACGAGAGTGATGGCCGCGATCCCCCGCCCGACCTGTCGACGGTCGCCGACCAGGGCCCGGTGGTAGGGAACGTCCCCCGGGTGTCCGGGGCAGGCCGCCGTGGCCACCGTCCGGATGCTGCGCCGTCGCGGTTTCGACGGTCCGCTGACGGTGCTGTCCGACGAACCGCACCTGCCCTACCAGCGGCCGCCGCTGTCGAAGGAGTTCCTCCGCGTGGACGCCGGCTCCGCCGACCTCGTGCTGCTCGACGAGACCTGGGCCGCGGCCCACGACGTCGAGCTGCGGACCGGGGCCGCCGTCACCGCCGTCGCACCGGGCCGGGTGGAGCTGGGGGACGGGTCGCACGTGAACGCCGACGCGGTGCTGCTCGCGACCGGGGTGCGTGCCCGCACGTTGCCCGGGGTGTCCGGCGACCGAGTCGTGCACCTGCGGACCGTCGGCGACGCCGTCCGGCTTCGTGACGCCCTGCCCGGGCTGCGGCGGCTCGTCGTCGTCGGCGGCGGGCTGATCGGCGCCGAGGTCGCGTCGTCGGCCCGCGAGCTCGGGATCGAGGTCGTGGTGCTGGAGGCCGGGCCGCTGCCGATGCTCGGCGCGCTCGGCCCGGACATGGCCGCGTTCTGCGCGGGTCTGTACCGCGCGCACGGCGTCGACCTGCGGTGCGGTCGGGAGATCTCGGCCGTCGCCCCGACGGGCGCGGGCGTCGTGGTCGACACCTCGTCCGGACCGGTGGAGGCCGACCTCGTCGTCGTCGCGGTGGGGTCGGTGCCCCGCGACGAGCTCGCCCGCGCGGCGGGGATCGCCGTCGACCCGGTCCGCGGGGGAGTGGTCGTCGACGAGCTCTGCCGGACCTCGGCCCCCGGCGTGTTCGCGGCCGGGGACCTCGCCTGCCGGCCCGCCGGTGAGGGGTTCGTCCGGATGGAGCACGTGGACAACGCGACGACCCAGGGCGGGACCGTCGCCCGGGCGCTGCTCGGGAAGACGGTGCCGCCGCCGGAGGCGCCGTGGTTCTGGTCGGACCAGTTCGGCCTGAACCTGCAGTTCGTCGGACACGCCCCGGCCGGCGCGGACGTCGTGGTCCGGGGGCAGCGTCGCCGCCCGCGACTTCACCGCCTTCTACCTGACCGACGACCGCGTGCACGCCGCGTTCTGCGTCGAGCGCGGCGGGGACGTCCCGGCCGTCCGGGCCCTGCTCGCACTCGGCGCCCCGGTGCCCCGCGTGCAGCTCGCCGACGACGACCACGACCTGTTCGACCTGCTCGACACCATCACCGCCTGAGGAGACACGCCGTGGACTTCCACAAGATCGCCCGCTCCGGCCAGGTCCCCGAGGGGGTCGTCCGCCGCTTCTTCGCCGGGGAGGTCGAGGTCGCCGTCTCCCGCTCCGAGGGCGAGGTGCACGCCACCTCGAACTACTGCAGCCACCTCGACTGCCTGCTGTCCAGCGGGAAGGTCACCGACGAGGGCCTGCTCTGCTCGTGCCACGGCAGTGTCTTCGACTACACCTCCGGCGAGCCGCTGTGCCCGCCGGCCACCCGGCCCATCACCGTCTTCCCGGTGCGGGAGGAGGAGGGCCACATCTGGGTCGGCGTCGACGACGAGCTCGCCGAGGCGGCCATGCGCCGGCGTGCGGTCGGGGTCCGCCGGCTGGGCGACGCGGCGGGCTGATCCGCTGAGCCGATCAGCCCTGCGACTCGCAGCCGATGCCGTCGGAGTCCGCGTCCAGGCGGTGCCGGTCGGTCCCCACGACCCGGAACGGTCCGCCGGACAGGTCACCGCAGTCGAGGTCGGTCGCCGAGACCGGCACGCAGGGGGTGTAGTTCGGGTCGCAGCCCCCGCCCGCCGGAGCGGCAGCCGGGGCGACCGGCGCCGGGGCGGCCGCGGCGGCGGCGCGGGCCGTCTGCTCGGCGGCCTCGGCGCGGGCCGCCTCCTCCCGGGCGACGCGGTCGCGCTCGGCCTGCTCGGCGGCCAGGCGCTGTGCCTCCCGCGCGTCCGAGGCCTGCTGGGCGAAGCGGGCCTGCAGCGTTCGGGCGTCGCTCCGGGCGGTGTCGAGGATCCCGGTCAGGCGGGCCCGGTCGAGTTCGGACAGCACCGCCCAGGCCACACCCGCCCGGTGTGCCCGGACGTCGGCGTCCAGCCCCGCCAGCACGGTCAGCGCGTCGTCGGTCTCCCGGCCCGCGGCGTCGAGCTGCGCCGGGTCCGGCGACGACGCCCGCTGCGCCAGCCCCGCGACGGTGCCGCGGGCCCGCTCCACCTGTGCGGGGACGGTGCAGGACACCGTCGTCGAGTACAGCCCGCGACCCGCGGCGCGGGCCTCCTCCTGGGCCTCGGTGACCTCGTCGAGGTGGCGGTCGTTGCCACCGACCACGATCGCGGTGCCGAGTCCCTCCCGGGCGAGCTCGGCGTTGACCAGCCGCCCCGCGGTGTCGTGCACCCCGGCCAGGGTGCGGCCCCGCCCGTCGACGCGCTCGTCGTCGTAGGACAGGCCGACGGTGCTGCCGACCGGGATGAGCGCGGCGAGCCGGGCGGCCGCCTCCGGGCCGAGGCACTGGACGGCGGAGTCGGGGTCGATGGTCTCGGGGGTGTCGATGTTGAGCAGCCGGACCGTGGTGCTGCGGCCGTCCAGGGTCGCCTCGAACGTGTCTCCGTCGACGATGCGGGTCACGACCGCCTCGTCCGACGAGCCGCTCACCACGAGCCCGATCCCGCCGACGGCCGCGGCGACCGCGACCACGGCGACAATCATCTTCCCGACCACGCCGACCCCCTGCTCCCCGGACGCGCGAGGGCGTCCGTACCCGATCCGTTGCTGCACACGGCGCATCGTGGAAGGGATGGCGGGGCGTTATCGGACACCGGGGCCGATCCCCACAAGTGATGACCGGCGGTCGGTGAGGCGGCCGGAGGAGCTCAGCCCGCCCTGCGCTCCGCGGCGAGCGCCTTCCCGGCACGGATGAGCACGTCGAGCTGGGCGGCGTTGTAGAGCTCCTGCAGCGCCCGGTCCAGGGTCTGCTCGGCCCGCTGCTCACCGATCGGGGCGTCGGTGTTCGGTGCGACCAGGCCGGGATGGGTCTCGTAGAGCGTGCGCATGTACGGCACCATCAGGTCGGCGAGCTCCTGACGGGTGGCCTCGTCGGCGTCGGCCGGGAGCGAGTCGAACCGGTCCTGCGTCGGGTCGGGGCCGGTCCGGGCCAGCATGTCCGCGACGGCCTGCAGCCGCTCCGACCCCAGCACCCGCGGCAGGACCTGGGTGAGCGACCGGTCGGCGTCGGACATCGGCTGGTCGGCGGCAGCGGCGAACTCGGTGGGCAGGTCGGTCGGCGCGGCACCGTCCAGGATCAGCGCCAGCTCGGCGCGGGCCTGTTGCAGCCGCTCGATGGTGGCGGCCAGCTCGGCGTCGAGCGCGCGGGCGGCCTCCTCCGGGTGGGCGTCGGCGTCGTTCATCTCGGAGATCTGGGCCAGCGAGAACCCGAGGTCGACGAGCCGCTTGATCCGCAGCAGCCGCACCAGGTGCGCGACCCCGTACTGCTTGTAGCCGTTCGTGCGCCGTTCGGGCTCGGCCAGCAGTCCGATCTCGTGGTAGTGCCGCACCGCCCGCAGGCTGGTCCCCGCCAGCTCGGCGATCTCACGGGTGCTCCAGGTCACGACGTCCCCCTCGTCCGGTTCCTGCTCCTGTCCCCAGCCTGCCGTATCCGCCGCCGCGGCGTCCCGTGCGGGCACGTCGTCGGGGCTGCCCGGACGGTCCCCGGGATGCCAGACTGCGCCCGGGGGACGTCGGGACGGCACCGCTGCCCGGCGTGCCGCCCCGGCCGACGACACCGTCGCCCGGACCGTGCGGGCACGCGAGAGGACCTGGCTGTGACCGAACACCTCATCCGCTACTCCGGCCACGGCGGCTTCACCCCCGGGGTGATCGACCGCGCCCACGGCAGCACCGTCACCTTCGAGGACGGCCGGGAGCTGCTCGACTTCACCTCCGGGCAGATGAGCGCGATCCTCGGGCACGCGCACCCGGAGATCGTCGCGACCGTCCGCGACCAGGTCGGGCGGCTCGACCACCTCTACAGCGGGATGTTGATTAGGCCGGTGCTGGAGCTGTGCGAGCGGCTGTGCGCCTCGGTCGGCGGTGGCCTGGACCGGGCGATGCTGCTGACCACCGGCGCGGAGTCCAACGAGGCCGCGATCCGGATGGCCAAGCTCGTCACCGGCCGGCACGAGATCGTGTCCTTCGCCCGCTCCTGGCACGGCATGACCCAGGCCGCGGCGAACGCGACCTATGTCGCAGGCCGCGCGGGCTACGGCCCCGCCGCCCCCGGCAACTTCGCGCTGCCGGTGCCCGACCGCTATCGCCCCGACCTCGTCGACGACGCCGGGGAGCTCGACTGGCGCCGCCAGCTCGACCTCGGGTTCGCCCTGATCGACGCCCAGTCCGTCGGCAGCCTCGCCGCCTGCATCGTCGAGCCGGTGCTGTCCTCCGGCGGGGTCGTCGACCTGCCACCCGGCTACCTGGGGGCGCTGCGCGACAAGTGCCACGAGCGCGGGATGCTGCTGATCCTCGACGAGGCCCAGACCGGTCTGTGCCGCACCGGGGACTGGTACGCCCACCAGCGCGACGGCGTGGTCCCGGACATCCTCACGCTGTCCAAGACGCTCGGGGCGGGCCTGCCGCTCGCCGCCGTCCTCACCACGGCCGCGATCGAGCAGGTCGCGCACGAGCGCGGCTTCCTGTTCTTCACCACCCACGTCAACGACCCGCTCCCGGCGGCTGTCGGGCTCACCGTGCTCGACGTGCTCACCCGCGACCGGCTCGACCTGCGTGCCCGTGAGCTGGGCACGCTGCTGCAGGACGGTCTGCGCGACCTGGCCCGCACGACCGGGATGATCGGCGATGTCCGCGGCCGCGGCCTGCTGGTCGGGCTGGAGCTGGCGGGCTCCGACACCGACGCGCTCGGGGCGGCCGTCACCGCGCGGTGCGCCGAGCTGGGGCTGCACATGAACATCGTGCAGCTGCCCGGCATGGGCGGGACGTTCCGGATCGCGCCGCCGCTGACCGCGACCGAGGCCGAGATCCGCCGCGGCGTGGACATCCTCGGCACGGCCCTGGGGGAGGTGGCTCAGCCCTCGACGGCGGCCGCGAGCCGGTCCAGTGTCGCGGCGAGCCCGTCGACGTCGACGACGGGCAGGTAGGGCAGCAGCCGCTCGAGGGTGACCTCGGACCAGTCGTGGACGTGGGTGACCCGGGTGCCGTCGCCCTCGGGTGCGAGGTGGTGGGCCCAGCGCTGCCCGCCCCGGTCGCCGCCGTGGGTGGCGGGCGCCCACTCGATCTCGCGGTCCTCGACGAAGGCGACGACGTGTTTGTCGACCAGGTAGTCGCCCATGTCGCGGCCGTGCATCTCCATCACGAACACGTCCCCGGCGCCGGTCAGCCTGCCCCCGGTGCGCGACCGGAGCACCGTGCCCGAGGCATCGATCTCCGGGTGTCGGGCGGGAGTGGCGAGCATGTCGAACACCGTAGGCGGCGGCGCGGCGGCGCGGCGGCGCGGCGACGTGACGGCTGGCGCTCAGCGACTTCTCGGTCATGGGGCCCGGTTACCCGTCAGCGCGGCGTGACGATCATCAGCTTCCCGTCGGGCCGGACCCGTACCGCCGCCCCGGCCGGGTCGCCGGCGAGCAGTTCCAGCAGCTCGTCGTCGCGGCCGCACCCGACGAACCGCGCGCCACCGTCGTCGAGCCGGCCGACGACGACCGCGTCCCGGCTGCCGTCGCGGCGGTGGCGCACCGTCCAGGTCTCGACGGTCGCCGCCCCGTCGGCCGCGGTCGTAGTCGGGACGGTGGCGACGGCGTCGAGCCGGGCCTGGATCGCGGCGCTGTCGTCGTCGCGCCAGGGGGTGGGGCGGGTGGAGTAGACCCCGGCGGAGTACTTCGACAGGAACCCGCCGTTCGCGCCCACCAGACCGTAGGTGCCCGGGTCGGCCCGCAGGCGTCGCACGACCTCGGCGATCGCGTGCATCGCGTAGTCGTTCCCCGGCCCGCCGAAGAACGGCAGCCCACCGGTGACGGTGAGCCCGCGCGGGTCGTCGGCGGCCAGACCGAGCGGGTCGGCGACGCTGGACACCGCGATCGGGAAGCAGGAGTACAGGTCGATCGCGGACAGGTCGTCCACACCGGTCCCGGCCAGCTCCAGGGCGTGCCGGACGGCGGCCTCGGCGGCCGGGTAGGCGCCCAGGTCGGGGCGGTCGAGCACGGCCTTCTCGGTGAGGTCGGCGTGGCCGTGCAGGAACACCCACCGCTCCGGGGCGATCCCCAGGTCCCGGGCGGTGCCGACCGAGGTGAGAACGACCGCGGCACCCTGGTTGACCTGGTCGCGCGAGACCAGGAACCGCGGGTACGGGTCGGTGATCATCCGGTTCCGGTCGTCGACGGTGACGAGCTCCTCGGCGGTGCGGACGCGCGGTGCGGCGGCGTGCGGGTGCCCGGCGGCGACCCGGGTGAACGGCGCGAACTGCGCGCCCATCCCGCGGGCGTAGGCGTCCCGGCCGAGCCCGAGCCGGGCCCGGCGGGCGTTCTCGCACAGCGCGTAGTACCCGGCCGGGGTGCGCACGCCGTGCTCCCCGGCGACCGGGCTGCGCAGCTCGGAGCCGTACCCGCGGTCCTCCAGCGTGCCGCCGACTTGCTCGCCGTGGTCGGGCCGCTCGTCGGTGGGGCGCGACATCATGCGCCGCACCGTCGACATCGCCTCCGCCCCGACCAGCAGCGCCGCGCCGGCCTCGCCGCGAGCGATCGCGCCGGCGAACTCGGTGACCAGCCGTTGAGGGGACTGCCCGCCGACGACGTCGAGCACCGCCCGCTCCGGGTCGGCTCCGACCCGGCGGGCGACCGCGCGCGGGTAGTTGTCCGCCCGGCCCAGCGGCGCGACGGCGCCCGGGAGCGACATCTCGAACTGCCGCACCCCGGCGACGACGGTCAGCGCCGCCGCGACCGCCGACGGGGCCGCGCCGGTGTCGGCGAGCGCCGCGGCGGCCGCGGCGGCCCCGAGCCCGACCGGCGACAGGGCGGCGTAGCCGGGCTCGCCGATCCGCTCGGAGGCCTCCCCGACCCCGACGACGACGGGTGTGCGCGGGTCGAGGCTCATCGGACCAGCCCCGCGAGCGCGGCGATGCGCTGCTCGCACCCGCGCGCCATCTCCCGGGTGATCTCGCCCGCGCCGCGCAGCTCGGTGAACGCACCGACGACCTGCCCGACGAAGAACGACTGCAGCTCCTGCGCTCCCGCGTTCCCGGCGTCGGCGGCTGCGTCGATGCTCGACCAGGCCTGCAGGGTCAGCAGCGGCTGCAGCGGCATCGGCAGCGGCGCCGGCGCGCCGGGTGCCTCCCAGGCGTCGTGGTAGGCGCTGCGCAGCTGCCGGGCGGGCTTGCCGGTACGGGCGGGGGAACGGACGGTGTCGCCGCTGCCTGCGGCGAGGAACTTGCGCTTCACCGACTCCGGCGCCACGTCCTCCACACTGGACAGCCACACCGAGCCGCACCAGACCCCGGCCGCGCCGAGCGCGAGCGCGGCGGCCATCTGGTCACCCGAGGCGATGCCGCCGGCGGCCAGCACCGGACGGTCCCCGGCGATGCCGACGATCTCCGGGGTGAGCACGGTCGTCGCGATCGTGCCGGTGTGCCCACCGGCCTCGGTGCCCTGCGCGACGAGCACGTCGACCCCGGCCGCCAGCTGCCGTTCGGCGTGCCGCCGGGTCCCGACCAGGGCGGCGACGGCCATCCCGGCGTCGTGCGCGCGCTCCACGAGGTGCGGTGGCGCGGTGCCGAGCGCGTTCGCGACGAGCGCGGGCCGGTGCGCGAACACGGCGTCGAGCTGGGCCTCGGCACCGCGCCGGCTCATCCCTGCCGCGATCGCGTCCCGCCCGGGGTCGGCCGGCAGCCGCGGGATGCCGTAGCGGTCCAGCAGGTCGTCGACGAACGCGAGATGTTCGGCCGGGAGCTGTGCGCGCAGTGCGGCGACCAGGTCCTCCCGGTCGGCGCCGGGGTCGGCGGTCTTCTCCGGGACGAGCAGGTCGACGCCGTAGGGCCGCCCGTCGAGCTGCTCCTCGATCCAGTGCAGCTGCGCGTCGAGTTCGTCGGCGGTGTACGACACGGCCGCGAGCACCCCGAACCCGCCGGCCCGGCTCACCTCGGTCACCACCGCCGGGGACCGGTTGAACCCGACGATCGGGTGTTCGACGCCCAGCAGATCGGTCAGCGCTGTCCTGATCACACCGCCGAGCCTATTACGGACGACCCTCGTCCAGAAGTGGGTCGGTGCTCACAACGACGTCTGGCAGGATCGCCGCCGTGCCCCCGTCGCCGCGCCGCAGCGGACGTCCGCGCGACCCGGACGTCGACCGTCGCGCGCTCGCCGCCGCCCGCGAGGTCTACGGCGAACGCGGCTGGTCCGGGCTGTCGCTGGAGGAGGTGGCCCGCCGGTCGTCGATCGGGAAGGGGTCGCTGTACCTGCGCTGGCCGACCCGGGCCGCCCTGCTGGTGGCGGCGGTGCGCGACCGGGCCCGGTTCGTCGCCGACATCGACACCGGCTCCCTGCGCGAGGACCTGGTGACCTTCGCCGAGCAGTGGACGGCGTTCGCCACCAGCGACGACGGTCGCCTGGTCGAGCGGCTGCTCGTCGACTCCCACCGGGTCCCGGAGATCGCGGCCGCGCTCGCCGACGACGCCTACCCCGAGCACGTCCGCGGCGCCCGGACGATGGTGCGCCGCGGCATCGACCGCAGCGAGCTCCCGGCCGGCACCTCGGTGGCGCTGGTCGCGGACCTGGTCGCGGGGGCGGTGCGCAACCACGTCGCGACCACCCCCGCGCACCTCGCCGCCCGCGACGACGCCCGCGGCCACGCGGCCGCGGTCGTGGACACCGTCCTGGCCGGGGTACGGGCGCGGGCTCAGCCCTCGCCGTAGGCGGCGGCGATCTCCTGCGGCCCGGCCCACCGGCTGTAGGTGGGGCCCTGCGGCCAGCCCGCGGGGGAGTCCTGCCAGACCTCCTGGCGGCCGTAGGGCAGCAGGTCGACCAGCGGGAACAGGTAGGACAGCTGCTCGGTGCCGCGGCCGTCGGTGTGCCAGGTGCGGAAGACTCGGTCGCCGTCGCGCAGGAACACGTTGACCGCGAAGCCTCCCCCGGGAGGGGCGCCGACGTCGGTGCCGAAGCTGCTGTCGGCCGTCGAGTACCAGGTCATGGTGTTGCCGACGCGACGCCGGTAGGCCAGCGCCTCGTCGATCGGTCCCTGGGCGACGACCACGAAGCGGGCGTCGAACTTCTCCAGGCCCGCGAGCCGGGTGAACTGCGAGGTGAACCCGGTGCACCCGCCGCACTGCCACTCGGCGCCGTCGTGCCACATGTGGCTGTAGACGATCAGCTGCGGGTGGCCGTCGAAGATCTCGGCGAGGCGGACGGGGCCGTCCTCGCCACGCAGGACGTAGTCGGGCATCTCGACCATCGGCAGCCGGCGACGGGCGGCGGCGATGGCGTCGAGCTCGCGGGTGGCGGCCTTCTCCCGGGCGCGGAGCGCGGCGAGCTCGCGCCCCCAGGTGGCGGCGTCGACGACGGGGGGCAGGGCGGTGGTCGTGTCGGTCATGTGAGGGGTGACCGCCGTCGCGTCCGGAACTCATCGCTCACAGACCGCGCACAGGGATCGGACAGCATCGCGACAGTGCCGGCGTCGACGGTGGGGTCGTCACCGCCACGAGCCCTGAGGAGATCGTCCGTGAGCACCGCGACCCCGGTCCGGCCGGGACGGCACCGCGCCGGCACGCCGTCCGTCCCGCCGCAGCCCGCCGCACCGCAGCCCGCCGCGCCGCCCGTCCCGCCCGCCGACCCACCGGGACGGGTGGCCCGTCTGCTGCGCGGCCCGGCCGGTGATCCGCGCTGGGCACGGCCGGGGCTGCTCGTGCTGCTCGCCGGTACGGCGCTGCTGTACCTGTGGGACCTGTCGTCGTCGGGGTGGGCGAACGACTTCTACGCCGCCGCGGTCCAGGCCGGGACACAGTCGTGGACGGCGTGGCTGTTCGGGTCGCTGGACTCCGGGAACGCGATCACCGTCGACAAGCCGCCCGCGGCGTTGTGGGTGATGGTGGCCTCGGCGCGGGTCTTCGGGTTCTCGTCGTGGAGCCTGCTGGTGCCACAGGCACTGATGGGGGTCGGCGCGGTCGCGCTGCTGCACGCCACCGTGCGGCGGTGGGCGGGGCCCGGCGCGGGCCTGCTCGCCGGTGCGGCGCTCGCCCTGACCCCGGCGGCGGTGCTGATGTTCCGGTTCGACAACCCGGACGCGCTGCTGACCCTGCTGCTGGTCGTCGCGGCCTGGGCCACCTCGCGCGCCGTCGACGCCGCCTCGGTGCGGGCGTCCACCTGGTGGCTGGTCGCGGCCGGGTCGGCGGTCGGGTTCGCCTTCCTCACGAAGATGGGGCAGGCGCTGCTGGTCGTCCCGGCGCTCGGGCTCGTGTACCTGGTCGCGGGCTCGCCGCGGCTGCGGACCCGGATCCTGCAGCTGGGTGCCGCGGTGGCGGGGATGGTCGTGTCCGCGGGGTGGTTCATCGCGCTGGTGGAGCTGTGGCCCGCGGCCGACCGGCCCTACATCGGCGGGTCGACGACGAACTCGCTGCTCGAGCTTGCGCTGGGCTACAACGGCCTCGGCCGGCTGCTCGGCGGCACCGGCAACGGTGGCGGCGGGGGAGGCGGTGGTGGCAACACCGGCTTCGGTGGCTCGGCCGGTCCGCTGCGGCTGTTCACCGGTGAGCTCGCCTACGAGATCTCCTGGCTGCTGCCGGCCGCGCTGATCCTGCTCGTCGCCGGGCTGTGGATCACCCGGCGGGCGCCGCGGACCGACCGGACCCGCGCGGCGCTGCTGCTGTGGGGTGGCTGGACGCTGGTCACGGCGGCGGTGTTCTCGATGATGAGCGGCACGATGCACCCGTACTACACGGTGGCGCTGGCCCCGGGGCTCGCCGGAGTGGTGGCCGTCGGCGGGACGGCGCTGTGGCGGGAGCGGGGTGCCCGGTGGGCGCGGATCGTCGCCGCGGCGACGGTGCTCGCCACCGGTGGCTGGGCGGTCGCGCTGCTGGTGGCCAGTGCGGAGTCGTTCTCCTGGCTGTGCTGGCCGGTCGGTGCCGCCACCGTCGTCGCGACGCTGCTGACGCTCGCGTCCGGTGGGCGACGCGCGATGGTGCGGGCCGCGGTGGTCGCGGTGCTGGTGGCGGGGATGATGGGCACGGGGGTGTACGCGGTGGCGACGGCGGCGACCGGGCATACCGGAAGCATCCCCTCGGTCGGGACGGTGTCGAGCTCGTTCGGGACGACCTCCGGCTCCTCCGGCGGCCCCGGTGCGGGCCCGGGTGGGGCCGGAGGCCCGGGCGCAGGCGCTCCGGATGCCTCCGCGGCCCCGGATGCCACCGGCTCCGGCACCGGCGGCACCGCCGGCGCGTCGGGCCCGGCCGACGGCACGGGTGAGGCCGACGGCACGGGTGAGGCCGACGGCGCCGAGGCGTCCGCGTCGCCGACCGGGAGCGGCGGCCCGGGGGGCGACGGCGCGACCTCGGAGGAGCTGACCGCGTTGCTCGCCGCGACCCGGTCCTCGTCGGGGACGACCTGGGCGGCCGCGGTCGCCAGCTCCCAGACCGCCGCCTCACTGGAGCTGGCCAGCGGGACCGCGGTCATGTCGACCGGCGGGTGGAGCGGCAGCGACTCCGCCGTGACCCTTGCGGAGTTCCAGTCCTCCGTCGCACAGGGGCAGATCGCCTACTACGTGTCGGGCGGCCAGGGCGGCGGCCCTGGCGGACAGAGCGACTCCACGAGCAGCCAGATCGCGAGCTGGGTCGCCGAGCACTACACGGCGACGACCGTCGGTGGCCAGACCGTCTACGACCTGTCCGACCCGACCTCCTGACTCACGTCTGCGCCGCCTCGCGCACCCCGTCGGACCCGGTGGGGTGCGCGAGGCGTGTCGGTGCTCCCGCGCGCCACGGCACGGCACCGCACCCGCGCGAGCCCGGTCCGGTGCCGACGCGGTCGCCGCGCCGGGTCGTCGGCATCGATGTCAGGGGAGTGCCTCAGCCCCACTTCTCCCGGACCGAGGTGAAGACCTTCTGCCCGTAGGAGAACTCCACGACGTTGCCGTCCGGATCGGTCAGCGCGCAGATGTACCCCACCGGCCCCGGCATCTGCCGCGGCTCCCAGTGCAGGCACCCCGCGTCCCGGGCGCGGTCGGCGGCGGCGTCGACGTCGTCGCGGGTCGGCACCTCGATCCCCAGATGGGCGAAGGGGCGCAGCAGCCCCAGCTCGCCACCCTGCTCGGCGTCGAACGACACCAGGACCAGCACCATCGGCGTCTCCACCTGACCGGCGTTGGACAGCCAGGCGCTCCGCCCGGCGTCGTCGGAGAAGCGTTCGACGACGGTGAGGGGTGTCATCGTCGTGTAGAAGTCGATGGCGGCGTCGAGGTCGCCGGTGGGCAGCGCGACGTGGGTCCACCGCGCCTCGGTCAGCTGTGCGTCGGTCACGGGGATTCTCTACCCGACGACGCCGCGTTCGTGCAGCCCACCGATGGTGCGCTCGTCGAGGCCGAGGACGTCGGCGAGTACCTCGTCGGTCTCCCGGCCCAGCTCGGGGGCGGCGCCGGGGTCGCCGTGGTCGGTGTCCCACCGGATCGGCGAGCGCGCGGTGATGCCGGTGGCGCCACCGGGCAGTGCCAGGTCGGCGAGAAGCGGGTGCCCTCCGGCGCGGTGCTCGGCCACGACGTGGGTCATCCCCTGGTAGCGGCCCCACAGCACCCGCGCGGTGTTCAGCTCGGACTCGACGGTCGCCGAGTCGCGCGCGGCGAACCACGGCCGCAGCACCGCCGCGATCGTCTCGCGCAGCCGGTAGCGCTCGGTCTCCGAGCTCAGGTCGGCGTCGAGGGCGGGCTCCAGTGCGGCGAACACGTCGCCGGTCCCGGTGACCGACACCAGCGCGTTCCACTGCGCCGGGGTCAGCGCGACGACCATCACCCGGTTCCCGTCGGAGCAGGCGAAGTCGACGCCGAAGCTGCCGTAGACGTGGTTACCGTGCCGCGGCCGCTCGTGCCCGCGCTCGTCGGCCTCGGAGAGCCACCCCAGGTTCGCGACGCCGGCCAGCGCCACGTCGGACAGTGCGATCTCGGAGTACACCCCGGCGCCGGTGCGGGAGCGCTGGTACACCCCGGCGAGCACGGCCGTCGCGACCGACATGCCGGTGACCAGGTCCCACGCGGGCAGCACGTGGTTGACCGGGGCCGCGCCCTCCTCGCTGCCGGTGATCTGCGGGATCCCGACCTCGGCGTTGACGGTGTAGTCGACGGCGGGGCGGCCGTCCGGGTAGCCCTGCACGCGCACGTGCACCAGGTCCGGGCGACGTGCGACGAGCGCGTCGTTGGCCATCCAGCGGCGGCCCACGACGTTGTCGACGAGGACACCGCGGTCCGGGCCCGGCGCCGTCGCCAGGCCCAGGACGAGCTCGCGGCCCTCGTCGGAGCGCAGGTCGATGCTGATCGACCGCTTGCCCTTGTTCAGCGATGCCCAGTAGTAGGAGTCGCCGGTGCCGTGCCCGGCGGCGGGCCAGCGACCGTGGTCGGGGCCGCCCCCGAGCGGATCGATGCGGATGACCGAGGCCCCGAGCTGCGCGAGCGTCATGCCGCCGGTGGGACCGGCGACGAAACTCGCGCACTCGACGACGTGCAGACCGGAGAGCGGGCGCGACATGGCGACCATCCTGCCCGGCGGTGCGGCCGGACGGATCAGAGGTGTTCGATCAACCGCTGACGGGCCAGGCGCTCGACCATCTCGGGGAGCGCTGCGGCGGAGACGACGTCGAGGTCGCGGTGGGAGCCGCGTACGACGTGGTCGACGAGGTCCTGGGGGAATCGGCCGGCGAACTCGGCGGTGAGCCGGTCGACGGCGCCCCGGACGGTGGGGTCGGTGACGGGTGGGTGGACGGAGGCCTGCACAGGAGTGGTCGTTTCGGTCGAGGTGGTGTCCGGTACGCGGCGGAGTGCCGCACCGCGCGGGATCGCGCGGTGCCGGTACGGGGTCGTGGCACCGGCCGTGGCCGGGGCGCCGGGTCGGCGCCTCCCGGGGACGGTCCGGGCGGTTCGTCGGCCGCCGCAGCCGGAGTGTTACCGGGCGCGGTCGACGTGCACCACCATATCGGACATCCTCCTCGCGCGTCGACCGATTACGCCGGCCCCTGCTGATCGCGGTCGAGGTGGACCTCACGGTCCGGCTCCACCGCGGCGACCCCGGTGACCGCGCGCAGGGCGTCCGGGTCGGCGCAGGTGCCGACGACCACGCCGACCCCCGTGAGCACCTTCTCCACCTGCAGCCCGACGGCCGCACAGGCCCGCGCGACGTCGTCGGCGACGTGCCCGTCGGCCACCGACACCAGCAGCCTCCCGGTCGTGGTCATCGGCCCGGGGCCCGGACGAGGCCCGCGCCGACGTCGCCCGAGGGCAGCGGCAGCCGCTGGGCGGCCTGGGTGAGCTGGGTCCACAGGTCCCGCCCGCGGGCGCCGGTGCGCTGCGACCACAGCGCCGCGATCCCGGAGACGTGCGGGGTGGCCATCGAGGTGCCCGAGATCGTGTTGGTGCGCTGGGGCATCGGCCACGACGAGTAGACGTCCACGCCGGGCCCGGCGATGTCGACCTGCCCGCCCTCGATCGCGGAGCTGGCCGCGGAGAAGTCGGCGATGGCCAGCGCGGCGTCCACCGCGCCGACCGCCATGATCGACGGGCTGTTCGCCGGGACACCGACGAAACCGACGTTGCCGGTCGAGCGCTCGGCGTTGTTGCCGGCCGCGGCGACGATCAGGGTGCCCGCGTCGAGGGCGCGACGTCCGGCGTTCTCGTAGGCGGGGGAGACCTCGTTCAGGTCCGCGCCCAGCGACATCGACACGATGTGCGCGCCGGAGGAGATCGCCCACTCGATGCCCTCGAGGATGCCGGCGTCGGTGCCGGAGCCGTCGTCGCCGAGCACCTTCCCGACCAGGATCCTCGCCTCGTGGGCGATGCCGTAGCGGCGTCCCGAGCCCGGCGCGAGCGGCCCGCAGGAGGTGCCGGTGCAGTGCGTGCCGTGTCCCTGCACGTCGGCGACCTCCTGGCCGTCGACGAACGAGCGCGACTCGATCTGCCGGCCGGCGAAGTCGGGGTGGCCGAGGTCGAGGCCGGTGTCGAGGACGGCGACGGTGATCCCGGCGCCGTCCTCGACGGCGACGTCCGCGCCGGTGGCCTGCAGACCCCACGTGACCTGGTCGTTGTCGGCGAACCGGGTCGCGCCGGGCGCGTCCGCGGCCTCCGTCGCGGCGGCGCGCTCGGCCAGGAAGCCCGCCGCGTCGGCGAACCCGCGCAGGTAGTCGGCGCTGGGCCCGGACAGCGCGCGCAGCACGCGTTCGGGCTCCACCGAGAGCACCCGGCTGTCGGCCCGCACCGTGCGCAGCCGCGCCGGGTCCAGCTCGGCGACGGCGACGCCGAGCCGGGCGAACAGGGTCGGGTGGGCCACCGGGGCGTCGTCGCGGCTGCTGGTCACCTCGGACAGCCCGGTCAGCTCCGCCACCGCCGAGCGGGTCGTGTCGTGGTCGGTCAGCAGGTCGTCGCTGAGCACCAGCAGGTACCGGCCGGTCAGCGTGCCTGCGGCTCGGCCCGGAACGGCCGCGTGCGGGTCCACCATGTCGCCTCCGTCGATCGACGTCTCGGCCACCCATCGTGCCGCAGCGACCGCGCTCCGGCACGGTCTGCGGCGGCCCCGGCGCGTCTGGTCAGGATCTCGGCTCGACGGTGTCCGCCAGCAGCGCCTCGGCGACCACGTGCAGCTTCCGGGTCGTCTCGTGCGAGAGCCGGCGCAGCAGCGTGAACGCGTCGTCGGCGGAGCAGCTGCGCCGGGCCATGAGCGCCCCCTTGGCCTGCTCGATGCTGACGTGCCGGGCGAAACGGGCCCGCAGGTGCGTGTTGTCGGTGTCCAGCGCGCGGGCGAGCGCCGCGGCGGCGAGGTCGCGGCCGTCGGGGCCGGGGCCGAGCAGGCCGGTCACGTCCTCGACGTGGTGCAGCACCCCGACCACTCGTCCGTCCGGGGCCGCCAGCGGGGAGTCCACCGTGACCCACAGCCGTTCGACGAAACCGTGCGTGCCGGTCGCCGCGGGCACGTCGTGGCGCCGGACCGGCAGGTGGTCGCGCTGCCCGAGGCGCAGCACCCGCGACAACGACGCCGTCAGCATCGCGACGCCGTCAGCATCGCGACGCCGTCGGCGCCGGGCCGTCGCGGGTCGTCCGGCAGCGCCACCGCGAGCGGCCGGCCGGCCAGCTCGTCGGGCGCGCGCAGGGTCGCGGCGCAGAAGGCGCTGTTCGCCCCCAACGATCGTGAGCTCGCGGTCGAGGATCGCGTAGGGGGAGCGCGCGTGGCACGGAACGCGGGATCGTCGCAGCAGGCGCGCAGGATCAGCGTGTCCGAGGACCCGGAGAACATCTCGACCTCCGCCGCGCCGGAACGCGACGGTTCGGCGGATGCCGCAGCGAGCGGCACCGGAGGCCATGCCCGGCGCGACCGGCAGATGGTGTCTGCGCGGGAACGGTTCCCGGGGGAGACCCGGGATGCCGGGCCGGTTGCTTGACCCTGCGTGCGTGCGCCCGGAACCTGACGGTTCGTGGACGTCGGCGAGAACGTGAGGACAGTGCGTCACGTGTGCTGACAGCGAGTGTCCGATTACGCCGGACGCCGCGTTCACTGCGTCCGGATGCTGTGACCGGATAGTCCATTCCATATACGAGATTACGGTAGGCTCGCGCCGACCCCACCCGACCGCTTTCTAGGAGCAACGATGCTCGGTCTGATGCAGGACCGTCCGCTGACGCTGGCGCACGTGTTCCACCGTGCCGAGCAGTACTTCGGGCACAAGGAGATCGTGACCGCCACCCCGGCGGGGACGGTCCGCACCACCACGGTCGCCGAGTGGGCCGTACGAACCCGCCGGCTGGCCACCGTGCTCGACACCCTCGGCGTCTCTGCCGACGGCCGGGTCGGGACGTTCTGCTGGAACACCGACCGGCACCTGGAGCTGTACGTGGCGGTGCCGTGCACCGGCCGGGTCCTGCACACGCTCAACCTGCGGCTGTTCCCCGACCAGCTCGTCTACGTGGCCGACCACGCCGAGGACGAGGTCGTGTTCGTCGAGCGCTCCCTGCTCGGCCTGTTCTGGCCGCACGTGGACCGGATGACCACGGTGCGCCACGTCGTCGTCATCGACGACGGTGCACCGACCGAGATCCCCGACGACCCGCGGATCCGGCTCTACGAGGAGCTCCTGGCCGCGGCCGAGCCCTTCGCGGGCCGGTTCGTCGTCGACGACGAGAACACCGCCGCCGCGATGTGCTACACCTCGGGCACCACCGGCAACCCCAAGGGCGTCGTCTACTCGCACCGCTCGACGCTGCTGCACTCGCTCGCGACGCTGTTCGCCGACGGCGTCGGGCTCCGCGAGCGCGACGTGGTCCTGCCGGTCGTCCCGATGTTCCACGCCAACGCATGGGGCCTGCCCTACGGCTGCCTGCTGGCCGGGACCTCGCTCGTGCTGCCCGGCCCCGGGATGACCCCGGACGCGCTGCTGTCACTGATCCAGGACCACCGGGTCAGCGTCGCTGCGGGTGTCCCGACGATCTGGATGGGCCTGCTGCCCAAGCTCGGCGACTACGACTGCTCGTCGCTGCGGGTCCTGCTCTGCGGCGGCTCGGCGGTGCCGAAGTCCCTGTCCGAGGGCTTCCGTGCCGCAATCGGATTGCCGGTCCTGCAGGGCTGGGGGATGACCGAGACCTCGCCGGTGGCGACCCTGGGTGTGCTGCGCTCCCAGCACGACGACCTCTCCGACGACGAGAAGGCCACCGTGCGCGCCCTCCAGGGGCCCCCGGTCCCGCTCGTCGACCTGCGGATCGCCGACCCCGAGACCGGCGCCGAGCAGCCCTGGGACGGCACCAGCACCGGCGAGGTGCAGGTGGCGGGCCCGTGGATCGCCTCGGAGTACTACCGCGGCGAGGGCGGCGGCACGCAGTTCACCTCCGACGGCTGGCTGCGCACCGGTGACGTCGCCGTCGTCGACGGCCTGGGCTACGTCAAGCTCGTCGACCGCACCAAGGACCTGGTCAAGTCCGGTGGCGAGTGGATCAGCTCGGTGGAGCTGGAGAACGAGATCATGTCGCACCCGAAGGTCGCCGAGGCCGCGGTCATCGCGATCCCGCACGAGCGCTGGGTGGAGCGCCCGATGGCGTGCGTCGTGGTGAAGGACGGCGAGACCCTCACCGCCGACGAGCTCATCGCGTTCCTCACCGACCGGGTGGCCAAGTGGTGGCTCCCCGACGCCGTCGAGTTCATCGACGAGGTGCCCAAGACGAGCGTCGGGAAGTTCTCGAAGAAGACACTCCGTGAGAAGTTCGAGGGCTACTCGCTGACCTGACCGGCCGTCTCGCGGTCCGTGGTCCCGGTGCGCGGCGCCGGGACCACGGCCGAGCCGCCCTGCTCGGGGATGACTCCGTCCGGGACGGCCGCGGTGGCCCCGGAGAGCAGGTCGAGGCAGTGCACCTCGCCGCACCCGTCGCCGACGACCACCGTGCCGCCCCCGACCGCGACCGCGGTCAGCGGTGCGTCGAGCGGAACCCGGCCGAGCGCGGTCGCCGAGGTCAGGTCCCACAGCACCGCGGAGCCGTCCGAGCCCGCGGTCACCGCGCGGCACCGGCCCGCACCGGCGGCCGCGGTCAGGTGCGCCGCGTCGGCACGCACCGTGGTCACCGTGGCCGACCCGGCCCGCCAGACGTGCACCCGGCCGTCGGCGTCGCAGACCACGCCGTGGCAGCCGTCGTCGTCGACGGCCACGGCCGTGACCAGCCCGGCCGGCAGCGCCACGACGGACACCTTCGCGGAGGCCGGCCGCCAGCAGACCAGCAGACCGTCCGCGGCGAGCAGCACGGTCGCCCCGCCGGGGGTCGGCGCGGCCACCCGCGGTGCCGACGGCAGCCGGGTGGTGCGGAAGGCACGCCCGGTGCGCGCGTCGCGCACGGCGACCGTGCCGTCCGGCTCACCGGTCACCACCAGCGCGCCCCGCCCGGCCAGCACACGGCCGGGCAGCGACACCGCACCGGCCCGCACCCCGGTCGTCGCGTAGCGCTCCTCGACGGTCGAGGCCCCGGTGACGGCGAACAGCCGGGTGCCGGAGGGGTCGAACCACAGCGGACCCGCGCCGGCCGGGACGCTCCAGCGACGCGTGCCGGTGGTCGGGTCGTGGGCGAGCACCCCGTCGGAGCGGCGGCCGGCCGAGACGACCAGGCTCCCGGTCGCGGCGACCGCACCGACCGCGGGGGAGACCCCGGCGGGTCCGCCGGTGCCTGGGCGGGCCCGTGCGGGGTCCCAGACCAGGACGCGGCCGTGGTCGTCCCCGGACGCGACGACGGTGCCCGCCGGGTCGGCGACGACCGCACGGACCGCGGCACCGTGTCCGGCGAGCTCGGTGACCGGGCCGGAGCCGGCGGTCGGGACGAGCTGCACGGTCCCGTCCACCCGTCCGACGACGACCCGGCCCTCGCCGGCGCGCGCGGCCGCGGTGACCGCGACCTCGTCGCCGGGGACGTCGAGCCGCACCGCGTCCTGCGGCACCCCGTCGACCAGCGCGAACACGTGCAGGGCGCCGTCGGCGGTGGCCGCGAGCAGCTGTCCCGCCGTCGGCACGACCACGGCGGCCACGGCGGGCCCGCCCTCCAACAGCCCCAGCGGGGCCCCGCTGGCCGGGTCCCAGGACCGGAGAGTGCCGTCCACCCCGCCGGACACGACGGTGCCCTGGCCGGTCGCGGTCAGCGCGGTGACCGGGCCGTCGTGGCCGTGGGCGACCGAGACGGCCGCGCCGCTGGTCACGTCCCACACCCGCACCGCACCGTCGGCGCCGCCCGCGAGCACCCGGGTCGGGGAGGCCCCGGTCACCGCGAGCGCGGTCACCGGGCCGGGCGACCCGGCAAGGGCCGTGACCTCGGCGCCGCGGGCCGGGCCGTCGGTGGCCAGCACCCGCACACCGGGGGCGTCCCCGGCGAGGGCGAGCAGACCGCCGTCGGGGGACAGGGCGACCGTCCGGGCGCGGGCCGCGGAGGTCTGCGGCCGCGGACCGTCGGGCCCGGCGAGCGGGTCCGGGACCGCGTGTCCGGTCGCGGTGTCCCAGGCGCCGCTCTCGCCGGAGGCGTCGAGCGACAGCAGCAGGCCGTCCGGCCCGGCGAGCAGCGCGACGACCGCGTCGCCGTGGCCCTCCAGGACCCGGCTCAGCGCCGCCGACGGCGGCCGGGTGCGCCAGCGGGTGGTCAGCGCGGGGACCCCCTGGGCGGCGAGCCGGGCCCGGGCCGCCCCGGCCAGTGCGGCCTCCCCGGCCAGGACGGCCCCGGCGAGCAGGTGCTGGGCGACCGGTGCGGTACCGGAGCGGCGCAGGTGGTGCGCCTCGAGGTCCAGGACGCGGCGCAGCGCCTCGGGTGTCACCCCGTCCGGCGCGACGCCCGGGTGCTCCCCGTACGGCGGTTCGCCGGCGGCGATGCGCCGATCCAGCCCGTCCCAGAACGTCTCGACGGCCATGCGTGTGAGCCCTCCCCGGGGTCACGTTCGGTTACCTGTCGTGGCCCCGCGCTCCATCGTTAACGCGGGAGGGGGTGTCGCCACCGAACCGGCGGTGACCGGCGGCGAGCCCTCGGTGACCGGCGCGCGGACTCTCGGTGTCGGAGGCGGGGGCCGGTGTCGGAGGTGGGGGCTACCGTCCGTCTCGTGCCCGCCACCACTCGTGCCGTCCGTTCGCTCACCGAGATCGCGGTGCTCGCGCCGCTGGTCGTCGCACGCCGCACCGCCCGGATGCTCACCTCGGGCTTCCCGCCCCCGGCACGCGAGGTCCGGGAGTTCCACCGGATGTGGGCGGAGAAGGTCGACGGGTTCTCCCGGGCCGCCGTCGTCCTGGCCACCTCGCCGCCGGGGCCGGCGACCCTCGGGCGTGCGCTGGAGCCGATCCGCACCCGGGTCCGCGCCAACGCGCGCCGACTAGGCTGACCGCCCGGCGAGCACTCGGGGGTGCGGTGTGACGGAGGGGACGGCGGTCCGGCGCGGACGGCGGCCGATGAGCGACCGCCGCCGCACCCTGCAGCGCCTGGAGATCTCCCGGGCCGCGATCCGGCTGTTCGGCGAGCACGGCGTCGCCGCGACCGGCGGGGAGCAGATCGCCGAGGCGGTGGGGCTCTCGGCACGCACGTTCTGGCGCTGGTTCCGCACCAAGGAGAGCTGCGTCGAGCCGGTGCTGAGCCTGGCCACCGACGCGTTCACCGCGAGCCTGGCCCGCTGGCCCGACGACACCCCGCTCGCCGAGCACCTCGCACGGGACTACGCCGAGCACCCCGATGCGGGCCCCGACGACGGTGACCTCGTCTTCGAGGTGATCCGGATGAGCCGTTCCGAGCCCGCGCTGCGCGCGATCTGGCTGGTCGTGCAGGAGCGTGCGGAGCCGGTCCTGGCCGGGATCCTCGCCGGCCGGTTCGGCCGCGACGCGGGCGACGTCGCCGTGCGGGTGCACGCCGCGGCGCTCAACGGGGCGCTGCGGGTCGCGACCGAGGACATCGCCGCCGCCACCGCCGACGGGCGCCGCCCACCGGCCGCCCAGCTGCGCGCGCGGCTGTCGGCGGCCGTCGACGCCGCGATCCACGGCGTCGACGGCGAGCGAGCGGCCGGTCAGGGGCCGACCCGCAGCACGTGACCCGCGCCGTTCACCGCGACGAGCACCGACCTCTCCCCGGCCGCGGCGACCCCGGCGAACGGGGCGGGCCGGGTGGCCGCGCCGCTGCGGCAGTCGGCGGGGACGTGCGGCGGCCGGACGTCGAAGGCCAGCCCCGACGGTGACCGTGCGGCCCACCGGGTCGATCCGCAGCAGGCGTCCCGCGGCGGCCTCGGCGCACCACAGCGCGCCCCCGGCGACGGCGAGTCCCTCCGGCCGGTGCAGCCCCGCGGCGAGGACGGTGCCGCGGTCGCCGGCGCGGTCGCGGTCGAGCCGTACGACCTGCCCGCCGCCGGTCAGCGTGGCGTACACGGCGCCGGTCGGGTCGACGGCCACGTCCACCGGCCCGTCGAGTCCCGTGGCGAGCACGGTCACGCTGCCGTCGTCGCCGAGGTGCAGGACCCGCCCGGCGCCGGTCTCGGCGACCAGCAGCGCGTCCGGGCAGGAGGCGACGCCGGTCGCCCCGGCCAGCCCGTCGGCCGCCCGGGTCCAGGCACCGGGACGACCGCGCCACACCCCGGTCCCGGTGGTCACCACCGTGTCGCCGTGGTGCCGGGTGAGTCCGCGGATCCCGCCGCGGACCTCGGTGACGACGTCGCCGAGTGCGGTGACGGCACCGCCACCCACCCGGGCCAGGGAGAAGTGGTCGGCGACGAGCGCGTCCGTCCCGTCGGCGGCCACGCCCCAGGGGCCGCAGAGGCCGGGCGGCAGCACCGTGGTCGCCGTGCCGTCGACGCCGACCCGGACGAGCCCGCCGTGGAAGGCCCCGGTCACCCAGGCCGACCCGTCGGCGGTGAACACGACGTTGTCCGCGCCGCCGACGCCGGTGTCCAGGGTGGCGGTGACCCGCCCGCCCTCCGCGGTCCACAGGGCGCCGCCGCCGTTGGACAGGACGCGAAGCCCGCCCCCCGGGTCGAAGCGCACGGCCACCGGCCGGTCCAGCCCGGCGAGCAGCCGCTCGGGGGTGCCGCCGTCCGGGTCGACCCGCCAGACCTCGCCGGAGAGCAGATGCGGGTAGTACAGGAGCCCGTCCGGGCCGACCTCCATCGCGTTGCCGAGCGCGAGCCCGGTCGCGAGCACCCGCGGCGGCCCGCCGGTCAGGTCGATCTCCAGCAGCCGGCCGTCCGGGCACAGCTCGTTGACGAACAGCCGTCCGCGGTGCCAGGCGATCCCGTCCGGGGCGGTGATCCCGTCGGCGACGACGGTCATGGCCCCGCCGGGTGCCCGGCGCCACACCAGCCCCGCGGGCAGGTCGACGACGAACAGCTCGCCGTCGGCGCCGAACACGAGGTCGTCGGGCGCGGTGAGCGGCCCGTCCGGCCCGAGCACCGTCTCGAGCCCGCCGGTCGCCGGGTCGAACGCGGACACGGTGCCACCGAGGAACTGCGCGATCCAGAGCCGTCCGTCCGGACCGGCCACGATCCCGTTGGACGCCCACAGCGGGTTCGGCGGGCACAGCGGCTCGGCACGCAGCCCGGGCGCGGTCCGCACGGGCCCCCGGTCCGGCCCGGCGACCGGGCGCACGGTCACGGGGCGCCGCCGGAGAGCACGTCGTCCATCCCGCCGGCGCGCCAGTCGCGCAGGATCTGGTGGAACTCGACCGGACCGCCGCCGAACTGCTCGGTGCGCCGTCGCGGGCGGCCCTCGGAGTTGTAGTAGCCGGGCGTGCACTCGGCGAGGAATCCCTGCTGGTCGCGGGCCCGCTCGCGGATCGTCGCGACCCACGCGGCCTCCGCCTCCGCGGTCGGTTCGACGATCCGCACCCCGCGCCGGGCGGCCTCGGCACACACCGCCGCGATGTGCCCGGCCTGCTCCTCCAGCACGTGCGCGAAGTTCGGCGACGCCGAGTTCTGCCCGGCCCCGACGTGGAACAGGTTGGGGAAGCCACGGCTGACCCAGCCGTGCAGCGTGGACAGCCCGTCCGCCCAGTGCTCGGCTAGGGTGACGCCGTCGCGGCCGCGGATGCCGGCCCCGGCCCGGGTGGCGGGGTCGGCGCCGAGCTCGAACCCGGTGGCGAACACGATCGCGTCCACCGGGTACTCGACGCCGTCGACCACCAGGCCGTCGCGGGTGATCCGCTCGACGCCCTGCCCGCCGGTGTCGAGCAGCGTCACGTCGTCCCGGTTGAAGGTCTGCAGGTAGGTGTCGCTGAAGGTGGGGCGCTTGCACATCTGGCGGTACCAGGGCTTGAGCGCCGCGGCCGTCGCCGGGTCGGCGACGATCGCGTCGACCCGGGCCCGGATCTCGTCCATCTTCTCGGCGTCGGCGATCTCCAGCGCCTCGGCCGGCTCCTCGACGCCTCGGGTCCGGGCGAGCCGCCGCGCGCCCCTGACCGGGGCGGTGTCGGTCCACTTGTCCGCGACGCCGTCGGGGCCGAACGAGCCGTGCGGCGCCGGACGCATGTCCATCAGGGCCAGGAAGTCCTCGCGACGGCGGCGCTGCCAGCCCGGGGCCAGCGACCGCCACCAGGCCTCGTCGTAGGGGGCGTCGTCGCGGGTGTCGACCGACGACGGCGTCCGCTGCACGACGTAGAGGTGCCGCGCGGCCCCGGCCAGGTGCGGGACGCACTGGATCGCCGTCGCCCCGGTGCCGACCACGGCGACCGTGCGGTCGCCGATCCGGTCGAGCGGGCCGCCCCGCTCGTCGCCGCCGGTCCAGTCGTAGTCCCACCGGCTGGTGTGGAAGGTGTGCCCGGCGAAGTCGGCGATCCCGGGGATCCCCGGCAGCTTGGGCCGGTTGAACGGCCCGGAGGAGATCACCACGAACCGGGCGGTGACCGTGTCGCCGCGGTCGGTGCCGACCTGCCAGGCCGACGCGTCGTCGTCCCAGACCAGGGTGGTGACCTCGGTGTCGAACAGGGCGTCGCGGTAGAGGTCGAAGTGCTCGCCGATCGCGCGGGCGTGCGCCCGGATCTCCCCGCCCGGCGGGTAGCGACGGCTGGGCATCCCGCCCAGCTCCTCCAGCAGCGGCAGGTAGATCGAGCTCTCGATGTCGCAGGCGATCCCGGGGTAGCGGTTCCAGTACCAGGTCCCGCCGAGATCCCCGGCGACGTCGACGATCCGGATCCGCTCGTGGCCGGCCTGCCGCAGCCGGGCCGCGGCGACCAGCCCGCCGAAGCCGCCGCCGACGACCAGCACGTCCACCTCGTCACGGACCGGGTCGCGGTCGGTGGGCTCGCACCACGGGTCCTCGGCGTAGAAGCCGAACTCCCCGGTCGAGGACCGGTACTGGGCGACGCCGTCGGGTCGCAGCCTGCGGTCGCGCTCGGCGCGGTAGCGCTCCCGCAGCCGGTCCAGGTCGGCCGCGGTGGGGTCGGTGGTCCCGGTGGTCCCGGTCGTCGTCACGCTGGTGGCTCCCTCGGCATCGCATGATCAGCTGCCGCACCAGGGTGGCACGATCTGCCAAAAAGGCACTGTGAGACGAGCGTCTCGTGGTCGGCCCCGACCCGTCTCATTACTGTCGGGCAGTGACATGAAGACACTCGACGACACCCGACGCGGGCGGGCGCCGATGAGCGACCGCCGGCGCGAGCTGCAGCGCCTCGAGATCTCCCGCGCGGCCGTGGCGCTGTTCCGCGAGCACGGCGTGCACGCCACCAGCGGCGAGCGGATCGCCGAGGAGGTCGGACTGTCCGGCCGCACCCTGTGGCGCTGGTTCCGAGCCAAGGAGAGCTGCGTCGAGCCCGTCCTCGCCCGCAGCATCGACGCCGTCGTCGCGACGCTGCGACGCTGGCCGGCGGGGGTGAGCCTCGACGAGCACCTGATCGCCGAGTACCGCCCGCCGGAGGACCCGCGCGACGCCGCCGACGCCGACGCCGCGATGGCCGTCATCGCGCTGTCGCGGACCGAGCCCGGTCTGCGGGCGGTGTGGTTGGCGGTGCACGAGCGGGCCGAGCCGGTGCTCGCCGAGGTGATCGCGGCCCGCGCCGGCCGCGAACCCGGCGACCTCGACGTCCGGGTGCACGCCGCCGCCGTCGCCGCCGCCCTGCGGATCAGCGGCGAGGACCTCGCCGCCGAGCTCGCCGCGGGGGTGCGGTGCGCCGATCCCGTCGACCGACTCGGCCGCGCCCTGCGCGCGGCCACCACGACCCCTCCCCGGGCAGGAGACCCCGCGTGACCACCACCCCGTCCCGTACCGAGCAGGTACCGGCGAGCCGGACCGGAGCGCTGATCGCCGTCCTCGTCGGCGCTGCGTTCGTGATGATCCTCAACGAGACCGTGCTGAGCGTCGCGCTGCGCGACCTGAGCGTCGACCTCGGTGTCCCCGCCACCACCACCCAGTGGCTGAGCAGCGGGTTCCTGCTGACGATGGCCGTGGTCATCCCCACCACCGGCTACCTGCTCGACCGTTTCACCCCGCGGCAGGTCTTCCTCGCCTCGCTCGGGCTGTTCACCGTGGGCACCGCCGTCGCCGGGTTCGCGCCCGGCTTCGCGATGCTGCTCGTCGGCCGCATCGTGCAGGCGGGCGGTACGGCGATGATGATCCCGCTGCTGATGACCACGATCCTGCGCCTGGTGCCCGCCGAGCGGCGCGGCGCGACGATGGGCACGATCACGATCGTCATCGCCGTCGCGCCCGCGATCGGTCCGACGATCGGCGGCGCGATCCTGTCCGGTCTCGGCTGGCGCTGGATGTTCTGGCTGGTCCTACCGCTGGCCGTGCTCGCGATGGCGGCCGGCGCCCGGTGGCTGCGCATCGACGGCGGCGGCCGCCCGGTCCCGCTCGACGTGGTCTCGGTGCTGCTGTCCGCCGTCGGGTTCGGCGGGCTGGTCTACGGGCTGTCCTCGCTGGGCGGCCACGGCGGCGGGGGGCTCCCGCCGTGGGTGCCGGTCGTCGTCGGGCTGGTCGCGTTGGCCGTGTTCGTGCTGCGCCAGCTGCGGCTGATGCGCGACGGCCGTGCCCTGCTGGACCTGCGCCCGTTCCGGCGGCGCCAGTTCGTCGTGGCGCTGGTGCTCACCGCGCTGGTGCTGCTGTCGCTGATCGGCGTCGCGGCGGTGTTGCTGCCGCTCTACCTGCAGACCGTGCTCGGCACGAGCACGCTGGTCTCCGGGCTCGTGGTGCTGCCCGGCGGGCTGCTGCTCGGGCTGCTCGGCCGTCCGGTCGGCGCGCTGTTCGACCGCGTCGGGGCCCGGCCGTTGGTGATCCCGGGCGCGGTGCTGATGGCGGCCGGCCTGCTGCTGTTCTCCACCCTCGGCCCGGGCACCCCGCTCGGCGTGGTCGTGGCCTTCCACCTGGTCCTGATGGGTGGGCTCGCGCTGATGATGACGCCGCTGATGACCGAGGCGCTGGGCTCGCTGCCCGACGAGCTGTACTCCCACGGCAGCGCGATCCTCTCCACGCTGCAGCAGGTCGCGGGCGCGCTGGGGACGGCGTTGTTCGTCACCGTCGCCGCGCTGGGCTCGGCCGCCGCCGGGGCCTCCCCGGACGCGAGCGGGCTGCACGCCGCGTTCGCCGTCGCCGGTGGGGTCGGGGTGCTGGCCGTCCTGCTGTCGCTACTGGTCCGGCGCCGCGCCGCGGCGGAGACCCCGGTCGGCTGAGGGCGGGGCCGCCACCGCGGCGTCGACCACGGCCGCCGCGTCCCCGACGGCGATCGTGCCGGAGCTCAGCACCCGGCACACCGCGCCGCCGCGGTCGTGCAGGGCGCGGCGCGCCCCCGGTCCGACGGCGGTCTCCATCACCCGGCAGGGCGCGGCCCGGCGCACCACCTCCAGCTCGACCCCGCCGAGCCGGAGCTTGGTCCCGGGTGTCGTCGGGACGATGCCGTGGTCGAGGGTGACGGTGCGCCGGGTGCGGCCCGAGGGGACCGGCGCACCGAGCTCGGCGGCCGCGGCGTCGAGCTCGTCGCGGCTCTGCACCGACACGTGCCGGTGCCGGGTGCCGAAGTACCGGTCGCCGACGACGCCGCTGCCCGCGAGCACCTCGACGCGCTCGACGTCGTGCATCGGCCCACCCCGCTCCGCGGCGACGTGCAACCCGAGGACATTCACTCCACCGTCACCGACTTCGCGAGGTTCCGCGGCCGGTCCACGTCGCGTCCGAGCGCGACGGCGGTGTGCCGGGCCAGCAGCTGCAGCGGGATCCCGAGCAGGATCGGGGCCAGCTCCGGCTCCGTGCGCGGGACCCGCAGCACGGCGTCGGCGAGCCCGGCGGGCAGCTCGGCGTCGGTCACCGCGATCACCGGGCCGCCCCGGGCCCGGATCTGCTCGATCGTGCCGACGTTCTTCGCGAGCAGCTCGTCGTCGGGCACCACCACGACGCTGGGCATGTCCGGGGTGACCAGTGCCAGCGGGCCGTGCTTGAGCTCGGAGGCGGGGTAGGCCTCGGCGTGGCAGTAGGAGATCTCCTTGAGCTTCTGCGCACCCTCCCGCGCGACCGGGCTGGCCCGGGTGCGTCCGACGAAGAACATCGACGACGCGTGCGCCCACCGACGTGCGACCGCGGCGACCGTGCCGTGGGCGGCGTCCTCGGCGAGGACGGCCTCGACGTGGCGGGGCAGCGCGGCAAGCCCGTCGAGCAGCCGCCGCCCGTCGGCCACCGACAGGTCCCGCACCCGGCCCAGCAGCACCGCGAGCATCGCGAACGTCACGCTCATGGTCGTGACGGCCTTGGTCGAGGCGACCGACACCTCCGGCCCGGAGTGCAGGAACACCCCGGCCCCGCACTCGCGGGAGATCGCCGAGCCGATCACGTTCACCGCGCCGATCACCCGTCCGCCCTTGCGGCGCAGCTCCTGCACCGCGGCGAGGGTGTCGGCGGTCTCGCCGGACTGGCTCACCGCGACGTAGAGGCAGTCCGGGTCGACGACCGGGTTGCGGTGACGGAACTCGCCGGCCGGTTCGGCCGCCGCCGGGATGCGGGCCAGCTGCTCGACCAGCCCGGCGCCGATCTCCCCCGCGTAATAGGCCGACCCGCAGCCCAGGAACAGCACCCGCCGCACCCCGCGCAGCTCGCGGGGGTCCATCCCGAGCCCGCCGAGCCGGGCGGTGGCGAACCGGGTGTCGAGCCGCCCGGCCAGCGCCCGGCGGACGGCGTCGGGCTGCTCGGCGATCTCCTTCGCCAGGAAGTCCGGATGCCCGCCGAGCGCGTAGTCCTCCGACCCGGTGTCGACGGTGGTCGGGCTGATCCGGGTGGAGCCCTCGATGCCGTCGGCGCGCACGGTGACGATCTCGCCGTCGTCGAGGAACACGACCTTCTGGGTGTGCCGCACGACCGCGGCGAGGTCGGACGCGACGACCATCTCCCCGTCGCCGATGCCGAGCACGATCGGGCTGCCGTTGCGCGCCACGACGATCTCGGGGGTGCGGGCGTCGAGCACGGCGAGCCCGTAGGTGCCCTCGACGCCGGCGAGCGCCGTGCGCACCGCGTCGGCGAGGGTGGCGGCACCACCCTGGAGTGCCTCGCCGACCAGGTGCGCGAGCGCCTCGGAGTCGGTGTCGCTGCGCAGTACGACCCCGCGGGCGGTGAGCCCCGCACGCAGCGCGTCGGCGTTCTCGACGATGCCGTTGTGCACGATCGCGACCCGCCCGGACGCGTCGGTGTGCGGGTGCGCGTTGGCCTCGCTCGGCTCGCCGTGGGTCGCCCACCGGGTGTGCGCGACGCCCGACCGGCCCGGGGGAGGGGCCTCACCCAGCAGCGCTCGCAGGTCCTCCACCCGTCCGGCGGTGCGCCGCACCGTCACCTTCCGGCGGTGCGCCACCGCCAGGCCCGCCGAGTCGTAGCCCCGGTACTCCAGCCGGGACAACCCGTCGAGCAGCACGCCCGCGGCCTCCCGCGGCCCCACGTAACCCACGATCCCGCACATGCACGTCCCTCTGTCGTCGTGTCCGTCTTCGTGTCAGCCGTAGACGATCCGGCGCAGCCGCCGCTGGGAGACGTCCCCGGGGGCGACCACCCGCCCGGCGAGCTCGGCCGCGATCCGCGGCCAGATCTCGTCGTTGCGCCGGTCGCGGGCCTGGAGCTCGCGGTGCCGGCGGCGGACGAACTCCTCGGTGGTCTCGCCGAAGTAGGCGACGACGTCGGCGACCACGCGGGCCGCCACCGGCTCGGTGAGCCCGGTGGTGGCGGCCACGTGTCGCACGAGATCCGGATCCACGCCGTCGATCCTGACCGGGTGGGGGACAAAGGGCCAGAACTCTGCCCGGAATCGGGCAGGGATCAGCGATCGCGGGCGATCCGGAAGGTGAACTCCAGCAGTCGCCACTCCCCGTCGGGCTCGACTCCGTCGGGCATCGGGCCGGTGCGTGGGGCGAACTCCACGACCAGGTCGTCCTTCACCCCGAACACGGTGTCCGAGTCGAGGTGCTCCCCACCGGCGACGAACAGCTGCGTGATCAGCCGGCGGTGGCCCGGTGCCTCGATGAGGAAGTGCAGGTGGGGGGCCCGGAAGGGGTGCCGTCCGGTGGCGTCCAGCATCTCCCCGACCGGTCCGTCGGCGGGGATCGGGTAGGCGGCGGGCAGGATCGAGCGGAACTGCAGCCGGCCCGCGTCGTCGGTGCGGAACCGGCCGCGCAGGACGGGGCCCTCGGTCTCGGGCAGCTGCAGGTCGTAGAAGCCGTCCTCGTCGGACTGCCAGATGTCGACGACCGCGCCGGGCACCGGCTCGTCGTCGGTGTCGGTGACGACGACGTTCACCCACAGCGGGGTGCCCTTCTTCCCCGCGGAGACGTCGGTTCCCCGGTCGAGCTCGGGCGGCCCGTCGGTGTGGAACGGCCCGAGCACCGCCGAGGACGTCGTGTCCGGGGTGCGGGAGTTGGTCAGCACGTCCACCACGCTGGACAGCCCGAGAGTGTCCGACAGCAGCACGAACTCCTGGCGCCGCTCGTCGGTGACGTGTCCGGTGCGGGTCAGGAAGTCGATCGCGGTCTGCCACTCGTCCTGGGTGAGGTCGTACTCGCGCGCGTACCCGTGCAGGGTGGCGGCGAGCCCGGCCAGCAGGTTCCGCAGCCGTTCGTCGGGCCCGCCGAACGATACAGTGACCTGCGCGGTCAGTGCGTCCAGGGTGGCGCGTACCGGGTCGCCGGGCCGCTCACCGGCCCAGGCCCGCCCGAGCAGGGCGCGGACGCCGTCACGGGTGACCGGCACCGGGTTCGGGTACGGCCGCGCGACGGCCTGCTCGGCGAGCCGGTCCAGGTCGGCCTCGTCGACACCCAGCGCGGCCAGCGACGTCGGCCCGCCCGCGGCGACGAGCAGGTCGTACACCGCGCCGGCCGGGTCCGGCCCGAGCGCCTCGGCGATCCGCGGAGCGGCCGCCGAGTTGTGGGCGATCACGTGGGGCAGCAGCACTGCGTGGGTCGGCGCGTGCGGCAGGTCCAGCGTGCCGCCGACGGTGTGGGCGAGCTTGTGCTGCAACGCCATCCCGGCCCGGTCCAGGCAGGTCCCGGCAAGCCAGGCCCCGCGCAGCAGCGCGTCGGTGTCGCCGTCGCGCAGCCCCGCGGTGAGCAGCCGCACCGACTCCAGCGCGGCGGCGTCGGTCAGCGGGTCGCGGTCGACGCTCCACAGCGCCTCGACGGCGTGCGCGAGCGCGTTCACCGCGCTCGGCACCCCCACCTGCGACGGCAGGTCGGCGACGAGCGTCGGGTCGTAGACGACGGTCTCCGGCCGGATCGCCGGGTCGGTCCGGGTGGTCTTCACCCCCGGTGTGTCCACCCCCAGCTCGCCGAGCACCGCGGTGCACTCCGAACCGGAGTACGTCGTGGGGACGACGACCTGGTCGGCGCCGGTCCGCACGGCGAGCGCCTTCGACAGCCCGATCTGCGAGCCGCCCCCGATCGCGACGACGCAGTCCGCCCCGGCCGCGGTGAACGCCGCCAGCGCCTCGTCGGTCACGGTCACCGGGGTGTGTACGGCGGCCCGGTCGAACCGCCCGGCGACCAGTGACCCGAGCGCGGCCTGCGCCCGGTCCGCCGCGCCGGCGGGGTGGCGGCCGGCGACGAGGAGCACACGCGACCGTCCGAGCCGCGTCACCTCCGCCGCGAGGCCGTCGAGCGTGCCGGGACCGAACACCACCCGCGCGGGGGAGGGCTCGTGGACGAAGCCGGTCATGCGGTCACCTCCGGGGTCCGGTCCAGGATGCGTCCCAGCACCCGGCGCAGCGCGTCGGCCGGGTCGTCGGGGAGCGCCTCGGCGCGCCAGGCGACGTGGGCGTCCGGGCGGACGAGCACACAGCCGTCCTCACCGACCCCGCGCAGCCGGGCCCAGTCGTCGTAGACGTCGGTGACCTCGCGGCCGGGGCCGATCACGTGTGCGGCCAGCTCGATCCCCAGCTCGGCCGCGACGGTCCGCGCGGCCGCGGCCCACGCTCCGCCCGCGATCCCGGTGAGCAACGCGAACCGGCCCTTGCCTGCGAGGTCGTGGGTGGAGACGCGGTGCCCGTCGCGCCCCAGCCAGCAGTGCGGCAGCCGTGCCCCCGGCCAGGTCGTCGGGTGGTAGTACAGCTCGGGATCGCGGTCGTATGCGGGCTCCGGGGTGCCGTCGGGCACCACCGCGCCGGACGCGTAGCGCTGCCCCATCTCTACGCCGTGCGCGTTGAACTCGTAGTCCTTGTGCTCCAGCGCCGCCCGCAGCGCCGCGCGGGTCGCGGCCCCGGCGGGGGTGTCGTCGGCGCGGGCGGCCATCGAAGCACGCATCGCCGCCGGGTCCGCGCCGGGCTCCAGCCCGAGCGCGGCGAAGATCGGCCCGAACTCCTCCACCGAGCGGTTGGCGCGGCGCACGATCTGCTCGCCGACGGGGGCGCGCTCGGCGTCGTAGGAGTCCAGCAACCCGGGCCCGGCGGTGCCGCGCAGCACCATCGCGAGCCTCCAGCACAGGTTGTAGGAGTCCTGGATCGAGGTGTTGGAGCCCAGCCCGTTCGACGGCGGGTGGCGGTGCACGGCGTCACCGGCGCAGAACACCCGTCCCGACCGGTAGCGGGTGGCCCACTGCTCGTTGACCGTCCACGCCGAGGTCGAGCGGATCGTCACCGGCACGGAGTCGTCACCGATCAGGTCGTGCACGATCGCGGTGGCCGCGGCGTCGTCGAGCTCCGGCGGAGGGCCGGCGAGGTCGTAGCCCCAGATCGCCATCCAGCGGGTCCACGGCCGCACCATGCGCAGCACGCCCATCCCGATGCCACCGACGTCGGCGCCTGGCTGCAGCACCCAGTACAGGACGCTCGGCCGGTGCTCGACCAGCGCGGTGAGGTCGGCGTCGAAGACGATGTTCATGCTGCCCGCGAGCTCGCCGCGGCCGTCGAAGTGCAGGCCCGCGTCCCGGGCGACGGCGCTGCGCCCACCGTCGGCGCCGATCACGTAGCGGGCCCGGATGGTGAGCTCGGCGCCGGTGATGCGGTCCCGCGCGGTGACGGTGACGCCGTCGTCGTCCTGGACGTGGTGGAGGTACTCGGTGTCGAAGCGGATCCGGCTGCCGCGCTCGGCGGCCCGGCCCACCAGGATCGGCTCGAGGATGTTCTGCGGCAGGTCGCAGTGCGATGACGGGCTGGCCAGGGTGTAGTCGGCGCGCCGCGCCGGGTGGGTGCCCCAGGTCCGCACCCGGCCGAGCTCGTCGCCGGCCAGCGCGGTGCAGAACACCGTCTCGCCCATGAGGTGCGAGGGCGTCCCCTCCGCGACGACGTCGGCCTCCACCCCCTGGTCGCGCAGGATCTCCACGGTGCGCTGGTTGGTGATGTGCGCGCGCGGGGTGTCGGCCGTCCACCGGTACTTGGTGATCACGAGGTGGTCCACGCCGAGACCGGCGAGGAACAGGGCCGCCGACGAGCCCGCGGGCCCGCTGCCGATCACGAGGACGTCGGTCGTCACGGTGCTCACCGCCGCATCATCGTTGAAGAGTCAACGATCGTCCAGGTCCGTCGTCCGGATCCCCATGGCGCGCCCGGCGTCGGCGGAGATGTCGTCGGAGATCCGGGTGATGAAGGCGTCCATCGCGTCCTGCATGCGCGAGCGGAACGACGACAGCAGCGCCAGCGTGGCGACCGGCTGCAGCTGTTCGACGGTCTGCTGGATCCGGGGTGCGTCGCCGGCGGGCAGCCCGGCCTCGACGTAGCCGTCCCACACCTGCCGGGCGAACAGCTCGACGAACATCTCGGCGACGGCGCCGGTGTGGTCGTCGAGCCTGCGGCGCAGCCCCACCAGCGCGGCGGGCGGGATGCCCAGCCGCACGGCCTCGGCCGCTGCCCGGGCGAGGTCCGGTCGCAGGATGCGCAGCCGTGCGTCCTCGGTGGTCTCGACGACGCCGGTCGCGCACAGGTGCCGGACCAGCTCGTCGGCGGACACCATGTCCGGGGTGAGCCCGAGATGCCCGGGCAGCTCCGCCCCGTCCACCTCGACGGGTTCCTCGGGCCGCCACGGGGCGAGCATCCCGCGGTAGAGCCGCAGCGCCTCCTCGGCGGTCCGTCCGGGGTCCTGGGTGACGAGCACCTCGATCGCCCCGAGGGAGAAACCACGCCGCCGCAGCCCGTTGACCAGGTCGAGCCGGTCGAGGTGGGCCTCGGTGTAGCGGGCAGCCCGCCCGGCCCGTCCGCTCGGCGGCAGCAGTCCGCGCGTGATGTAGGAGCGCACCGTCCGCACGGTCATCCCCGCCCGGCGGGCCAGCTCCTCGATCGGGAAGTCCGCCACCCCGACGATCCTAGACAGCCGATCTCGACATCGTTGCCGACGAAACCGATGTAACGTGCCCGCAGGTCGGGGGCCGACCTCGTCCTCACTGGTGGCGAGGGTGTCACCATCTCAACTTGCCGTCGCCATCGAGATCGGGTCCGATGATCCCGACCGCGACGACGAGGTGGGTCATGACCGACGCCGTACTGCCGAGGGGACTGCGCCGCGCACGGAAGGCGGCCGCCCGTTTCACCACGCCTCTGCTGCCCGACGACTACCTGCTGCTGCTCAACCCGCTGTGGTCGGTGCGGGAGCTGCGCGGACGTGTGGTGAAGGTCGTGCCCGAGACGGCCGACGCCGTCACCCTGGTCATCCGGCCCGGCCTGGGCTGGTCGTTCGACCACCGCGCCGGCCAGTACGTCGGCATCGGCGTCGAGGTCGACGGCCGCTTCCACTGGCGCTCCTACTCACTCACCTCCGAGCCGCGCCGCGACCGCAGGCACATCTCGATCACCGTGAAGGCGATGCCGGAGGGCTTCCTGTCCCGCCACCTCGTCGACGGGGTCGGGCCCGGCACGGTGGTGCGGCTCGCGCTGCCGCAGGGCGAGTTCGTGCTGCCCGACCCGCCACCGGAGCGGCTGCTGTTCCTCACCGCGGGCAGCGGCATTACCCCGGTCATGGCGATGCTGCGCACCCTGGACCGTCGCGACACCGTGACCGACGTGGTGCTCGTGCACTCGGCCCCGCGCGACGGCGACGTCATCTTCGCCGCCGAGCTCGACGCGCTGTCCGCGCGACACCCGTCGCTGCGGGTGCAGCTGCACCTCACCGGGGAGCGCGGCAGGCTCACCCCCGCCGGGCTGGCCGAGTACTGCCCGGACTGGCGCGAGCGCAGCACCTGGGCGTGCGGGCCGGAGGCGATGCTCGACGAGGCCGAGGAGCTGTGGGAGTCCGCGGGCCGGGGCGACGCACTGCACGTCGAGCGCTTCTCCGCGTCGTTGCGCGGGGGCGAGGCGGAGGGCGGCACGGTCACCTTCGTCCGCCGCGGCTCCGCCGCCCGCTCCTCCGGCGACGGCGACGCCACCGTCGAGATCGACGGCGCCACCACCCTGCTCGACGCCGGGGAGCAGGCCGGTCTCGTCCTGCCCTACGGCTGCCGGATGGGCATCTGCCACACCTGCACCGTCGGCCTGCGGTCCGGATCGGTCCGCGACCTGCGCGACGGCACCGAACGCCGCGGCGACCCCGACACCCCCGCCGAGAGGATCCAGACCTGCATCACCGCCGCCGCCGGTGACTGCGTCCTCGAGATCTGACCCGTGATCTGACCCCCCGAGAACTGCACCTGAGATCCGACCCCGAGAGTCCGGCACCGCCCACACCCTGGAGGAACGTCGTGGCCATCGCCGACGTCAAGGAGTTCGCCCACCTCACCGACGCCGACGTGGAGGCGATCGGGCGTGAGCTCGACGCGATCCGCGCCGACGTCGAGGAGCGTCGCGGCCAGTACGACGCCGACTACATCCGCACGATGATCACCTGGCAGCGGCGGCTGAACGTCGCCGCGCGGGTGACGCTGTTCGGCAGCCGGATCCCGCCGCTCTGGCTCGCCGGCACCGCCATGCTCTCGGTCGCGAAGATCCTTGAGAACATGGAGATCGGGCACAACGTCATGCACGGCCAGTGGGACTGGATGAACGACCCGGAGATCCACTCGTCGACGTGGGAGTGGGACAACGTGTGTCCCGCCGAGCAGTGAGCCTTTTTCAACCTGCCGTTCCGGCAGCTCAGGGGCCTGGTTGTGTGGGTGCAGACGCCGAGCTGGCGAGCCGGTGACCTGTGCAGCTGTGGTCAGAGCAGTTGCGCTGCAACCTTCGCGATCTCCTGACGCAGAAGCTCGCTGGTCAGGTTGAAAAAGGCTCAGTGGCGGCACTCGCACAACTACCTGCACCACACGTACACGAACGTGATCGGCAAGGACAAGGACGTCGGCTACGAGATCCTCCGGGTCCGCGCCGACCAGCCCTGGCACCCCGCCTACCTGGGGCAGCCGTTCTGGAACGTGCTGCTCATGCTGCTGTTCGAGCACGGGGTGTCGCTGCACGACCTCGACGTCGAGGGACTGATCAGGTGGCAGATCGAGGACCCCGAGGAGTTCCGGCGCAAGCTGCTCGACGTCGGGCGCAAGCACGCCCGTCAGATGCGCAAGGACTACCTGCTGTTCCCGCTGCTCACCGGTCCTGCAGCGGTCTCGACGCTGACCGCGAACGCCACCGCCGGCATCGTCCGCAACATCTGGTCCTACGCCATCATCTTCTGCGGGCACTTCCCGGACGGCGCCGAGGTCTTCACCGAGGAGGAGCTGGACGGGGAGACACGCGGCGAGTGGTACCTGCGCCAGCTGCTCGGCTCCGCCAACTTCACCGGCAACCGCCTGATGCACGTGATGTCCGGCAGCCTCGGCTACCAGATCGAGCACCACCTGTTCCCGGACCTGCCGTCGAACCGGTACCCGGAGATCGCGGTGAAGGTCCGCGCCCTCTGCGACAAGTACGACCTGCCGTACACGACTGGCCCGTTCCCTCGGCAGTTCTGGCAGGCCACCCGCTCGATCTGGCGGCTGTCGCTGCCGGCCCGCGGGATCCGGGAGGCCGAGCACCGCCGCGAGCGCCGCGGTCTGCTCCGCCGGCCTGCCGCACAGGCGGCCTGACCCCCTGCGGACGACCGGGAGCGCCACCGACGACGGGCACCCGCCGGACCCGACCGCCCGGTCCGCGTCCGGGCCCCGGTCTGAGCGCCTCTGACCTGCGGAGATGTCGAAAACCGACCCCCCTGTGAACGGCGTCCGACGGGGGGTGTAACTTTCTTCCTGTCAGCGAGTGAGCCGGACAGAACGGGCCCTGAGTGGTTCGGTCAACAGGCCCCGTGGACGACTGACCTTCTGGTGGCTCGCCGGGTTTCTCGGTGTGGTTGTCTTGGTGGGTCGAGGCGATCCGTCTTCAGGATCCCGCTTCCTTGTGTTGGGGGTTGGGTGGTTGCGGTGCGGGTGTCTTTTGAGAACTCAACAGTGTGTCGAGCTATATGATCGGTTTGGCGTTTTGTGCCAAGTTTTGTTTGGTTGCAGCATTCGGCTTCGTCGGGTGTTGTGGCCAGTGTTTGTTTGTCGGGGTTTTGTTGGAGAGTTTGATCCTGGCTCAGGACGAACGCTGGCGGCGTGCTTAACACATGCAAGTCGAGCGGTAAGGCCCTTTCGGGGGTACACGAGCGGCGAACGGGTGAGTAACACGTGGGTGACCTGCCCTCCACTCTGGGATAAGCCTGGGAAACTGGGTCTAATACCGGATAGGACCATTGATCGCATGGTTGGTGGTGGAAAGTTTTTTCGGTGGGGGATGGGCCCGCGGCCTATCAGCTTGTTGGTGGGGTGATGGCCTACCAAGGCGGTGACGGGTAGCCGGCCTGAGAGGGTGACCGGCCACACTGGGACTGAGACACGGCCCAGACTCCTACGGGAGGCAGCAGTGGGGAATATTGCGCAATGGGCGGAAGCCTGACGCAGCGACGCCGCGTGGGGGATGACGGCCTTCGGGTTGTAAACCTCTTTCGCCAGGGACGAAGAGTGATTGACGGTACCTGGAGAAGAAGCACCGGCCAACTACGTGCCAGCAGCCGCGGTAACACGTAGGGTGCGAGCGTTGTCCGGAATTATTGGGCGTAAAGAGCTCGTAGGCGGTGTGTCGCGTCGGCCGTGAAAACTTGGGGCTTAACTCTGAGCGTGCGGTCGATACGGGCATCACTTGAGTTCGGCAGGGGAGACTGGAATTCCTGGTGTAGCGGTGAAATGCGCAGATATCAGGAGGAACACCGGTGGCGAAGGCGGGTCTCTGGGCCGATACTGACGCTGAGGAGCGAAAGCGTGGGGAGCGAACAGGATTAGATACCCTGGTAGTCCACGCCGTAAACGTTGGGCGCTAGGTGTGGGGACCATTCCACGGTTTCTGTGCCGCAGCTAACGCATTAAGCGCCCCGCCTGGGGAGTACGGCCGCAAGGCTAAAACTCAAAGGAATTGACGGGGGCCCGCACAAGCGGCGGAGCATGTGGATTAATTCGATGCAACGCGAAGAACCTTACCTGGGTTTGACATGCACCAGACATCCCTAGAGATAGGGCTTCCCTTGTGGTTGGTGTGCAGGTGGTGCATGGCTGTCGTCAGCTCGTGTCGTGAGATGTTGGGTTAAGTCCCGCAACGAGCGCAACCCTTGTTCCATGTTGCCAGCACGTTATGGTGGGGACTCATGGGAGACTGCCGGGGTCAACTCGGAGGAAGGTGGGGATGACGTCAAGTCATCATGCCCCTTATGTCCAGGGCTTCACACATGCTACAATGGCTCATACAGAGGGCTGCGAGACCGTGAGGTGGAGCGAATCCCTTAAAGTGAGTCTCAGTTCGGATCGGGGTCTGCAACTCGACCCCGTGAAGTTGGAGTCGCTAGTAATCGCAGATCAGCAACGCTGCGGTGAATACGTTCCCGGGCCTTGTACACACCGCCCGTCACGTCACGAAAGTTGGTAACACCCGAAGCCGGCGGCCCAACCCTTGTGGAGGGAGCTGTCGAAGGTGGGACTGGCGATTGGGACGAAGTCGTAACAAGGTAGCCGTACCGGAAGGTGCGGCTGGATCACCTCCTTTCTAAGGAGTCCCATCATGTGATGGGGCACCACATGGCTTCACAGGGTTCTTGTTGTGCAAGGTGTGCTCTGTGGGTTTCTGTGGTTCCTTCATTGATTCGCATCATTAATTCCGTTCGTGGGTTGGGTGCGTTGGGTGGAACGCAGTTCGTTGGACCGGTTGTGGCTTGGCATACTGTTGGGTCCTGAGGAGACACCTGGTTCCTGTGGATCGGTGGGTCTTTTCTGGTCGCTCTGGTCGAGGGCTTCCTAACGCCTGCTTGTTGTGGGTGGTGGTTGTTTCTTGGTTGGGTGTGGTTGTGGGTTGAGTGTTGCATAGTGGATGCGAGCATCTTGTTGTGGTCAAGTTGTTAAGAGCACATGGTGGATGCCTGGGCATCAGGAGCCGATGAAGGACGTGGGAGGCCGCGATAGGCCTCGGGGAGCTGTCAACCGAGCTGTGATCCGAGGGTGTCCGAATGGGGAAACCCAGCGCCCGTCATGGGGTGTTACCCGTACCTGAATTCATAGGGTGCGTGGAGGGAACGTGGGGAAGTGAAACATCTCAGTACCCACAGGAAGAGAAAACAATAGTGATTCCGTGAGTAGTGGCGAGCGAAAGCGGAAGAGGCTAAACCGTGTCCGTGTCAAGCCGGCAGGCGTTGCGGGTGCGGGGTTGTGAGGCGTGTCGTTCATCTTCTGCCGAGGATGGGGCAACGAGAACCGGTGTTAGCGGAACGATTCTGGGATGGTCGGCCGTAGTGGGTGATAGCCCCGTACGCGAAAATGTTTGGTTCTGTTGTGGGCATTGTTCTCGAGTAGCAGCGAGCCCGTGGAATTCGCTGTGAATCTGGCGGGACCACCCGTCAAGCCTAAATACTACCTGGTGACCGATAGCGGACAAGTACCGTGAGGGAAAGGTGAAAAGTACCCCGGGAGGGGAGTGAAATAGTACCTGAAACCGTGTGCTTACAAGCCGTCAGAGCCTTTCGGGGTGATGGCGTGCCTTTTGAAGAATGAGCCTGCGAGTTATGCTTCGTGGCGAGGTTAACCTGTGTGGGGTAGCCGTAGCGAAAGCGAGTCCGAATAGGGCGGTTGAGTCGCGGGGTGTAGACCCGAAGCGGAGTGATCTACCCATGGCCAGGGTGAAGCGTCGGTAAGACGTCGTGGAGGCCCGAACCCACCAGGGTTGAAAACCTGGGGGATGAGCTGTGGGTAGGGGTGAAAGGCCAATCAAACTTCGTGATAGCTGGTTCTCCCCGAAATGCATTTAGGTGCAGCGTCGTGTGTTTCTCGCCGGAGGTAGAGCACTGGATGGCCTAGGGGGCCGACAAGCTTACCGAAGTCAGCCAAACTCCGAATGCGGGTGAGTGAGAGCGCGGCAGTGAGACTGCGGGGGATAAGCTTCGTGGTCGAGAGGGAAACAGCCCAGATCACCGGCTAAGGCCCCTAAGCGTGCGCTAAGTGGGAAAGGATGTGGGATCGCCCGGACAACCAGGAGGTTGGCTTAGAAGCAGCCACCCTTGAAAGAGTGCGTAATAGCTCACTGGTCAAGTGGTCCTGCGCCGACAATGTAGCGGGGCTCAAGCGCACCGCCGAAGCCGTGGCAATGACATCTTTGGTGTTGTTGGGTAGGGGAGCGTCCTGCGTCTGGTGAAGCCCGGGAGTGATTTACGGGTGGAGGGTGTGGGAGTGAGAATGCAGGCATGAGTAGCGAATGCAGAGTGAGAATCTCTGCCGCCGGATGACCAAGGGTTCCTGGGCCAGGTTGTTCCGCCCAGGGTGAGCCGGGACCTAAGGCGAGGCCGTCAGGCGTAGTCGATGGACAACGGGTTGATATTCCCGTGCTCGTGATAGTGCGTCCATGCCGAGGCTGGTGATGCTAACCATCCGAACCCACCTTCGTTCCTTCGGGAGTGTTGTTTGTGGGGGAGCGTGGGATCCGATCTGGTAGTAGGCAAGTGATGGGGTGACGCAGGAGGGTAGCTCCGCCACGCGGTGGTTGTCGTGGTGTAAGCCTGTAGCCTGATCTCCTAGGTAAATCCGGGGGGTTGTGAAGGGTGAGAGGTGATGCGTAGCCGATTGAGGCGAAGAGGGTGATCCCATGCTGTCGAGAAAAGCCTCTAGCGAGTGCTGTTGCGGCCCGTACCCCAAACCGACACAGGTGGTCAGGTAGAAAATACCGAGGCGATCGAGCGAACTGTGGTTAAGGAATTCGGCAAAATACCTCCGTAACTTCGGGAGAAGGAGGGCCGGTTGTCTTGATGCCCCGTGCGGGCTAGGGATGGCCGGTCGCAGAGACCAGGCCCAAGCGACTGTTTACTAAAAACACAGGTCCGTGCGAAGTCGCAAGACGATGTATACGGACTGACGCCTGCCCGGTGCTGGAACGTTAAGAGGACCTGTTAGTCCCTTTCGGGGGCGAAGCGGAGAATTTAAGCGCCAGTAAACGGCGGTGGTAACTATAACCATCCTAAGGTAGCGAAATTCCTTGTCGGGTAAGTTCCGACCTGCACGAATGGCGTAACGACTTGGGCGCTGTCTCGACCACAGACTCGGCGAAATTGCACTACGAGTAAAGATGCTCGTTACGCGCGGCAGGACGGAAAGACCCCGGGACCTTTACTATAGCTTGGTATTGGTGCTCGGTTCGGCTTGTGTAGGATAGGTGGGAGACTGTGAAGCTATCACGCCAGTGGTGGTGGAGTCGTTGTTGAAATACCACTCTGGTCGAATTGGGTGTCTTAACCTCGGGCCATGATCTGGTTCAGGGACAGTGCCTGGTGGGTAGTTTAACTGGGGCGGTTGCCTCCCAAAGAGTAACGGAGGCGCCCAAAGGTTCCCTCAGCCTGGTTGGCAATCAGGTGTTGAGTGTAAGTGCACAAGGGAGCTTGACTGTGAGACTGACGGGTCGAGCAGGGACGAAAGTCGGGACTAGTGATCCGGCACCACCTTGTGGAAGGGGTGTCGCTCAACGGCTAAAAGGTACCCCGGGGATAACAGGCTGATCTTGCCCAAGAGTCCATATCGACGGCATGGTTTGGCACCTCGATGTCGGCTCGTCGCATCCTGGGGCTGGAGTAGGTCCCAAGGGTTGGGCTGTTCGCCCATTAAAGCGGTACGCGAGCTGGGTTTAGAACGTCGTGAGACAGTTCGGTCCCTATCCGCCGCGCGCGTTGGAGACTTGAGGAAGGCTGTCCCTAGTACGAGAGGACCGGGACGGACGAACCTCTGGTGTGCCAGTTGTCCCGCCAGGGGCACGGCTGGTTGGCTATGTTCGGGAGGGATAACCGCTGAAGGCATCTAAGCGGGAAGCCTGTTCCAAGATGAGGTCTCCCACCACCTTTGAGTGGGTAAGGCTCCCAGGAGATGACTGGGTTGATAGGCCGGAGATGGAAGCCCTGTGAGGGGTGGAGTTGACCGGTACTAATAGGCCGAGGGCTTGCCACAACGAGTTGTTCGCATCCACTGTGTGACCCTGAGCCCATAACCCCTGTGCGGGTTGTGTGTTCGTAGGTCCCCCTATGCTGTTGTGTGGGGGTTTGTTGAATAGTGTTGTCGGTGGTCATTGCGGTAGGGGAACGCCCGGTCCCATTCCGAACCCGGTAGCTAAGCTTTCCAGCGCCGATGGTACTGCACTCGCCAGGGTGTGGGAGAGTAGGTCGCCGCCGACATTCAACATGATCAGGTGATGCCCCGGACTTTCGAGTCCGGGGCATCATTTGTTTCCGGGGCATTTGTTCCGGTCCGCTGTAGGTGGGCCGGTGGGCGCAGCGCCTTGTGTGCCTGTGGCCGGGACGTCCCGTCCTGTCCTGTTCTGTTCTGTGCCGGCTGTGAGCCGAGCTGGGCGGGGCACGGGGCATGTCGCACAGGTTTCTGCGACCTCGCATCTGCTGCAGCGCCGGTGAGCCGTGACCCGCACCACCGGCGAGAGGACGAAAGCGCCGTGAGAGGACACGACGGCGGACTCTCGGTTGGGCACCCAGTGAGCCTTTTTCAACCTGCCGTTCCGGCAGCTCAGGGGCCTGGTTGTGTGGGTGCAGACGCCGAGCTAGCGAGCCGGTGACCTGTGCAGCTGTGGTCAGAGCAGTTGCGCTGCAACCTTCGCGATCTCCTGACGCAGAAGCTCGCTGGTCAGGTTGAAAAAGGCTCAGTGGCCGAGAACAGCCGCCGGCGGCACACCAGCCACCAAGGCGTCAGAGATCGGCACCCACAGCGTCGTCGACACACGAGAAACCGTCGGCCGGGGCCCCGCACGCCTTCCAGGCCAAGTGCGGTCGCGGCACGGTGGACCGGAGATCAGCGGGGCCGCAGTAGCTCCTGCTGTGCTGCCGACCTTGCCCGTGCGCCGGTGATCGATCTCTTGTGGTCGCCCGGCTCCATCGCCAGGGCTACGACCGGGCCCGGTCGTAGCGCAGCTCCGTGACGTACCCCGTCAGTGCGGTACCAGGGGATCGCACCTGGTGCTCCGCTCATCCTCGACATCTCAGTTCTGGGGACAGCGGCTGTCGTCCGGAGCGACCGGACCGTGAGAGCGGCGGACGCGCGAGGGCGCCCGCTCCGATGGAGCGCCACGGTCCCCGAGTTCCTCCGGTTCACAGGCGACCTGCGACGTGAGGGTTGCGTGCGGCTGTCGTCATCGCTGCTCACGAGAGCGTCGGCCTCCACGCTCGACGTGTCGGGATAGGTGAGATGCCAGGGCAGGCACACCGGTCCGACAGTTGTCGTGGCTACTCCCGGTCGGGATGGTCACTCATCCCCAATGGACACAGTTGTCCACAGACAGCGAAGCGACCCCGTCGACGGGGCGCGGGCGGGTGAAGCTCATAGGGACAACGCACCCGAGAGCTCCGGAGGATCCGATGAGCGACAACACCGCCACCATCGTCGGCAACCTGACCCGCACGCCCGTCCTGCGCTACACCGCGAACAACATCCCGGTCACGGACCTGATGGTCGCGGGGGCCTGTCTCGTGATCGGTGTTTCGGCGTCGTTGCTCAGTAGGTCTCGGCTCCCGGCCAGCGGTCACCGAACGTGATGGCGAACGCGTTGATCACGGGCTTCCAACGCATCGTCCACCTCGTGCGGCCCGTCCCGGTCGGGTCCAGGCTGCGAGTCACAAGATACAAGCATTTCATCGCAGCCTGCTCAGTGGAGAAATGACCACGCGCCCGCACCGCGCGCCGGTAGTGTCAACGGTTCAGATTGGAACTGACCCCCGGCGTGGTGTGGTGATGGTCAGTCGTTGCTGGCGCGGTTGTGTTTGGCCAGGAGCTCGCGTCGGGCGCGGGTGCGGTAGGAGTCCCCGGACAGGGTCAGGACTTCGGCGTGGTGGACGAGGCGGTCGATCATGGCTGCGGCGACGACGTCGTCGGAGAAGGTCTCGCCCCAGCGGCCGAAGGGCAGATTGCTGGTGACCATGACGCTGCCTTGTTCATAGCGGGAAGCGATGAGCTGGAAGAACAGGTTCGCTGCGTCCTGGTCGAACGGGATGTAGCCGACCTCGTCGATGATGATCAGTTTGTAGCGGCGGATCTTCTTCAGCTCGGCCTCGAGCCGGCCGCTCTGGTGCGCGGCGGCGAGTCTGGTGATCCAGTTGCTGGCGGTGTCGAACAGGACCGAGTAGCCGGCGTGGGCGGCTTTGACGCCGAGCCCGATCGCGAGGTGGGTCTTCCCGATCCCGGGCGGGCCGAGCAGGATCACGTTCTCGCACTTGGCGACGAACGTGCTCGTGGCCAGGTGGGCCAGGATGTCGCGGCGCAGCGAGGGCAGATGGTCGAGGTTGAAGTCCTCCAAGGTCTTGACCTGGGGGAAGTGCGCGGTGCGGATCCGCATGACCGTGCCCTTGGACTCGCGGTCGGCGACCTGGCGCTGCAGCAGCGCGCCCAGATACTCCTCGTGCGACCAGTTCTCCTCACGGGCCTGGGCGGCAAGCTGTTCCCAGCTGGCCGCGATGGTCGGGGTCTTCAGGACCCGGGTCAGGTAGGCGATCATCGCCGGCAGTCCGTCGGGGACCGCGGCCAGCACCGGACCGGCCGGCCCCGAGCTCCCAGCGGGGTCGGTGGTGATCTTCGGTGGTGTGGTTGTCATGAGCTGCTCGCTTCCTCGGCAGTGGAGACGAAGTCGACACCGAACAGGGCGTCGTAGTCGGGCAGTGCGCGCAGGGTCACCGGGTGGCCGTCGAGGTGACGGCGTGCTGCGGCCTGTCGGGTGTTGCGGTCGTGGGCCAGGGCGCGGCGCATCGCCGCGGCGGTGTGCTGGTGCGCCGGGTCGGTGATCACCGCGTGGCGGGCCCAGCTGCGGTCGTGACGGGCGACGACCTGGCCGGCGCAGTAGACGACGACCTCGCGCGGTGAGGCGGCGACATCGACGAACCGGCCGATCATCTGCGGATCCACGGAGTAGTCGTTGGCATCGACGCGGACGTAGTAGTCCCGTGCCAGCCGGATCCGCTGGGCCAGCCCGATCGGCGGGTCCAGCGGCGGCAGCGGAGTCATCGCCGCGTAGTCGTGGGCGAGCACGTCCACCGGGCGGCCGCCGATCGCTCGGACGGTGCGGGTGTTGGCCCGGGCCAGCCAGTCGTCGATCTGGTGGTTGAAGTCGGCTGGGGAGGCGAAGCGACGTCCGGGCAGGAACGAGGTCTCGAAGTAGCCGTTGTTGCGTTCGACCAGCCCCTTGAACTCCGGATCCCGCGGTGGGGCAAGCCGGATCCGGGTGGCCAGAGTGCCGGCGAACGCAGCGGCCGGTGCCGAGACCCGCCCGGTCCCGCCGATCGCAGACTCCCGGTCCCAGACCAGCGTGCGGGTCACCCGCCCGACGTCGCTGATCAGCTGCCACATCCCGGACAGGATGTCCCCGGCCTGGCGCGAGGGGATCATCGTCGCGGACAAGAACCGCGAGTAGCCCAGCGTCATCACCAGCACCGGTAGGACCCGTTCCTGGCCTGGGCCGACGGGGATCGTGGTCTCGGGGAACCACAGGTCGCACTGGGTGATCTCGCCCGGTGCGTAGGCGACCCGGTCGACCGGGTCGATCCCGACATACTCGGGGCGGATCTGGCGGATCCGGTCCTTGAGCACGGTCAGCGAGTGCTCCCACCCGATCCGCTCTGCGATCACCGTGGCCGGCATGCGTGGGAACTGCGCCAGCAATGCCCGCACCTGCGGCTCGACCGCATCCGCCAGCGATCCCCGCGGGCCCCGTTCCCGCTTCGGCGGGCCCGGCGCCCGCAACGCGGAGCGCACCGTGTTGCGGGCCACCCCCAGCCGGCGGGCGATCTCCTTGATCGGGACACCCTCGGCCCGATGCAGACGACGGATCTCGGCCCAGTCCTCCACCGACAACACCCCCTCAGCGTCGTGCAGAGGGGGTCAATCCCAAGCCGACGCTAGCCTGGGGCTTTCATCGCGGTTCGCCGAGTAGGGCGTGTCAGTGGGCTGGAGGGTGCCACTGACCAGCGAAGATGGGGATTGCTGAAGTCCTTATCGTCGCGCAGGCAGGAGCACCCTCCAGGTGAAGAAGGCTATCGGGTTCTACCCGTGCCCGGACATCGACACGGCTGCGACGACGGTGGTGTCTCACGCCGGGACGCGGCTGCTGACCGAGACCATCGCCAAGGTCGGCCTGGACCGAGCCCTGTCGGTTGGGCTGGAGCCGTGGCGGCCGCGGCTGGCGGTGCACGACCCGGCGAAGGTTCTGCTCGACCTCGCGCTCACCCTCGCCGCGGGCGGGGACTGCCTGTCCGACATCGCCCTGCTGCGTGCCGAGCCCACCCTGTTCGGTCTGGTGGCGTCGGACCCGACGGTCTCACGCACGGTCGACCGCCTCGCCGCCGACGGTGCCGCGGCGTTGGCCGCGATCGACACCGCCCGCGCCGCAGCACGGGCGAAGGCGTGGGCACTGGCCGGGCCCGCAGCCCCCGACCACCAGACGAACGCAGCGAAACCGCTGGTCATCGACGTGGACGCCACCCTGGTCACCGCCCACTCCGACAAGCAGGGCGCCGCACCGACGTTCAAGAAGGGCTTCGGCCACCATCCGTTGTGGGCGTTCTGCGACCACGGCGCGGCCGGAACCGGAGAGCCTCTCGCGGCGCTGCTGCGGCCGGGCAATGCGGGGTCGAACACCGCCGCCGATCACGTCACCGTCATCCGCGCCGCCCTGCGCCAGCTCCCCGACCACAAACCCGGCAACCGTCCCGGGCGGAAGGTACTGATCCGCATCGACGGTGCCGGCGCCTCCCACGAGCTCCTCGACTGGCTGACCGGGCAGCGCCTGTCCTACTCGGTCGGGTTCAGCCTCACCCAGGAACTGGTCGACCAGCTCGCCGCTCTCCCGGCTGCGGACTGGCAGACCGCGCTCGACGCCGACCGTGAGCCCCGCCCGGGCGCGTGGGTCATCGAGGCCACCGGCTTGATGAACCTGGGGACCTGGCCGGACGGGATGCGGGTGATCGTGCGCCGCGAACGCCCACACCCGGGCGCGCAGCTGCGGTTCATCGACCGGGACGGGTTGCGCTACACCGCGTTCGCCACCAACACCCGCCCCGGCGGCCCCGGCCGCCAACTCGCCGACCTCGAGCTGCGACACCGCCGCCGCGCCCGCGCCGAGGACCGCATCCGCGCGGCGAAGGACACCGGGCTCACGAACCTGCCACTGCACGAGCTCGACCAGAACCGGATCTGGCAGGCCGTGGTCGCGCTCGCCTGCGAGGTCACCGCCTGGGCGCAGATGCTCGCCTACACCGGGCACCCGGCACGCCGTTGGGAGCCGAAACGACTCCGGCTGCGGCTGTTCTCGATGCCCGCCCAGCGAGCCCGTCACGCCCGCCGAACCGTGCTGCACCTGCCTGCGCACGCACCCTGGGCCGAACTGCTCTGCGACGGCCTCGCCCGGCTGCGCACGCTCGCTGTTCCCGGCTGAGCACGAACCCTCCGTCGCGACGACCCAGGAAACCGACCGGACCCGTGGACCCGGCGCCCCGAGCGACCTCGGCCGAACTGTCACACCCAACGGGCACAATCAGGCCCCGCCACACCGGCCAGCACCGGTGTCGATCAAGCCAGGACTGCCCGACGAAAGATCCGGGCTAGGGGGTCAGTCTGAGCCCGTCGTCGACAGGTAGCGGGCGTTAAGCGATTCGATCGCATTCGTAGAGCAGATCACCCTTCGAATCTCGACGTCGTAGTCCAAGAACGGCACGAACTCTTCCCACGCGTTGCGCCATAGCCGGATCATCGCCGCGTACTTACGGCCCCATTTCTCGTCGAGCTCATCCATAGCGATAAGTGCTGCATTCGGGTTGGGCGCGGCATAGATTGGTTTGATGTCGCGCTTCACCGCGTCCCAGTCCTGTCGACCCACCAGCCGGAAAGTGTTTCGGATCAGGTGCACGACGCAGGTTTGGACAATGGTTTGCGGCCACACGTTGGCCACGACCTCCGGGAGTCCTTTGAGGCCGTCGCAGACCAGGAACAGCACGTCACGCACGCCGCGGTTCTTCAGGTCGACCAGCACGCTCATCCAGAACTTCGCGCCCTCACTGCCGACGCCCATCCACAGCCCCAGCACGTCCTTGCAGCCGTCCACGGTGACGCCGATGGCTGCGTAGACCGGCCGGTTGGCGACCTGCCCGTCCCGGACCTTGACGTGGACAGCGTCGATGAACACCGCGGCGTACACCGAATCCAACGGCCGACCAACCCAGTCATTCATCTCGGCGACGACCTTGTCGGTGATCCGCGAGACCGTCTCCTTCGATACTGACGCCCCATAGATGTCAGCGAAATGTGCGGAAACCTCCCCGGTCGTCATCCCTTTCGCATACAGCGACAGTACGACCTCGTCGACATCTGTGAGGCGCCGCTGACGCTTCTTCACGATCTGCGGCTCGAAAGTGCTGGCCCTGTCTCTCGGAACGTCGATCTCCACGTCACCCGCGGCATCCGAGAGAACCGTCTTCGAGCGGGACCCGTTCCGCACGTTGGTGGATTCCCGGCCGGGGTCGGCCCGGTTCTTGTCGTGCCCGAGGTGCTCGGTCATCTCCTCGTTCAGCGCCGTTTCCAGAACATTCTTGGTAAAGAGCTTCAACAGGCCGTCCGGGCCGGTCAACGCCAGCCCGCGCGCCTTCGCCTCGGCCACCATCGCCGCCGCAGCGGCCCGCTCCGCCGACGCCTGCCGAGCAGGCTTCGGGTCACCCTCGCTTGGATCCACAAGGTCCGATGTCATCACTGTCCGTGCCCATCTCGCCGGACCTCAGCCCGGCGTGTCGGGCCGAAAACACCGATCTTGAAACAGTCCCCGTGCTCCCCCGGAGGAGCGCTAGATGTGATGTCCAGGCAGGTTGGTCAGGCGACTGATCGGCGGTAGGCCGTTGGTTGCGCTGTGGGGCCGGTGGTGATTGTAGAAGTGCAGCCAGCCGGGGAGCGCGTCTCGCCGAGCCGTTTCGCAGGGGTGGAAGCGGGCGTATGCCCACCCGTCGGCGAGGGTGCGGTGGAAACGTTCGATCTTGCCGTTGGTCTGAGGCCGGTAGGGCCGGGTTCGCTTGTGGGTGATGCCCAGTTCGCTGCAGGTGTCACGCCAGGCGTGTGAGCGGTAGCAGCTGCCGTTGTCGGACAGGACCCGTTCGACGGTCACGCCGCGGGCGTTCAACCAGTCCACGGCCCGGCGTAGCACACCGGTGGCGGTGTCGGCTTTCTCGTCGCTGTGGATCTCGGCGTAGGCGACGCGGGAGTGGTCGTCGATGACGGTGTGGACGAACGCTCTGCCGGTGCGCGGCTTGTAGTCGGTTCCCCTGGGCAGTCCGGGAGTGGACCGCTTGTTCAGGGCGCCTTGTCGGCGTCCGACGAAGCGGTGTCCGCCTCCGTCGGGGATGTTGCCGAACTTGGTGACGTCGACGTGGATCAACGAGCCGGGGTGTGGGTGTTCGTAGCGGCGTAGGGGCTCGCCGGTGACCCGGTCGATGTGGGAGAGCCGGTTGATCCGGCAGCGGCGCAGGACCGCGTGCACGGTCGAGGCGGCGAGAGCGAGTCGGCCGCCGATCTGTACTGGTCCGAGTCGGTGGTGCCACCGCAGTCGCACGATCTGCTTCACCAGCCTCGGCGGGGTCTTGGCCGGCATCGACCGTGGTCGGGAGAAGCTGCGGTCGACCATCCCGGGCGGGCCCTCGGCGCGGTAGCGGTCAGCCCACTTTCGGGCGGTGCGAGGGGCGACCATGAACATTCTGGCCGCGGTGGAGCAGGTCCAGTCCTGGTCGACGATCAGACGGGCCAGCCGTAGCCGGGCACGCGGAGTCAGCGCAGCGTTAGCGTGGGTCACAAGGGCCTCCGGTTGGTGAAGCGGTTCCTAGACAGCTCCACTTCACAACCGGGGGTCCTCGCCTGTCTCAGCGACAGGCCGTCATCAGCTCAACCTGGAACAACGTCCATGGACATCACACCTACTACACGGTGACGTGCTGGCGGCCCCTGGCAGAGCACGCGGTACGGACCTTCGAGAAGGGCCACCGTGTCATCGTCATCGGCCGGATGTACGTCGAGGAGTGGACGGGCCGGGAGGGCGACGTGCGGCAGAGCATCCGGATCGAGCCGTCGAGCGTCGGGCTCGACATCCGCTTCTCCCCGGCGGCCGTTGCACCGCGTCCGTCGGTGCAGGCAGGTCCGTCGGTTCCGTCGGTCCGGGACACCGACGATGCCGTCTCCCGGTGGGGAGTCCCGCCGACCGAGGCGTCGGACCGCGACGGGTACGACGACGAGCCGGATGAGGCAGAGAGTGCGGAGGTCGACGAGCTCGCGCGGCTGACGACCGCACCGGCCTCGAGCGGCTGACCCGGCGCGATCTACCATCGCATCGTGGCGGATCTGATTTACACGATGCGGAACGTGCGTAAAGCGCACGGCGACAAGGTCATCCTGGAGAACGCGTCGATCAGCTTCCTGCCGGGGGCGAAGATCGGTGTCGTGGGCCCCAACGGCGCCGGGAAGTCGACCGTCCTCAAGATCATGGCAGGGCTGGAGAACGCGAACAACGGCGACGCCTTCCTCAATCCCGGCGCGACGGTCGGCATCCTCCAGCAGGAGCCCCCGCTCAACGAGGAGAAGACCGTCCTCGGGAACGTCGAGGAGGGCCTCGGCGACGTGAAGGTCAAGCTCGACCGGTACAACGCGATCGCCGAGGAGATGGCGACCAACTACACCGACGAGCTGATGGAGGAGATGGGCCAGCTCCAGGAGGAGCTCGACCACGCCGACGCGTGGGAGATCGACTCCCAGCTCGAGCAGGCGATGGACGCGCTGCGTTGCCCACCCGGGGATGCCCAGGTCACCCACCTCTCCGGTGGTGAGCGCCGGCGCGTCGCGCTGTGCAAGCTGCTGCTGTCCCAGCCCGACCTTCTCCTGCTCGACGAGCCCACCAACCACCTCGACGCCGAGAGCGTCCTGTGGCTCGAGCAGTTCCTCGCGAGCTACCCGGGCGCCGTCCTCGCGGTCACCCACGACCGGTACTTCCTGGACAACGTCGCGGGCTGGATCCTCGAGCTCGACCGGGGACGCACCTTCCCCTACGAGGGCAACTACTCCACCTACCTGGAGAAGAAGGCCGAGCGTCTCGCCGTCCAGGGCAAGAAGGACGCCAAGCTCCAGAAGCGGCTGAAGGAGGAGCTGGCCTGGGTCCGCTCCAACCCGAAGGCGCGTCAGGCGAAGAGCCGCTCGCGGCTCGACCGCTACGAGGAGATGGCGACCGAGGCCGAGCGGCACAAGAAGCTCGACTTCGAGGAGATCCAGATCCCGCCGGGCCCGCGTCTGGGCAGCCAGGTCGTCGAGGCCTCCCACCTCGACAAGGGCTTCGACGGCCGCCAGCTGATCAAGGACCTCTCCTTCACGCTGCCGCGCAACGGCATCGTCGGTGTGATCGGTCCGAACGGTGTCGGCAAGACGACGCTGTTCAAGACGATCGTCGGGCTGGAGCACCCGGACTCCGGCGATGTCAAGATCGGTGACACGGTCAAGCTGTCCTACGTCGACCAGAACCGCGGCGGGATCGACCCGAAGAAGACCGTCTTCGAGGTCGTCTCCGACGGACTCGACTACATCCAGGTCGGCAACACCGAGATGCCGTCGCGCGCCTACGTCGCTGCGTTCGGGTTCAAGGGCCCGGACCAGCAGAAGCCGGCCGGGGTCCTGTCCGGCGGTGAGCGCAACCGGCTCAACCTGGCGCTGACGCTCAAGCAGGGCGGCAACCTGATCCTGCTCGACGAGCCGACGAACGACCTGGACGTCGAGACCCTCGGTTCGCTGGAGAACGCGCTCGAGCAGTTCCCCGGCTGCGCCGTGGTCATCTCCCACGACCGCTGGTTCCTCGACCGGACCTGCACGCACATCTTGGCGTGGGAGGGCACCGACGAGACCCCGGCCGCGTGGTTCTGGTTCGAGGGCAACTTCGAGGCCTACGAGAAGAACAAGGTGGAGCGGCTCGGCGCGGAGGCGGCGCGACCGCACCGGGTCACCCACCGTAAGCTCACCCGCGACTGATCACCGTCCGGTCCGGACCTCGCCATCCGGTCGGTCCGGTCCCCGGAGACGGGTGACCGGCTCGCCGGGAGGTCCGGACGGTGGTGTCACTCACGGGAGGCGATGTGACGTTCGACCTGGGAGGTCGGGCCGCCGGCGCGACGACGGCCGAGCTGCGCACAGCGGCGGCCCTGCGCTGGCAGCGGCCGCTGCTCACCGCGGAGCTGGCCGAGCAGGCGTGCGGGCGAGCCGTCGCAGACGGTGACGATCTGCGCTGGCTGCAGGCTGCGGGCTGGCTGCTCGACGGCCACGCCGCCGGTGGGGACGCCCGTGACGTCGCCGCCGCCGTCGTCGCCGGGGTGACCGGTCACGTCACCGCGGGTGACACCACGGTCCCGGTCCCCCTCCGCGCGCCCGGTACCGAGGTGCTCACCCGCCCCGAGGGCGCTCGTCTGCGGGTGGAGCTGGCGGGGGTCGCCCAGGCCGACGGTGAGCTCGAGGCGGCCCGGGCACTCGTCGTCGGACTGCCGGACGACGCACCGGGCGAGGACCCGGGGCTGCTGCGCCTCGACCGGCTCGCGGTCGAGGTGCGCTGCGCACTGGCCGGGGCCTCTGCCGCCGAACTCGAGCGGCTGCGCAGCGACGTCGACTCCTGCGGGTCCGGCTTCGGTGGTGAGCCCGCGGCGTACGCGGACCTCGTCGTCGGATCGGTCCACCGGGCGCGGCGCGAGCACGACGCCGCCGTCGACCGCGCGCTGCGCGGCCTGGCCCAGCTCGGCTGGACGCCGGAACGGCCCGCGGCCCGCCCCCTGTCGACCCACCTCGCCGCGGCGCTGCTCAGCCAATGGATCACTGCGCTGCTCGACTCCGGGCACGTCCCGGCCGATGCGGTCGCCGCGGCCGCCGCACAGCGCGACGCCGCGGCCGCCGGCCGTCAGGGCGTCCTGCTGCGGCTCACGCTCGCCCGGGTGCAGGCGGGCCGTGCGGACCACGCCGCCCGCGCCCTGGTGGAGGCCGCTGACGGCGCTGAACAGGCGGGCGTCCCCGCGCTGGTCGCGGCCTGCCGTACCGCCCAGTCCGAGCTGCACGAGGGCTCGGGCCGGTACCGCGATGCCCTCGAGGCGATGCGGGCCGCGATGGAGGCCGACCAGATCGATCGCGACCGCGGCACGCGCTTCCGCGCCGCGATGGCGGCGTTGCTGCCGCTCGCGGACGTCCTCACCACCACCGCCGAGCGGCCCACCCCGTTCCCGCGCACGGGCGGAGTGCCGGCCGCATCCGCGGAGCGTCCGGCTGCCACCGGAGGCGCCGTCGCCGGTGCCCCGAGCGGTGGTCCCGGTGCCGGGGCCCGGGAGGACGCCGGTCGCGGTGCGTCGGAGCGCGGTCTCGCCGGGACCGGCTCCGGCAGGGCTGTGTCGCCGTCCGGAAGGGACGAGCGGGCCGGGGACGACCGGTCCACCGGGACGCCGGTCGGGGACCAACCGGTCGGTGCGAGGGTCGGGACCGACCGGCCCGCCGGAACCGGACCCACTGAGTCCGACCACGGCCGTCCTGCCGGCGACCGGCCCGGGGAGGACCGCTCCACCGGTACGCGGAGCAGGGACGACCGTTCGGGCGGGGCCAGGGAAGACCGGCCGACCCGGCCCGGGAACGACGACGCCGCGGGACCCGGGGATGCGAACGGCCGTCCGGCGAACGACCTGCCCGGACACTTCCCGCTCCGCTGGGCGCCCTCGGCGAGCCTGCTCCTTGGCCCCGGCACGGCGAACGGTCCCGGACCTGCCGATCCGTTGCGCGACGACCGCACCGTGGACCGGCCCGCCGGCGCGAACCGGAACGGTCGCCGTACCGGCGACGCCGGCGTCGCACCAGGTACGTCGTCGGCGACCGGTGCCCCGGACACGACGAGCCCGGACACGACGAGCCCAGACACGACGAGCCCAGACACGACGAGCCCAGACACGACGGGCCCCGCGAAGACGGCTGCTGCGCCGAACACCGCGGGCCTCACCGACACCACGGACCTCACCGACACCACGGACCCCACGGAGACGTCCGGCACGCCGAACACCACCGGGCGCCCGGGGCCAGCCGGTCCCGACACGACGAGCACCACGGAGCCGACCGGACCCGACCTGGCGGGCCCTGCGGGGCCGGCCGGGGAAGTCGATCGTGAGGTCGACGGCACCACGAGCAGCGGCCGCGAACGACCCACGGGCATCGATCCCGCCGACCCGCTGGGCATCTCCGGTCTCCTCACGGAGGAGCCGGCGTCGGCGGCACCTCGGGATCCCTCGTGGACCGGTCCGTCGTGGACCCCCGACGCGGCAGGTGGCTCACCGCTTGCCGACGCCCTTCTGGCCGAATGGCGCTCCCCCGAGCCGCCTCCCGCCGAGGCCCGCAACGGGTCCCACGCCCCGGCCGAGTCCGGACGACGGAACGGAACACGACGCAACGGGGCCGACCGATCCGGCGAGGACCACGGCGCCGATCCGGCAGTCGGGCCAGGCCGCGCCGGCGCCCCCCGGAACGGCTCTCCCGCTCCGGAGCCGACCGTCGTCCCCGGTCGTGCACCGACCGAGGCGAACCCCGCCGACGCCGGCACACCCACCGATCGGGCGAGCGGGCGCGCCGGGACCCGTGCTCCGGAGACCGGCCGAGCTGCGACCCCGACCGCCCCTGCGACCCCGACCGGGCCACCGGGTCCGGCGGAGCGGTGGATCGTCCTCGACCTGGTCGACGGCGATCTCGAGACGATCACCGGCACGGCGGCCGTGGGTGCCCTGCACGACGTGGTCGTCCGGACCCGCCGGCTGGTTCCCCCGTCGGGGACCACACGTCGCGACGACGACACGGTGCGGGTCACCCTGCCCGACGTCGACCACGTCACCGTCCTGCTCTGGGCACGGTCGCTCGCCACGCACCTCGGCGCCCGCGTGCGCCGGGGCGGGCTACCGGCGGGGACGTCCCTGCGGATGCAGGCCGTCGGCCCGCACGGTGTCGAGGGCGAGGAGATCGTCACCGAGCTGACCGGGCCGGACACACCGGCGCCCCTCCCCGAGACCCCCTCGTTCCGGGACCGGGTCGACGGCCACTCCGGCACGGCGCAGAACGCCGAGGCGGACCGGTCGGACGGCGGCGGGTCGTCGGCCCCGGAGCCGGTCGCCGGGCCGGCACTGGCCACACCGCTGGACCTGACCGGCGGAGGCGCCGGCCAGGGTGGGCGTCGACGGGCCGGTGGTGACGCGGCGACGTCGTTGAGCGCCGTCGGTCTCACCGTCCGGCCCGGGAGCGGCGGGCGGCGGCGCTCCGACGGACCCGTCGAGGGCCCGACGACCCCCGACCGGACCGTCCGGGACCTGGCCGGTCACGGCCCCGGTGGCCGGGATGGTGCCTCCGGGAGCGCCGCCGAGCCGCAACCCTCCGTCGGGGACGACGCCGTCCGGGACCCGTCCGTCCGCGGCGCGGCGGGCACGGACTCCGCCGACCTGGAGAGCACCACGACGTCGCAGGTGTGGGTCGGGTCCGCCCCGGTGGACCGCACGTCGGCACCGGACCCGCTGGACACCCGGTTCGCGCTGCCCCCGGAACCGGACCGGCGCCTCGCCGAGGCCGTTCGTGCCCACCTCGACCTCCCCGGGACGGACGGCGCCGCCTTCCGGCACGACGACCCGGCCCGGGAACGTTCCGGACTGCCGGTGCGGTGGTCCGGGGTCGACGACGGGGCGGGGGAGTCCGCGCTGCCGCGTCGTCGTGGGCGGGATGCCACTGCGCCGACCGACGACGGACACGACGGGACCGCAGGACTGTTCGACGGGAACGGGACCACCTCCGTCCGGGGCGGTGGCCACCGGCGCGACAGCGCTGCGCACGGTGCGTCCGGGAAGCCCGACGGGAGCGGCGCGGGGACCTGGACACTGCGTACCGCGACCGGACCGACCGTCGTGCGGGGCGCGCCGGCCGTCGTCGCTCCGGCGACCGACGACGGCGCCGCCACGAGCGCACCGTCCCCCACGAGCGGACCGACACCCGTGAACGGCCCGGGCACCGCGAGCGGATCCACCACCGCGAACGGTCCGGCGGCCGATCCGCAGCACGGCGAGGCGGGTACCCCCGCGACCTCGGACGACGGGCGATCCGCGACATCCGACCACACGGGTGCGACGCAGCCGGGGACGATCGAGCGCCCGGGGACGACGGAGCGCTCGGGGACGGGCGAGCGTCCGGAAAAGACAGGACGCCCGGGGACGACGTCGTCACCGACGGACGAGACGCCGGGCGCCCCGGCGACACCGGCCCCCTCCGAGCCCGCCGCGATCCCCGAGGACATGGGCCTCGCCGATCTCCTCGCCGGGGCCCTCGCGGCCTACCGCGAGATCTGACCGGACGCGGGCAACCGCTCACCCGGTCGTCGCGGGCGCGGCCGTCGGCGGTCCGCCGATGGCGTCGGTACCGCGGGATAGGGTGACTGCCGTCAGCACACGCACGGGGCCGGAGTGGATCGTGAGCAGCGGTACGACGGGGCAGACCGGGAACACCACGAGCACCGACGGGCCGGGCGGTGATCCCCGCCCCGGGAGCGGTGCCGCCGCGGACCTCGTCCGTCTCTACGCCCGGCACACGCCCGAGACCGACACGGCCGGCGGCACGGAGCTGCCCGGCCCGGCGACCGTCGTCGACACCCACCTCGGGCTCGGCGCGCACCGCGAACCCGGCCGGGCCGCCGTCCGGGTGACCGCCGGCGGGGGCGACGCCGTGACGGTCGACATCGTCACCGACGACATGCCCTACATCGTCGAGTCGGTGCTCGCCGGGATCGGCCGGGCCGGCGGCACCGCGCGGCGCGTCGTGCACCCGATCCTGGTCGTGCACCGCGCCGCCGACGGCACGCTGACCGGCGTCGACACCGACGCCGACCCGACCGAGCCCACCGAGGGGGCCTCGGTCGAGTCGTGGATGCACGTCGACGTCGTGTCCTCCGGGGATCTCGACCCGGACGCACTGCACGCCGAGCTGGAGCGCACCCTCGCCGCGGTCCGGCAGGTCGTCGACGACACCGCCGCGATGACCCTGCGCGCCCGCGCACTCGCCGACGACCTCTCCGGAGCCGGTGCCGCCACGGCCGTCGAGGCCGACGAGGACGACGTGCACCCGGCCGAGGTCGCCGACCTGCTGCGATGGCTCGTCGACGACCACTTCGTGTTCGTCGGCTACCGCCACTACTCGCGGCGCACCGACGGCGAGGGCGGCCCGGAAGGGCGGCTGCGGCCCGACACCGACACCGGCCTGGGTGTGCTGCGCCCCGGCGACGCCGGCGCGAACGTCTTCCTCCCCGAGGAGACCGGCGCCGCCGATCCCGCGGGCCTGCTGCTGTTCACCCGCGCCAGCGAGCGCAGCCGGGTCCTGCGCGCGGTGCACCCGTACTACGTGGGCGTCCGCACCCGGGACGCCGACGGGACCGTCACCGGCGAGCACCGCTTCCTCGGGATGCTGACCGTGCCGGCCCGGCACGAGTCCGTGCTGGACATCCCCGTCGTCGCCCGGCGCATCCGCGGCGCGATCCGGCGCGCGGGCTTCCCGGCCGACTCCTACTCCGGGCAGCAGATGCTCGAGGTTTTCTCCCAGCTGCCCCGCGCGGAGCTGTTCACCTCGTCGCAGGAACGCCTGCACGACACCGCGGTCGGTGTGCTGGAGGCGGGCGCCCGCCGCGCGGTGCGCCTGTTCGTGCACCCCGACCCGTACCGACGCTTCCTGTCCTGCCTGGTATACCTGCCGCGCGACCGCTACACGACCGCGACCCGGCTCAAGATCACCGACATCCTGCGCACCCGGCTCGGCGGCACCGACGTCAGCTACACCGCCCAGGTCGGCGACGCCGAGCTGGCGCTGCTGCACCTGACGATCACCACCGACCCCGGCGCCGAACCACCCACGGTGGACCTGGCCGAGCTGCAGGACCACGTCGCCGAGGCGACCCGGACCTGGGACGACCTGCTCGTCGCCGCGCTCGGCGACGCCGGGCCCGCCGCCCGCCCGATGCTCGCCGGGGTCCCCGAGTCCTACAAGGCCACGGTGACCCCGCTGCGGGCCGTCGAGGACCTGCGCCGGCTGATGACGCTGGGGGAGAAGGGCGAGGACGCGTTCGACCTGCGTCTCTACCGCAGCGTCGAGGGCGACATCCGGTTCGCGCTCTACGTCGGCGACGACCCGGTCACCCTCACCGGAGTACTGCCGCTGCTGCAGCAGCTCGACGTCGAGGTCGTCGACGAACGGCCCTACGAGTTCCGCCGCCCCGACGGCCGTCGCTGCTGGCTCTACGACTTCGGGCTCCGGCCCCCGCAGCCCGCCGGTGCGCCCGCGGTACCGACGGTCACCGTCGAGGACGCCGGCCGGCGCTTCGAGGAGGCGTTCGCCGCCGCCTGGCGGGGCGACGCCGAGTCCGACCGGTTCTCCGCGCTCGTCCTGCGGGCCGGTCTGCACTGGCGCGAGGCCGCCGTCCTGCGGGCCTACAGCCGCTACACCCGCCAGCTCGGCGGGCTGTTCACCCTCCAGTACACGGCCGGGGTCCTGGTCGCGCACCCGCAGGTCGCCCAGGGGCTGATCACCCTGTTCCGGGCCCGGTTCGACCCGGCCACGGCCGACCCCGACGAGCGCCAGGCCGCCCACCAGCGGGCCCTGGAGAACGTCACCACCCTGATCGACGAGGTGTCCGGTCTCGACGCCGACCGCATCCTGCGGGGCCTGCTGGCCGTCATCGAGGCGACGCTGCGCACCAACTGGTTCCGGGGCCGCCCGTTCTTCTCCTTCAAGCTGGACCCGGCCGCCGTGCCGGACATGCCGCTGCCCCGTCCGCGGTTCGAGATCTTCGTGTACTCGCCCGCGGTGGAGGGCGTGCACCTGCGGTTCGGCCCGGTCGCCCGTGGCGGCCTGCGCTTCTCCGACCGCCAGCAGGACTACCGCACCGAGGTGCTGGGCCTGGTCAAGGCCCAGGCGGTGAAGAACGCCGTCATCGTCCCGGTCGGGGCGAAGGGCGGGTTCGTCGTGCGCCGGCCCGCACCGGCACCCGAGCACGTCCGGGACTGCTACCGGACCTTCATCTCCGGGCTGCTCGACGTCACCGACAACCTGCTGACCCGTGCCGACGGCTCCACCGAGACGCTGCCGCCCACCGACGTCGTCCGCCACGACAGCGACGACTCCTACCTCGTCGTCGCCGCGGACAAGGGCACCGCCACGTTCTCCGACCTGGCCAACTCCGTCGCCGAGTCCTACGGCTTCTGGCTGGGCGACGCGTTCGCCTCCGGCGGCTCGGTCGGCTACGACCACAAGGCCATGGGCATCACCGCCCGCGGCGCGTGGGAGTCGGTCAAACGGCACTTCCGCGAGCTGGGCGTCGACACCCAGCGCGAGGAGTTCACCGTCGTCGGCATCGGTGACATGTCCGGCGACGTGTTCGGCAACGGGATGCTGCTGTCCCCCCACATCCGGCTCGTCGCCGCGTTCGACCACCGGCACGTCTTCGTCGACCCGACGCCGGACGCCGCGACCTCCTACGCCGAGCGCCGCAGGCTCTTCGAGCTGCCCCGCAGCTCCTGGGCCGACTACGACACCTCCCTGATCAGCGCCGGCGGCGGGGTGTGGCCGCGGACCGCGAAGTCGGTGCCGGTCGGGCCGGCGATGCGCGCCGCGCTCGGGCTGGCCGACACGGTCACCGCGATGTCCCCGCCCGAGCTGATCCACGCGATCCTGCTCGCCCCCGCCGACCTGCTGTGGAACGGCGGGATCGGCACCTACGTCAAGGCGTCCGGCGAGACCGACGCCGAGGTGGGGGACAAGGCCAACGACGCCATCCGGGTGGACGGCCGGGACCTGCGGGTGCGGGTCGTCGGCGAGGGTGGCAACCTCGGGCTCACCCAGCGCGGGCGGATCGAGTTCGCCCGCCACGGCGGTCCGGACGGTCTCGGCGGGCGGATCAACACCGACGCCATCGACAACTCCGCGGGCGTCGACTGCTCCGACCACGAGGTCAACATCAAGATCCTGCTGGACCGCCCGGTCGCCGACGGCACCCTGGACCGCGACGCCCGCAACGAGCTGCTCGCGTCGATGACCGACGAGGTGGCCGACCTCGTGCTCGCCGACAACGTCGCGCAGAACGAGGTGCTCGGGGTCGCCAGGGCACACGCGCCCGGCATGGTCGCCGTGCACGCCCGCATGGTCACCGACCTCGCCGAGCGCACCGGGCTCGACCGCACCCTCGAGGTGCTGCCCGACGAGGCGGGGTTCGCCCGGCTCGCCGCCGCCGGCCTCGGCCTCACCGGTCCCGAGCTGTCGACGCTGCTGGCCCACACCAAGCTGGACCTGACCCACCGGCTGCTGCAGACCGACCTGCCCGACCTGCCCGCGTTCGCGCCCACGCTGCCCGCCTACTTCCCGCACCCGCTGCGGGAACGCTTCGGCCACGCCGTCCGCAACCACCCGCTGCGCCGGGAGATCATCGGCACCTCGCTGGTCAACGAGATGGTCGACGGGGCCGGGACCAGCTACGCGTTCCGCCTCGGCGAGGAGATCTCCGCCGGGCCGGACGACGTCGTGCGCGCCTGGACCGTCGCCACCCGGGTGTTCGAGCTGCCCGCGCTGTGGGACGCGGTCCGCCGGGCCGACGTCCCGGTCGCGGTCGCGGACGGTGTCGTCCTGCAGTCGCGACGGCTGCTGGACCGGGTGTCGCGCTGGTTCCTGACCAACCGACCGCAGCCGCTGGCCGTCGGCGCCGAGATCAACCGGTTCGCCGGGCCGATCGCCGAGCTGCGGGCCCAGCTGCCCGAGCTGCTGCAGGGTCGCGAGCTCGACGCCGTGCAGGCCCGCGCCGCGGAGCTGCGTGACTGCGGTGTCCCCGCGGAGATGGTGGACCCGGCGGCGCTGTCGCTCTACGCCTACGGGCTGCTCGACGTCGTCGAGCTCGTCGAGCTGTCCGACCGGGAGGCCGAGCCGCGGCCCGGCGCCGAGGTCGCCCGGCTCTACTACGCGCTGTCCGAGCACCTCGGGGTCGACCAGGCGCTGACCGCGGTGTCCCGGCTCGACCGCGGCGACCGCTGGCACGCGCTGGCCCGGCTCGCGCTGCGCGACGACCTCTACGGCTCCCTGCGCTCGATCACCCTCGACGCGCTGCGCGAGACCCCGCCCGGCACCGACGTCGACGAGGCCATCGCCGCGTGGGAGCAGGCCAACGCCTCGAAGCTGTCGCGGGCGCGCAGCGCGCTGGAGGAGATCGGGGCGTCGGCGTCGCTGGACCTCGCGACGCTGTCGGTGATCTCGCGTCAGCTGCGCGGGCTGGCCCGGTAGGGGGCGCTCGTGACCGCATTCGTCGCCGAGGTCCCGCTGCGCTGGACCGACCAGGACGCCTACCGGCACGTCAATCACGCCCGGATCGTCACGCTCATCGAGGAGGCCCGCGTCGCGCTGGCGTTCACCGCCGCCGGGCGGGAGGGGCTCGCCGGGTTCTCCTCGGGGCTGCTCGTCGCCGGGCTGCACGTGGACTACAAGCGGCAGCTGCCGTGGCGGCCGGAGCCGCTGCGCTGCGCGATCACCGTGCGGGAGCTGCGGGCGGCGTCGTTCGTCCTCGACTACGCCCTGCACGACGGGCCCGGCGGGGACGACCCGGTCGCGGTCACCGCGTGGACCCGGATGGCGCTCTACGACCTCGGGGCGAACCGGGTCCGCCGGCTCACCGCCGACGAGCGGGACTTCCTGAAGCGTCACCTGGGAGACGTGTCGTGACCCTGCGGCTGGCGGACGCGACCGAGCGCGACGATCTCGGCGCGTTCACCGCCCGCGTCGCCCGGCTCGACCAGACCGCCGCCGTCCGGCTCACCGCGGGTGTCGGCCGGGTCACCGCGTGGGCCCGCACGCCGTTCGACGTGCTCGTGACCCGCTCGGTGGCGGGCGAGCTCGACCCGGCGGTGCCGGTCACCGCGCAGGCGTCGGCGCTGCTGACGGCGCTGGCAGTCGACCGCTCCGCCGCGGTCGACCCCGGCCCGCCCGCGCCGTGGCTCGACGAACTCCCGCCCGACGACGGCTGGTCCCGGGTCGACGACGTCCCCGCCGCGGAACTCGACGAGCTCGCCGACCGGGGGCTGGCGCTGGCCCGGGAGCACGCGGGCCCGATGGGCCCGCCGGCGTCGCTGCTGGACCAGACGGTACTGACGGTGTCCCCACCGGATCAGGGCCGCCCGGTCACGGTGCCGATGCGGGTGCTGTTCGCGATGTCCGGGATGGGGTTCCTCGGGTCGGCACCGCAGGAGACCGACGGCCCCCGGGTACGGGTCTCCGCCTCCGGGTCGTGGATCCGGCTCGATGCCCGGTACGGGGCGGTGGTGAAGCGACGCGTGGTGTCGCTGCCGCTGTCGGTGGCGCCCTGAGCCGTTCCCGCCGCGGGGTCCGGCTCAGGTCAGGTTCAGGACGCTGACCGCGCCGTCACCGGTGACCCAGCCGGTCCGGCCGTCGGGCGCGACGGCGACCCCGGTCGGGTTCGGGGCGACGTCGGTGGTGCCGGTGACCTGCCAGGTCCCGGTGTCGACGGTGACGAGACCCTGCCGGGTCGCGACGTAGAGGTGCCGGCCGTCGGGGGCGAAAGCCATGCCGGTGGCGCCGCCGTCGACCTGCACGGTCGCGATCTCGCGCCCGTCGGCGGGGTCCAGGACCATCACGGTCCCGGACTCCGGCCCGCCGACCGCGACCATGGTCCGCGGGACGGATGCGGGGCTGACGGCCAGGGACTCCGCACCGCCGCGCACCGGGAAGCTGCCGAGGACGGTGAGACTGTCCGGGTCGAGCACGGTGAGCTGGTCGGCGCCGCGGGTGGCGAGGTAGACGCGGTCGCCCGCGGCGTTCGTGGCACCGGCGTACGGGTCGCGCGACACCGGCACCGTGCGGGTCATGGTGCCCGCGTTCGGGTCGAGCTCCTGCACGGTGCCGTCCGTGCGCGACGGCACGTAGAGGAACCGGCCGTCGGGGGAGACCGAGGCCGCACCGGGATCCCCGCCGACGGCCGCCGTGCCGACGACGGTCCGCCCCGGCACGTCGACGACGGCGATCTGCCCGCCGCCCGGCCCACCGGTGCTGACGTAGGCACGGGTGCCGTCCGGGGACGTCACCAGCCCCTGGGGCGCTGCCGGGAGCCCGATCTCACCGGTGACGGCGTCGGTCGCGGTGTCGACGACCGCGAGCCGGCTCGCGTCGCGGACCGCGACGAGCGCCGTCGCGCCGTCCGGGGCGGCCGCGACGGCGACCGGGGCGCCGGGGACCTGCACGGTCGCCCGCACCGTAGGCTGCGCCAGGCTGGTCCCGGCCGCGGCCACCTCCGGCCGCGGTCCCGTCCCCGGGCCGGCCGAGACGGCCGGCCGGGTCGCGTTCGCACCTGGTGTGGACGTGCTGGGCGACAGCATCGCCCACAGGGTCAGCGCGCCGAGGAGCACGATCGCCAGTGCGATCGCGAGCCCGGCCGCGGACGGGCTGCGACGGCCGTTGCGCGGCTTCGCCGACATGATCGCCTCGTGGCGCGGGGTGACCGGCTTGTCCCCGGTCGCTGCGGCCTCCGCGGCCGCGGGCTGGACCGCGGTGCTCTGACCGGTGTCGTCGACCGTGCCGTCCCGGCCGGACGCGGCGCGGGCGGCGGCCACCGAGACGGCCCCGACCGAGGCCGCGGCGGCGGCGTTGCGACTGGTCGTCGCCGCGTCCGGCTGGTCCGGGTCCGACGGACCGGCCGTGCCGTCCGCCGGGGCCGGAGCCTCCGGGTGCCCGGTGGTCGGGGTGAGGCCCCGCAGCGTCGGCGGCTCGTCGGTGCCGACGGCCCGCAGGACCACGGTGGTCTCGGTGTCGGCCGCGGGGTCCGGTCGCGCTGCGGTCCGACCGTCCGGTCCTGCTGGGCCGGGGCGGTCCGGGGCGGGCGCCCAGGAACGGGCACCGGGGTCGCGCCGGGCGGGGCGTGGGCCACCGCCCGCGGGGAACGTGCCGGTGCCGGGGGCGCCGGGCCCGTGCGGCGGGTGGACGGCGGTACCGGGTCCGCCAGGGCGGCCACCGGTCCCCGGGCCGCCGGGCCGGTCGGTCGGATACGGCCCCGGGCCCTGCCCACCCGGTCGGCCGACGGGGTACGTGCCCGTGCCCTGCCCCCCGGCGCGATCGGCCAGGGACCTGCCGGCGCCCTGTCGCTCCGGCCGGCCGGCCGGGTACGCGCCGGTGCCCGGCCCGCCGGGCCGACCGTCGGTGTACCCGTTCGTGCCGTGCCCGTCGGGCCGACCGTCGGGGTGCCCGTTCGTTCCCGGCCCGCCGGGTCGACCGTCCGGGTACCCGCTGGTGCCCGGCCCGCCGGGCCGCTCGTCCGGACCCGTCCCGAGGCCGGGGAACGCCCCGGTCCGGGCCCGTCCGGAGAACGCGCCGGCTGCCGGGCCCGGGACGTCGCCCCGGGGAACGGAGGCGTCTCGGACGGATTCGTCCCGGACCGAGTCGTCCCGGACCGAGTCGTCCCGGAGGGAGTCGGCGCGGTCGAGGTCGTCGGGGGAGGGGCGCTCCGCGTCGGGGGTAGCGACCGCGCCGTCGGTGCGGGAGTCCTGCGGGTCGTCGGCGCGGCTCGGGAGCTGGCCGAAGCCGCTGCCCGGGTCGCCGCCGACGGTGGCGAACAGGTCGTTGCCCGACAGACCGGCCATCGCCGGACCGGACGGGACACCACCCATCGCCGGACGGGGCGCCTGACGCCGCTCCGGGCCCGCGGGGGCGGGGGGCCGGTGGCCGGGCATGGTCGGACGGCTCCCGGACGGTGGGGTCGAGGGCCGCGCGGGCGGCTGCTCGGCCCGGCCGTCGGTGGAGTCCGTGTTCGGGTAGTGCCCGATCAGCGCGCCGGGGGGCAGGATGTCGGTCTCCGGGCCGTCGGCGCTGCCGCGCGCCGGGCGCGGCGGCCACCGCTTCGCGGTGTGCTGTTCCCCGGTGTCCCGGCCCTCGTCGTCGGACCCGGTGGCGCCGGAGCCCGTGCTGTCCCCGGCCGAGGGCGACGGCGTCGGGTCCTGGTTCGGGGTGGGGCCCGCGGCGGGGCGGGTGTCGTCGCCGAGCGGTCGCGGGGTGGGCGCGATCGGGGGGACGACGGTCGGTGCGGGCTCGGTGACCGGCACACCGTCCGGCCCGGGACCGGCGTCGGTGCGACGGCCGCCCTCCGCCGGGGTGGCGACGGGGTCCGGCCGGTCCCCACCCGTCCCGGTGACGGGGCTCCCCGCCTCCGGCGCGGGACCCGACGGGGCGTCCTCCGCCCGGGAGGAGTCCGACGGACCGGGCTGGGGATCAGGCTGAGCAGTGTCCACCGGACCGGGCCGGGACGGCGTCGGAGCGCCGTCCGTCGCGGTCGTCGGCCCGTCCGGTGAGTCCGGCGCGAACGACGGCGGCGGGGCGAAGCGGTCCGCCGGGGTGTGCAGGGGGTCGAGACCGTCGTCGCCGGGTTCGTCGGGCAGCGGCCCGACGCCCAACGGGTCGTCGCCGAGGTCGCCGAGATCGGCGTAGTCACCCGCATCCGACGGCGGTTCGGGGGCGGCGGGCCGCGGTCCCGGGGTCGGACGTGCCGAGGGCACGGGACCGCCGTCGCGGGACACCAGTTCGGTGAAGCCCGTCGGGGTCGGCTCGCGCCGGGCGCCGTCGTCCTCGGACGTGGCCTCCTGCTCCGGTTCCTCCCCCGAGCCCGACCGCATGACCAGATCGACCAGGGAGCCGGGGACCACCGGCACGCGGCCGGTCCGGATCGCCTCGCCGAGCCCGTCGGGGTTCGGATCGGGGCCCGGCGGGCCGTCGGCACGCCGGGGGGAGCGGTCGTCGGGGCCCGGGTGACCGGGCGCCGACGTCATGCGTTCTGCGGCGGTCGGGTGCACATAACGATTCGATTATCGCGAGCGTCGTCCCGGGCCCGGACCCCGGGTCGCCCCCCGCCCCGTCCGGGTCGTCCCACCTGCGGCGTCTGTCCTGGTCCGGGGCTGGTCACGGCCCGTTCCGAGATCACCGAACGGGAGGACCCCGATCGAGGTGAGCGAGATCGGCGGGATGCGACCGACGGTGGTGCTGTCCGCGTCCTCCTCGGCCGGGCGGCGACCGGGGCCGAGGAGCAGGGAACCGGTGACGGGCGCGTCCTCGTCGTCGGTGTCGTCGTCGGTGCCGTGGTCCGCGCCGTGGTCCGTGCCGTGGTCCGTGCCGTGGTCCGTGCCGTGGTCCGTGCCGTGGTCCGTGCCGTGGTCGGTGACCGACCCGGAGAGGGAGTCGGCGGGGTCGATCGGTGACCGGGAGCCCAGCTCCGACACCGACGCGATCGTGTCCCCGTCCGAGGACGACGAGACCGACGACGGCCCCGGGAACGACGACGAGAGCGACGACAGCAGGGCCGGTGGGGAGAGCGGTGCCGGGCCGAACAGGGCGTCGTCGAGGGCGGCCGAGACCGGCTCACGGTCCAGCTCCTCGGCGAGGGTGCGCTGCACCCGGGTCAGCTCGTCGCGGACGTCGTCGCGCAGCGCGGCGAGCCGCTCGACCTCGCGCACGACCGCCGACCGCCGCTCCCCGGCGCCCTGCTCGGCGTCCCGCAGCAAGGCGGCGGCCTCGGCGCGCGCCGCGGAGAGCGTCTGCTCGGCGTCGGAACGGGCGTCGGCAAGGATGCGCTCGGCCTCGGTGTGGACGTCGGACAGCCGGTCGGACACGGTGCGCTCCCGTTCGGCGAGATCGCGCTCGCGGCGGTCGGCGTCGCGCTCGCGGTCGTCGAGGGTGCTGCTGCGGGAGGTGAACTCGCGGTCCAGGGTGGCGGCGCGGCCGAGCAGTGCCTCCTCGGTGCGGGAACGACGGTCCTCGGCCTCGCGGCGGGCGCGTTCCACGATCTCCGCGGCCTCGTCGGCCGCGCGCCCGCGCAGCTCGGCGGCCTCCTGCTCGGCGGCCTGCAGGACGCGCTCGACGCGCTGGCCGAACCCGGCCTCCTCGGCGCGGCGGTCCTCGCCGGCCCGCGCGGCGGAGTCGTTCTCCAGCTGCTCCTGCAGCCGCCGGATCTGCGCGCGGGCCGCGGACAGCGACTGCTCGGCGGCGTCCGCGCGGCGGATCTCGTCGTGGATGCGGTGGTCGAGCTCGGCCAGCCGGCTGTCGACCTCGCCACGGTCGTAGCCGCGCAGCACGACGGTGAACCACGAGCCGTCCTCGCCGTCGTGGCGGTCGGGGTGGGCCCCGGCGTCACCGCCGGGGTGCGCGTGCCGCGACGACCCGTTGGACGACCCGTTGGACGACCCGTTGACCGGCTCGTGCCGATGCGGACCGGACGGTGCGGGAGAGACGCTCACGATGAACCCCCAAGACGGGTGACTACGAGCCGCCCGACGTGCCGCGGCGGCGACCCGTCCAACGAGCCCGGACGCGTTCGGTCACGTTCGGCGGTGGATCAGCCCGGAAAGCGTCCGAACATCACTCGAATGGCCGTTGGACGAGCGGGCAGATGATCACGCTGTGTGGTAGTGCCCCTACCGAGGTCAGAACTCGGAGTTCTGCATGCTCGCCGCGGCGTACTGCAGGTAGTTCCACAGCTGGTCGCGGTGCTCCGGGGAGAGGTTCTCCTCGTCGACGGCGATCCGCATGCAGCGCAGCCAGGCGTCGCGCTCGATCGGGCCGATCCTGAACGGCACGTGCCGCATCCGGAGCCGGGGGTGGCCGCGCTGGTCGGAGTAGGTGCGCGGGCCGCCCCAGTACTGCTCCAGGAACAGCCGCAGGCGCTCCTCGGCCGGGCCGAGGTCCTCCTCCGGGTACAGCGGCCTCAACACCTCGTCCCGGGCGACCTCCTCGTAGAACCGGTGGACGATCCGGTGGAAGACCGGCGCGCCACCCACCTCGGCGTAGAAGTTCTGCGGTGCACTCACGCCGACCAGTCTCCCAGGATCCGTCAGTTCTGCTTCTGGGTCGGGCCGTCGAGGGCCGCGCCGGGGAACACCATCGGCCGGGGGATGCCGTCGTCGTCGAAGGCATCGGTGATCGCGCCGTTGAGCGCGCGCTGCACCGCCCACTGCCGGCCCGGGCTGACCCGCACGGTGATCCGCAGCGTGACGCCCTCCGGGCCGATCTTGTCGACGCCGAGCACCTCGGGGGCCTCCAGTACGTCCCCGGCGATGTCGTCCTGGGCGGCGCGCTCGGTGGCGGTCCTCCCGGCCAGCTCGGTGGCCTCCTCGACGTCGGCGTGGTGCGCGATCGGCAGGTCGACCACCGCGACCGCGTAGCCCTGGCTCATGTTGCCCACGCGCAGGATCTCGCCGTTGCGGACGTACCAGACGGTGCCCTTGATGTCGCGGATCGTGGTGATCCGCAGGCCGACCGCCTCGACGGTGCCGACGGCCTCCCCGACGTCCACGACGTCGCCGACGCCGTACTGGTCCTCCAGCAGCATGAACATGCCGGACAGGAAGTCGCGCACGAGGTTCTGCGCACCGAAACCGATGGCGAGCCCGATCACCCCGGCGCCGGCCAGCAGCGGGCCCAGCGGGTAGCCGAGCTCGTTCATGACCATCATCACCGCGACGAGCAGCACCACCGCCGAGACGATCGACCGCAGCACCGAGCCGATCGTGCGTGCCCGCTGCGCCCGTCGCTGGGTGCCGGGGTCCGCCGGTGCGGCGGCCCCACGGCCGCCCGGCCGCAACCGGCGGGCCCGGCCGACCAGCGCGGTGAACCGGCCGTTGGTGGCGCCGTCGACCATCCGCCCGATCGCCCGGTGCGCCAGCCAGCGGAACAGCACCGCGACCACGACGATCACGGTGATCGCGACGGTCTTGCTGACCAGGGTGTCCGCGTGCTGGGCCAGGAAGTCGTTGCTGGTCCAGCGGTAGAGCGTGGCGCACCACGAACCGGCGTCCTGGACGCAGTCGGGCATCAGCGACACGTCCTGCAGAGGAACGTCGGGCAGCACGACGGGGGTCACGAGTCCTCCTCGGGGGCGGTGAGGGCTGCGTCGGAGCCCCCGAGGCTACGTCACCCTCCGGTGTGACGGCGGTCGCGCACGTGGTCCGGGACCGGTCGCTGTCCCTGCAGGTCAGGGGCGGTTTCCGGAGGGCCTGCGACGGTCCGCAGCGGCACCACGCCGGCCCAGGCGAGACCGGCGGCGACGTCGGCGTCGTCGTCCGACGGCGGCCCGGAGCGGCTCTTCACGCTCGCCTCGGCCAGGTCGAGGGCGAACACCGCGGTGGCGGCCAGCTCCCGGCGGTCCGGGCGGCGGGCGTGGTCCCAGGCGCCCGGGGTGAGGTGCTCGACGATCACCCGCAGTGCGTGCAGACGCTCGTCGTCACCGGTGACGCGGCGGGCGTCGCCGTGGACGACGGCGCTGCGGTAGTTCATCGAGAAGTGCATCAGCGCGCGGGCGTGCACGATGCCGTCGAGGTGGGTCACGGTCACGCAGCAGGGCAGCGTGTCCCCGGCCAGGTAGCGGGCCCCGGACGAGCCGTGCAGGTAGAGCGTGTCGCCGTCGCGGCCGTAGGCGGTCGGGAGGACGACGGGTGCGCCGTCGCGGACGAAGCCGAGGTGGGCGACGAGGCCGTCGTCGAGGACCGCGTGCAGGTCGGCCCGGTCGACGGCGGCCCGGTCGCGTTTGCGGCCCAGTGTGCTGCGGGTGGTGGGGGAGAGCGTCACACCCCGAGCATGACCGGCGACAGTGGCATCCTGGAACGGCCACTTCTGTCCTTGTACGAAAGGCCACTGTGCCGGATCTCCCGATCGTCCTCGACCGCGCCGGGGCGACCCCGCTGGCGGTCCAGCTCGCCGACGCCCTGCGCGCCGCGGCGGCCGGCGGTGCACTGCGGCCCGGTGACCGGCTCCCGTCGACCCGCGGGCTCGCGACGACGCTGCGGGTGTCCCGGACGGTCACCGCAGCGGCTTACGACCAGCTGCTCGCCGAGGGCTGGGTCACCGGTCGGGTCGGCGCGGGGACGTTCGTGACCGCGGTCCCCGGGCCCGCCCCCACGGGCCCGGCAGCGACCACCGGGCCCCGGCCGCGGGCCGAGCCGTCGGTGCTGGACCCGGGGCGGCCGTGCGTCGCGGCGCTGGATCCCGCGATGTGGCGCCGTGCCTGGCGGGCCGCCGCCGACCCACCCCCGGACGACCGCCCCCGCGCCGACGGGCTGGCCCCGTTCCACGAGGCCGTTGCCGGGCACCTGCTGCGTCACCGTGGGCTCACCCCGCCCGCGGACACCGTGCTGGCCACCGCCGGGACCTCCGCCGCCGTCGCGGAGCTGGCCCGGCTGCTGCCCCCGGGGGCGACCGTCGCCGTGGAGGAGCCGGGGTATCCGCGGGCGGTCAGCGCGCTGCGCGCTGCCGGGCTGCGGGTCGTCGGCGTGCCGGTGGACGACGACGGCCTGGTCGTCGACGCGGTCCCGGCCGGATGCGCGGCGGTCTACACCACCCCCGCACACCAGTTCCCGACCGCGGTGCGGCTCTCCGCCGCCCGCCGGGTCGCCCTGGTCGAGCGGGCCCGCGCCGAGGAGCTCCTGGTCATCGAGGACGACTACGACGGAGAGCTGCGCTACGACGTCGCCCCGCTGCCCCTGCTGGCCGCGCTCGCACCCGGCCACGTCGTGCACCTGGGCACGGCGAGCAAGATCCTCAGCCCGACGCTCGGGGTCGGCTGGGTGGTCGCGCCACCCGCCGTCGTCGACGCCTGGCGGGACCTGCGCGCCCGGACCGGCACCCGGCCGTCGCCGGCGGGGCAGCTCGTCCTCACCGCGCTCGCCGCGCGCGGCGACCTGTCCCGGCACCTGCGACGGCTGCGCCGCGAGCTCCGCGAGCGCCGGGCCCAGGTGCTGGCCACGGCCCGCGCGGCGGGCTGGGCGGTCCACGGGGACCCGGCCGGGGCGCACCTGGTGCTGCGTCCGCCCGAGGGCGAGCGGGCCGCGATCGCGGCGGCCGCCGGGCGCGGCGTCGCCGTACGTGGACTGGCCGACTACCACCAGGGCACGCCCCGCACGTCCGGGCTGGTCGTCGGGTACGCGGCCGGGACACGGGCCGAGCTGACCGCCGCGCTGGCGGCGCTGGTGGGGTGCGCCGCCGCCCGGCTGTGAGCCCCCGCGCAGCCGCCGCCTACCCTCGGGCCCCATGAGTGCCGACCGGGTGAAGGTCGCCGTCGTCTTCGGCGGCCGCAGTTCCGAGCACGCGATCTCGTGCGTGTCCGCGGGCAGCGTGCTGACCCACCTCGACCCGGAGCGGTTCGAGGCCGTCCCGGTCGGGATCACCCCGGACGGCGCATGGGTGGCCGGCCCGTCCGACCCCGCCCGGCTGGCGATCTCCGGTCGGGAGCTCCCCGAGGTCGACGGCGCGGCCGAGTCCCTGGTGCTGCCCGGCGAGCCGGGTCGCGGCCTGGTCCGCCTCGACGCGCGCGAGGCGCTGACCTCGGTCGACGTCGTCTTCCCGATCCTGCACGGCGCGTTCGGCGAGGACGGCACCATCCAGGGGCTGCTGGAGATGGCCGGCCTGCCCTACGTCGGCTCCGGCGTGCTGGCCTCCGCGGTCGGCATGGACAAGGAGTTCGCGAAGAAGCTGCTGTGCGCCGAGGGCCTTCACGTCGCCGACGGTGTCGTGCTCCGCCCCGGCACCGACATCGGGTTCGCCGACCGCGACCGACTCGGGCTGCCGCTTTTCGTGAAGCCGGCCCGCGCCGGGTCCTCGATGGGCGTCACCCGGGTCACCGACCCGGCCGCGCTCGACGCCGCCGTCGCCGAGGCCCGCCGGCACGACCCGAAGGTGCTCGTCGAGGCGGCCGTGCCCGGCCGTGAGATCGAGTGCGCGGTGCTGGAGTTCCCCGACGGCAGCGTCCGCGCCAGCCTGCCCGCCGAGCTGCACTACACCGGCGAGTTCTACGACTTCGAGTCGAAGTACCTCGACACCTCCGACCTGCAGATCCCCGCCAAGCTCGACGACGAGATCACCGAGTCGCTGCGCTGGAAGGCGATCACCGCGTTCCGCGCGCTCGACGTGCAGGGGCTGGCCCGGGTCGACTTCTTCGTCACCGACGACGGCGACATCACCGTCAACGAGGTCAACACGATGCCCGGGTTCACCCCGAGCTCGGCGTTCCCGAAGATGTGGGCGGTCACCGGCCTCGACTACTCCGAGCTGCTCAGCACCATGATCGACACCGCGCTGGCCCGCGGGACGGGGCTGCGGTAGCTAGCGGACCCGCACCGGCTGCGGCGGGAGCGTGTCGACGACCGCGTCGGACACCGCCTGCAGCGGTCCCGGGCCGGTCTCGGTGGGTGCGGACAGCTCCAGGTACACCCCGCGGTCGACGACGGCGTAGGTCGTGGCGAGCGCACCCGGCGGCGTGCCCAGCGGCAGCCAGCTCACCCCGTTGACCACGATCAGCGGCGAGGTCGGCCCCAGCTCGGCGGGCCGCTCGGTGCCGCAGCGCAGCACCACCGGCTCGGGCTCGGCGACCCAGGCCCGCGCGCCGGGGACCGGCGGGTCGATCTCGCGCGGCGCGAGGTCACCGGTGTCACCGGGGAGCCCGGTGGGCAGCGCCCGCAGCACCGCCTCGCACGACGGCGACGACGCCTGCGGTGCGGCCCGTGCCGGCACTTCCAGGGGACCGGTGTCCGGCCCCGTCGTCAGGCGGGCCCAGACCGCGAGCCCCGCCACGACGACGGCGAGCAGCAGGGGCAGCGCGAGTGCCACCACGACCGGTGGTGACACGCGTGCCCCTGCCACGTCTGTCCCCGTCTCAGCTCAGCTTGACCACGGGGCAGGTGAGCGTCCGGGTGATCCCGTTGACGTTCTGCACCCGGGCCACGACCAGCCGGCCGAGCTCGTCGACGTCGTCCGCCTCGGCGCGCACGATCACGTCGTACGGGCCGGTGACGTCCTCGGCCGAGACGACGCCCGGCAGACCCCCGATCTCGGAGGCGACCGAGGCGGCCTTGCCGACCTCGGTCTGGACGAGGATGTATGCCTGCACCACGGCGTGCCCCTTTCCGGTAACTGCCGACCTGCCGGATGGTTGACGGCAGGAATGTCGGACGCAGAACCTACCGGAGGCCGCCCCCGTGTCCCCATCCGCGATCACGCCCGAGGGCGGTTCCGAGACCGGTGTCTCACTCCGGGAGGTCGGTGAGTTCGCCCTGATCGACCGGGTCACCACGGACCGTGTCCAACCGGCTACGACGGAGCTCGGTCCCGGTGACGACTCGGCCGTCGTCACCGCGGCCGACGGGCGGGTCGTCGCCTGCACCGACGTGCTCGTCGAGGGTGTGCACTTCCGGCTCGACTGGTCGAGCCCCGAGCAGGTCGGACGCAAGGCCGCGGCCGCGAACCTCGCCGACATCGCCGCGATGGGGGCGGTGCCCACGTCGCTGCTGGTGGGACTGGCGTGCCCCTCGTCGACGCCCGCGGCGCAGCTCGAGCAGCTGGCCGACGGGTTGTGGGCCGAGGCCCGCTCGACCGGGGCCGGGCTCGTCGGGGGCGACCTGACCTCGGCGCCGGTGATCGTGGTCTCCGTGACGGCACTGGGGGACCTGCAGGGTCGCTCGCCGGTGCTGCGCTCCGGCGCGCGGCCGGGGGACCGGGTGGCGGTGTGCGGCCGCCTGGGCTGGTCCGCGGCCGGGCTGGCCGTGCTCGGGCGTGGGTTCCGGTCCCCGGCGGTGCTGGTCGACGCGCACCGGGTCCCGGAACCGCCCTACTCCGCGGGTCCGCAGGCCGCCGACGCCGGCGCCACGTCCATGATCGACGTCTCGGACGGCCTGCTGGCCGACCTGGCGCACGTCGCGCGGGCCTCGGGGGTGACGCTGCGGCTGCGGTCGCGGGCGTTCACGGTGCCTGCGCGGCTGGCCGAGATCGCGTCCGCGTTGGGCCTGGACCCGCTGCGCTGGGTCCTGACCGGCGGTGAGGACCACGCGCTCGCGGCGACCTTCCCCGGCGACGCGCCGTTGCCCGAGGGCTGGACCGAGGTCGGGGCCGTCGAGGCAGCGGATGCCGAGGGCCCCGGGGTCACCGTCGACGGCCGCCCCTACGACGGCGACGCCGGCTGGGCCCACTTCACCCGCTACTGACCGCGGCGACCGACCGCGGCACGCGCACACGACGGCGGCCCGGTCCCTCGGTGAGGGACCGGGCCGCCGGAAGCTCGGGGCTCAGGCGCCGCGGCGCCAGAACAGCAGCGCCCGGCGCAGCCGGTTGCGCAGGCTGGGGTGACCGGGGACCGACCGCTGTGGGGCCGGGAACTGCCGGAACTCCGTGGGCGGCGGGGTCAGGTGGGCCGCCGGGAGGGTCGGCGGGTCCATCGCGACCAGGGTCTGCGGGAAGTGGCGCGCATCGGGCGACGGGGTCTTCTCGGGGTGCACGGTCGTCTCCTCCACGGCCGTTCCATCGCTCGCGGTGGCTCGATCGTTACCGACCAACTGCTGCATCTCCGGCCTCCTCACGGTCTCGGGCGGGGTACATCGCCGGGTCCCGTACCCGCCGGGGCCGGGGTCCCTCCGCGCGTGCCGCATCCGTGACGGGCCACCGCGGGGCCCGGGAAGGGGAGCGCGGGGCGGCGGTGCCTGCCCACCCAGGGTACAGACGTGACGTGTGCCGGAGACGTGTGCGGTGGCTCACCGGGCGGGCCGTCGGGCACCCGGGTGCTCGCTACGGTGAATGCCGAGCAGGCGGGACGAGTGGACGGAGCGGGCGTGTCGGGGCTGGTGGCGGTGGTGGCGTGGGCCGCCCTGGCGGGATGGATCGCCGCCGGCGTGCTGCTCGTGGTGGCCCACCGGCGGCTGGAACGGCTGGAGCGGGAGCACACCGCCCGCAAGTGGGACATCGTCGCGCTGCGTGCGGAGCTGCGGGCGCTGCACCGGCGACCGGACGACGGCTCCCGCCCTGCCGGTGGCTCCCGCCCGGCCGGCGGCGACACCGGGTCCCGGGTCCCCGCCGGCGGGGCGCCCGGACGTACCCGGACGGCCGGCGCCACGGCATGGCGCCGGTCGCACCGGCGCCCGGAGGGCCGCACCCGGCGGGTCCCCTCCTGAACGGGCGGTGTCAGGCGGTGACCCGCGAGGACGACAGGGTGGCCGCCACGTCGAGCGCCGACCGGCCCTCGGGGTTCAGGTCGAGCACCACGAGGTCGGTCGCACCCGCCTCGGCGAACCGGGCGAACTCCCGCGCCAGCTGCTCCTCCGATCCGGCCACCACCGTGTCCTCCGGCCCGCGGAGCCCGCTGCGGTCCAGCAGCGCCCGATAGCTGGGCAGCCTCCCGACGGCGGCGAAGTCCTGCGCGACCGACTCCAGCATCCGGTCGGGGTCGGTGGTCACGCCCACCACCACGGAGACCACGATCCGAGCGGTGTCCGGGAGCGCGGGCCGCAGGTGGTCGCGCACGAAGTCCGGGCGGACCCAGGTCGCGACGGTGCCGTCGGTCAGCTCCCCGGCGATCTCCAGCATCCGGGGGCCGAGGGCCGACAGCAGCACCCGCGGCGCCGGCACCGGCCGCGGCAACGTGAGCTGTGTGTCGACGTCGAGGAACCGGCCCCGGTGGGTCACCCGCTCCCCGTGCAGCAGCGGGATCAGCACCTCCAGGTACTCCCGCGTCCGGGCGGCGGGCGCGTCGAACGGCAGCCCGAGTTCACCGGTGAGGTAAGGGGCGTGGCCCGGGCCCACCCCGAGCGTCAGCCGGCCGTCGAGGGCCGCCTGCGTGGTCAGTGCCTGGGCGGCGAGCGCGACGGGATGCCGGGGACCGGTCAGGGTGACCGCGGTGCCGAGCTCGGCGGGCCCGGTACCCGGCTCCGCCGCGGCGAGCAGGGTCAACGGGTCCCAGCTGCCGGGCATCTGGTTGGCCCAGACCGCGTCGAGGCCCCGGCGGCCCGCGTCGAGCACGGTCTCCCGGACGGCGGCGGGGCCGTCGGGGGTGAGGTTCAGGGTTCCGATCCGCATGGTCACCAGTGCAGCCGCGCCGGGCCCGGGGAACCAGGCCGGAACAACCCGCACAGCGATCGGCGTTCGTGATCGACAGAGGTCGGGGAGGGTGTGGGATGGAACTGCGCGGGTTGCGGTACTTCGTGACGGTGGCCGAGGAGCTGCACTTCGGCCGGGCCGCCGAGCGGCTGCACATCGTGCAGCCCGCGGTGAGCCAACAGGTGGCCCGGCTCGAACGCGAGCTCGGGACCCGGCTGCTGGACCGGTCCTCGCGCCACGTCCGGCTCACCCCCGCCGGGCACCGGGTGCTGGCCGCGGCGCGGGAGGCACTGGCGGCGGCGGAGCGGGTGCGTGCGGTCGTGGACGCGCCGGCGACCCGGATCCGCGTCGGCACTGCGCCCGGGCTCACCGGTCGTCTGGAGCTGGCGCTGCGCCGGCTGCAGGAGTGCTCCCCGGATCTCGAGGTCCAGCTGTTCGACCTGCCGGTGCCCGAGCGGCTCTCGGCGGTGACCGACGGCCTCCTGGACCTCGCGGTGGCCCGGGGGGAGCCCTCGGGACCCGGCCTGGTGGTGCGCCCGGCGTGGAGCGAGCAGCTGCACGCGGTCGTGTCCGACCGGCACCCGCTGGTGCGCCGGTCCTCGGTGCGGCTGTCGGCGCTGGCCGCGGCCGGGCCGTTCCGGCCGCCGTGCCGGGACACCGACCCGCCCTGGCGCGACGCCCTCGCCCGGATGGTCGCCCCGTCCGGGGCCCGGATGGGCCGGCCGGTCGGGGTGGGTGAGGCCGTCGTCGCGGAGATGGGGGCCGATCCCGCCGGGTGGACGCTGCTGCCCGCCGGGCGGGCCGCGGCGTCCGGGGCGTCGCGGGTGCGCGAGATCCCGATCGACCCGCCGGTGACGGTCACCGGGTCGGTGGTCGCGCCGTCGTCGACGACCCCGGGCTGCCTCGCCGCGGTCGTCGACGCGTTCCGCGACGCCGACCTCAGCGATCTGGCGTCGGCCTGACGGGGCACCGGGTCCGGCGCCGCATCAGCGCCGGGGGACGGCCGCCCCGCGGATGCTCGCGTCGAGCAGCTGCACCGGGTGCAGCAGCGGGACGTCGGCGACGTCCTCGCTCGGCAGGTACTTCCCGATCTGCAGCAGGCAGCCCGGGTTGGCGGTCACCACGACGTCGGGCCTCGCCTCCCGGATCTTCTCCGCCTTCCGCACGCCCAGGTCGGCGGCCGCGTCCGGCTTGACCATGTTGTAGATGCCGGCCGAGCCGCAGCACAGCGACGCCTCGGCGATGTCGACCAGTTCCAGCTCCGGGATGGTCCGCAGCACCTCGCGGGGCTGGCTGCGCACACCCTGGGCGTGCCCGAGGTGGCAGGCGTCGTGGTATGCGACCCGGCCGGGGACCGGCGTGCGCGGGGCACGGGGGCCGCCGTCGTCGTCGCGGGAGTACAGGTCGGCGAGCACCTCGTGCACGTCGCGGCAGCGCGCCGAGAAGGCGGCGGCGCGATCCCTCCACCCCGGGTCGTCGGCGAGCAGATGGCCGTAGTCCTTCATCGACGAGCCGCAGCCCGCGACGTTGGTGACGACCGCGTCGACGTCGAGGGTCTCGAACCGGGCGATGGTGCGCCGGGCCCGGTCCAGGGCGGACTCCTCGCGCCCGGCGTGCACCTCCAGCGCGCCGCAGCACTGCTGGTCGCGGGGGACGAGCACGTCGCAGCCCTCGGCGGAGAGCACCCGCACGGTGGCCTCGTTGACCCGGTGGAAGAACACGTCCTGCACACACCCGGTGAGCAGCGCGACCCGGGCCCGGCGGGTGCCGACGGCCGGGGTGTGCACCGGGAGCCGCGCGAACGCCTCGCGCACCGAGACCGGCGGCAGCAGCGACTCCATCGCCGCGAGCCGGCCGGGCAGCTTCTCGGCGAGCCTACGGATCGCGGGGACCTTGCGCAGCTGCTGGTAGAGCGCGCCGGGGAGGGCGGCGGCGCGCAGCCGTCGCTTGTAGGGGAAGAGGGAGAAGATCGCGTCGCGGAACAGCCTGTCCGACGCGCTGCGGGGCACGTTGCGCTCGATCTGCGGGCGCACCGACTCCAGGAGCTTGTCGTACTGCACCCCGGACGGGCAGGCGGTCACGCACGCCATGCAGCCCAGACAGTTGTCGATGTGCTCGGTGAACGGGCCGTCGAGGGTGATGTCGCCCTTCTCGGCCAGGTCCATCAGCAGGATCCGGCCGCGCGGGGAGTCCATCTCCTCGCCCCACAGCACGTAGGTGGGGCAGGTCGGCAGGCAGAAACCGCAGTGCACGCAGTCGTCGAGCAGCTCGCGCTGCGGCGGGTGGACCGGGTCGAACGCGCTCGGCCCCTGCTGCGGGATCTTGGTCTCGGCCGCTCCGGCGGGGGTGCCTGCGGGCTCGTGGGTGCTCGTCATGCGTGCCTCACATCCAGGGGGCGAAGCGACCGGCGGCGAACCGGGCCTCGGGGTCGAGCTGGTTCTTGATCGCCTTCAGCAGCGCGAGCGCGGACGGCGCGGGGCCCCACGCCGGGGCGTCCAGCGCCTCGGGGCGGTCGCGCAGCATGCTCGTGCCGCCGACCGCGGCGACGGCGTCGTGCACCTGGGTCACGGCGGCCCCCGGCACGGTGACGGTCGCGACGCCGGTCGCGAGCCCGGCCGTGACGGCGATGGCGGGAAGCTGCTCCACCAGCGGCGCCAGCCGGGTCGGGGCGCACCCGATCCGGACGACGGCGCCGTCGCGGGCGGGTCCGTCGGCGTCGCCGCCGGTGTGCGGGCCGTCGGTCAGCGATGCGTGGGCGTCCCACGCGTCCGGACCCACCTCCCTTGCGTCGGCCCCGAGGAGCTCGCGCAGCCGCTCCACCCGCGCCGGCAGGGTCCCGGCCCCGCCCTCCAGCCGGACCAGCAGACGACCCGGGTCGCCGGAGACCCACTCGACGGCGATCGGCTCCAGCGGGCTGGCCATCAGCTCCAGCACCCGCGACGCGGCCTCGGCCACCGGGCCGTCGACGGCCACGCAGGCGACCGCCTTCGGGACCGGGTGCAGCCGCAGGACGACCTCGACCACCGGGCCGAAGGTGCCGTGGGAGCCGTGCAGGAGCTTGGCCATGTCGTAGCCGGCGACGTTCTTGATGACGTGCCCGCCGGAGCGGACCATCGTGCCGTCCGCGAGTACCGAGGTGGTGCCGATGACCAGGTCCCGCAGACCGCCCCAGACCAGGGCGGACGGGCCGGCGTCGGCGGTGGCGAGCAGCCCGCCGACGGTGGCGCCGCGGGCGACCCGGGCGGCGTCGAACGCGAGGCGCTGGCCGTGCTCGGCCAGCTGCTCCTGCAGCGCGAGCACCGGGGTCCCGGCGTGCACCGAGACGGTCATGTCGCCGGGGTTGTGGTGGATCACCCCGGACAGCCCGGAGAGGTCGAGCGTCGCGGCGACGTCGTCGTCCGCGCGTCCTGCCCAGCCGGCGGCGGTGCCGGCGCCGGTGATCGCGAGGCGGCCGGGGGTGTCCAGGACGGCATCCCGGACCTCCCTGGCCGAGGTGGGGCGCAGCGTGGTGGGAGCGGCGCGTGTCATGTCGTCGGGCCCTTCCGGGTCGCGTGCGGGTCGGCCGGGCGGGTCACAGCCGTTCGATCAGGCCCGCCTCCTCCAGCGGGTGCGGGCGGTAGCGCCCCGGCTTCTCGCCGCACAGCCGCGGGGTCGGCAGGAGCTTGCCCGGGTTGCAGATGTGGTCGGGGTCGAAGCCGTCGCGGATGCGGCGCATGACGGCCAGGTCGTCCTCGCCGAACATCCGCGGCATCGAACAGGCCTTGTCGGTGCCGATGCCGTGCTCGCCCGACAGCGACCCGCCCATCTCGACGCACAGCTCCGCGATCCGCGCCGACAGGTGCTCGGCCTCGTCGGTCTGGCCCTCCGCGGCGCAGAACAGGACCAGCGGGTGCAGGTTGCCGTCGCCGGCGTGGAAGACGTTCGCGACGCGCAGCCCGGCCTCGGAGCCCATCTCGTCGATCCTTTCGAGGATCTCGGCGAGCCGGGTCCGGGGGACCACGCCGTCCTGGACGATGTAGTCCGGCGAGATCCGGCCGACCGCGGCGAACGCCGCCTTGCGGCCGCGCCAGATGTTCGCCCGCTCCTCCGGCGATCCCGCGATGTGCAGCCGGGTGCAACCGTGCCGGTCGCAGATCTCCTTGACCAGCGCGAACTGCTCCTCGCACTCCTCGACGGTGCCGTCGAGCTCGACGACGAGCGCGGCCGGGGTGTCGAGCGAGTAGCCGGCGCCGGTGGCGCCCTCGGCGGCCTCGATCGCCAGCGCGTCCATCATCTCGACCGCGGCGGGGACGATCCCGGCCGCCACGATGTCGGAGACCACCTGGCCCCCCGCCGACACGGACGGGAAGTCCGCCAGCAGCGTGCGCATGACCTCGGGGGTGCGCAGCAGCCGCACGGTCACCTTCGTGACGATCCCGAGTGTGCCCTCCGACCCCAGGAATACCCCGCGCAGGTCGGGCCCGGACTGCTCCATAGAGTCCGACCCCAGGGTCACGACCTCGCCGTCGGGGAGCACGACCTCCATCGACAGCACGTGGTTGGTGGTGAAGCCGTACTTCAGGCAGTGCGCGCCGCCGGAGTTCTCCGCGACGTTGCCGCCGATCGTGCACACCTGCTGGCTCGACGGGTCCGGGGCGTAGTAGAGCCCGTGGGGCGACGCGGCCGCGGTGATCTCCAGGTTGGTGACGCCGGGCTCCAGCACCGCGCGCCGGTTCTCCGGGTCGACCTCGAGCACCCGGTTGAGCCGGTTCAGCCCGATGACGACGCCCTCGGCCACCGGCAGCGCGCCGCCGGACAGGCCGGTACCTGCGCCGCGGGCGACGAACGGGATCCGGTGCCGGGCGCAGATCCGCACGCACCCGGCGACGTCGTCGGCGGTGCGGGGCAGCAGGACCAGCTCGGGGACGACCCGGCTGCCGGTCAGGCCGTCGCACTCGTAGGTCCGGGTCCGGACGGGGTCGTCGAGCACGTCCGCGGCGCCCAGGAGGGCGACGAACTCGTCGTGGATCGAGCGGGCCAGAGGCATCGCTGGACTCCCTTGCTGCGCGTGGCGGGGCTCACGGGAGGGTACGTCGACACGGTGACGCCACGCCTGTTCGACGTAACGGACAGGGTCCGCGTCACTTCCGTGATGCGGAAAAGATAATCCACTGGTAGAAATGCGACCAGTTCCGACATCCACACGGAGAGGGTGGTCACAGATGGCCGACACCGCCGGCCTGCAGGTCCACGAGCACCTGAGGTCCTTCGTCGAGGGCGAGCTCCTGTCCGACGTCGACCTCACGGCGGACGACTTCTGGGCTACCCTCGCGCGGCTCCAGGAGCGCTTCGCTCCCAAGATCGCCGACGCACTGGCCCGTCGCGACGAGATCCAGGCACGCATCGACGAGTGGCACCGCGAGCACGGCACCGGCTCGGTCGAGGACTACGAGAAGTTCCTCACCGACCTCGGCTACCTGCTCCCGGAACGGTCCCCGACGATCGACGTCGACCGGGTCGACCCGGAGATCGCCGAGATCCCCGGCCCGCAGCTGGTCGTGCCCTCCACCGTGCCCCGCTACGCGCTCAACGCCGCCAACGCGCGCTGGGGCTCGCTGTTCGACGCCTCCTACGGCACAGACGCGCTGCCGCAGGACCACGAGCTCGCCCCTGGCTACGACGAGCGCCGCGGCGCGCAGGTCATCACCGCCGCCGACGAGCTGCTCGACGAGCTGTTCCCGCTCGCGAAGGGCAGCCACACCGACGCCACCGCCTACCGGTCGTCGACCGACGGGCTCGTCGTCGACACCGCCGCGAACGGCACGGTCGGGCTCGCCGACCCCGCGCAGTTCGCCGGGTTCCGCCCGGTCGACGGCGACGGCCGCGGCGCCGTCCTGCTGACCCGCAACGGGCTGCACCTGGAGATCACGATCGACCCGACCACCCAGGTCGGCACCCAGCACCACGCCGACGTCGCCGACGTCGTGCTCGAGTCCGCGGTCACCACGATCGTCGACCTCGAGGACTCGGTCGCGACGGTCGACGGCGAGGACAAGGCCCTGGCCTACCGCACCTGGCTCGGCCTGCTGCGCGGTGACCTGACCGCCGAGTTCCGCAAGGGCGGGAAGACCGTCACCCGCCGGGTCAACCCGGACCGCGAGTACACCGCGGCCGACGGCTCCGCCCTCACCCTGCCCGGACGGTCGCTCATGCTGGTCCGCAACTGCGGCCACCACATGACCACGAATGCCGTGCGCACCGCCGACGGCGGCGAGATCGCCGAGGGCGTCCTCGACGCACTGGTCTCGGCCGTCGCCGGGCTCTACGACCTGCAGGGCAAGGGCCCGCACACCAACTCCCGCGCGGGCAGCGTCTACATCGTCAAGCCCAAGCAGCACGGGCCCGAGGAGGTCGCGCTCACCGTCGAGCTGTTCGGCGCCGTCGAGGAGGCCCTCGGACTGCAGCCGAACACCCTCAAGATCGGCATCATGGACGAGGAGAAGCGGACCTCGGTCAACCTCTCCGCCTGCATCGCCGAGGCCGCGAACCGGGTCATCTTCGTCAACACCGGCTTCCTCGACCGGACCGGCGACGAGATCCACACCTGCTTCGCCGCGGGCCCGGTCCTGCGCAAGGGCGACATGAAGTCGACCACCTGGCTCACGACCTACGAGGACCGCAACGTCGACGTCGCACTCGCCGCCGGGTTCGCGCACACCGCGCAGGTCGGCAAGGGCATGTGGGCCAAGCCCGCCGCGATGGCCGAGATGATCGAGCAGAAGATCGGCCACCCGAAGGCCGGCGCGAACTGCGCCTGGGTGCCCTCGCCCACCGCCGCGACCCTGCACGCGCTGCACTACCTGCGCGTCGACGTGCACCGGGTCCAGGACGAGATCGCCTCCCGCCCCACCGCCGACCGTCGCGCGCTGATCGAGGTGCCGGTCACCGACGCGTCGTCGCTGTCGGCGGAGGACGTGACCCACGAGCTGGAGACCAACGCCCAGTCGATCCTCGGCTACGTGGTGCGCTGGGTGGGCATGGGCATCGGCTGCTCCACCGTGCCGGACCTGGAGGGCGTCGGGCTGATGGAGGACCGCGCCACCCTGCGGATCTCCGCCCAGCTGGTCGCGAACTGGCTCCAGCACGGCGTCGTCGACGAGGCGGTCGTGCGCGACACCTTCGCCCGGATGGCCGCCGTCGTCGACGAGCAGAACGCCGGCGAGGACGGCTACCCCGCGATGGCCAAGGACCTGGAGTCCAGCGAGTCGTTCCAGGCCGCGCTGGAGCTGGTGTTCAGCGGGGCGACCGAGCCGAACGGCTACACCGAGCGGACGCTCACCCGCTGGCGTCAGCGGGCCAAGGCCGCGGCCTGAGACACCACCGTCGACGACGACGCCCCCCGGGACGGGTTCCCGGGGGCGTCGTCGTGATCAGGGAGGACGAGGATCGTGAAGCCATGGATGCGGCCCGCGCTGGTGCTGTTCGGCGTCGGCTACGGCGCCAACCAGTTCAGCCCGCTGATGGTCATGTACCGCGAGCAGGGCCACTACTCGGCGACCGTGGTCGCCGCGTTCTTCGGCGTCTACGTGCTCGGTCTCGCCCCGGGTCTGCTCGTCGGCGGACCGGCGTCGGACCGCTGGGGGCGGCGCCGGGTGCTGCTGCCCGCTACGGCCGCCTCGATCCCGGCCAGCGCCGTCATCGCGCTGGGGGCGTTCTCCGAGCCCCTCCTCTACATCGGACGGCTGCTGTTCGGCCTGTGCATCGGCGTCGCGATGGCGGTGGCGACGACCTGGGTCAAGGAGCTGTCCGGCGAGGGTGAGGGCGCTCGGCGGGCCGCACTCGCGCTCACCGCGGGATTCGGCCTCGGCCCGCTGGTCGGCGGGCTGCTCGCGCAGTTCGCACCGCTGCCGATGGAACTGCCCTACCTGGTCCACATCGTGCTCATGGTCCCCGTCACCTGGTGGCTCGTGGCCGCCCCGGAGACGGTCGAGCCGGGCCGCTCCCGGTCCTGGCTGCGCGACCTGCGGGTGCCCGCCGCCGCCCACCCGCGCTTCCGGTGGCTGGTGCTGCCCGCCGCGCCCTGGGTGTTCGGCGCCGCCGCGCTGTCGTTCGCGGTGCAGCCGACCGCGCTCGGCGACGTCCTCGGCGGCTACGGGCTGCTCGACGCGACCCTGCTCACCGCCGTCACACTGGGCTGCGGGTTCCTCGCCCAGTCCGCCGCCCGCGCCGTCGACGCCCGCTCGCCGCTGGCCGCCACCCGGATCGGGCTCGCGCTCGTCGTCACCGGGACGGTGGTGGCCGCGTTCGGCGCCGCGGGGCGCAGCATCCCGGTGGCGTTCGTCGCGGCCGCGCTGCTCGGTGCCGGCTACGGGTTCGTGCTGCTGTCCGGGCTGCAGGAGGTCCAGCGGATCGCCGCGCCGGAGCACCTGGCCGGGCTCACCGCGGTGTTCTACTCGCTGACCTACCTCGGGTTCCTGCTGCCGATGCTGCTCTCGGCCCTGACCGGGGTCGCGGGGTACCCGGTGCTGCTGCTCGTCGTCGCCGGGGTGCAGGCGCTCTGCCTGGTCCTGGTGTGGGCCGGAGCGCACCGGGTGGCGGAACCGGTCCCCGCGGATCCACCTGATGTCCACCTCCGGGCGGAGGCGGGTGCCGACCCGCGCTCGTAGCGTCGGGCCGGTGACCACCACCACGGATTCCGACGCCACGGACCTGCCGCGCCTGCCGTTCCCGCGCCACGACGTCCTCGACCTCCCGCCGCAGTTCGACCACCTGCGGGACCGGTCCCCGATCACCCCGGTCCGGACCCCGGCCGGCGATGTCGCGTGGCTGGTCACCGGCTACGACGAGGCCCGTGCCCTGTTCGCCGACGACCGGCTCGGCCGCAGCCATCCCGCGCCGGAGCGGGCCGCGCGCATCTCCGACTCGATGATCTTCGGTGGGCCCAGCGGCGACTCACCGGAGACCGAGCGGAGCAACCACACCGCCATGCGCAAGCTGCTCGCGCCCGCGTTCTCGGCGCGGCGGATGCGCAGGCTGTCCGACCACGTCGCCGAGCTGGTGCACAGCTGGCTCGACGTCGTCGAGGCCGCCGGGCCCGGCGGCGACCTGCACGAGCTGTTCTCCTTCCCCCTGCCGGTGCTGGTCATCTGCGAGCTGCTCGGCGTCCCCTTCGACGACCGCGAGGAGTTCCGTCGCTGGTCCGCCGAGCTCGGGCTGCTCCACGACCGGCCCCGCGCCGAGGCCGCGGCGCAGGCTGTTCGCCGGGCACGAGACGACGGTCGGGCGGATCGACACCGGCACCGTCCTGCTGCTGGACCGGCCGGGGGAGTGGGCGGCGCTCGCCGCGGACCCGGAGCGGGCCGCGGGCGCGGTCGAGGAGGTCCTGCGGCTGGCCGTGCCCGGCGGGGGCAACGGCGGCATCCCGCGCTACGCCCACGCCGACATCGACATCGCCGGGGTGCACATCCGTACGGGCGACGCGATCCTGCTCGCGTTCGGTGCCGCGAACCGGGATCCGCGCCACTTCGACGGGGCCGAGGACATCGATGTCACCCGGAAGTCGACGCACCTCGCGTTCGGGCACGGGCCGTACTTCTGCGTGGGCGCGAGCCTGGCCCGGGTCGAGCTGACCGAGGTGTTCCGGGCGCTGCCCGCCCGGTTCCCGTCGCTGCGCCTGGCCGTGCCGCGCTCCGAGCTGGAGCTGCGCACGGACGTGCTCACCGGGGGCCTGCGCGCGCTGCCGGTCACCTGGGACCGATCATGAGGGTGTGGGGGAGCTCGAACTGAGGGTGTCCGGGATCGACCATCCGGACGTCACGCCGCTGATGCGGCGGCTGCAGGCGTTCTACGGCGAGGTCTACGGCGACGGTGACGTCACGCCCGTCGTCCCGGCCGACTTCCGCGCCTCGTCCGGGTTGTTCCTCGTCGGCTACGAGGACGGCGTCCCCGTCGCCACCGGGGCGTGGCGCGCCGTGGACGCCGACCCGGCCGACCCCGCGCGCCGCGACGGCGACGCCGAGCTGAAGCGGATGTACGTCGAGCCCGCCGCCCGCGGTCGGGGACACGCCCGGACGGTGCTCGTCGCGCTGGAGCGCGCGGCGGCCGCCGCCGGGCGTCGTCGGATGATCCTCGAGACGGGTGACCCCCAGTCCGCTGCGATCGCGCTGTACGAGAGCAGCGGATACCGTCGGACCAGCAGGTTCGGTGTGTACCGGAACGACCCCCGCTCCCGGTGCTTCGCCAAACCGCTGCCGGGGTGAGCCTCGGTACGGTCACGGGCGAAACGTCCGGTTGCGCCGATAGGATGACCTCGGCGTCGTCGCCGCGTCCCCTCCGGTGAGCGTGCGGCGGCCTCTTCCGGCGCTCCCCGTGTCCGGCCGTGACGTGAGCGGAACCGCTGGTCCGAACGACCCGTGACTCCAGGAGGTGTCGGTGCTCGCCGTCGTGGCCGCTCATCTCGTCCTGGCGCTGTGCCTGCCCGCACTCGCCCGGTACCACCGGCGGCTGGCGTTCGGCGCAGGCGCCGCGCTGCTCGCCGCCACTCTCGTGTGGACGATGGCGCAGGCCTCGACCGCGCTCTCCGGCGGGGTGACCGACCGCATCGAGTGGGCCCCCGAGCTGGGGCTGACGCTGAGCCTGCGGATGGACGCGCTCGCGATCGCGATGATCGTGCTCGTCTCCGGCGTCGGAGCGCTGATCATGATCTACGCGGCCTGGTACTTCGGGCCGCGCTCCACCGACGCGGCCCGCTCCGCGGCGCTGCTGGTCGCCTTCGCCGGGATGATGCTCGGCCTCGTCCTGGCCGACGACCTGCTGACCCTCTACGTGTTCTGGGAGCTGACGTCGCTGACGTCGTTCCTGCTCGTCGGGCAGGGCGGCCAGTACCGGGAGAACCGCCGTGCCGCGGTGCAGGCGCTCGTCGTCACCGTCTTCGGCGGGCTGGCGATGCTGCTCGGGATCGTGCTGCTGGGCCAGCTGGCCGGCACCTACTCGATCCCGGAGATCACCGCGGCCGCGACCTCCGGCACGCTCGCCCCCGACAGCCCGGTCGCGCTCTCGGTCTCGCTGGTGCTGATCCTGCTCGGCGCGCTGACCAAGTCCGCGCAGCTGCCGTTCCACCCGTGGCTGCCGTACGCGATGGCCGCCCCGACGCCGATCTCGGCGTACCTGCACGCGGCGTCGATGGTGAAGGCCGGGGTCGTGCTCGTCGCGCGGCTCGGGCCCGCGTTCTCGGTGCACCCCGTGTGGTGGGCGCCGGTCATGGTGCTCGGCCTCGCGACGATGGTGCTGGGCGGCTGGCGCGCGATGCGCCAGACCGACCTCAAGCGGCTGCTGGCCTTCGGCACCGTCTCCCAGCTCGGGTTCCTGATGGTGCTGTTCGGGGCCGGATCGCGGGTCGCCGGCCTCGCGGGCATCGCGATGCTGCTGGCCCACGGCCTGTTCAAGGCGCCGCTGTTCATGGTGGTCGGCGCGATCGACAAGGCCTGCGGCACCCGCGACCTGCGCGAGCTGTGCGGGCTCGGGCGCCGCCGTCGCGGGCTCGCCGTGATCGCCGCGCTCGCCGGGCTGTCGATGGCCGGGCTGCCGCCGATGCTCGGCTTCGTCGGCAAGGAGGCCGCGTTCGAGGCGTTCGTGCTCGAGGGCGGCGTCCGCGGCTGGGTCACCGCGATCGGCCTGGTCCTCGGCTCGCTGCTGACCGTCGCCTACACCGCACGGTTCCTGTGGGGGGCGTTCTCCACCAAGGGGCTGCACCCCACCGGTGGCGACCCGGTCCCGCTCGGCCTGTCCGGCCCGGCGTGGCTGTGCGCGCTGACCGGGATCGCGGCCGGGTTCGCCGCGCCGCTGGTCCAGCAGCTCGCCGCCTCCTACGCCGCGTCGCTGCCCCCGGTCGGCGACGCCTACGCTGCCCGCTACGAGCTGGCCCTGTGGCACACCCCGGGGCTGCCGCTGCTGTTCACCGGGGTCGCGCTGGTCGGCGGACTCCTCCTGCACCGCTACGGGCAGCCCCTGACCGGGCACCTCTCGGTGCCGCACGTGTCGGCGCAGCGGGGGTACGAGGCCGTCGTGACGGGGCTGGAGCGCTCGGCGATCGCGGTCACCGGCCGGCTCCAGATCGGGTCGCTGCCGGTCTACCTCGGCTGCATCCTCGCGACCCTGATCGCGCTGCCCGGCCCGGTCATCGCCGTCACCGGGACGTGGCCGACCGACCAGGCCCCGTACCACTCGATCATGCAGGTCCCGGTCGGACTGATGGTGATCATCGCGGCGATCGCGCTCTGCCTGGCGCACCGCCGGTTCACCGCGGTGCTGCTGGTCGGTGCCGTCGGCTACGGCATCGGCGGTCTGTTCGTCATCGACGGCGCCCCCGACCTGGCACTCGCCCAGTTCCTGGTCGAGACGCTCACCCTGGTCGCGTTCGTCTTCGTGCTGCGACGCCTGCCCGCCCACTTCGACGAGCCGGACACCGAGCGCCGCGTCCGGGGCCCCAAGGCCGCGGTCGCCGCGGTCGGCGGCCTGCTCGTCGCCGGGATGGCCGTGATGCTCTCCGGGGCCCGCACCCTGCCGCCCGCCACCACGGAGCCGTTCATCGCGGGCGCACCGGAGGCCGGCGCGACCAACCTGATCAGCGCGATCCTGGTCGACTTCCGCGCACTCGACACGGTCGGTGAGATCACCGTGCTGCTGATCTGCGCGTCCGGCACCGCGAGCCTGGTGCTCGCGACCCGGTACGACAAGAGGCAGAACGGCAAGGTCGTGCGCAGCGGCTCGGGATCGCCCAAGCACGAGAAGGAGGTGCTCGGATGACGACCTCGCAGGAGAAGCCCACGTCCGCGGCCGGGGACGCCGAGAGCTGGGCCCGGATGGACCAGCCCAGCGGCCGATGGATGCTCACCGGCACCTGCCCGGACGTCCGCGAACGGACCCTGGTGCTGGAGTCCGCGGCCCGGCTGCTGTTCCCCGTGGTGCTGGTGTTCTCGGTGTTCCTGCTGCTGGAGGGCCACTACGGTCCCGGCGGCGGGTTCTCCGGCGGCCTGGTCGCCGGGCTCGCGTTCGTGCTGCGCCACATCGCCGGCGGCGATGACAACCTGGGCTCCCGGTTCCGGATCCGCCCGCCCGTGCTGGTTGGCACCGGACTGATCATCGCTGTGCTCACCGCGCTGGCCCCGGTGGCCTGGGGCGACCCGGTGCTCGCCTCGGTCAAGTGGACGGTCACCTTCGGCCCGTTCGGCTACCTCGACATCGTGACCAGCCTGCTGCTGGACGTCGGTGTCTACCTGCTGATCATCGGTGTGGTGCTCGACCTGCTCCGCTCGCTGGGGTCCGGCATCGCCCGCGACGCCCGCGAGGCCGGCGAGGACCCCCCGCGCGGGAGTGGGGCGGGGTGAACACCACCATCAACCTGAGCATGGCGATCGTGCTCGCGGTGCTGTACTCGGTCGGGTTCTACCTGCTGATGCAGCGCTCGCTGATGCGCATCCTGATCGGCATCGTGGTGCTCGGGCACGGCGCGAACCTGCTGCTGCAGGTCTCCGGCGGGCCGCCAGGGCGGGCCCCGATCCTCGACGCCGTGCTGCCCGAGCAGATCGCCGACCCGCTCCCGCAGGCGCTGGCCCTGACGGCCATCGTCATCACCTTCGCCCTGACCACGTTGCTGCTGGCGCTGGGCTACCGCTCCTGGGTGCTCGTCGGCCACGACGAGGTGCAGGACGACGTGGAGGACCGCCGCATCGCCGCCCGGCACAAGCCCAAGGGCGCGATGGAGGAGGGCACCGCGGACGAGACCGAGGCGGCACCCGAGGACACCGCCGACTCCCACGAGCTCGAGGAGGGCCGCCGGTGACCCCGCTGCAGGCACTGGTCACGCTGCCGGTGCTGCTGCCCATGCTGGGCGCCGCCGCCAGCGTCGTCGTCAGCCGGCGCGCCTCGGCCCAGCGAGTCATCGGCGTGGTGACCCTGACACTGGTGTGCGTCGTCGGCGGGGTGCTGCTGGTGGCGGCCGACGCGCAGGGCCCGGTGGTCGCCGAGCTCGGCGGCTGGTCCGCCCCGATGGGCATCGTGCTGGTCGCGGACCGCATGTCGGCGCTGCTGCTGCTGATCTCCACGCTGGTGACGCTCGCCGTGCTGGTCTACGCGATCGACCAGCGGATCTCCGACTACGGCCGGGAGACGGCGAGCACCACCTTCCACCCGATCTTCCTGCTCCTGTCGACGGGGGTGTCGCTGGCCTACCTGACCGGTGACCTGTTCACCCTGTTCGTCGCGTTCGAGATCATGCTGGCGTCGAGCTACGTGCTCATCACCCGGCGGACCTCGGCGTCGCGGATCCGGTCCGGCATGACCTACGTGATCGTGTCGCTGACCTCGTCGCTGCTGTTCCTGACCGCGGTCGGGCTCGTCTACGCCGCGACCGGCACCGTCAACCTGGCCGACCTGGCCGGGCGGATGGGGGCCCTGCCCGAGGGGCTGCGCGCGGTGCTCGCGCTGGTGCTGATCGTGGTGTTCGGCATCAAGGCCGCGATCGTGCCGCTGCACTTCTGGCTGCCCGACAGCTACCCGAACGCCCCCGCCCCGGTCACCGCGCTGTTCGCGGGCCTGCTCACCAAGGTCGGCATCTACGCGCTGCTGCGCACCCAGACGCTGGTCTTCCCACAGGACGGCCCGTCGACGCTGCTGCTGGTGATGGCCGCGGTGACGATGGTGGTGGGCGCGCTCGGCGCCGTCGCGCAGGACGACCTCAACCGGCTGCTGTCGTTCCTGCTGGTCAGCCACATCGGGTTCATGGTGTTCGGGCTGGCTCTGCACACCCCCGACGGCATCGCCGGGACCGGGCTCTACGTCGTCCACCACATCACCGTGCAGGCGACGCTGTTCCTGGTCAGCGGGCTCATCACCCGGCGGACCGGGACCGTGTCGATCTCCCAGATGGGTGGGCTCGCCCAGCAGGCACCCCACCTGGCCGTGCTGTTCGCGATCCCGGCGATCACCCTGGCCGGGCTGCCCCCGACCTCGGGTTTCGTCGCGAAGCTCGCGTTGCTGCAGGCCGGTGCGGGCGCGGGCTTCGCCGGGGAGCTGGTCGCCGCCGTCATCGTGCTGGCGAGCCTGCTGACCCTCTACGCCGTCGCCCGTGTCTGGGTGCGGGTGTTCTGGGGCGCCCCGAAGGAGCCCCTGGCCGACGACGACCCGAACGACGAGCTGGTCGTCGGGACCGCACGCAGCGCCCGCGGCATGTACGTCGGCGCGTCCACGCTGGTCGTGGTCAGCGTCGCGATCGCGGTGTTCGCCGGCCCGCTGTCCGGGGTGACGGCCAGGGCCGGGGTGGACCTGCACGACCGGTCCGGCTACACCGCCGCCGTCCTCGGGCCGGGCGCCGACGCCGGCGGTGACGGGACCATCAGCGCCGGCGGACGGTCCGGTGACCTCGCCGGGGACACGACCGTGCGGACCGCGGCCGGCGACACCCCGGAGGTGACCCCGTGAGCGAGCAGACCCCGAGCCGCGAGCTCGACGACGCCGCGGTCCCGCCGGAGGCCGTCCGCGACCGCGAGATGAGCGCCGCCGAGGTGGGCGAGCCGGCCGAGCCCGAGCGCACCCCCGCCCGGGTGCCCCCGCCGGTGCCGGACACCGTCGCGGAGCCGATGGGCGGGTCCGCCCGCGGCGGGAGCGTGCGCCGGCGGATCCCGCAGGTGCTCGCGCTGGCGCTGGTGTGGGTGCTGCTGTGGGGGAGCGTGTCGGCGGCCGCGATCGTCGGCGGTCTGCTCGTCGGCCTCGCGGTGACGGCGATCTTCCCGCTGCCGCTGCTGCCCGAGCGGCTCCCGTTCCGGCCGTGGAAGCTGCTGCGGCTGCTGGCGTTCCTGGCCTCGGACCTGGTCGTCTCCGGGATCCGGGTCAGCATGGTGACGCTGCGGCACGGGCCGCGTGCCCGGTCCGGGATCGTCGGGCTGCCGCTGTGCACCGGCTCGGACCGCACCGCGACGACGATCGTCGCGGCCTGCGCGCTGTCCCCGGGCAGCTTCACGCTGCAGATCGACCGGGCCCGGCGTCGCTGGTACGTCTACGCACTCGGCCTGCACCGGCCCGGCGCCATCGAACGGCTCCGCCGGGACATGATGCGGCTGCAGATGCGGGTGATCGACGCCGTCGGCAGCCAGGAGGACCGGGACCGGTGTGCCGCCGCCGTCGCCGCGGTCGCCGCTGGGGACACGGGGAGGAACGACCGGTGACCGTCGTCCACACGCTGGTACTGATCATGCTGACCGCCGCGGGGGTGCTGACGATGTGGCGGCTCCTGAAGGGCCCCACGACGCTGGACCGCATCGCGGCGCTGGACGTGTTCGTCGTGCTGATCGTGGCCGCGGCCGCGGTGTACGCGGCGATCTACTCCGACGGGTCGAACATCCCCCTGCTGGCCGCGGTCGCGCTGATCGCGCTGGTCGGCTCGGCGACGGCGGCCCGCCTGGTCGAACGATGGGAGCGGCACCGCTGATGGGCCTGCACGACGTGCTCGACGTGGTCTCCGCCGCACTGATGCTCGCCGGCGGGCTGTCCTGCCTGCTCGGTGCGCTCGGGCTGGTCCGGCTGCCGGACCTGCCCGCCCGGCTGCAGGCCACCACCAAGCCGCAGACCCTCGGGCTGCTGCTGATCCTGCTGGGCGTCGCGGTCAACCTGGAGTTCGAGAACTCCTCGACGCTGATCCTGGTCGTGCTGTTCCAGGTGATGACGGCGCCGGTCATCTCGCAGGTGGTCGGGCGCTCGGCCTACCGCAGCGGTGCGATCGACCGGGACGCACTCGTCGTCGACGACCTGGGGGAGGACATCGACGGCGACGCGCGCGCCCGGGAGGTGCGGACGGTTCAGCCGTCGTCGCCGGAGCCGGGGTCGTCCTCGCGCAGCGTCGACGGGGTCGACGGGGCCCCGGACCGGTAGGCGGCGTGCCCGATCGCGAAGCTGGCGATCGGGATCGTGAACAGCTGCAGCGCCCCGGCCACGCCGAGGGTGAGCAGCACCCCCGGCTCGGGCACCAGGATCGCGACCCCGACGAGGATCGCGACGATCCCGAGCCCGGCGGCCTTGGTGACGGCGTTCGTGCGGTTGTAGACGTCGGGCAGGCGCACCATGCCGACCGCGCCCGCCGCGACGAGCAGGACCCCGGCACCCAGTACGACGCCGCCGATCGCGTTCTGCACGGGCCCGCCGGTGAGCACGGTCCCCAGGCCAGCGTCGACGCTGCTCATCTGCGAGCCCCCTTCTCCGCCCAGATCAGCCGGGCCACGGCGACCGTGGTCAGGAACCCGACCAGCGTCGCGACGACGACGAGGTCCAGCATCGCGACCGAGCCCAGGCGCAGCGCCAGCAGCGCGATCAGCCCGACGACGACCACGAAGCCGTAGTCGACGGCCAGCCCGCGGTCGGTGTCGGTGGGCCCGGCCAGGACCCGCCAGACCGCGACGAGCAGGCCCAGGGCCAGCAGGACGATCCCGGCGTCCAGCAACAGGGTGCTCACGGGGTCTCCTCCGGATCGCGGTCGACCACACCCGGGGTGGGGCGGCGCAGGAACGCCAGCAACCGGTCCTCCATCTCGTGCACGCTCGCCCGCAGCTGCTCCGGGTCGGACGCGTGCATGCCGTGCACGAGCAGCTCCGGGCTGCGCGCGCCGGTGGTCAGGTTCAGGGCGAGGGTGCCGGGGGTGAGGCTGAGCAGGCTCATGATCGACGCGATCTCGACCATGCTCCGCGACCGCAGCCGGACCCGGACCACCGCCGGGTCGATGCCGTGCCCGGGAGTGAGGACCTCGCGGAGCACGACGGCGTTGGCGCGGAGGAACTCGCCGGTGAACCACAGCAGGAACCCCACCGCGGCGCGCAGGCGCCCGCCGCGCCCGGGTGCACGTCGGCGGGTGGTCACGGCGCCCCCACCGCCCCGACGTAGGCGGTGGTGTCGGCGAGACCCTGCCCGGCGACCGTCGAGAGCGCCAGCAGCGGCTCCGCCCACAGCCCGAGCAGCAGCGACAGCGCCCCCAGCGCCAGCGCCGGGACCACCGCGCGGACCGGGACCGCCACGGCGACCACGGTGCCCGCGCCACCCCCGGGGGCCGGTGCGGGGGTCTCGCCGCCCCAGAACTCGCCGTTCCAGATCTTGAGCATCGACAGCAGGGTGACCACGCTGACCGCGACGGCGACGATCGCCGCGGTGACCGTGCCGGCCTCGACCGCGCCGAGCACCAGGGCGAACTTCGCGACGAATCCGGACAGCGGCGGGATCCCGGCCAGGCTCAGCGCCGACACCGCGAACGCGACGGCGGTCGCCGGGTTGCGGGAGGCGAGCCCACCGAGCCGGGACAGCGTGTCGGTGCCGGCGTACTGCTCGACGGCACCGGCGACCATCAGCAGCGCCGCCTTGACCAGCACGTACTGCACCAGGAAGTAGATCGCGGCGGCCAACCCGGCCGGGGTGGAGATCGCCAGGCCGAGCACGATGTAGCCGATCTGGCTGACCATGTGGAAGGTCAGGATCCGGCGCATTCCGCCGGCGCCGACCGCGCCGAGCACCCCGACGACCATCGTCAGCAGCGCTGCCACCAGGACGACCGGCAGGAAGCGCGGGTCGCCGTCGTAGACGACCGCGTAGATTCGGAACAGCGCGTACACGCCGACCTTGGTCAGCAGCCCGGAGAACAGCACGGTGACCGCGGCCGGCGCGGCGGTGTAGGCCCGCGGCAGCCAGTTGTGCAGCGGCACCAGCGCGGCCTTCACCGAGAGCGCCAGCAGGATCACCGCGGTCGCCGCGGCCAGTGCCGGGTCGGTCACGGCGCGCCCGGCGAGGTCACCGAGCTGCACGGTCCCGGCGACGCCGTAGACCAGGCCGAGCCCGGCGAGGAACACCGTCGAGGCCAGGAGGTTCACCGTCAGGTACAGCCGCGACGCCGCGATCCGCTCCGGGCCACGTCCGGTCGCGATGAGCACGTAGCTGGGTACGAGCATGACCTCGACGAACACGAACAGGCTGAACAGGTCCGCGGTGAGGTAGGCGCCGTGCACCCCGGCGAGCAGCAGCAGCGACTGCGGCAGGAACGCCCGGTCGGTGTCGGAGCCGGTGACCGCGGCGAAGGCCAGGCAGGCGATCCCCAACACCCCGGTGACGGTCAGCATGATCGTGCCGAACGCGTCGGCGGCCAGCGGGATCGCGATGCCCGCGGGCCAGTTCCCGAGCCGTTGCACGATCACCGCGCCGTCCGTGGTGGCGGCCAGGAGGACCGCCGACACCGCCGTCGACACCACGAGCGCGGTGAACGCGACCACCCGCCGCGCCGTCATCGGCAGCAGGAACGGTCCGCCCCCGCCCGGCGGGCGCGCGGTGAGCAGGATCAGCAGGCCCGCCGCGGCGAGCGGGACCAGGATCGGTACGACGACGAGCGCCTCGAGACCGGTCACCGGGGCTCATCCTCCTCGGTGTCGGCGGTGCCACCGGCCTTCAGCAGGGCCAGCAGGTACACCGTGATCGCGAAGGCGATCACGATCGCGGTGAGCACGAACGCCTGCGGCAGCGGGTCGGCCATCTGCGCCCGGTCCTGCTGGCCCAGCAGCGCAGGCTCGCGGGTCGCCATCCCGCCCGCGGAGATGATCAGGACGTTCACCCCGTGGCCGAGCAGCACGAACCCGAGCACCGTGCGCAGCAGCTCGCGCTGCAGCACCAGGTACACCCCGCCCGCGACGAGCACGGCGACGACGACCGCGGCGGTCACTCGGAGCTCCTCAGCACGGAGCCGGTGCGGGCGCGCCCGCCGATCCGGTCGGTCGCGGCCACGATCAGCCCCACCACCATCAGGTAGATCCCCAGGTCGAACACGAACGACGACAACAGCACCCCGCCGGGCAGGTACACCGGGGTGAGGAACGGCAGCCCCAGCGGGTACACCGCGATCCCGGTGAGCAGGCTCAGCAGCAGCCCGGACCCGACCAGCGGCTCGGGCCGCAGCCGCAGCGCCCACGCGTCGCCGCGGTGGGCGAGCCGCAGGAACACGATCGCGACGCCGCCGACCAGCGAGGAGATGAACCCGCCGCCGGGCTCGTCGTGGCCGCGCCAGAGCAGGAACAGCGACATCAGGAGCATCAGCGGGGCCAGCGCGCGGCTCGCGACCCGCATGACGATCGTGTCGGCCGGGCCGTCGGTGGCGACGCGCTGCTGCGGGCTCCCCTCGGCCCCGGCCTCGCCGCGGCGGATCAGCACGAGCAGGCCGAGCGCCGCGGCCCCGACGACGACGGCCTCACCGAAGGTGTCCATGCCGCGGAAGTCGACGAGGATCGTGTTGACCACGTTGGTCCCGCCGGTCGCGGCCTCCGCGGTGTCGAGCAGGTACCCGCCGACCGGCGACGGCGCGCGGCGCCCGGTCAGGACGTAGGTCGCCGCCCCCAGCGACAGGCCCGCGGCCAGTGCGGCCACCGCGGCCGGGACCCGCCGCCACCGCGCCGGGCGGCGCAGCCGGAGCCCGCGCCCGCGCAGCACCAGCACCGCGACGACGGTGGTCAGCACCTCGACCAGCAGCAGCGTCATCGCGACGTCCGGGGCGCCCGCGAGCAGCAGCCACAGCGCCGTCGCCAGCCCGCCGAAGCCGGTCAGCGCCAGTGCGTGCCGCGGTGACCGAACGGGTCGTCACGGCCCCGGCGACGGTGGCCGCCACGAGCACGACGACCACCCAGTCCAGCGGACGGGTCACCGGCCCGGGGAACGCTGCCGGCGCGGGCAGCGCCACCCAGGCGACGACGGCGAGCACCGGGAGCCGCTCCAGCGCCCGGTCGACGCGGCCGCGCCAGTGGAACAGCGCGAGACCGGTGGCGACGGTGAGCACCGACAGCACCAGGGCGGTGCCGAACCCGGGCCAGAGCACGAACGTGACCGGCTGCGAGCCCGGGTCGAGGTCGCGCGCGGCGCGGTCGGTCAGCGGGTTGAGCACCCGCACCGCGGGCCCGAGGACCAGCCCGAGCAGCGCGGCGACGGCGGCCGGTGCGAGGAACGCCCACGACGGCTCGTAGAGGCCGGGCTGGGTGAGCCTGCCGCCGAACGCGCCGTGCACGATCCGGGCGGAGTAGGCGAAGGTCAGCGCCGAGGCCACGACCGCGACGGCCGCGGCGACCGGCCCGGCACCGGGGGCGAAGTCGGCCTCCAGGAAGCCCTCGTAGAGGTTCTCCTTGGACACGAACCCGAGCAGCGGCGGCACCCCGGCCATCGACAGCGCGGCGACCCCGGTCAGTGCCGCGGTGACCGGCATGACCTTCCACAGGCCGCCGAGCTGGCGGACGTCCCGGCCGCCCGCCTCCTTGTCGATGATCCCGACCAGCATGAACAGGGTCGCCTTGAACAGGGCGTGGGCGAAGGTGTGCAGCACCGCCGCGGACAGCGCGTAGGACGTACCGACGCCGATCGCGGCGGTGAGCAGGCCGAGCTGGCTGACGGTGGAGTGGGCGAGCATCGCCTTCAGGTCGTGCTCGCGCAGCGCCAGCACCGCGCCGACGACGGCCGTCGCCAGCCCGAGCGGGACGAGCACCGCCGACCAGGCCACCGACGGCACGTAGATCGGGGTGAACCGCATCAGCAGGTAGATGCCCGCCTTCACCATCGTCGCGGCGTGCAGGTAGGCACTGATCGGGGTCATCGCGACCATCGCGCCGGGCAGCCAGAAGGTGAACGGCAGCTGCGCGGACTTCGTCGCCGCGGCCAGGATCAGCAGCGCCCCGGCGGGGAGGGCCAGGGGGCTGGTGAGCACCGCGCCCGGGTCGGCGAGGACCACGTCGAGGCTGGTACTCCCGGCCGCGACGCCGATCATCACCACCGCGCCGAGCAGGGCGAACCCGCCCATCGCCGTCACCACGAGCGCGCGGCCCGCTGGCAGCGCCGCCGCCGGACCGGCGGTGTTGATCAGCAGGAACGACAGGACGGTCGTGAGCTCCCAGAACACGTAGAGCAGCACGAGGTCGTTCGCGGTGACCAGGCCGATCATGGCGGCGGCGAACCCGGTGAGCAGGCCGTAGACCGTGCCGATCGGGTAGTACGCCTCCAGGTAGCGCGGGCAGTAGGCCATCACCAGCGCGCCCACGCCCAGCACGATCGTCACGAACAGCAGCGACAGGCCGTCCATCCGCAGGCCGAAGGAGACGCCCAGCGACGGCATCCAGGACACGCCCGCGGTGAGGACCTCCCCGCGGACGACCTCTCCGGCGGCGGTGTTCGCGTACACGGCCAGCGCGGCGAGACCCGCGGCCAGCGGGTAGCCGGCGTTGCGGCCGAGCAGCCGGGCGAGCACCGGGGCGAGCAGCGCCAGCGCGACCGCCCCACCCAGGGTGACCAGGGGGATCACCGGGCAGCGCCTCCGTCCAGGGGGCCGTGGGTGCCAGGCACCCTGATCATGACTCGGGAGCATCTACCCGTTCGACGGGGTTTCCACACCGAGGTTTCCGGTCACTCCGCCAGGTTGCGCCGCGCACGATCTCCCGGGGGTGGGTGGGCCCCCGGCGTGGCGGTCCGCGGGGGCTTCGTACCCTCCCGGTGTGCCTCTGTACGCGCTCGGTGACGCCGAACCGGACATCCACCCGACCGCCTACGTCCATCCGGACGCCGTCGTGATCGGCAACGTGACGCTGGGCCCGGAGTCCACCGTCTGGCCGACCGCGGTGCTGCGCGGCGACGACGGCCGGATCGCGGTCGGCGCCCGCAGCAGCATCCAGGACGGGTCGATCATCCACACCACCCTGCAGCAGCCGACGATCATCGGGGACGAGGTGACCGTCGGACACAACGTGCACATCGAGGCGGCCACCATCGGCAACCGGGCGCTCGTCTCGTCGGGCTCGGTGGTGCTGAACGGTGCGACGATCGGCGAGGGTGCGGTCGTGGCCGCGGGCGCGGTCGTCTCCCCGAAGGCCGACGTGCCCGCGTACCGGATGGCGCTGGGCGTGCCCGCCCGTGTCCGCGACGGCTACGAGGTGCCCGCCGACCGCTGGCGGTACGCCGTGGAGTCCTACGTCGACCGGGGCCGCCGGTTCGCCTCCCAGCTGCGCCGGTTGGAGGACTGATGGCCAAGCCGCTGCACGAGGTCGTCGAGGCCGGGTGGGCCAGGGCCCTGGAGCCGGTCGCCGAGACGATCACCGCGATGGGCGAGTTCCTGCGTACCGAGATCGCCGCGGGCCGTCGCTACCTGCCTGCCGGGGCGAACGTGCTGCGCGCGTTCCAGCAGCCCTTCGACGACGTCCGGGTGCTGCTCGTCGGCCAGGACCCGTACCCGACCCCGGGTCACGCGGTCGGGCTGTCGTTCTCCGTCGCCCCCGGGACCCGGCCGCTGCCGCGCTCGCTGCAGAACATCTTCCGCGAGTACACCGAGGACCTCGGGCACCCGGCGCCGAGCTCGGGCGACCTGACCCCGTGGACCGAGCAGGGCGTGCTGCTGCTCAACCGGTGCCTGACCGTCGCACCGGGAGAGCCGGCCTCGCACCGCAACAAGGGCTGGGAGGAGGTCACCGAGCAGGCGATCCGCGCCCTGGTGGCCCGCGACGCCGCGCCGATGGTGGCGATCCTCTGGGGCCGCGACGCCCGCAACCTCGCGCCGCTGCTGGAGGACGTGCCGACGATCGAGTCGGCTCACCCGTCGCCCATGTCGGCCGACCGCGGCTTCTTCGGGTCGCGGCCGTTCAGCCGGGCCAACGACCTGCTCGAGGAGATCGGCGGGGGACCCGTCGACTGGAAGCTGCCCTAGGCTGGACCGGGTGGACGACCCGGGGGACATGCGCATATCGGACGCCGACCGTGAGGTGGCGGCCCGCCGGCTGCACGACGCCCTCGGTGAGGGCCGCATCACGCTGGCCGAGCTGGAGGAACGGCTCGACGCGGTCTACGCCGCCCGCGTCGCCCGGGACCTGCGGCCGCCGCTGGCGGACCTGCCGGGTGGGCTGCCGCCGTCGGTCACCGCGCTGGCGCCGGTCCCGGCCCGTCCCCCCGCGCCGTCGGAGCGGGTGCGGCTGACGACCGCCGCCGGGACGATCAAGCGCACCGGGGACTGGCAGGTCCCGGCGGCGCTGTACCTGCAGTCGTCGATGGGGACCATCCACCTCGACCTGTCCGAGGTGCGGTCGCTGCCGCCGCGGATCGACGTCGAGGTCGCGCTCGGGATGGGCGAGGTCGTGTTGGTCCTGCCCGAGGGCGGCACCGCCGACGTCGACGGCACGAAGGCGTCCTGGGGCGAGGTGAAGACCAAGGTGCCCTCGACGCCCGGGGCCGCCGGGCCGCACGTCGTGGTCCACGGCAAGGTCGGCATGGGGTCGGTCACGGTGCGCGGTCCCCGCCGCAGCTGGTGGCGGTCCATGGTCGAGTGAGCCGCCCGGGGAACGACGAAGGCCCGGTCCCCAGGGGACCGGGCCTCGATCGTGGTTCGGGTCTCGCGCACTCAGACGCGGGTCACCTTGCCCGCCTTCAGGCAGGAGGTGCAGGCGTTGATCCGACGGCGGTTGCCACCGTTGATCGCGGCGCGCACCGTCTGGATGTTGGGGTTCCAGCGGCGGTGGGTGCGGCGGTGCGAGTGCGAGACGGACATGCCGAAGCCCGGACCCTTGCCACAGACGTCGCAGACGGCAGCCACGTCGGACACTCCTCGGGTTGACGAACAGATTCACGAACAGATTCTCGGCACGGACGTGCCGAGGCTCGGCCTTCAAGTCTAGCCACCCCCGTGTCGCGACCAGCGCGCGGGGCCGTCCCGCGGCACCGGGGGCCGCCGCGCACCTAGTGTGGTGCCCGTGGCCTCGCCGTTCGACCCCGCGCTGCTGCGCCGTTGGATCGACGCCGCCGCCGAGCGGCTCACCGCCGGGCGGGCCGAGATCGACCGCATCAACGTCTTCCCGGTCGCCGACCACGACACCGGGTCGAACCTGCTGCTGACCGCCCGCGCGGCCGCCTCGGCCCCGCTCGACGGGGACGCGGCCGAGGACGTCCGGCCGGTGCAGGCCGCCGCGGCCCTGGCCGCGGCCGCCGTGCGCGGAGCCCGCGGGAACTCCGGCCTGATCCTGTCCCAGCTGTTCCGGGGCCTGGCCGAGGAGCTGGAGGCCGCGGCGGCACGACGCCCGAACACCCCCGCCGGTGAGCTGCTCGCCGGGGCGCTGCGGCGGGCGGCGGCGCTGGCGGCCGTCGCGGTGTCCGCGCCGCGTCCGGGGACCGCACTCACCGTGCTCGACGCCGCCGCCGCGGCCGTCGCGGCCGTCGCGGCGCGCGTCGCCGCCGGTACGGCGTCCGGGCCCCCGGCCCCCGGCGCGACGCTCACCCGGGTCGCCGACCCTGCCGACCCCGTGGACCCCGCCGACGCGGGACACGGGACGACCGTCGCCCTCGCCGAGGCCGCGCGCGTCGCGGCGGACGCGGCGCGGGCCGCGCTGGCCCGGTCCACCGGGCGCCCGCCGGAGCTCGTGCGGGCCGGGGTCGTCGACGCGGGCGGGCTCGGCCTGGTCGTCGTCCTCGACGCGCTGGTCGCCGCGGCCGGCGGTGATCCGGCGCCGCCGCCGTCGTCGCAGGTGGCGGGGCATGGTCCGGCCTCGACGGTCACCGCCGACGGCGAGCTCGTGCCGTGGGTGCCCCAGCCGGTCTACGAGGTCACCTACTGGCTGCCCGCCCCCGACCCGGCCGCGGTGGAGACGCTGCGCGCCCGGCTCGCCGGGCTCGGGGACTCGGTCGGCCTCGCCGGGGACGGCGGCGGCGGGGTGATGGTGCACGTCCACACCACCGAGGCCGGGCCCGCGGTCGAGGCGGGGCTCGCGGCGGGGCGCCCGTCCGGGATCCGGATCGAGGCGCTGCCGCCGGTGTCGCCGAGCCGGGACCGCGCCGTCCTGCTGATGATCGAGAGCAGCGGGGCCGGGGCGCTGGCCCGGGCCGCGGGTGGGAACGTGCTGGTCGCCGACCCGGACCCGACCGTCGACGAGGTCCTGGCCGCGATCCGGGCGACCGGTGCGGAGCACGTCGTGGTGCTGCCGTGCGCGACGCACCGGCGCACGGTCACCGAGACCGCGGCGGAGCGGGTGCGCTTCGAGGGCATCGACGTCGTGGTGGTCCCGGCGAGCTCGGTGCTGCAGGGCCTGGCCGCGCTCGCGGTGCACGACCCGGCCCGCCGCGCCCCGGACGACGTCGTCGCGATGGCCGAGGCCGCGGCCGCCACCCGGACCGGTGGGCTGGCCGTCGCCGAGGCCGAGGCGCTCACCTGGGCCGGTCCCTGCCGTCCGGGGGAGATCCTCGGGATCTCCGACGGCGAGGTCGTGCTGATCGCCCCGGATCTCGCTGTCGGTGCCCTGTGGTTGGCTCACCGCATGCTCACTCCGGGTGGGGAGCTGGTGACCGTGCTGCTCGGCTCGGCCGCTCCCGACGAGCTCGGGGAGCGGCTCGCCGATGACCTGCGCCGCACCCACCCGGAGATCGACGTCGTGGTGCACCGGGGGGAGCAGGGCGACTACCCGCTGGTGCTGGGAGTGGAGTAGATGGACGACGGGTTCGACCTCGACAGCCGGCTCGACGGGCCGCTCGGGCGCAAGGCCGCCGACGCGCTGGCCCCGCTCGGGCTGGAGACCGTCGGCGACCTGCTGCGGCACTACCCGCGCCGCTACGTCGACCGCGGCCGACTCACCGAGATCGCCGGTCTCGTCGCGGGGGAGCACGTCACGGTCGTCGCGCAGGTGGCGCGAGCCGAGCTGCGGGACATGCGCAACCGGCGCGGGAAGATGCTCAAGGCCGTCATCCGGGACGAGAAGGGCGGCGAGCTCGACGCCACCTTCTTCAACGGCTGGAAGCTGCAGGGCTTCATCAAGCAGGGCGTCGTCGGGGTGTTCTCCGGCAAGGTCGGGGTGTTCAACAACCGGCTGCAGCTGACCCACCCGCAGTTCGAGGAGATCGAGGAGAGCGACTCGCTGCGCCCGTTCCTGTCGGTCTACCCGGCGAACGCCAAGGTGACCTCGCAGGCGATCGCGCGGTCGGTCCGCCAGGTGCTGGACCAGATCGACGACCCGACCGACCCGCTGCCCGAGTCGCTGCGCGAGCGGGAGAAGCTGTCCGATCTGGGGCGGGCGCTGCGGCGCATCCACGTCCCCGAGACCGAGGCCGACCTGTTCGCCGCCCGGCACCGCCTGGTGTGGGACGAGGCGCTCGGTGTCCAGCTGGCGCTCGCGTTGCGCCGGGAGGCCGCCGTCGCGCGGCCGGCCCCGGTGTGCCCGCGCCGTGACGACGGCCTGCTCGCCGCGTTCGACGCGAACCTGCCGTTCCCGCTGACCGAGGGCCAGCAGGAGGTGGGTGAGCAGGTCGCCGCGGACCTCGCCCGGGAGCACCCGATGAACCGCCTGGTGCAGGGCGACGTCGGCGCGGGCAAGACGATCGTCGCGCTGCGGGCGATTCTGCAGGCCGTCGACGCGGGCACCCAGGCCGCGATGCTGGCCCCCACCGAGGTGCTCGCCGCCCAGCACGCCCGCTCGCTGCGGGCGATGCTCGGCCCGCTCGGGAGCAGCGGTGAGCTCGGTGCGGCGGAGAACGCGACCGCGGTGACGCTGCTGACCGGGTCGATGGGGGCGAAGGCCAAGCGGCAGGCGCTGCTCGACGCGCAGTCCGGGGCGGCGGGGATCGTCGTCGGGACCCACGCGCTGATCCAGGACACCGTCGGGTTCGCCGAGCTGGGGCTGGTCGTGGTCGACGAGCAGCACCGCTTCGGCGTCGAGCAGCGTGACGCGCTCCGCGCCCGCGGTGAGAAGGCCCCGCACATGCTGGTCATGACGGCCACGCCGATTCCGCGCACCGTGGCCATGACCGTCTACGGCGACCTGGCCGTGTCCGAGCTGAAGGGGCTGCCGAAGGGTCGTTCCCCGGTCGCGACGACCGTCGTGCCGCTCGCGGAGCACCCGTCGTGGATCGAGCGGGTGTGGCAGCGGATCCGCGAGGAGGTCGAGGCGGGCCACCAGTGCTACGTCGTGTGCCCCCGGGTCGGCGGTGCCGAGAAGGAGGGCGCCGAGAAGGAGGGCGCCGACAAGGAGGACGCCGAGGAGCCCCCGCCGGACGACGACGGCGGCGAGGAGCGGCGCGCCCCGCTCGCGGTGCTCGACATCGCCCCGCTGATCGAGGAGAAGCTGGCCGGGCTGCGGGTCGGGATCCTGCACGGCAAGCTCCCGCCGGAGGAGAAGGACACCGTGATGCGGGCCTTCGAACGCGCCGAGCTGGACGTGCTGGTCGCGACCACGGTGATCGAGGTCGGCGTCGACGTGCCGAACGCGACCGGGATCGTGCTGCTCGACGCGGACCGGTTCGGCCTGTCCCAGCTGCACCAGCTGCGCGGCCGGGTCGGCCGGGGCAGCGCGCCCGGGCTGTGCCTGCTGGTCACCGACATGCCCGCCGCGACCGCCGCCCGCGAGCGGCTCGACGCGATCGCCGGGACCACCGACGGCTTCGAGCTGGCCCGGCTGGACCTGGAGCTGCGCCGCGAGGGCGACGTGCTCGGATCGAGCCAGTCCGGGTCCCGCTCGGGGCTCAAGCTGCTGTCGCTGCTGCGCCACGGCGAGGTCATCGAGAAGGCCCAGGTCTACGCGCGGCACCTGGTCGCCGAGGACCCGGGCCTGGCCGGCCACCCGCGGCTGCGGGACCTGGTGGCCGAGACCCTCGGCGACGAGGAGCGGGCCGCCTACCTGGACAAGTCCTGACCGGTCACGGCCCGGGGAGCTCACCGCGGGCCGCGGCGTCGAGCCGGGCGCGGGCCGGGCGGGGAAGGTACAGCCGCCCGGACCGCTCGAGGCGGTCCAGCTCGGCGCGGGCGCGGCCGTAGGCGGCGAGCCGTTCGGGTTCGGAGTCGGAGTCCCGCGCGGTGGTCAGCAGCTTCACCACGCGCTCGACGGTGCGTCGCTCCTCGGGGTCCAGCCCGGCGAGCCGGATCCGGTCGGCGGCGTCCACCGCGGCGGTCCAGGCGCGGCGGGCGGCGTCGACGGCGCGCACGTGGGTCGCGGCGTGCGGCTCGCCCGGGTAGCCGTCGATGTCCAGCGCCTGGGCCTCGGCGAACGCGTCGACGAACCGGGCGGTGGCGGCGACAGTGGTGTCCGACAGCGCGGGGCGGCGCAGCACGGCCAGCGGGTCGGCCTCGTGCGCGGCGAACTCGCCGCGCAGCCGCTGGAACTCGGCCCGTGCACGTCGCCACGCCTGCTCGGCGGCGACGGCGTCGGGCGACAGCGCGGGCCGCGGGACCGGTTCCGCCGCCGGACCGTCCGCCGGACCGTGGTCGGCGCGCAGCCGCCGGTAGGCGCCGACCACGGCCATCACCAGCAACGCCAGCGACAGCAGCTGGACCACCACTGTCAGCACCGGCACCACCGCCCCTCCGCCCCGGACCACCGTCCACGGTGCCCCAGGTGGGCGGATCGCGCCACGTGCCGCCCGGAGCCTGGCGTCGTCCCGCTGGGTGGGCACCCCGTCCCGAGCGGTGGTCGGGACCGCTCCGATCGTGTCAGGATCACGCGTCCGTCGCGGGGAACCCCCGTCGCGACGGGGTTCGCCGCCGACCGTGATGAGGAGACCGATGTTCCGCAAGGTGCTGGTGGCCAACCGGGGCGAGATCGCCATCCGGGCGTTCCGGGCCGCGTTCGAGCTGGGTGTCTCGACGGTGGCGGTGTTCCCGTACGAGGACCGCAACTCGCTGCACCGCGCAAAGGCCGACGAGTCCTACCAGATCGGTGAGCCGGGTCACCCGGTCCGCGCGTACCTGTCGGTGGAGGAGGTCATCCGCGCCGCGAAGAAGGCCGGCGCGGACGCGGTCTACCCCGGATACGGCTTCATGTCGGAGAACCCCGACCTCGCCCGTGCCTGCGCCGAGGAGGGCATCACCTTCGTCGGCCCGCCCACCGAGGTCCTGCACCTGACGGGCAACAAGTTCCGCGCCGTGGCGGCCGCCCGCGAGGCCGGCGTGCCGGTGCTGGAGTCCTCCGACCCCTCCGACGACGTCGAGGAGCTGCTCGCCGCCGCCGAGAACATCGACTTCCCGATCTTCGTCAAGGCCGTCGCCGGCGGCGGCGGGCGCGGGATGCGCCGGGTCACCGAGCCCGGCGACCTGCGCGACGCGATCGAGGCCGCGAGCCGGGAGGCGGAGTCGGCCTTCGGTGACGGCACCGTGTTCCTGGAGCAGGCGGTGGTCAACCCCCGCCACATCGAGGTCCAGATCCTCGCCGACGCCGAGGGCAACGTCGTGCATCTCTACGAGCGCGACTGCTCGGTGCAGCGCCGCCACCAGAAGGTCGTCGAGATCGCCCCGGCCCCGAACCTGGACCCGGAGCTGCGGGACCGGATCTGCGCTGACGCGGTGAACTTCGCGAAGACGATCGGCTACGTGAACGCCGGCACCGTGGAGTTCCTGCTCGACGAGCGCGGCAAGCACCACTTCATCGAGATGAACCCGCGGATCCAGGTCGAGCACACGGTCACCGAGCAGGTCACCGACCGCGACCTGGTCATCGCCCAGCTGAGGATCGCCTCCGGGCTCACGCTGCCGGAGCTGCGGCTGACCCAGGACGACATCACCCTCACCGGTGCGGCGATGCAGACCCGCATCACCACCGAGGACCCGGCCAACGAGTTCCGGCCCGACGTCGGCACGCTGTCGGTCTACCGCTCCCCGGGCGGCCCGGGCGTGCGCCTGGACGGCGGCACCGTGCACGTCGGCGCCGAGGTCTCGGCGCACTTCGACTCGATGCTGGTCAAGCTGACCTGCCACGGCCACGACTTCGCCAACGCCGCCCGGCGCGCCCGGCGCGCGCTGGCCGAGTTCCGGATCCGTGGTGTGGCGACGAACCTGCCGTTCCTGGCCGCCGTGCTGGAGGACGAGGACTTCAAGCAGGGTCGGGTCACCACCAGCTTCATCGAGGAGCGCCCGCACCTGCTCAAGGCCCGCCCGTCGGCCGACCGCGGCTCGCGCATCCTGCAGTACCTGGGCGAGGTCACGGTCAACAAGCCCAACGGTGACCGGCCACTGGTCGTGGAGCCGGTGGACAAGCTGCCCGCCGGTGTCGACCTGGAGACGCCGGCGCCGGACGGCTCCGCGCAGCTGCTGCGCGAACTCGGTCCCGAGGGCTTCGCGCGACGGCTGCGGGAGCAGACCGCCGTCGCCGTCACCGACACGACGTTCCGCGACGCCCATCAGTCGCTGCTGGCGACCCGGATCCGGACCCGGGACCTGCTCGCGGTCGCGCCCTACGTGGCGCGCACCATGCCCGAGCTGCTGTCGCTGGAGTGCTGGGGCGGTGCGACCTACGACGTCGCCCTGCGCTTCCTCGCCGAGGACCCGTGGGACCGGCTCGCCGCGATCAAGGCGGCGGCGCCGAACATCTGCACCCAGATGCTGCTGCGCGGGCGCAACACCGTCGGCTACACGCCGTACCCGACGGAGGTGACCGACGCCTTCGTGCAGGAGGCGGCGGACACCGGCATGGACGTCTTCCGGATCTTCGACGCCCTCAACGACGTGTCCCAGATGCGTCCGGCCATCGACGCCGTCCGCAGCACCGGCACGGCGCTGGCCGAGGTCGCGCTCTGCTACACCGCGGACCTGTCGGACCCGGGGGAGAAGCTCTACACCCTCGACTACTACCTGCGCCTGGCCGAGGAGATCGTCGAGGCCGGTGCGCACGTGCTGGCGATCAAGGACATGGCCGGGCTGCTGCGCCCGCCTGCGGCGCGGACGCTGGTCACGGCGCTGCGGGAACGCTTCGACCTCCCGGTGCACCTGCACACCCACGACACCGCGGGCGGTCAGCTCGCGACGCTGGTCGCGGCGATCGACGCCGGGGTCGACGCCGTCGACGGCGCGGTCGCCTCGATGGCCGGCACTACGAGCCAGCCGTCGCTGTCGGCGCTGGTCGCGGCCACCGACCACACCGACCGTGCGACCGGGCTGAGCCTGGCCGCGGTCGGGGACATGGAGCCGTACTGGGAGGCGGTGCGCAAGGTCTACGCGCCGTTCGAGTCCGGGCTCGCGTCGCCGACCGGGCGGGTCTACCACCACGAGATCCCCGGCGGGCAGCTGTCGAACCTGCGCCAGCAGGCGATCGCGCTCGGGCTGGGCGACCGGTTCGAGCTGATCGAGGACTGCTACGCCGCCGCGGACCGGATGCTGGGCAGGCTGGTGAAGGTGACGCCGTCGTCGAAGGTCGTCGGCGACCTGGCCCTGCACCTGGTCGGGGCCGGGGTGGAGCCCGCGGACTTCGAGAAGGACCCGGCGAGCTTCGACATCCCGGAATCGGTGATCGGGTTCCTGCGCGGTGAGCTGGGTTCGCCGCCCGCGGGCTGGCCGGAGCCGTTCCGGACCCGCGCGCTGGAGGGCCGCAGCCCCGAGGCGGAGAAGGCGGAACTGTCCGGCGACGACCGCGAGGGCCTCGCCCACGACCGGCGCCGCACGCTGAACCGGCTGCTGTTCCCCGGCCCGACCAAGGACTTCGACACCCACCGCGAGCAGTACGGCAACACCGCGGTGCTGTCGTCGAAGGACTTCTTCTACGGCCTGGAGGAGGACCTCGAGCACACCGTCGACCTCGAGCCCGGCGTCACGCTGATCATCGAGCTGGAGGCCGTCTCCGAGCCCGACGAGCGCGGCTACCGCACCCTGCTGACCACCCTGAACGGCCAGCTGCGCCCGGTGTCGGTGCGCGACGAGTCGGTCGCCACCGAGGTGAAGGCCGCGGAGAAGGCGGAGAAGGGCAACGACGCGCACGTCGCCGCCCCGTTCGCCGGTGTCGTGACGTTGCAGGTCGAGGAGGGTGACACCGTCGACGACGGCCAGACCGTCGCCACCATCGAGGCCATGAAGATGGAGGCGTCGATCACCGCGCACCGGGCCGGCACCGTCACGCGGCTCGCGATCGGGAAGGTCACCCAGGTCGAGGGCGGGGACCTGCTGGTCGAGCTGGACTGAGCCGCACGGCACGATGGAGCGATGACCAGGCTGATCACGGGCACGGCGGGCGGACGACGGCTCGCCGTGCCGCCGTCGGGGACCCGGCCGACGTCGGACCGGGTCCGGGAGGCGCTGTTCTCCGCGCTCGACCACGACCCGGGCCTGCACGGCGCCGCCGTCCTCGACGTGTGCGCCGGCTCCGGCGCGCTGGGGCTGGAGGCGCTGTCGCGGGGCGCCGCCGAGGCGCTGTTCGTCGAGTCGGACAAGCGGGCCGCGGGGGTGCTGCGGCGCAACCTGGCCGCGGTCGGGCTCGGCGGGTCGGTCGTCGCGGGGCGGGCCGGGACCGTGCTGGCCGGGCCCGCGCCGCGGGCGTTCGACGTCGTGCTGGTCGACCCGCCCTACGCGGTGCCCGACGACGAGGTCGCGGGCTGGCTGAGCGCCGCCGCCCACGGGTGGCTCGCACCCGGAGCGGCCGTCGTCGTCGAGCGGGCGAAGGCGTCGGGGGAGTTCGCCTGGCCGGAGGGGTTCACCGCGGGCCGGTCACGCCGCTACGGCGACACCGTCCTGCACCACGGCTCGCTCGTGGGCTGAGCCCGGATCAGGCCGCCGGGCCCAGTAGCCGGTCGGGTGTCAGGTCGGGCACCGTGCGGTGCGCCCCGGCCGCGGTCAGCTCCGCCTCCCCGGCCGTCGTCCGGACCCCGACGATGGTGCCCATCCCGGCCGCGACCAGCGAGGACACCCCGGCGACGGAGTCCTCGAACGCGACGCAGCCGCCCGGGTCGGCGTCGAGACGGCGGCACGCGGCGAGGTAGCCCTCCGGGTCCGGCTTGCCACGCACCACGTCCTCGGCGGTGACGACCAGCTCGACCAGCGGGGCCGCGCCGAGCACGTCACCCAGCACCCGGTCCGCCCAGCCGCGGCGGGCGCTCGTCACCACCGCGAGCCGGTGCCCGCGCTCGGCCAGCGAGCGGAGCAGCGCGGGTGCGCCGGGGACGACGTCGACGTCCTCGGCGAGGGCGGAGCCGTGCCCGGCCAGCTGCGCGGCGAGCTCGTCGGGGTCCTCGCCGCGCCACGGCCCGTCGACCTCGCGCAGCACGTCGACCGCGCGGCGGCCCATGAACCGGTGCCGGTAGGTGTCGTCGTCGACGTCGGCGCCCCACTCGGCGAAGAACCGGGCCCAGATCCGGCGGTGCACGTGCTCGCTGCGCACGAGGGTGCCGTCGAGGTCGAAGACGACCGGGGCCCCGTCGGGGACGGTGGCCACTGCGTCGGCGCCGCTCACAGGCGGAACAGCTCGTCCCCGGCGCGCACGGTGTGCCCGGTGGGGGCGCTCACCGACCCGGCGGGTGAGTCCAGCACGACGACCGGACAGGTCGCGGCCAGTCCGGCAGCCCGCACGGCGGCGAGGTCGACGGTCAGCACCGGGGTGCCCGGCTCGACCGGGTCGCCCTTCGCGACGTGCACGGTGAACCCGGCCCCGCCGAGCGAGACCGTCTCGATCCCGACGTGCACCAGCACTCCGGGCCCGTCGGCGGGGGCGACGACGAAGGCGTGCGGGTGCAGCGCCGCGACCGTCCCGCCGACCGGGGCCAGCACGACCGCCTCGGTGGCGTCCGCGGACGGCTCGACCGCCGTCCCACCGCCGAGCAGCTCGTCGCGGAACACCGGGTCCGGCACTCCCGCTGGCCCGACCACGGTCCCGCCGACGGGCGCGAACACGGGTGTCGGCTCCGTTGTCGACTCCGTTGTCACAGCAGGTCCCGGACGTCGTCGCAGAGGTTCTCCGCCTCCGGCCCGATCACGACCTGCACGACGGTCCCTGACCGGACCACACCGTGCGCCCCGGCGGCCTTCAGCGCGGCGTCGTCGACCAGGCCGGGGTCGCCGACCTCGGTCCGCAGCCGGGTGATGCACGCCTCGATGTCGGTGATGTTCCCGGGCCCGCCCAGCCCCGCCACGATGTCGTCGGCCCTGCTCATGGGGTTCCTCCGCTCTCCGGTCACTACTGGTCATGACCAGTGTCTTGACAGTGCCGCGCTCGCCCCGCACCCTCACTGGTAATAACCAGACCGTACCGGCTGACGCGGCGGCTCCACAACGCCCGCGCACCGGCCCCGGTCGCCGACACCTCACGAGGAGTGCGAGCCCATGAGCACCTCCACAGCGGAACCGGTACGACGACGGGCCGGGCTGGCCGGCCTGCAGCGTCTCGGCCGGAGCCTGATGCTCCCGATCGCCGTCCTGCCCGCGGCCGGTCTGCTGCTGCGTCTCGGGCAGGACGACCTGCTCGGCGGGGTCGAGGCGCTGAAGCAGCCCGCGGCGGTGCTCGCCGCGGCCGGCGGCGCGCTGTTCGACCACCTCCCGATGATCTTCGCGGTCGGCATCGCGATCGGCTGGGCGCGCCGCTCCGACGGTTCCACCGCGCTCGCGGCCCTCGTCGGCTACCTCGTCATGGACGGGGTGTTCACCGCGCTGTCCCCGGTGCTGCTGCCCGGGGTGCTCGACTCGAAGGGCGAGCAGGCCACGATCGACTTCGGGGTGCTGGGCGGCATCGTCGCGGGGCTCGTCGCGGCGCTGCTGTGGCAGCGCTTCCACCGCACGACGCTGCCGACCTTCCTCGGCTTCTTCAACGGCCGTCGGCTGGTCCCGATCCTCACCGCGGTCTCGATGATGGTGATCGCGTCGGTGATGAGCCTGGTCTACCCGGTCTTCAACGCCGGGCTGACCGGGCTGGGCACCGTGGTCGGGGAGAACGCGGTCGTCGGCGGCGGAATCTTCGGCGTGGTGAACCGGCTGCTCCTGCCGATCGGGCTGCACCACATCGTGAACAACGTCGTCTGGTTCCTCCTCGGGGACTTCGACGGCACCCGCGGTGACCTCAACCGCTTCTTCGCCGGTGACCCGACCGCCGGGACGTTCATGACCGGCTTCTTCCCGATCATGATGTTCGCGCTGCCCGCCGCGGCACTCGCGATCTGGCACGAGGCCCGCCCGGAGCGGCGCAAGCTGGTCGGTGGGATCATGGTGTCGGTCGCGCTGACCTCCTTCGTCACCGGCATCACCGAGCCGCTCGAGTACGCCTTCGTCTACGTCGCGTGGCCGCTGTACCTGATCCACGCGGTGCTCACCGGCACCTCGCTCGCGCTGGTCAACGCGCTCGACATCCACAGCGGGTTCGCCTTCTCCGCCGGCGCGATCGACTACGTCCTCAACTTCGGCCAGTCCACCCGGCCGCTGTGGCTGATCCCGATCGGGCTGGCCTACGCCGTCGTCTACTACGTGCTGTTCCGCTTCGTGATCCGCCGCTGGAACCTGCGCACCCCCGGCCGGGAGGACGACGAGACCACCGGCACCGAGACCACACCGGCCACCGTCACCGCCGCGACCACCGAGAGTGCCGGGACGACCGGGAGCGCCGGGACCACCGGGGCCGCCGGGGCCGCCGGGGCCGCCGGCGACACCGACACCGCCGGACGGACCGACCGGTGACCACCCACGAGGAGCAGGAGAACACCGTGCACACCCGCACCGCCGTCGTCGCGTCCCGGGTGGGGCTGCACGCCCGCCCGGCCGCGCTGTTCGCCCGCGCGGCAGGCGCCACCGGACTGGACGTCACCGTCGCGACGCAGGGGAAGGACCCGGTCGACGCCCGCAGCGTCCTCGGGCTCATGACCCTCGGCGTCGTCTTCGGCGACGAGGTCGTCCTGCGGGCCGACGGCGACGACGCGCCCGCCGCGCTGGACGGCCTCGTGGCGCTGCTCGAGACGGACCACGACGCGTGACGGCGGACCGCGTGCTGCGCGGCACCGTCGTCACCGACGGCCGGCTGCTCCCGGACTCGGTCGTCGCGGTCGCGGGGGACCGGATCGTCGCGGTCGTCCCGGCCGCGGCGTACGACGGTCCGCTCCCGCCCGCGTCGTCGTCGCTGCTGCTGCCCGGGCTGGTCGACGTGCACGACCACGGCGGTGCCGGACACGGCTTCCCGGACGCGACGGCGGCCGGGGCCGCGGCGGCCGTCGCCCACCACCGGGCGCACGGCACGACGACGACGGTCGCCTCGCTCGTCTCGGCCCCGCCGACCGTGCTGGCCGAACGGATCGCGACGCTGCGTCCGCTCGTCGTCGCCGGGGACCTCGCCGGGATCCACCTGGAGGGCCCGTTCCTGGCGACCGCGCGGTGCGGCGCGCACGACCCGCGCGCGATCCTCCCGGGCGACCCCGTGCTGCTCGACGAGCTGCTGACCAAGGCCGACGGCGCCGTCGCGTCGGTGACCTACGCGCCGGAGACCGCGCACGCGGCGGACCTGCTCGCGGTGCTCGCCACGCACGGCGTGCTGCCGAGCATCGGCCACACCGACGCCGACGCCCGCACCACCACGACCGGGATCGAACGGGCCGGCGGGGCGCCGATGAGCGCCACCCACCTGTTCAACGCGATGCCCCCGGTGCACCACCGGGCGCCCGGGCCGGCCGCTGCGTGCCTGGCGGCGGCCGCGCGGGGCGAGCTCGTCGTGGAGCTCGTCGCGGACGGGGTGCACCTGGCCTCCGAGACCGTCGCCGCGGTGTTCGACCTCGTCGGGCCGGACCGGGTCGCGCTGGTCACCGACGCGATGGCCGCGGCCGGGATGCCCGACGGCCAGTACCGCCTGGGCACGATGCAGGTCCGGGTGGACGACGGCGTCGCCCGGATCCCGGACGGGCCCATCGCCGGCGGCACCGCGTGCCTGGTCGACGTCGTCCGGGCCACGGTGCGCGACGCGGGGGTCCGGCTGCCGGACGCGGTGCTCGCCGCGACCCGCACGCCGGCCCGGCTCCTCGGGCTCGACGGCGAGGTCGGGTCGCTGGTCCCGGGTCACCGCGCCGACGTGCTCGTCACCGACGCGGACCTGCGGCCGCGCCACGTGCTGCGCGCCGGGGAGCCCGTCACCGGTGGGGGTGCGTGATGGAGGTCGTGGTCCTCGACGACCCACGGGCCTGCGGGCGGGCGGTCGCCGACGCCGTCGCCGAGGTCCTGGCCCGTGACACCGGCCGGCCGGCGACCCTCGGGCTCGCCACCGGAAGCTCCCCGCTGCCCGCCTACGCCGAGCTGATCCGGCGGCACCGCGAGGAGGGGCTGTCCTTCGCCGGGGCGCGGGCGTTCCTGCTCGACGAGTACCTGGGCCTGCCCGCGGGGCATCCGCAGTCCTACCGCGAGGTCATCCGCCGTGAGCTGACCGACCACCTCGACATCGACCCGGCCGCGGTGCACGCCCCCGACGGCACCCGCGCCGACCCGGAGGCGGCCGCCGCCGACTACGAGCGTCTGCTCGCCGCGCACGGCCCGGTGGACCTGCAGATCCTGGGCATCGGCGGGAACGGCCACATCGGGTTCAACGAGCCCGGCTCGGCGTTCGACTCGCGCACCCGGGTCACGACGCTGACCGAGCGGACCCGCGCCGACAACGCACGGTTCTTCGACCGTCCGGCCGACGTGCCGCACCGGGTGCTCACCCAGGGGCTGGCCACCATCACCGGCGCGCGGCGGATCGTGCTCGTCGCGACCGGGGAGGGCAAGCGCGCGGCCGTGGCGGCGACGGTGTCCGGACCGGTCACGACCGACGTGCCCGCGACCGTGCTGCGCACCCACCCGCACTGCACGCTCGTGCTCGACCGGGCGGCCGCCGGGGAGCGGGCCGGGCCCGTCGCGGCCGGGCAGGTCGGCGCACCGGGACGGGGGCGGTAGTGGCTACGGTGGACGGCACCATGAACGGCGAGGTCCGGATCGGCGACGGGGTCGTGCCCAAGCACGAGCAGCTCCGCACCCTGCTCGCGGAGACGATCGCGCGGGACTTCTCACCGGGCGACCCCTTCCCCAGCGAGCGCAGGCTGTGTCTGGACCACGGCGTGAGCCGGGTGACGGTGCGGGCCGCCGTCGGCGAGTTGGAGCGCGACGGGCTGCTGACCCGGGTCCGCGGCAAGGGCACCTACGTCGCCGCCCGCACCGCGCGCTCCCGGCTGCACCTCGCGTCCTTCCACGACGACATGCGCCGGCTCGGACTGACCCCGACCACGGTCGTCCTCGATGTCGCCTGCACCACCGGGCCGCCGGAGGCCGTCCGTGCGCTCGGCCAGGGCCCCGACGGCCGGTGCTGGCACCTGCGGCGGTTGCGCGTCGCCGACGGGGTGCCGATGTCGATCGACGACGCCTGGTACGACGCCGAGCGGGTCCCCGACCTCGACGCGCACGACCTCAGCGGCTCGGTCTACAAGATCCTGCAGGACCACTACCGGCTCCCCATCGACCGCGCCGAGCAGACCGTCGCCGCCCGGCAGGCCGACGAGGCCTCGGCGGTCCTGCTCGGGATCCCCGCCGGGCACCCGGTCCTGGTGTTCGACCGGACCGCCAGCTCCGGCGACCGGCCGGTCGAGTACACCGTGTCCCACTACCGCGGTGACCGCTACGAGCTGCACATGTCGCTCGACCGGAGCTGGGCCTGACCGGTGATCACCGGCTGATAGGTTCCGCTCCATGCCCGAGGTCCGCCGCGCCGTCTGCCCCGGTTCCTACGACCCGCCGACGGTGGGGCATCTCGACGTCATCGCCCGCACCGCGGGGCTGTTCGACGAGGTGTTCGTCGCGATCCTCGTGAACCCCCGCAAGGAGGGGCTGTTCTCCGTCGACGAGCGTGTCGCGATGCTCACCGAGATCACCGCGGACCTCCCGGGCGTGCGGGTCGAGTCGTTCCAGGGCCTCGTCGTCGACTACTGCCGTGAGCGCGGCGCCCGGGCGATGGTCAAGGGCCTGCGCGGCGCGACGGACTACGACTACGAGCTGCCGATGGCGCACATGAACCGGCACCTGACCGGAGTCGAGACGCTGTTCCTGCCCGGCGCGCCCGGGCAGGTCTACGTGTCGAGCTCGCTGGTCAAGGAGGTCGCCCGCGGCGGCGGCGACGTCACCGCGTTCCTCCCGCCGAGCGTGCACACCCGGCTGCTGGAGCGCCTGTCCGGCTGAGCCCGGACCCCTGCCAGGCTCACCCGGTCGGAACTTGACACGCGGGAGCGGCGCCGAATAACGGGTCCGCGCCCGCGACGGTGAGAGGATCGCTCGCGTGTACCGGGTCTTCGAGTCGCTGGACGCGCTGGTGACGATCGTCGAAGAGGCGCGCAGCGTCCCGATGACGTCGAACTGCGTGGTCCCGCGCGGCGACGTGCTGGAGCTGCTCGACGACGTCCGCGAGGCGATCCCGGGCGAGATGGACGACGCCCAGGACGTGCTCGACCGGCGCGACGACATCGTGTCCGAGGCCGAGCGCGAGGCGGAGGAGACCCGGACAGCGGCGAACTCCGAGGCCGAGGAGACGCTGCAGAACGCGCGCACCGAGGCCGAGCGGCTCGTCGCCGAGGCGCAGGAGGAGGCCGGGCGCACACTGGCCGAGGCCCGCCACGAGGCGGAGCGCGCGGTCGCCGAGGGCCGCCGTCAGTACGCCGAGCTCACCGACCGGGCCCGTGACGAGGCCGAACGGATGAGCCACGCCGGGCGGGCCGCGCACGACCGGCTCATCGCCGACGGGCAGAACGAGCAGACCCGGCTGGTGTCCCAGACCGAGGTCGTCCGCGCCGCGCACGCCGAGGCCGGCCGGATCGTCGACGGCGCGCACGCCGAGGCCGACCGGCTGCGCCGCGAGTGCGACGACTACGTCGACACCACCCTCGGCGAGCTGGAGACCACCCTGAACAACGCGCTGGGCGTCGTCGGGCGCGGGCGCAGCCAGATCTGGCGCGGTCAGTACGGTCCGAACTACGGCGCCGGGCTGCCCCCGGAGCAGGGGCGCACCGGCACCGGGATGGACCTGATCGACTGACGGCCGCCGGCACCGGGTCGGGTCAGTCCGCTCCGCGGTAGGCGCGCCCGGTGGGTGTCGTGGTCGTGACCCCGTCCGGACCGCGGGCGACGTGCCATCCGGGTTGTTCGCGGATGTGGTTGTCGAACTCGCACACCCCGCGTCCGTCGTCGAGTTAGTTCTCGTTCACCATTGCGAACTCGTGAGCTCCGAGAACGGTGAAGGTCCTGCGTCCCAGGCATCAGCGGGAGCACGATGCGCCGGCATCCCGGACCACGGCAGGGCCGAGGTCCCGGCCGGCCCTGCCGTGTGCCGTCGGCTGCGGCCGGGACGCCGGCGCGCCGATCAGGGACCCGCCCGCCGCACCGTCAGCCCTGCTCCGCCGCCCACTCGGCGACCCGCCGCGCGCTCTCCTCCGGCGACAGGTCCTCCACCCGGGTCATCACCGCCCACCGCACCCCGTACGGGTCGACGACCGAGCCGAACCGGTCCCCGGACACGAACGTCGAGACCGGCTCCCGCACGGTCGACCCGGCCTCGGTCAGCGTGGCGACGGTCGCGTCGGTGTCGGGCACGTACACCGCGAGCGACAGCGACACCGGGTGGTCGCCCGCCGGGGCGGAGACGAGGCCGTAGTCGGGCATCGCGTCGGAGACGGTGAACCGGCCGGCCGCCAGCTCCAGCTCGGCGTGCCCGATCATGTCGCCCATCTCGGTGACCGAGAGCACCCGGGCCCCGAAGGCGGCACAGTAGAGTTCGATCGCTGTGCGGGCGGGCGACGCCACCAGGTGCGGGGTGAGCGAGGTGACCCAGTGCGGGCGGCCGTCGGTGGTGTGGGTGCCGGTGACGCTGCTCGTGAGCTCCATGGGTCGAGCGTGCCCGCCCCGCGACGGGGCGGATTGAACATTGCCGACAGGAGTGGCCGATGACCGTCGAGTCGCGCGGGCACCTGAACCCGGGCGCCCCGGAGGTCGCGCTCGACCGGGTTCGGATCGGGCTCGACGACCTCGTGCGCTGGGTGTGGACCGCCCGCTGGGACGTGCCGCCCGGGCGCACGGTGCGCCAGCGGGTGCTGCAGTACCCGGCGTTCAACCTCGTCACCGACCCGGTCACCGCGACACTGCACGGGCCGCGCACCGGCGTCGACGTCCGGGAGCTGACCGGGCGGTCCTGGGTCGTCGGCGTGCTGCTCCGGCCCGGCGCGACCCCGCTGCTCACGGCCACCGCGCCGGCCGCACTGCGTGGCGCCGACGAGGAGGTCCACGGCGCGCCGGTGGCGGAGCTGGCCACGGTCGTGGCGTGCGGCGACCCGGCCGCGACGGTGCGGGACTGGCTCGCCCCGCTGGCCGACCGGGTCACCGACGCCGGACGCCTGGTCAACCGGGCCTGCACGCTGGCCGAGTCCCGCACCGACGTCGTACGCGCCGACCAGCTCGCCGAGCTCGTCGGCGTCGCGCCGCGGACGCTGGAACGGCTGGTCCGCGGCCACATCGGGCTGACCCCGCTGTGGCTGATCGAGTGCCGTCGCCTGCAGCACGCCGCCGCGGTGCTCCGGACCGACCCGGACGCCGCGCTGGCCGGGCTGGCCGCCGCGCTGGCCGGGCTGGCCGCCGAACTCGGCTACGCCGACCAGGCCCACTTCACCCGTCGCTACCGGGCCGTGCTCGGCGAGACCCCCGGCGCCACCCGGCAGGCGGCCCGCGCGGCCGGGTGATCGCGGCAACGGCTGCGGCGCAGGTGCTTCACCGCGGGCAGTCACTGAGCCTTTTTCAACCTGACCAGCGAGCTTCTGCGTCAGGAGATCGCGAAGGTTGCAGCGCAACTGCTCTGACCACAGCTGCACAGGTCACCGGCTCGCTAGCTCGGCGTCTGCACCCACACAACCAGGCCCCTGAGCTGCCGGAACGGCAGGTTGAAAAAGGCTCACTGTGATCGGATACGCCGGAAGCAGGAAGCCAGGTCACCCGCCGTACTACTCTCCCGCGCATGGCACGCCGGCCCGAACCCGACCCGACGACCTGGTGGGAACGCTATGGGCACCGGCTGGAAGGACCCCCCGTGACGAACCCGGCCCCGCCCCCCGAGGCCCCGCGTCCCGAGCTGCCCCGCTCCGAGGCTCGGCGTGGGAACGCCGGGGCGGTCGCGGCGGACCTGCGTGAGGACTCCATGCTGCGGCCCCGGCCCGACCGGCCGCGCACCGGTTGGCGTCGCGCCCTCTACGACATCACCGGTGGCCGGGTGAACCCCGGCCCGAGCGACGCCGAGGAGCTCCGCACCGGGATGCTGGCGCGGGTCCGCGCACCACTGGCCGGTGCGCACCGGGTGGCGGTCATGTCGGTGAAGGGCGGCGTCGGCAAGACCACGGTCGCGGCCTGCCTCGGGCAGGCGCTGGCCGAGCACCGAGGGGACCGGGCCGTCGTCCTCGACGCGAACCCCGACGCCGGCACGCTCGCCGACCGGCTGACCGGCGACTCCCGGATCACCGTCCGCGAGCTGCTGAACGACCTGGAGGGGGTCGGCACCTGGACCGACGTGTCCCGTTACACGAGCCTCGCCGGGCGCCTGCAGGTCCTGGCCTCGGAGCAGGACCCCGCCTCCGGTGAGGCGTTCTCCCGCGACGAGTACGAGCGCGTCGTCGACCTGCTGGGCCGCTTCTTCAACATCATCATCACCGACTCGGGCACCGGGATGGTGCACTCCACGATGCAGGGCACCCTCGCGCGCGCCGACTCCGTGGTCGTCGTGGGGGCCCCCACCGTCGACGGGGCGGGCCGGGCCAGCAAGACGCTGGACTGGCTGGTCGCGCACGGCCACGGCGACCTCGTCCGCAACGCGGTGGTCGTGCTGTCCTGCGACCGGCGCAGCGCCGAGGTCGACGCCGCCCGGATCCGCGAGCACTTCGCCCAGCGGGTGCGCGGCGTCGTCGAGGTGCCGCACGACCCGCACCTGGCCACCGGCGGGCGGATCGACCCGGCCCGGCTCCGGCCGGCGACCGCGGACGCGTTCCTGGAGCTGGGCGCCCTGGTCGCCGACGCGTTCGACGTGCGACGACGCGACTGACCGGGCCGCGTACGCTGGTCGGCGAGATGAACACCGCGCGCAGCCAGAACCGTCCCGACGACAACCCCTGGGTCCTCTCCACCCGCGAGCTGGCCCGCCGCCCCGGCAACCAGCGCACCGTGGCCCGCACGGTCCCCGCGCCGTCCGGCGACGCCGAGATCGGCCTGACCGGGGTGATCACCGTCCCCGGCGGGTCCGACGTCGAGCTCGACGTGTCCCTGGAGTCGGTGACCGAGGGCGTCTACGTCTCCGGCACCGCCGACGCCCGGCTGGCGGGGGAGTGCTCGCGCTGCCTGGAGCCGATCGGGGAGGACGTGCAGGTCCGGATCGGCGAGCTGTTCGCCTACCCGGACTCGGTCACCGAGGAGACCACCGACGCCGACGAGATCCCGCGCCTGGTCGACGAGCGCATCGACCTCACCCAGGCCGTGCGCGACGCGATCGTGACCGAGCTGCCGATGGCACCGCTGTGCCGCGAGGACTGCCCTGGTCTGTGCGTCGAGTGCGGGGAGAGGTGGGCCGATCTCCCATCGGATCACGGGCATGAGACACTGGATCCTCGTTGGGCGGCGCTCCGTGAGCGCCTGCCCTCCACCGACTGAGCGGCGGCTCCTCGTGAGCCCGCTCCCCGGTGGGCAGACCTGATCGTTCGAAGTACCGAGGAGTGTCATCATGGCCGTTCCCAAGCGCCGGATGTCGCGGTCGAACACGCGTGCGCGCCGGTCGCAGTGGAAGGCCACTGCGCCGACCCTGGTCGCCTGCTCGAACCGCGCCTGCCGTGAGCCGAAGCTGCAGCACATCGCCTGCCCGACCTGTGGGCAGTACGACGGTCGTCAGGTCACCAGCCCGGCCTGATCGCAGCAGTGGGCGACAAGAGTGTGACCGGTCCGGTGACGGACCGGTCACCTCTGCTGTCCGCACTCGGTGTGGACCTGGACGAGACGCTGCTCACGCTGGCGCTGACCCACCGGTCCTACGCCTACGAGCACGGTGGACTGCCGACCAACGAGCGCCTGGAGTTCCTGGGCGACTCGGTGCTGTCGATCGTGATCACCGAGCGGCTGTACCGGGACCACCCGGACCTGCCCGAGGGGCAGCTGGCGAAGCTGCGCGCGAGCGTGGTCAACATGCACGCGCTCGCCACCGTCGCCGTGGCGTTGCCCACACCGGACGGTGTGCCGCACGGCCTCGGCGCGTACCTGTACCTGGGGCGCGGTGAGGAGCTGACCGGTGGCCGGTCGAAGGCCAGCATCCTGGCCGACGCCACCGAGGCGCTGCTCGGCGCGGTGTACCTCGCGCACGGCCTCGAGCCGTCCCGCGAGCTGATCCACCGGCTGTTCGCGGACCTGCTGCACAGTGCCCCGTTGCTCGGCGCGGGCCTGGACTGGAAGACCAGCCTGCAGGAGCTCACCGCCGCCGGCGGGCACGGTGTGCCCGAGTACCGGATCGACGAGGAGGGCCCGGACCACCTGAAGGTGTTCACCGCGACGGCCGTGGTCGGGGGTCGTGACCTCGGCAGCGGCGCGGGACGCACCAAGAAGGAGGCCGAGCAGAAGGCGGCCGAGATCGCCTGGCACGCGCTGTCCGACGAGAGTGCCGGCTCCGGGCGGTAGCCGCGATGCCGGAGCTGCCCGAGGTCGAGGTCGTCCGCCGCGGCCTCGCCGACCACGTGCTGGACCGGCGGATCGCGCGCGTCGAGGTACTGCATCCGCGCGCGGTGCGCCGGCACCCCACCGGGGCGGACGACTTCACCGCCCGGCTGGCCGGGCGCACGCTGTCCGCGGTCGCCCGGCGCGGCAAGTACCTCTGGCTGGAGCTGGACACCGCCGGCCCCGGTGACGACGCGCTGCTCGCGCACCTGGGCATGTCCGGGCAGATGCTCGTCGAATCCCCGGACGCGCCCGACGAGAAGCACCTGCGGGTCCGCGTCCGGTTCGACGACGACGGCCCCGAGCTCCGCTTCGTCGACCAGCGCACCTTCGGCGGGCTGTCGGTGCACCCCCTCGCCGCGGGCGCGGGCGGCGGCCTGGTGCCCGAGCCGGTCGCCCACATCGCCCGCGACCCGATGGACCCGGCGTTCTCGGCCGACGACGCCGTCGCGGCGATGCGTCGCCGTCGCACCGAGGTCAAGCGGGCACTGCTCGACCAGACCGTCGTCTCCGGGATCGGCAACATCTACGCCGACGAGGCGCTCTGGCGGGCCCGGCTGCACGGCAGCCGGCCCACCGAGAAGCTGACCCGGGCCCAGGGCCACACCGTCCTCGACGCCGCGACGACCGTCATGCACGAGGCGCTCGTCCAGGGCGGCACCTCCTTCGACGCGCTGTACGTCAACGTCAACGGCGCCTCGGGCTACTTCGACCGATCCCTGAACGTCTACGGCCAGGCGGACCGGGCGTGCCGTCGCTGCGGCACCCCGATCCGCCGGGACGCGTTCATGAACCGCTCGTCGTTCACCTGCCCGCGGTGCCAGCCGGCCCCGCGGCCCCGCCGCTGACCGGGCGCCGACCGGCGTGGGGCCTCAGGAGCAGTCGCGGCGCAGCAGGTCCTCCGGGGTGTCGCGGCGCAGCAGCGGCAGCGACGCCCCCGCGGCGACGGCGACCACCGGCGGGCGCGGGACCTGGTTGTAGGTCGAGGCCATCGAGGCGTGGTACGCGCCGGACACCGGCACCGCCAGCAGGTCCCCGGTGGCGACGTCGGCGGGCAGCCGGACGCCGTCGGCGATCACGTCGGAGGACTCGCAGTGCCGCCCCGCCACGCGGACCGACTCCAGCGGTGCCCGGGTGGCGCGCCCGACGAGCCGGACCGGGTAGCGGGCGCCGTAGAGGGCGGGGCGGGGGTCGTCGCTCATGCCGCCGTCGACCAGCACGGTGGTGCGGCCGTCGCCGCAGCGCTGCACCGCGCCGACCCGGTAGAGCGTCACCCCGGCCCGGGCGACGATCGCGCGCCCCGGCTCGACGAGCAGCCGCGGCTCGTCGATGCCGTGCGCCGCGCAGGCCCGGGCCAGGGTGCCCCGCACGGCCCGGCCGAAGATCGCCGGGTCCAGGCAGGGCTCGCCCTCGGCGTAGCCGACCGCGTGCCCGCCGCCCAGGTCCAGCTCCGCGACGGTGACCCCGTACCGCGCACGCAGTGCCGCAATCACGCCCACCATCCGGACCGCGGCCCGCTCGTAGCGCGACACCGACGGCACCTGCGAGCCGAGATGGCAGTGCAGCCCGGCCAGCTCCAGCTCGGGGCGGCCAGTACCCGTCCGGCGACCTCCAGCGCCTCGGCGGGCGGCATCCCGAACCACGACGACGCGGTGCCGGTGGTGAGCCCCGGGTGGGTGCCGGCGTCGACGTCCGGGCTGATCCGCAGCAGCACCTTCTGCCGGCGCGGCGCGAGCGCGGCGATCCGGTCGACCTCCGCCGCCGAGTCCAGCACGATCCGCCCGACGCCCGCGGCGAACGCCGCCTTCAGGTCCTCGTCGGTCTTGACGGTGCCGTGCAGCACGATGCGGTCCCCGGGCAGCCCCGCGGCCGCGGCCACCGCGACCTCGCCGCCGGAGCACGCGTCGACCGAGCAGCCCTCGTCGGCGACCAGGCGGGCCATTCCGCGGCAGAGGAACGCCTTGCCGGCGTAGACGATCTCGGCGTCGGGCAGCGCGGCCCGGTAGGCGCGGCAGCGGGCGCGGACGTCGGCGGTGTCGAGCACCTGCACCGGGGTGCCGAAGCGGGCGGCGAGCTCGGTGAGGTCGACCCCGCCGATCTGCAGGGCGCCGTCGGAGGTCGTGCGGGTCGTGACCGGCCACAGGCCCGGCTCGAGACGGGCGGCGAGGGTCGGGCGGAGGGAGGGGAGCAGGTCGGCGAGGGTCACCGGGATGACTCCTTGGTGGCGGGCGCCCGGTGCGGGCGCCGTGCCCCTCCGTTGTCGCCCCGTGGAGCCGCGCGTGTCCGCCGTCGCTACGCCGCCCTGACGCCGTCCGGCGCAGGACTGGCGGCCCGTTGACACCCGGCTCCGACACCCGGCTCGACACGCGCCCGGTGCAGCGGTGCGCGGACTACTGCGCATCGCGTAGTAGTCTGCGACGCGTAAGGAGGTGCGATGGACACCAGCCAGCTGCTCAAGGGAGTGCTCGACCTCGCGGTGCTCGCGGTCCTGGACCGCGCGGACGGATACGGCTACGAGGTCGTCCGGGCCCTGCGCGGTGCCGGCCTCGCCGAGGTGGGCGACGCCTCGGTCTACGGCACGCTGCGCCGGCTCTACGGCGCGGGCCTGCTGACCTCGTACGTGGTCCCCAGCGAGGAGGGGCCGCACCGCAAGTACTACGCGATCAACGAACCGGGCCGGGTCCGGCTGCGGGAGACGACCGACCGGTGGCGCGCGTTCGCCACCACGATGGAAGGCCTGGTGGGCACGTGAGCACCGAGCAGAGCGGGGGCGGCCGCGGCGGCGGCAGCAACGGCGGCAACGGCGGCAACGGCGGCAACGGCACTGACACCGATGTCACGGCACGCATCGGCGACCCGGTCACCGACGACTACCTGGTGGGCCTGCGGGTCGCCCTGACCGGCCTGCCTCACACCGAGGTCGCCGAGATCGTCGACGACGCGCGCGGGCACCTCGCGGAGCTCGCCGAGGAGCTGGGCGCCGGCTACGGCCGCGACGCGGTGCACGCCCGGCTCGGCAGCCCGCAGGACTACGCGGCCGAGCTGCGCGCGGCGGCCGGGTACCCGCCCGCACAGCAGGAGCCCGTGCAGCGCCCGCGCACCGGGCAGGCCGGGTTCGCCCTGGCCGCGCTCGTCGTCGCGACCGCCGCGGCGGGGGCCGCGGGGCTCGCGGTGGGGCAGGTCGGGCCGTCGACGGTGGCGCCGCTGTTCCTCGCGGTGCCGCTGGCCGCGGCCGGTGCCCTGGCCGCCTGGTCCGACGGGCCGGGGCAGTCCGCGGCGGCGTCGCTGCCGTCGGTCGTGGCGCTGCGCGAACGGCTCGCCCGGGCCCGCACCGACGGCGCGGCCGGGGGGGTCGTACTGTCCCTGCAACCCGGCTGGTGGGTGCTGCGCGCGCTGGTCGCGGCCGGGGTCATCGGGTGGGTGTTCGGCGGCGGCGGGTCCGCCGGGCTGGTGACGGCGCTGGTCCTCGCCGTGCCGGCGGTGCCGCTGTCGGTGCTGCTGGGCCGGCGCAGTGCGGCCGACCGGCGGCTGCTGTGGGCCGTCGTACCGCTCAACGCGTTCGCGGTGGGACTGCTGGTGGCCGCGGTGCTGGCGCAGGGGCAGGACCGCACCGGGGACGTGGTGTCCTACTCGACCCCGCCGGGGCTGAGCCTCGACGGCACCACCGTCGCCGACGTGCGGCCCTTCGACGCGAAAGGGAGCCCGCTGAGCGATGTGTACCTGTTCGACGAGAACGGCCGCCCGCTCGCGGTCGACGACCACTCCTGCGTCGACGAGGGGTACGCCGCCACGTCCACCCCGCCGGCGCCCGGGCCGTACCCGCGGGGCGTGCGCACGACCGACCCGACGACCGGGCGCTGCGTGACCCGGCCGCCGCAACCGCTGATCGTGACGATCCCGCAGACCACGGCGCCCCGTCCGACGAGCGCGGCTCGTGCCCCGTCGCCCGCGCAGTCGACCGCGCCGGGGCCGGCCGCGCCGACCACGACGGGCTGACGCCGGGGCCGGGTGCCCACGGGGGGTGGGCGCCTGGCCCTCACAGCCAGTCGTTGTGCTTGAACGCCACGTACAGCACGAGGCCGAGCAGCAGCATCAGCCCGATGGCCATCGGGTAGCCCAGGGCCCAGTGCAGCTCCGGCATCTCGTCGAAGTTCATGCCGTAGATGCCGGCGATCAGGGTCGGCGCGAACAGGATCGCCGCCCACGACGACACCCGCTTCATCTGCTCGTTCTGCGCGTAGCCCGCCTCGGTGAGCCGGGTCATCTCCTCGTTCTGGCGCTGCGCGACGAGCGTCGAGTTGACGGTGAGGATGTTGCCGAGCAGGTCCCGGAAGCCCTCGACGCGCTCCCGGACCCGGGTCGCGTGGTCGATCACGTCGCGCATCGCGCGGCGCAGCTCCAGGTCCGGGGCGTCGCCGGACTTGGCGAACCGGGCCCGCAGCTCGACGAAGATCTCCTGCAGCGGCTCGACGGCCCGCTGGAACGCGATGACCTGCCGGGTCAGCTGGTAGATGCGCCGCGACACGTTCGGGTCGCCGCGGAACACCTCCTCCTCGATCCCGTCGATGTCGTCCTGCAGGCCGTCGAGGACGGGGAAGTAGTCGTCGACGACCCGGTCGAGCACCGCGTAGAGCACCGCCATCGGGCCGTGCGCGAGCAGCTCGGGGTCGCTCTCCAACCGGTCGCGGACCTCGCTGAGCTGCGGCTCGACGGCGTGCCGCACGGTGATCACGAAGTCGGGTCCGAGGAACAGGTGGACCTCGCCGATCTCCACGACCTCGTCGGCGTCGACGTAGCGGGCGGGGCGCAGCACCACGAACTCGGCGCTGCCGTAGCGCTCCAGCTTCGGGCGCTGATGGGCGTTGACGGTGTCCTCGATCGCGAGCGAGTGGAGGTCGAACTCCCGCGCTACCTGGTGGAGCTCCTCGACGTCCGGGCGGAGCATCCCGATCCAGCAGAACGCCGTGGAGCCCTCGCCGTGGTCGGCGCGGCAGCCCTGCAACACCTCGACCGCGCTGTCGATGGACTCCGGCGCCGCGGCGCGCTTGCCGTCGACGTAGACCGCGTTGTCGATCACGGACATGCGTGGGCCTCCTCCGGTCCCGGCCGGGGAGCGCCCCCGCCGTCACCGGAAAGGGTAACCAGCGCTGCGGTCCGCAACCGTGCGACGACGAGCGGGCCGCCGACGCGCCACCGCCGACGGTGCGACCGCCGCGGCACGGGTGAGCAGCGCGGCTCCGAGCAGCACCGCCAGCAGCCACAGGTCCGGGCCCCCGAGGTGCAGCTCGGCCAGGTGGTGGAGGCCGAAGCCGTCGCTGAACCCCAGCAGACCACGGCGACGGCGAGTGCGCCCACCGCCGTCGTCGCGGCGGCCAGCAGCACGGTTCCCACCCCGGCGACCACGACCGCGGCCGCGGCGGAGCCGCCGGGCCCCGCACCGGTGAGGGCCGCGGCGCCGGCGGTCAGGCCCGCGGCGACACCGGCGGCGATCCCCGCGACGAAGCCGGCGCCCCCGGTCAGGGGCGGCGGTGGGACCGGACGGGCGGGGCGGCGCTGCAGCATGCGCGGGAGCGTGCGCCCCCCGGTGGGCCGCCGGCCGGGCTCCTGACGCGGTGTTGGCGTCGTCACACGCGTGTGTTGACGGGTTCCTGAGACCGACCGCCCGTCCGGGGGACGTGATGGCCACCACCGGGCGTCAAGAACGCGTCAACGCGGGAGCCGGTGGGCGTCAATCCGCCGTCATCGACCGGCCCCGCGGGTCCTCGTTCGGCGCACGATCCCCGGCGGCCCGCCGGAGATCCCCGGCGGGTGAGCACGACCGAGGAGAGTCCCGTGGCCGACCTGGCCTACATCGCGTTGCTGGTGGCGTCCTTCGCCGTCCTCGCGCTCACCCTGCGCGGGATGGAGAAGCTGTGATCGCGACCGTCGTCGAGAACGTGGCCGGGGGCCTGCTCGCCCTGGGCCTGCTGGTGTACCTGGTCGTCGCGCTGCTCCGCCCGGAGCGGTTCTGATGGCCGGGCTCGCGCAGGCGGCGGCGCTGGTGGCGCTGCTCGCCGTGACCTGGAAGCCGCTGGGCGACTGGATGGCGCGGGTCTACACCGACACCCGGCACTGGCGGATCGAGCGGCTCGTCTACCGGATCTGCCGCATCGACGCCACGTCCACGCAGCGCTGGACGACCTACGCCGCGGGCGTGCTGGGCTTCTCGTTCGTCTCGATCGTGCTGCTCTACCTGGTGCAGCGGCTGCAGGCCTTCCTCCCGCTCGGCTTCGGCCGCGGCACCGACGGCGGCACCTCGGTGTCCCCGGCGATGGCGTTCAACACCGCGGTGTCGTTCGTGACCAACACGAACTGGCAGTCCTACGTGCCCGAGCAGGTGCTCGGCCACACCGTGCAGATGGCCGGGCTGACCGTGCAGAACGTCGTGTCCGCCGCCGTCGGCATGGCGGTCGCGATCGCGCTGGTCCGTGGCTTCGTGGCCCACGGCGCGACCGGCGACGACGAGGGGGGCCGGATCGGTAACTTCTGGGTCGACCTGACCCGTGGCGTCGTCCGGATCCTGCTGCCGCTCGCCGCCGTCGCCGCGGTCGTGCTCGTCGCCACCGGGGTGGTGCAGTCGCTGCGATCGGGCGTCGACGTGACGACGGTCGACGGCAGCACCCACACCCTGGCGCTCGCCCCGGCCGCCTCGCAGGAGGCGGTCAAGGAGCTCGGCACCAACGGCGGCGGCATCCTCAACGCCAACTCCGCGCACCCCTTCGAGAACCCGAGCCCGCTGTCGAACCTGCTCGAGATCTTCCTGATGCTCGTGATCCCGGTCGCGCTGACCCGCACGTTCGGCGTGCTGGTCGGACGGGTCCGCCAGGGCGTCGTGCTGCTGTCGGTCATGGGCGGGCTGTGGGCGCTGTTCCTCGCCGCGACCTGGCTGGCCGAGCTGCACCCCAACGGCCCGGCCGCGCTCGCCGCGGGCGGGGCGATGGAGGGCAAGGAGGTGCGGTTCGGCATCCCCGGCTCCGCACTGTTCGTCGTGTCCACCACGGGCACGTCCACCGGCGCGGTCAACTCCACCCACGACAGCCTCACCGGCGCGGGCGGTGGCGTCGCGCTGCTGAACATGCTGCTCGGTGAGGTCGCGCCCGGCGGAGTCGGCTCCGGGCTCTACGGCCTGCTGGTCCTCGCGGTCATCGCGGTGTTCCTGGCCGGACTGATGGTCGGGCGCACCCCGGAGTACCTGGGCAAGAAGCTCGGCCGGCGCGAGATCACCTACGCCGCGGTGTCGATCCTGGTCATGCCGACGTTCGTCCTCATCGGCGCCGGGTCGGCCATCGCGCTGCCGGGCACCGCCGACGCGCTGGGCAACTCGGGGGCGCACGGCTTCTCCGAGGTCCTCTACGCCTGGGCCTCGGCGGCCAACAACAACGGCTCCGCGTTCGGCGGTCTCACCGCGACCAGCGACTTCTTCCAGGCCGGTCTGGGGCTGGCCATGCTCTTCGGACGGTTCGTGCCGATGCTGGCGGTGCTGGCGCTCGCCGGCTCGCTGGCCCGCCAGCGCCGCGTCCCGGCCGGTGCCGGGACCCTCCCGACCGACGGGCCGCTGTTCGCGGGTCTGGTCGGCGGCACCGTGCTGCTGGTGTCGGCGCTGACCTTCTTCCCGGCGCTCGCGCTCGGCCCGATCGCCGAGGCCCTGTCGTGACCGCCACCCACCACCGTGCCGAGTCGGAGGAATCCGTGTCCGTGACGACCGAGCCGCAGGCGGCGCCGCAGAGCGCGGCGCCCGTCGCCGCCGGGGCGTTCGCGCCGCGCCAGCTGCTGGCCGCCCTGCCCGAGGCACTGCGCAAGCTCGACCCGCGCGTGCAGGCCCGCAACCCGGTCATGTTCGTCGTCTGGGTCGGGTCCGTGCTGGTCCCGGTGCTCGCCGTCGCCGACCCGAGCGTGTTCGCGGTGCTCGTCGCGGTGTGGCTGTGGTTCACCGTGCTGTTCGCCAACCTCGCCGAGGCCGTCGCCGAGGGACGAGGCAAGGCCCAGGCCGCGTCGCTGCGCGCCACCCAGCGCGACACCGTCGCCCGCCGCCTGCTGGGCACCGACCCGGCCGACCCGGCCGCGGCCGAGGAGCAGGTCCCCGGCGCCACGCTGACGCTCGGCGACCTGGTCGTCGTCGAGGCGGGGGAGACGATCCCCGGCGACGGCGACGTCGTGCACGGCATCGCCTCGGTCGACGAGTCCGCCATCACCGGCGAGTCCGCACCGGTCATCCGGGAGGCGGGCGGCGACCGCTGCGCTGTCACCGGCGGCACCACCGTGCTGTCGGACCGGATCGTCGTGCGGATCACGACGAAGCCGGGGGAGTCCTTCGTCGACCGGATGATCGCCCTGGTCGAGGGCGCCGCCCGGCAGAAGACCCCGAACGAGATCGCGCTGACCATCCTGTTGTCGGCGCTGACGATCATCTTCCTGCTCGCCGTCGTCGCGATCGCGCCGATGAGCGCCTACGCCGGCACCCAGGTGCCGCTGCTGGTGCTCACCGCGCTGCTGGTCTGCCTCATCCCGACCACCATCGGCGCGTTGCTGTCGGCGATCGGCATCGCCGGGATGGACCGGCTGGTGCAGCGCAACGTGCTCGCCACCTCCGGGCGCGCCGTCGAGGCCGCGGGCGACGTCGACACCCTGCTGCTCGACAAGACCGGCACGATCACCTTCGGCAACCGGCGTGCCACCGCGCTGCACCCGGTCGGCGGCACCGACCTCGACGAGCTGGCGCGGTCGGCGCGGCTGTCCAGCCTCGCCGACCAGACCCCCGAGGGACGCAGCATCGTCGAGCTCTGCGCCGCCGAGCACGGCCTGCCCCCCGAGGCCGACGCGACCGAGGCCGTCGCCGAGTTCGTGCCCTTCACCGCCCAGACCCGGATGTCGGGCATCGACCTGCCCGGCGGCGTCGTCCGCAAGGGCGCCGCGGCCGCGGTCCTCGACTGGGCCCACGCGGGCGACCGCGCCGAGGTGGACCGGCTGGTGGAGACCATCTCCGACGGCGGCGGCACCCCGCTGGTCGTCGCCAGGGCCTCCTGGCCGGCCGGCACCGACGGGCGCGTGCTCGGCGTCATCGAGCTGTCCGACGTCGTGAAACCCGGCATGGCCGAGCGGTTCGCCGAGCTGCGCGCGATGGGCATCCGCACCGTCATGGTCACCGGCGACAACCCGCGCACCGCGGCCGCGATCGCCGCGCGGGCCGGCGTCGACGACCACATCGCCGAGGCCACCCCGGAGGACAAGCTCGCCTACATCCGGCGCGAGCAGGAGGGGGGCCGGCTCGTCGCGATGACCGGTGACGGCACCAACGACGCGCCCGCGCTCGCCCAGGCCGACGTCGGCGTCGCCATGAACACCGGAACCTCCGCCGCCAAGGAGGCGGGGAACATGGTGGACCTGGACTCCGACCCGACCAAGCTCATCGAGATCGTCGAGATCGGCAAACAGCTGCTGATCACCCGCGGCGCGCTGACGACGTTCTCCGTCGCCAACGACCTCGCGAAGTACTTCGCGATCCTGCCGGCGATGTTCGTCGCGCTGTACCCGTCGCTCGGACTGCTCAACGTGATGGGCCTGGCGACGCCGGAGTCCGCGATCCTGTCCGCAGTGATCTTCAACGCGCTGGTCATCGTCGCGCTGATCCCGCTGGCGCTGCGCGGGGTGCGGTACCGGCCGTCGTCGGCGGCGTCGCTGCTGCGGCGGAACCTGCTGATCTACGGCCTCGGCGGGGTCGTCACCCCGTTCGTCGGGATCTTCCTCATCGACCTGCTCGTCCGCTTCGTCCCGGGGATCTGATGCTCACCACCCTGCGCCGCCAGACCGCGACCGGTCTGCGCGTGCTCCTCGTCATGACCGTGCTGTGCGGCATCTTGTACCCGCTCGCGATCTGGGGGGTCGCGCGGATCCCCGGGCTGTCCACCGTGGCGGAGGGCTCGGTGCTGCCGGGCGGGACCGGCTCGTCGCTCATCGGGATCGACCCGGTCGCCGCCGACCCGGCCGCCGACCCGTACTTCCACACCCGGCCCTCGGCGACCGCGGAGGCCGACCTGGGGCTCGGCCCGGCCGACACCACGACCTCCGGGGCGTCCAACAAGGGCGGCTTCGACTCCGGGCTGCTGGAGACGGTGCAGCAGCGCCGCGCGGTGATCGCCGCCCAGGAGGGTGTCGCACCCGCCGCCGTCCCCACCGACGCGGTGACCGCGTCCGCCTCCGGGCTCGACCCCGACATCAGCCCGGCCTACGCCGCGCTCCAGGCGCCGCGGGTCGCCCGAGTCACCGGGCTGTCGCTCGACCGGGTGGAACAGCTGGTCGCCGACGCGACCAGCGGCCGCACCCTCGGCTTCCTCGGCGAGCCCAGGGTGAACGTCACCGAACTCAACCTGTCCGTGCGGGACGCGCGGTAGTGGGGCGGGACCACAATGGCCGGGTGAGGGGAGAACTGCGCATCCATCTCGGTGCCGCACCCGGGGTCGGGAAGACCTTCGCCATGCTCGGCGAGGCCCACCGGCGGGTCGGCCGCGGTGCCGACGTGGTCGTCGGGGTCGTCGAGACCCACGGCCGCGAGCGCACCGCCGGGCTGCTCGAGGGACTGGAGGTGGTGCCGCGGCGCACCGTCCTGCACGGCGGCACCGAGCTGCACGAGATGGACGTCGACGCGGTGCTGGCCCGCCGCCCCCAGGTCGCTCTGGTCGACGAGCTCGCCCACACCAACGCGCCCGGCTCGCGCAACGCCAAGCGCTGGCAGGACGTCGAGGAGCTGCTCGATGCCGGCATCGACGTCATCTCCACGGTCAACGTGCAGCACCTGGAGTCCCTCGGCGACGTCGTCGAGACCATCACCGGGGCCCGCCAACAGGAGACCGTCCCCGACGAGGTGGTCCGCCGCGCCGAGCAGATCGAGATCGTCGACATCACCCCGGAGGCGCTGCGCCGCAGGCTCGCGCACGGCAACGTCTACCCGCCCGAACGCGTCGACGCCGCCCTGGCGCACTACTTCCGGGTCCCCAACCTCGTCGCGCTGCGGGAGCTCGCGCTGCTGTGGATCGCCGACGAGGTGGACGTGGTGCTGCGCCGCTACCGCACCGCGCAGCAGGTGTCCGACGTGTGGGAGACCCGCGAGCGGGTGGTGGTCGCGCTGACCGGCGGCCGGGAGTCCGAGACCGTGCTGCGCCGCGCAGCGCGGATCGCGAAACGCTCCGGCGGCGCCGACCTGATGGCGGTGCACGTGCTGCGCGGCGACGGCCTCGCCGCCACCGGTGTCGGGGCCGCGGACCGGGTCCGGCGGATGGCCGAGGGGGTCGGCGCGAGCTTCCACACCGTCGTCGGGGAGTCCGTCGACGACGCCCTGCTCGACTTCGCCCGCGGGGCCAACGCCACCCAGCTGGTGCTCGGCACCTCCCGGCGCTCCCGGCTGGACCGGGTGTTCGACCCCGGCATCGGGGCGCGGGTGGTGCAGGAGTCCGGACCGATCGACGTGCACATGGTCACCCACTCGGCCGCCGGGCGGGCCCTGCGGCTGCCGAGGCTGCGCAACGGGCTGCCGGCGGGGCGCCAGGCGCTCGGCTGGGCGACCGCCGTGCTCGCCCCGGCGGCGGCGACCGTGATCGGGATCGCGCTGACCGACTGGGTGGACCTGTCCACCGACGTCGTCCTCTACTTCCTCGCGACCGTGCTCGCCGCGCTGGCGGGCGGGCTCGGTCCGGCGCTGCTCGCCGCGCTGCTCGGTGGGCTGCTGCTGAACTTCTTCCTGTCCCCGCCGCTGTACTCGCTCGCGATCGCCAACCCCGGCAACGTCATCACCGTGTCCACGATGCTGCTGGTGGGGGTGCTGGTGGCGCTCGTCGTCGACCGGGCGGCCCGGCGCGCGGAGCAGGCGGTGCGGGCCCGGGCCGAGGCGGCGCTGCTGGCGTCGTTCGCGCGGACCGTGCTGACCCGGTCCGATCCGCTGCCGCGGCTGCTGGACCGGGTCCGCGAGACCTGGGCGCTGCAGTCGGTGGCCCTGCTCGAGCAGGGCGAGGACCGGGTGTGGCGCCGGGTGGCGTGCACCGGCGACGCCGGGGCGTGCGACCGGCCGGAGAAGGCCGACGTGGACGTCGTCGTCGACGAGGGTCTGCACCTGGTCGGGACCGGCCGGGCCCTGCCCGCCGCCGACCGCAGGCTGCTGGAGGTCGTCGGCGGGCAGGCGCTGCTGGCGCTGCGCGGGCAGCGTGCCGAGGCGGGCGCCGCCGACGCCGAGCGCCGCGCGGCCGCGAACGAGACCCGGGGAGCGCTGCTCTCCGCCGTCGGACACGACCTGCGCAGCCCGCTGACCTCGATCAAGGCCGCCGCGAGCAGCCTGCGCGACGAGCACCTCCCGCTCGGGCCCGACGACCGCGCCGAGCTGCTGGCGACCGTCGAGGAGTCCGCGGACCGGCTCACCGGCCTGGTGGACAACCTGCTCGACTCCTCCCGGCTCGCCGCGGGCGCGGTGACCCCGCTGCTCGCCCCGGTCGGCTACGACGAGGTGGCCGCCACCGCGCTGCTCGGCCTGGAGGGCGCCGACCGGGTCCGGGTCGAGATCGACGAGGACCTGCCCGATGTGCTCGCCGACGCGGGCCTGCTCGACCGGGTGGTCGCCAACGTCGTCGACAACGCGCTGCGGCACGGCGGGACGGAGGTGGTCCTGCGCGCCAGCGCCTACTCCGACCGGGTCAAGCTGCGCATCGTCGACCGGGGCCGCGGTGTGGCCCCGCGCGAACGCGGCGCGCTGTTCGCCGCCTTCCAGCGCCTCGGTGACCGCGACGCGACGTCCGGGCTCGGCCTGGGCCTGTCGGTGGCGCAGGGGCTGACCGTGGTGATGGGCGGCGAGCTGACCGCGGAGGACACCCCGGGCGGCGGTCTCACCGTGGTCATCTCGCTGCCCGCCGCACCGGTGGGGGCGGCCCGATGAGCGGGGGCGGGAACGGGGTGCGGGTGCTGGTCGTCGACGACGACCCGCAGATCCTGCGGGCCCTGCGGATCAACCTCACCGCGCACGGCTACACGGTGCTCGTCGCCGCGGACGGCTCGGCGGCGCTGCGGGTGGCCGCGGACGGGCACCCGGACGTCGTCGTGCTCGACCTGGGGCTGCCCGACCTCGACGGCACCGAGGTCGTCGAGGGGCTGCGCGGCTGGAGCACGGTGCCGGTGATCGTGCTGTCCGCGCGCACCGACTCCACCGACAAGGTGCGGGCGCTCGACGCCGGCGCCGACGACTACGTCACCAAGCCGTTCGGGATGGCCGAGCTGCTGGCCCGGCTGCGGGCCGCCGTGCGCCGCGCCGCGGTGTCGTCCGTCGACGGCGAGGCCGTGGTGACCACCGCGGACTTCACCGTCGACCTGGCGGCCAAGACGGTCGTGCGCGCCGACGGCGCCGAGGTGCACCTGACCCCGACCGAATGGGGGATCCTGGAGCTGCTGGTGCGCCACCGCGGGAAGCTCGTCGAGCAGAAGCGGCTGCTGCGCGAGGTCTGGGGGCCGCAGTACGGCACCGAGACCCACTACCTGCGGGTCTACCTAGCTCAGCTGCGGCGCAAGCTGGAGCCGGTGCCGTCGCGGCCGAAGTACCTGATCACCGAGGCGGGGATGGGGTACCGGTTCGACGGCTGAGGCGGCGTGTCCCTCAGCGGCCGAAGTCCTGGGTCCAGTAACCGTCGGCCAGCCCGACGCCGATCGTGGTCAGCGAGCAGTCGAGGATGTTCTTCCGGTGCCCGGGGGACTCCATCCAGTCCGCGACCACGGTCGCCGCGTCCGGCTGTCCCATCGCGATGTTCTCCGCGCCGGGGGAGGCGTAGCCCGCCGCGGTGATGCGGTCGGCGAAGTCGCGCCCGTCGCGGCTGTCGTGGGCGAAGTAGCCCTGGGCCGCCATGTCCTCGCTGTGGCCCTGGGCGGCCGCGCTGATCCGCGGGTCGGCCCGCAGCGCACCGCATCCCGCGGCGGCCCGCTCGGCGTTGGTCAGCGCGACGACCCGGGCGAGCTCACCGGACAGCCCCGCCACGACACCCGTCGCCGACGGGGCCGCCGAGCGGGCCGCGGGGACCTGCCCGGTGGCGGGGCCGGTCGTCCTCGCGGCGGCCGTGGTGGTCGCGGCCTCGTGCGCGGCGAGCGCGTCGAGTGCGGTGCGGACGGAGGAGCCCGGGGCGGCCGGGGCCGCGGCGAGCACGCCGAGGACGAGTGCGGCGCCGTCGACGGGGGCGCCGTCGACCGTGGGGCGTGCACCGGTCCCGGTCGGGGCCGTCGTCGCGTACGCGGCACCGACCGACCGGAGGGGCACGGTGTCGGACGTCCGTCCACCGGCCCGTTCGGCGTCGGTCCAGCCCGCCGCGGTGAGCACCGGTGCGGCGAGCGGGGCGGCCATGGCCAGCACGGCGCCGGCCCCCACCCCGCCGAGCACGGCGCTCGCGGCGCGCGGTGTGCGTCGTCGGGTCACGGCCGGTAACGTATCAGCACTGTGAGTGGCAACACAGATTCGACCGTTCGGCTGATCGCATGGGTCCAGGGGGAGGTACAGGGCGTCGGTTTCCGCTGGTGGACGCGGTCGCGGGGACTCGAGTTCGGCCTCGTCGGCCAGGCCCGCAACCTGTCCGACGGCCGGGTCGCAGTGACCGCGGAGGGTGACCGCGCCTCCTGCGAGCGCCTGCTGGAGCTGCTGCGCGGCGGGGGCACCCCGGGGCGGGTGACGTCGGTGTCGGAGCAGTGGGCTGAGCCGTCCGGCGCATTCTCCGGGTTCGTCGAGGCCTGACCGCTCAGTTCTGTCGGTGCCGGGGTCTACACCTGTGTCCACACCGAAGCTGCCGACACCGAACCCCGGAGGTCCCGATGCCCGTCCAGATGACCCCGTACCTGCACCTCGACGGCCGTGCGCGCGAGGCGATGGAGTTCTACCGGTCCGTGCTGTGCGGCGAGCTGCAGGTCATGACCTTCGGTGACATGGGGGCCGAGGGCCCCGTCCCGCTGCCGGACGGCGTGATGCACTCCTACCTCGGCACCCCCGACGGGTTCGCCCTGATGGCGTCCGACGGTGACCCGCAGCGCCCGACCGGGGCACCCTCGGGCATCTCGGTCAGCCTCGCCGGCGACGAACCGGAGAAGCTGCGCGGCTTCTTCGCCGGGCTCGCCGAGGGCGGCATCGTCGACGTCCCGATGGAGAAGCAGATGTGGGGCGACGAGTTCGGCCAGCTCACCGACCGGTTCGGGGTCCGCTGGCTGGTCAACGCCTCGGCACCGCTCGCCTGAGGTCCCCCGCTACCCTGTGGGCCCCCGCGCACCTGGAGACCCCGCCCGTGCACCTGAAGACGCTGACGATGAAGGGCTTCAAGTCCTTCGCCTCGGCCACCACGCTGCGCCTGGAACCGGGGATCACCTGCGTCGTCGGGCCGAACGGCTCGGGCAAGTCCAACGTCGTCGACGCGATCAGCTGGGTGCTCGGCGAGCAGGGCGCCAAGGCGCTGCGCGGCGGCAAGATGGAGGACGTGATCTTCGCCGGCACGTACGGCCGCGCGGCGCTGGGCCGTGCCGAGGTCACCCTCACCGTCGACAACTCCGACGGCGCCCTGCCGATCGACTACTCCGAGGTCTCGGTGACCCGGCGGATGTTCCGCGACGGCGCCGGCGAGTACGAGATCAACGGCTCCCGCGCCCGGCTGCTCGACGTGCAGGAGCTGCTCAGCGACTCCGGCATCGGCAGGGAGATGCACGTCATCGTCGGGCAGGGCCAGCTCGACGGGGTGCTGCAGTCCAAGCCGGAGGACCGCCGCTCCTACATCGAGGAGGCGGCCGGGGTCCTCAAGCACCGCAAGCGCAAGGAGAAGGCGCTCCGCAAGCTCGACGCGATGCAGGCCAACCTCACCCGGCTCACCGACCTCACCGCCGAGCTGCGCCGCCAGCTCAAACCGCTGGGCCGGCAGGCCGAGATCGCCCGCCGCGCCCAGGCCGTGCAGACCGAGCTGCGCGACGCGCGGCTCCGCCTGGCCGCCGACGACTACGTGACCCTGTCCGAGGAGACCCAGCGCGAGGAGGCGTCCCAGGAGCAGGCCCGGCGTCGCCGCGCCGAGGTCGAGGAGCAGCTCGACGTCGCCCGCGAGCGCCAGGAGGAGCTGGAGACCGCGCTCGCCGCGGACGCGCCGCGGCTGCAGCTCGCGCAGGACACCTGGTACCAGCTCTCCGCGCTGGCCGAGCGGCTGCGCGGCACCGTCCGCCTCGCCGAGGAACGCGTCCGCCACCTCACCTCCTCGGCCGAGGCCGGGCGCACCCCCGGCCGGGACCCGGACGAGACCGAGGCCGAGGCCGACGCGATCGCCGAGCAGGAGGAGGAGCTGGTCGCCGCCGTCGCCGAGGCCCGGCGCCGGCTCGACGAGGTCGTCACCGAGAAGGCCGAGCGCGAGCGGACCCTCGCCGCCGCCGAACGCGAGCACCTGGCGGCCGTGCGCGCCATCGCCGACCGTCGTGCCGGGATCGCCACCCTCGCCGGGAAGGCCGACGCGCTGCGCTCCGGCGTCGCCGCGACCGCCGAGGAGATCGAGCGGCTGTCCGAGGCGCTCGCCGAGGCGGGCGCCCGCACCGCCGAGGCCGAGACCGAGCTGGAGACCGCGCGGGAGTCCCTCGGCGTCTCCGGGGACGCGGCCGACACCGACGCGCTGGCCACGCGGGTCGAGCAGGCCGAGGCCGCGCACCGCAGCGCCGCCGAGCGGGTCGCCGAGCTGGTCGCCGCCGAACGCGACGCCGAGCAGCGCCGCGCGCACTGGCGGGCCCGGGTCGACGCCCTGCAGGTCGGCCTGGTCCGCCGTGACGGCACCGGCGCCCTGCTGGACTCCGGCGCCGACGGCGTGCTCGGCGCCGTCGCCGAGCTCGTCGAGGTCGAGCCGTCCTGTCGGGCCGCGGTCGCCGCGGCGCTGGGCGAGCTCGCCGAGGGCGTCGCCGTCGCCTCCGTGGCGTCCGCGGCCGACGCGCTGCGGTCCCTGCGCCGTGGCGACGCCGGCCGGGCCGCGCTGCTCGTCGGCGCCGGGTCCGCCGGGGCCGACCGCTCCGCCGGGCGGGTGCCGGTCCCGGTCCCCGATGGCGACCCGCCCGCCGGGCGCTGGGCGGCCGCGCTGGTCACCGCACCGCCCGCGCTCGCCCCGGCGCTGGGGGAGCTGCTGGCCGGGGTGGTCGTCGTCGACGGTCTGGACGCCGCGGCCACCGCCGTGGGGGCCCGGCCGGGGCTGACCGCGGTCACGACCGAAGGGGACCTGCTCACCGCACACGCCGCGCGCGGCGGCACCGGCGCCGGGGAGGGCGCGCTGCAGCTGCAGGCCGCCGTCGACGACGCGCTGGCCGCACGCGACGCCGTCGACGCCGAGCTGGAGTCGCTGCGCCCCACCCTCGACGGTGCCCGCGCCGAGGAGGCCGCCCGCGGCACCGACCTGACCGCGGCCCGTGCCGCGGTCGCCGACGCCGACCGCCGCCGCGCGGCCGCCGCCGCCCAGCTCGGGCGGCTCGAACAGGTCGTCACCTCGGCCCGCGCCGAGGCCCAGCGGCTGCGCGAGCGCCGCGACACCGTGGAGCGGCGGCGGTCGGACTCGCTGATCGAGCTGGAGGCCGCCGAGCACCAGCTGTCCCTGGCCTCCGACGCCCCGGTCGACGACGAGCCCGACACCGAGCTGCGCGACGAGGCCGCCGAGCGCGTGGAGGAGGTCCGCTCCGAGGAGGTCGAGTGCCGCCTCGCGCTGCGCACGGCCGAGGAGCGGGCCCGCGCCATCGCCGGGCGCGCGGAGACCCTGCGCCGCCAGGCGCACGGCGAGCGCGTCGCCCGGTCCCGGGCCGCCGCCGCGGCCGCCGAACGGGAGCGGGCCTCGGAGGTCGCCCGGCTCGTCGTCGACGCCGGGCACGTCGCTGCCGAGCGGATCGAACGCTCGCTGGCCGCCGCGGCCGCGGAGCGCGACGAGATCCAGTCCGCCCGCGCCGAACGGGAGCGCGCACACGCCGAGGCCCGCGACACCACCACGAAGCTGACCGCGCTGCTGGAGAAGCTCACCGACACCGTCCACCGCGACGAGATGGTGCGCCAGCAGACCCGGATGCGGCTGGAGCAGCTGACCGAGAAGATCCTCGGCGACCACGGCATCGGCGTCGACGACCTCGTCGCCGAGTACGGGCCCGAGGTCCCGGTACCGCCGTCGGCCGACGAGACCGCCGAGTACGAGGCCGCCCGCGAGCGCGGCGAGCAGGTGTCCGCGCCGCCGCCGGTCCCGTTCGACCGGCCCACCCAGGAACGCCGCCTCAAGCGAGCGGAGAAGGACCTGTCGCTGCTCGGCAAGGTCAACCCGCTCGCGCTGGAGGAGTTCGCGGCGCTGGATGAGCGCTACAAGTTCCTGTCCACCCAGCTCGAGGACCTCAAGAACACCCGGCGTGACCTGCTCACCGTCGTCCGCGAGGTCGACGACAAGATCCTCGAGGTCTTCACCACCGCCTACCACGACGTCGCCGCCGAGTTCGAGACCGTGTTCGCGACGCTGTTCCCCGGTGGCGACGGCCGGCTCGTGCTCACCGACCCCGACGACATGCTCACCACCGGCATCGAGGTCGAGGCCCGCCCGCCCGGCAAGAAGGTCAAGCGGCTGTCGCTGCTGTCTGGTGGGGAGCGCTCGCTCACCGCGATGGCGCTGCTCGTCGCGATCTTCCGGGCCCGTCCCTCGCCGTTCTACGTGCTCGACGAGATCGAGGCGGCCCTCGACGACGTCAACCTGCGCCGGCTCATCTCGCTGATGGAGGAGCTGCGCACGACCAGCCAGCTCATCGTCATCACCCACCAGAAGCCGACGATGGAGGTCGCCGACGCCCTCTACGGCGTCTCGATGCGCGGCGACGGCATCACCCAGGTCATCTCCCAGCGCCTGCGACCCGCCTCCTGACCGGCTGACCGGCCCGTCCTGCGCGGCGCGTCGACCGGGCGTGGCAGGGTGGCGTCGTGACCACGCAGACCCTCTGGATCGTCGTCGCGATCGTCGTGGCGGTGTTGCTGATCGCCGTCGTCGCAGGGCTGGTGATCGCCCGCCGACGGCGCATCAGCCTGCGGTCCGACGAGCAGCAGCGCGAGCTCGGGACCGGTACCGACGAGCCACCGCGCACCGGCGGCGGCTACCAGGCCGGGAGCGGGTTCGCCTTCTCCTCCGGGACGGCCACCGCACCCGAGCGGCCGCGCGCCCCCGGCGACGACGCACCGACCGCCGCCACCCCGTCCGCCCCGGCGTCGCCCGCCGACGCCGCCGCCGACGCGCCGACGGCCGCCACACCGACCACCACCCCGTCCGCCCCGGAGGCCCCCGCCGAGGCCGCCGACGCGCCGACCGCCGACGAGGTCCGCACCCCGCCCGGTGGCACCCCCGTCGTCGACGGCGCCACCGAGGCCCGCACCCCGCCGCGCGGCGTCCCGGTCAGCACCGCCCCGCCGGTCCCGTCGACCGCGCCGCTCAGCAGCCCGCCCGTGCCGACCGAGCAGACCGGGACCGTCACCGGCACCCCGGACGCCCGCGTCATCGACACGGCCCAGGCCAGCAAGGACCCGGCCACCCGGCAGCTCCGCCGCCCCGAGGGCCCCGCCGGGACCGACGGGGCCGACGCACCCGCGGCGAGCGCGCCCACCCGGCCGGTCGCCCGCCCGGAGGCCGCGCCCCCGCCGGCAGCACCCCCCGCGCCGTCTGCACCGACCGAGCCGGTCGCGCGCCCGGGGACGGCGGACACGCAGGCCCCCGGCACCCCCACTGAGGAGATCGCCCCGGCCGAGGGCCGGATCGGCCGGCTGCGCGGCAGGCTGTCCCGGTCGCGCTCCGGGCTCGGCCAGAGCCTTCTGGGCCTGCTCGGCGCGGGCGACCTCGACGAGGAGTCGTGGGAGGACGTCGAGGCCACCCTCCTGCAGGCCGACCTGGGGCCCGAGACGACCGCCGAGATCGTCGAGGCGCTGCGCGGGCAGATCGCCACCCGTGGTGTCCGCACCGCCGAGCAGGCCCGCGCCGCCCTGCGTGACGTGCTCGTCGAGGCCCTCGGCACCGGCCAGGACCGCTCCGTGCACGCCCTGCCGCACGACGGGCGCCCCGCGGTGCTGCTGATCGTCGGGGTCAACGGCACCGGCAAGACCACCACCACCGGCAAGCTCGCCCGGGTGCTGGTCGCCGGGGGGCACCGGGTGACCCTGGGCGCGGCCGACACCTTCCGGGCCGCTGCCGCCGAGCAGCTCGTCACCTGGGGCGAGCGCTCCGGAGCGGGCGTCGTCCGCGGACCCGAGGGCGCCGACCCGGCCTCGGTCGCCTTCGACGCCGTCTCGCGCGGCACCGACGACGGCGTCGACGCCGTTCTGCTCGACACCGCGGGCCGGCTGCACACCAAGACCGGGCTGATGGACGAGCTCGGCAAGGTCAAGCGCGTCGTCGAGAAGCAGGCCCGGGTCGACGAGGTCCTGCTCGTCCTCGACGCCACCACCGGCCAGAACGGGCTGGCCCAGGCCCGGGTGTTCGGCGAGGTCGTCGACGTCACCGGGGTGGTGCTCACCAAGCTCGACGGCACGGCCAAGGGCGGCATCGTGTTCCGCGTCCAGCGCGAGCTGGGCGTGCCGGTCAAGCTCGTCGGGCTCGGTGAGGGCCCCGACGACCTGGCCCCGTTCGAGCCCGCCGCGTTCGTCGAGGCACTGCTCGACTGAGGTCGTGGCGCGGGTCGTCCCTGCGGGCGACCCGCGCCGTGCGCCACGTCACGAACCGGACCATTCGGATGACCTTCGGTCCTCCGGATCCGGTTGAGTAACGCAACCGTCATCTTGCTCGACGCCCTGTTAACCGGTGCGAAACGGACAGGCGTCGAATGCGAAACACGCGATCATCATCCTTCCTCCCCAGTCGGACTAACGACAGACGTGGGAGGGACTAACCCGTGGAAGGCCTCAACAGCGGTGATACCGCCTGGCTCCTGACGAGCGCAGCACTCGTCATGCTCATGACTCCGGGGGTGGCGCTGTTCTACGGCGGCCAGGCCCGGTCCAAGAGCGTGCTCAACATGTTCATGATGTGCTTCAGCGCCCTCGGCGTCGTCGGCGTGCTGTGGATCCTCTACGGCTACTCGACGGTCTTCGGCACCGAGCTCGTCGGCGGCGGTCTGCTGGGCAACCCGGCCGAGTACTTCGGGCTCACCGCGCTGCTGCCCGACGACGAGGCCACCGAGACCTACCCGGCGCTGGCCTTCGTCAGCTTCCAGGGCATGTTCGCCATCCTCACCGTCGCCCTGATCGCCGGTGCCGCGGCCGACCGCATGAAGTTCGGCGCCTGGGTGCTGTTCTCCGGTCTCTGGGCCACGCTGGTCTACTTCCCCGTCGCCCACTGGGTCTTCGACCTGGAGCAGGGCTGGATCCCGGTCATCCTCGGCGCGAAGGACTTCGCCGGTGGCACCGCGGTCCACATCAACGCCGGTATCGCCGCCCTCGTGCTCTGCATCGTCCTGGGCAAGCGCCGCGGCTGGCCGCGTGAGGCCATGCGCCCGCACAACCTGACCATGGTCATGCTCGGTGCCGGCGTCCTCTGGTTCGGCTGGTTCGGCTTCAACGCCGGTTCGGCCACCTCGGCCGGCTGGGCCGCGGGCTACGCGTTCGTCAACTCCCTCGCCGCCACCGCCGCCGCCATCCTCGGCTGGCTGCTGGTCGAGAAGATCCGCTACGGCAAGGCCACCTCGCTGGGTGCCGCGTCGGGCATCGTGGCCGGTCTGGTCGCCATCACCCCGGCCTGTGCCTCGGTCTCCCCGCTCGGCGCGCTGGCCATCGGCGCCATCGCCGGTGCCCTCTGCGCCTGGGCCGTCGGCCTGAAGTACAAGCTGGGCTACGACGACTCCTTCGACGTCGTCGGTGTGCACTTCTTCGGTGGTCTCTGGGGCACCCTGGCCATCGGCTTCTTCGCCACCGACGTCGCCCCCGACGCCGTCAACGGCCTGTTCTACGGCGGCGGATTCACCCAGCTGGGCCTGCAGGCGGTCGCGGCGCTCGCCGTCATCGCCTACACCGCGATCGTCACCACGATCATCGTCTTCATCGTCAAGTTCACCATCGGCCTCCGGATCGACGACGAGGTCGAGCAGAGCGGCATCGACGAGGGCGAGCACGCCGAGACCGGCTACGAGTTCTCCGGCCTGCGCGGCGGCAGCGGTATCGGTTCCTCGCCGAAGCCCGCCACCGAGGCGAAGGCCACCCCCGCCGCGAAGCAGGAGGTCTGATCCGTGAAGCTCGTGACCGCCATCGTCAAGCCGTTCGTCCTCGAGGACGTCAAGGGCGCCCTGGAGCAGATCGGCGTGCTCGGTCTGACCATCAGCGAGGTCCAGGGCTACGGCCGGCAGAAGGGCCACACCGAGGTCTACCGGGGCGCGGAGTACTCGGTCGACTTCGTGCCGAAGGTCCGCGTCGAGGTCGTGGTCGACGACACGCTGCAGGACAAGGTCGTCGACGCGGTCGTCGAGGCCGCCCGCACCGGCAAGATCGGTGACGGCAAGGTCTGGGTGACCCCGGTCGAGACCGTGGTCCGCGTCCGTACCGGAGAACGCGGCGCCGACGCCATCTGATCGACGGAACCCTGCGACGGCCCGTCGCGCTCCCTTTCCGGAGTGCGGCGGGCCGTCCGCCGTCCAGGCTCGAAACGGACATCACGACATGTATGCGGTCGACTACTCGAACGAACAGGAAGCGGGTGGCGCAGGGCGATGACGGTCCTGGGGTCGGGCGAAGCGGCGGACCTGGTCAAGGCGAAAGCGGTCCTCCTGGAATCCAACGGCCGGCACCACCACGGCCCGGAAGCGCTACGGGCCGCGCTGGTCGACCTGCACGACTTCTGGCTCTCCTCCCGGTGCGCCGCACTCGGGGTCGGCGGTGAGGGAAGCGGGACGGCGCTGGCGGCCGTCGGCGCGCTCGGCCGGCGCGAGCTCTGCCCGTGGTCCGATCTCGACCTCGTGCTCCTGCACGACGGCCGGACCGACGTCGACACGCTCGCCGAGAAGCTCTGGTACCCGCTCTGGGACGCCGGGATCGGCCTCGACCACTCGGTGCGCACGCCCGGCCAGGCCGTCCAGGTCGCGGCGACCGACCTGCGGGCGGCCTTCGGGCTGCTGGAACTGCGGCACGTCGCCGGGGACGCGGCGCTCACCGGCAAGGTCCGCGACGCCGTCCGCACGGCCTGGCGGGCCGGGATGCGCAGCCGCTTCGACGAGATCGTCGACACCACCACCGACCGCTGGCAGCGCAACGGCGACGTCGCCCACCGCGTCGAGCCGGACCTGAAGAACGGCCACGGTGGCCTGCGGGACGTGCAGCTGCTCGACGCCCTGGCCACCGCCCAGCTCGTCGACCGGCCGGGGGCCGACGTCGTCGCCGCCCGGTCGCTGCTGCTGGACGTGCGCACCGAGCTGCACCGGCTGTCGGGGCGGGCGCGCGACGTCCTGCGGGCCCAGGAGGCCGACGAGATCGCCGCGACCCTCGACGTCGGTGACCGCTTCGACCTGGCCCGCGCCCTGTCGGGGGCGGCCCGCGCGGTCGCCTTCGCGACCGAGGTCGGGCTGCGCCAGGCCCGCAACGCGCTGCCCCGCCGGGGACTCGCCGCGCTCCGCCGCGCGCCGGTGCGCCGGCCGCTGGACTCCGGCGTCGTCGAGCACGCGGGGGAGGTCGGGCTCGCCCGCGACGCGTCGGCGACGAAGGACCCGGCCCTGGTCCTGCGGGTCGCCGCCACCGCCGCGCGCACCGGGCTGCCGATCTCGGCGGGCACCCTGTCACGGCTCGCCGACACCGCCCCGGAGCTGCGCGCACCGTGGCCGCGGACCGCGCTGGCCGAGCTGCTCGCCCTGCTCGGGACCGGCAAGGCGGCCGTCGCGGTGATCGAGTCGCTGGACCGCACCGGGCTGTGGGGACGGCTGTTCCCCGAGTGGGGCGCGGTCCGTGACCTGCCGCCGCGGGACCGCACGCACGTCTGGACGGTCGACCGTCATCTCGTCGAGGTCTGCGCCGAGGCCGCTCGGCTCACCACCCGGGTGGCGCGCCCGGACCTGTTGCTGGTCGGGGCGCTCCTGCACGACATCGGCAAGGGTCGCGGCGGCGACCACTCGGTGGTGGGGGAGTCGCTGGTCGGTCAGATCGGTGAGCGGCTCGGACTGCGCGAGGGTGACCTCGTGCTGCTGGCGGCGATGGTGCGCCACCACCTGCTGCTGCCGCACACCGCGACCCGTCGCGACCCGGAGGACCCGGCGACGGTGTCGCGGGTGCTGGACACGCTGCGCGAGGCGGTCGCCCCCGGCGGCCGGGGCGACGCCGACGTGGCGTTGCTCGTCGAGCTGCTCGACGCCCTGGCCGAGGCCGACTCGCTGGGCACCGGGCCCGGCGTCTGGACCCCGTGGCGGCGGACCCTGATCCACGGGCTGGCCGGGCGCTGCCTGTCCGCGCTCGACGGCCGTCCGTTCGTCGAGCCCGGTCCGCCGGATCCGGCCCACCACGAGATGGTCGAGGCCGTCGCGGAGGGGGGACCGCAGGTCCGCTTCACCGGCGACGGCGACGTCTCCTCGGTCACCGTCGCGCTGCCCGACGGGCGGGGGTGCTCTCGGCCGTCGCCGGGGTGCTCGCCCTGCATTCGCTGCAGGTGCACACCGCCGACGTGACCGTGTCCGACGGGGTGACGGTCGAGACGTTCGCGGTGACTCCGCGGTTCGGCGGTCTGCCCGACCCGGCGCTGGTCCGCTCGGACCTGACGCGGGTGCGTGCCGGAACCCTGGACCTGGCGCAGGCGCTGGCGCGCAAGGAGCGCGACTACGCGCCGTCGACGCCGGAGGTGGAACGGACCGCCCCGCCCCGGGTGCTGTGGTTCGACGACGAGGCCACCGGGGCGGTCGTGCTGGAGCTGCGCGGCACCGACCGTATCGGGCTGCTCCACCACGTCACCGCCGCGCTCGAACGGGCCGAGGTGGACCTCGTCTGGGCCCGGGTCGAGACGCTCGGCGCCTCGGTCGTCGACTCCTTCGGCATCGGCGGGTCCCCGGACGGGGCGGCCCGCGCCGCCATCGAGTCCGCGGTCCTCACGGTCGCCGCCGGGCAGGGCGAGGCCCACACGGGCACGTGACGCAGCACGGTGCGGCGCGGTGTGAACGGAACGATTCGGGCGACCGGACCGTTCCACCACACATGACCACCGCCCGTGCCGTGCCGACCGGCGCCGTCCCGCCGACCCGCGACACCGAGCACCGCCCCGCCGACCCCGGTCCGCCCGGCGGCCCCGGCGCGGCGCCGCGCGTCGGGACCCCGTCCGACGACGATCCGGCGGCGCCGCTGGTCGTCGTGCTGCCGGGGCGGTCGCTGCTGCTGGTCGCGGGCCTGCCGGGAGCGGGCAAGTCCACCCTGCTCGCCGGGCTCGACGCACCGGCGGACACCCGGGTCCTCGACTCGGGGGCCACCCGGGCCACGCTGGCGCGGCTGCTCCCGGCCGCGACGCCGTATCCGGCGTACCGGTGGCTGACCCACCTGACCCACCGCGCGTCGGTGGTCACGGCGGTGCTCGGGCCCGCGGGCACCGTCGTCGTCCACCTGCCCGCGACCTCGTCGCGGGTACGGGCCGCGGTGCGTGCACTGGCCAGGCTCGGCCGCCGCGCACCGCACCTGCTGTGGCTCGACACCACCCCCGACCAGGCACTCGACGGCCAGCACGCCCGAGGACGGGTGGTCCGCTCGCGCCCGTTCGCGACGCACGCGCGGCGCGCCCGCGACACCGTCGACGCCCTGCGGGCGGGCACCGAGACCGGCTGGTCCTCGGTCCGCCGCACCGATCGCTCCGGTGCCCGTGGGGGACTGGCACTGGCCAAGTAGGCTGGTAAGGGTGTTCGACTCCCTCTCCGAGCGGCTCGGATCCACGCTGCGCGACCTGCGCGGCAAGGGCCGGCTCTCCGACGCCGACATCGACGCCACCGCGCGCGAGATCCGGATCGCGCTGCTGGAGGCGGACGTCGCCCTGCCGGTGGTCCGCGGTTTCATCGCGCGGATCAAGGAGCGGGCCAAGGGGACGGAGGTCTCCCAGGCCCTGAACCCGGCCCAGCAGGTCGTCAAGATCGTCAACGAGGAGCTCGTCGCGATCCTCGGCGGCGAGACGCGGCGGCTGAACCTGACGAAGGAACCGCCGACGGTCATCATGCTGGCCGGTCTGCAGGGCGCCGGAAAGACGACCCTGGCCGGCAAGCTCGCCCGCTGGCTCCGGGGCCAGGGCCACACCCCGCTGCTCGTGGCGTGCGACCTGCAGCGCCCCAACGCGGTGAACCAGCTGCAGATCGTCGGTGAGCGCGCCGGCGTCCCGACCTACGCACCGCACCCCGGTGCCACCGGGTCCGGTGAGCTCCCCGAGGGCCCCGGCGACCCGGTCGGCGTCGCCCGCGACGGCATCGCGCACGCCCGCGACAAGCAGTACGACGTGGTCGTCGTCGACACGGCGGGCCGCCTCGGTGTCGACGAGGAGCTGATGCGCCAGGCGTCCGACATCCGGGACGCGGTGCAGCCCGACGAGGTCCTGTTCGTCGTCGACGCGATGATCGGTCAGGACGCCGTGGCCACGGCCGAGGCGTTCCGCGACGGCGTCGGCTTCACCGGTGTCGTGCTGACCAAGCTCGACGGCGACGCCCGCGGTGGTGCCGCGCTGAGCGTCCGCGAGGTCACCGGCCAGCCGATCCTCTTCGCCTCCAACGGCGAGAAGCTCGAGGACTTCGACGTCTTCCACCCCGACCGGATGTCCTCGCGCATCCTCGGGATGGGTGACCTGCTCACCCTCATCGAGCAGGCCGAGCAGGTCTTCGACGCCGAGCAGTCCGCGGCCGCCGCCGCGAAGATCAGCTCCGGCGAGCTGTCCCTGGAGGACTTCCTCCAGCAGATGCTGCAGCTGCGCAAGATGGGGCCGATCGGCAACATCCTGAACATGCTCCCGGGGATGAACTCCGGGCAGGCGAAGGCCGCGCTGGAGCAGGTCGACGACCGTCAGATCGACCGCCTGCAGGCCATCATCCGCGGCATGACCCCCGCCGAGCGGGCGGACCCCAAGATCATCAACGCGTCGCGCCGGCAGCGCATCGCGAACGGGTCCGGTGTCTCCGTCTCCGACGTGAACGACCTGGTCAACCGCTTCTTCGAGGCCCGCAAGATGATGAAGCAGATGGCCGGCCAGTTCGGCTTCGGCGGTGGCGGGCGCAGCGCGACCAAGAAGGTCCCGAAGAACCCGCGCAAGGCCCGCCAGGCGAAGAAGGGCCGGCGCAGCGGCAACCCCGCGAACCGCGCCGCCGCCGGCGCGCCGGACCTGTCGAACCTGCCGCCGAGCCTCCAGCAGCTCCCGCCCGGGTTGGGCAACCTCGACCAGCTGCCGCCCGGGTTCGACCCGTCGAAGCTGAACTTCGGCAAGAAGAAGTAGCTAGGGTCGCCACCCATGACCGATCTTCCGGCCGTGGGGTGGCGGCTCCGCGGGACGCTGCTGGGTCCTGACGGTGCCGGGGGCGCCGACCTGTACGTCGACGGCACCGGGCGGATCAGCCCGGAGCCGCTGCCCGGCGCCCAGGACCTGGTCACCGACGGCTGGATCGTCCCCGGTCTGGTCGACGCGCACTGCCACGTCGGGCTCGGCCCGAACGGCCCGGTCACCGACCTGGAGGAGTGCGCGGCCCAGGCGCGCACCGACCGCGACGCGGGCACCCTGCTGCTGCGCGACTGCGGGTCCCCGGTCGACACCTCGCCGCTGCGGGCCCGCGACGACCTGCCCGAGATCATCCGCGCCGGGCGGCACGTCGCCCGCCCCAAGCGCTACATCCCCGGCCTCGCCGCCGAGCTCGACGACCCGCGCCTGCTGGTCGACGAGGTCCGGACCCAGGCGGCCCGCGGCGACGGCTGGGTGAAGCTCGTGGGGGACTGGATCGACCGTTCGGCGGGCCCCGACGACGCCGACCTCGCCCCGCTCTGGCCGGACGAGGTACTGGCCGAGGCGATCACCGCGGCCCACGGGGCCGGCGCCCGCGTCACCGCGCACGTCTTCGGCACCGAGGCGCTGCCCGGGCTGATCCGGGCCGGGATCGACTGCATCGAGCACGGCACCGGGCTCTCCGACGAGCTCATCGACGAGATGGCCGCCCGCGGCACCGCCCTGGTGCCCACGCTGATCAACGTCGAGACCTTCCCCGGCATCGCCGAGAAGGCGACGAAGTATCCCCGCTACGCCGGCCACATGCGTGACCTGCACGCCCATGCCTGGGAGACCGTCGGACGCGCGATCGAGGCCGGGGTCCCGGTCTACGCGGGCACCGACGCCGGCGGCGGCATCCGGCACGGCCGGATCGCCGACGAGATCGCCGAGCTCGCCCGGGCCGGGCACCCGGACCCGATCGGGGCGGCGAGCTGGGCGGCGCGTTCCTGGCTGGGCCGCCCGGCCGGCCCGACGCCCGGTGCGCCGGCCGACCTGGTCGTGTACAGCCGCGACCCGCGGGGGGATCTCGGCGTGCTGCGGGCCCCGTCGGTGGTCCTGATCCGCGGACGTCGGGTATCAACGGGGGCATGAGCAGTTCGCCCGGTTCGCCGCGGGGATCACGCGGAGCCTCCGCCGACGACCCGGACGGCTCCAGCCCGTCCGGGGCCGCGGCACCGTCGCCCGCCGGATCGTCGCCCGCCGGATCGTCGTCGCCCGCCGGACCGCCGCCCACAGGGTGGCCGGGCGGGCCCGGGCCGAACGGCGCAGGCGGGCCCGGCCCGTACGGCCCGGGTGGGTCGACGCCGTACGGACCGGGTGTCCCGGCGCCCTGGGGGCCGGGTGGACCCGAGCAGCACGGCCCGGGTACGCCGTACGGTCCGCCTCCGCGGCGCGGGCTGTTCGGGATCGAGCCGTCCCCGCCCCCGCCGCGTCCGTTCCGCGGGCTGCTCGCGTTCCTCGTGGTCGAGATCGTGTTCCTCGGCTCGTCGTTCCTACTGGCCGTGGGCCTGGGGGAGGTCGACTCGGCACAGGAGGTCCTGCTCGCGATCGTCGTCCCGACGATCCTGGCCGCGCTCACCTGCGTCGTCTGGACCCGGGTGTTCGGCAGCGGCCCCGTCTCCGACCTGGGCCTGCAGTTCCGCTGGGAGGACGTCGGCATCGGGCTGCTGATCGGCGTCGCCGGGCTGTTCGTGACGATCCCCGCCGCGCTGGCCTACCTCTACCTGGTCGGCCCGGACCTCACGACCTCGGTCGGCGTCGCCTTCGAGGGCATCCGCACGACGTGGCCGGTCGCGCTGGCCGTGATGGTCGGCGTCGTCGTGATCGCGCCGGTCTGCGAGGAGATCGTCTACCGAGGCCTGCTGTGGAACGCCGTCGCCCACTGGATCGGCAACCGCTGGGTCGTGTTCGTGCTGACCACGGCGGTGTTCGCCCTGGCCCACCTGGAGTTCCTCCGTGCTCCGCTGCTGTTTGTCGTCGCGCTGCCGTTGGGGATCGCACGGCTGCTGACCGGCCGCGTCACCGCCGGGATCGTGGCGCACGCGGTCAACAACTTCCTGCCAGGGCTGGCCCTGGCCCTCATGCTGGTCGGGGCCTTTCCCGCGGTCTGAACGACGTCTGGCAGAATGGCCGATCGGGTCCGTGGCCGGCCCTCTACCTGCCACGGCCGACACCTACGAGTGAGCGAGCCCGTAACCCCACGCGAGGCAGGCTGACTCATCGCAGCACGAATCGACATTCGCGAGGAGCACCACAGCGTGGCCGTCAAGATCAAGCTGATGCGTCTGGGCAAGATCCGTCAGCCGTACTACCGCGTCGTCGTCGCGGACTCCCGTACGCGCCGCAACGGCCGGGCCATCGAGACGATCGGCAAGTACCACCCGAAGAACGAGCCGAGCCTGATCGAGATCGACTCGGACCGTGCGCAGTACTGGCTGGGCGTCGGCGCGCAGCCGACCGAGTCGGTGCAGAACCTGCTCGAGATCACCGGCGACTGGCAGAAGTTCAAGGGCCTGCCGGGCACCGAGGGCACCCTGAAGCCGCAGGCCGAGAAGGTCGACAAGCTGGCCCGCTTCAACGAGGCGCTGGCTGCGGCGAACGAGGAGCCGACCACCGCGGCCACCACCCCGAAGAAGAAGGGTGGCGACCGCGCCGGCAAGACCGCTGACGCCGCCCCGGCCGAGGCCGCGACGAAGAGCGACGACGTCGCCGACGCGACCAAGGACGCGGCCGCGCCGGCCACCGAGTCGACCCAGTCGTGACTCTCATGGCGGACGCGCTCGAGCACCTCGTGCGCGGCATCGTCGACCACCCCGACGACGTCCGGGTGGACCTGGTCACCGGGCGTCGCGGTCGGATCCTCGAGGTCCGGGTGCACCCCGACGACCTCGGGAAGGTGATCGGCCGGGGTGGCCGCACCGCCACCGCCCTGCGCAACGTTATCGGTGGTGTGGGCGGTCGCGGCGTGCGCGTCGACGTCGTCGACACCGACCGGTGACGAGTTCCGCACCCGACGACGCCGGCCAGGTCCTGGTCGGCGTCGTCGTGCGTGTGCACGGTCTGCGGGGTGAGGTCGTCGTCGAGCCCCGCACCGACGACCCGCGGACGCGCTTCGCGCCCGGTGCCGTCCTGCAGGGCCACCGGACCCGGGGCGCGGGTCCCGGGCCGCTCACCGTCACCGGTGCGCGTGCCCACTCGGGTCGCTGGCTCGTGCTCTTCGAGGGCGTCGCCGACCGCGACGCCGCCGAGGCCCTGCGCGGGGTCCAGCTCAGGCTGCCGACCTCCGCGCTCGCCGAGCCGGAGGACCCGGAGGAGTTCCACGTCCACCAGCTGACCGGCCTGCGGGCCGAGCTGGCGGACGGGACCACGGCGGGCACCGTCTCCGACGTCGTGCACGGGCCCGGCGGGTCCCTGCTGGTCGTCACCCGGCCCGCCGGACACGAGGCGCTCGTCCCGTTCGTCGAGGTGATCGTGCCCACCGTCGACCTGGCGGGGGGACGCGTGGTCCTCGACCCGCCCGACGGGCTGCTCGACCCCCAGGACTGATCACGGCCCGGCACCCTCCCGTGGTGCCGGGCCGTTCTCACGGCGCCGGTGTCAACTCAGGTTGACAACCGGGCCGGTGTCAACCTACATTGACACCATGAGCGATGCGACGGCAGTGGCCGCGGCGGCGTCCAGCACGGACCCGGCCGTGGGGCTGCGGGCGGTGGTGGCCCTGCGCGAGCTGCAGGAGTCCCTGGAGGAGCTGCAGGTCACCAACGCCCGCGACCAGGGGTGGTCCTGGCAGCAGATCGCCGACGCGCTGCGGATCAGCCGGCAGGCGGTGCACAAGAAGTACCGCCGGCTCGGCCTGTAGAGGGGAGACGCACATGTTCGAACGGTTCACCGACGAGGCCCGCAGGGTCGTCGTCCTGGCCCAGGAGATCGCGCGGACGAGGTACGCGGGGCGGATCGGGCCGGAGCACCTGCTGCTCGGGGTCCTGCGGTGTCCCGGTACGCCGGGGGAGGAGATCCTCTCCGCGGCCGGGGTCGACGCCCGCACCGTCACCGAGGAGCTCGACCGGGTGGACGGCGCGCCCGCTCGCGACGCCGACGCCCTCGCCGCCCTGGGCATCGACCTCGACGCCGTCCGGAACGCGGTGGAGGCGGGCTTCGGCCCTGGCGCGCTCGACCGACCGCGGCGCGAGCGGTGGCGTGCCGGGCACATCCCGTTTGAGAAGTCGTCGAAGAAGGCGCTCGAGCTGGCGCTGCGCGAGGCGATCCGGCTGGGCGACCGGTTCATCGGGACCGAGCATGTCCTGCTCGGGCTGCTGCACCCGGACACTGCGGCCTCGCAGGTGCTCGACCGGTGCGGGATGACGCTGTACGACACCCGGGAAACCGTGGAACGGCGGCGGCCCCGCCGGGCCGGCTGAGCCACCTGGCCGAGTCCCGCGCCCGGGCTTCCGCGCTCGAGTCGTCGGCGCTCAGTCGTCGGCGCGGTCCGGGTCGTCCGGGTCCTCCGTCGGGTCCACCCGGGTCTGGGCCGAGCGCACCCCGTCGGTCTCCGACAGCGCCGCGGCCAGGCCGTTCAGGTCGCCCCGGCCGTCGAGCCGCAGGGTGAGTGCGGCGACCCGACCGCCGTCGTCGGTGAGCGAGCCGCGGTGCACGGACACCCCGGCGACCGAGAAGCCGGCCGCGGTGCAGCGCTCCAGGACCCGGCGGAGCACGCCGTGGCCGTCGTCGTAGCGGATCCGCAGCACCGGCGGGCGACGACGGTGCCGCCGCACCACCCGCGCCACCGGCTGCAGACCGCGGGTGACCAGGAAGTGCGCCGCTGTCGCGAGGACGGCCAGCGGGGCCAGGCCCGCGCCGCACGCCGTCCCGACCGCGGCGGCCAGCCAGATTGTGGCCGCGGTGGTGAGCCCGCGCACCACGTCCTGCCGGACGAAGATCAGTCCGGCGCCGATGAACCCGATCCCGGACACGATCTGCGCCGCGATCCGGGACGGGTCCAGCGCGACGTGCTCGGTCGTGAGCAGGTCGGCGAAGCCGTACTTGGAGATGACCATGAACACCGCCGCGCCGACGCCGACCAGCACGTGCGTGCGCAGTCCGGCGCTCTTCGCCCCGGCCTCGCGTTCCAGACCGATCGCCGTCGTCAGCAGCAGGGCGAGCAGCACCGGCGGCAGCAGGCTCCACTGCGCCGCCGTCGACCAGAGCGGCTCGGTCCAGGATTCCGACATGCGCGACCTCCTTCGGGGCGGGGGGACGGGCGCCTGCGACGATCCGCGCCGTGCGGATCGACGTCGTGACCATCTTCCCGTCCTACCTGCAACCGTTGCGCGAGGCACTGCTGGGGCGGGCGATCGACCGCGGGCTGCTGGACGTCGCCGTGCACGACCTGCGGGACTGGACCCACGACGTGCACCAGGCCGTCGACGACTCCCCGTACGGCGGCGGGCCGGGCATGGTCATGCGCCCCCAGGTGTGGGGCGAGGCCCTCGACGACGTGCTGGCCACCCCGGACCCGCCCGCCCGGCTGGTCGTCCCCACCCCGGCCGGGCGGCCGTTCACCCAGGCCACCGCGCACGCCTGGACCGCCGAGGAGCGGCTGGTGTTCGCCTGCGGCCGCTACGAGGGCATCGACGAGCGCGTGCTGCTCGACGCCCGGGCCCGCGGCATCACCGTCGACGAGGTCTCGATCGGGGACTACGTGCTCGTCGGCGGGGAGGTCGCGGTGTTGGTGATGGTCGAGGCCGTCGCCCGGCTGCTGCCCGGCGTGCTGGGCAACCCGCGCTCGGCCGCCGAGGACTCCTTCTCCGACGGGTTGCTCGAAGGCCCGTCCTACACCCGTCCCGAGGTGTGGCGGGGGCTGGCCGTGCCGGAGGTGCTCCGCGGCGGGAACCACGCCGCGATCGCCCGCTGGCGTCGCGACCGGGCCCTGGAACGGACCCGGGACCGGCGCCCCGACCTGCTCGACGCGCTCGGACCGGACGCCCTGGACGCCGCCGACCGCGCGGTGCTCGCCGCCGGGCGCCCCGACGACGACGCCGACGGCCCCACCGGCTGAGCGTTCCCGCCGGTCGCGTCCTCGGCCCGGCACCGCGGGGCCGGCCCAGGGCCGTGCGGGGGACCCTCCGGCCGTCGCCCGGCGGGCCCCCACCGGCGACCGGCGGTGCCCGGTGCGTCCGGTGCGACCGGCCCCGCGGAGCCGTTCCCGGAGGCCCCGGACCACCGGGTGTCCGGGGCGATCTGCCCGTCTGGCACTATGGACGGGTTGCCAGCGCCGCGTGTGGCGCCCGGTGACGGTCACGTGTGCCCCCCGGTCCCGCCGGTGGTGCCGGCCGTACCGAGCCCGCCACGTGAGGAGCGTCGTCGCCAGTACGGCACGACCGCCCCGTGGCCCGGGCGCGATCCCGGATCGACCCGGGACCGGCACCGCACGACCCGCACGAACGACACACGAGGACGGACCGTCGACATGAACACCCTGGACGCACTGGACGCGGAGACCCTGCGCTCCGACATCCCGAACTTCCGCCCCGGGGACACCCTCAAGGTGCACGTGAAGGTCATCGAGGGCAACCGCACCCGTACCCAGATCTTCCAGGGCGTCGTCATCCGTCGCCACGGCTCGGGTGCCCGCGAGACCTTCACCGTGCGCAAGATCTCGTTCGGCGTCGGCGTCGAGCGCACCTTCCCGGTGCACACGCCGAACATCGAGAAGATCGAGGTCGCCACCCGCGGTGACGTCCGCCGGGCGAAGCTGTACTACCTCCGCGACCTCCGCGGCAAGGCCGCGAAGATCAAGGAGCGCCGGGAGACCACCGCGTCCTGACCGTCACCCAGTCGTGACGGACCGGTGACGTAATCTCGAAGCGTGGCCTTCCCCGAGCTCCCCGACGACCGCCGGGCCCGCCCCCGGCGGTATCGCGGCAGCGATGTCCCCGAGCACCCCGGTCGGCGGCGGGCCCCCGAGGACCCGCCGCAGACCGGTGGTGAACCGGGCGGTGCCGAGCAGCAGTGGCTGCTCGGCACCGCGTTGCAGCACGGGGTGCCCGTCCGGGACGGCTCCGCGGACGGTGAGCCCGAGGGCGCACCGCGCGGGGTCCGTACCCGGCACACGGGCCCGGAGGACGGCGCCGACGGCGCAGGCCCCCGTGGACGTCGCTACCGCAACGGGTTCGACGAGCTCGCCGCCGGGCGCTCCGGTCGGCACGGCGTCGACGCGGTCGCCCCGGCCCCCGGGGACCGGCCCGCCCCGGCCACCGAGGGTCCGGACACGCTGCGGGCCCGCTACGCGGCCCGGCTGAACCGGCCCGACGGCCCCGAGGCCGGCGCCGCACCGAACGGCAGGTCGTGGCCACCGCCCGGCGGTCGCCCGGAGCACGACCCGGACCCCCGGTACCCGGCACCGCCGGCCGGACGCCCCGAGGGCGCCGGCCGCCACGGCATCCGGCCGGCTCCCGACCAGCCCCTCCCCGACGGCGGGCCCGGTCGTCGCGCCGCCGGGTACGACCCGAACCGCGCCGCCGGGTTCGACCCGAACCGCGCCGCCGGGTACGACCCGAACAGCGCCGCCGGGTTCGACCCGAACCGCGCCGCGGGGTTCGACCCGAGCCGTGCTGCCGGGTTCGACGCGAACGCCGTCCCGCCCGTCCGGGGCCCCGAGGCACCTCGTCGCAACGGCCGGCCGGACGGCCGTTCCCCCGAGGGCCACGCGCCCGACGGGTACGGCCGCCCCGACCCGCGTGGTCGTGGGGCCGGCCGCCCGCCGCTGCGCGGCCCGTCCGGCGAGTACACCAACGGTGCCCACCCGTACCAGCGCCCCGACGGAGCGGCCCCCGGTCAGCCGGACGGCACCGGTGCGTTCGGCGGTCCCGAGCGGTCCGCTCCGCGCGCCGGTCGCCGGCCCGCCGGGCCGCTCGCCGACGGCGCCGTCCCGCCGCCGGTCGACGCCGACGCGACCACGCGCCGCCGGGTGCCGACCGACGCCGACCCGCGGCGTACCCGCGCCGCCGCGGCCCCGGCCGGCGACGACGTCGACCCCGGCGCCGACCCCGAGACCGCCGCCGTCCCGCACCCCGGTTCCGATGCGCCGCCGCGGCCCCCCCGCCGCCGTCCGGCGGCCGCGTCGCCGGAACCGTCCGAGGACCCCGACGAGAACCCCGACGGGATTCCCGCCGAGCCGGAGGACGGGACGGACGAGCCGGAGCGCGCCACGGGTGGACGCGCCGCACGCCGCAACCGCCCCGTCGGCATCGGCGGCCGGATCGCCGCGCTCACCGTGCGGGGTTCCGCCGCGGCCGCCGCGGGCGAGGAGAAGCCCAAGACGGCGTTCTGGAAGGAGATCCTGCTCCTGGCCGGGGTCGCCATCCTGCTGACGGTCCTCATCCAGACCTTCCTCGCGAAGGTCTACGTCATCCCGTCGGGCTCGATGGAGACGACGCTGCACGGCTGCACCGGCTGCAACAACGACCGGGTGCTCGTCGACAAGGTCACCTACAACTTCACCGACATCAGCCCGGGCGACATCGTGGTCTTCCGCGGCACCGACGGCTGGGCCAGCGAGACCTACAGCGGCGAGGGCAGCGAGAACCCGCTGGTCAAGGGCATGCAGACGCTCGGCTCGCTGGTCGGGATCGCCCCGCCGGACGAGAAGGACTTCGTCAAGCGGGTCATCGCCGTGGGGGGCCAGACCGTCTCCTGCTGCGACGCGCTCAACCAGGTCGTCGTCGACGGGCAGCCGCTGACGGAGCCCTACATCTACTACCTGCCCGAGGCGGGGCCGGCCCGGCAGATCCCGTTCGGCCCGATCACCGTCCCCGAGGGCCAGTACTGGATGATGGGCGACTCGCGGAACAACTCCGCGGACTCCCGGGCGGCGGGGCACGGCCCCATCCCCGAGTCCAACATCATCGGCAAGGTCCGGCTGATCGTGCTGCCCTTCGACCGGTTCGGCTGGGTCAGTGCGGTCGACCCGCAGACCACGGCCGACGCGGCCGGGCTGCCGGGGCTGCCCGACGGTCTGCCGCTGGCACTGGGCATCATGGGGACACTGCCGCTCGCGTCCGGCCGCCGACGGGCCCTGCTCGCCCGCGCCGAGGCCGAGCGGTTCCTGCCCGCGACGCGCCCCCCCGCACGGGTGGCGCCGGAGAACCTGACCGGGAGCACCGTGCCGGTTCCGCCCACCCGCGCCAGTACCGCCGGACGGCCGCGTGCCCGCCGCCGCCCCGTACGGGTGCTGCCCGACGGGCTGCGTCCGCCGCGTGCCGTCGTCCGCGACGGCGGCACCTGGACCCTGCAGACCGTCCTGCAACGCCACGGGCTCGGCCCGGTCGCCGGCGTCGACGAGGCCGGTCGCGGTGCCAGCGCCGGACCGCTGGTCGTCGCCGCGGCGGTGCTGCGGCCCGCGGACGCGAAGGCCCTCGCCGGGCTGACCGACTCGAAGCTGCTGCCCCCGGCCGCCCGTGACCACTGGTACGACCGCATCCGGGCCCGTGCGCTGGACCACGCCGTCGTCGTGATCCCGGCGTCGGAGGTCGATCGTCGCGGGGTGCACGTCGCCAACATCGAGGGCATGCGCCGCGCGGTGGCCGCGCTGACCGCGGTCACGCCCGGCTACGTCTTGACCGACGGCTTCCCGGTCCGCGGCTTCGGGAGCCCGGCCCTCGCGGTGCCGAAGGGGGACCGGGTGGCGGCCTGCATCGCGGCGGCGTCGGTGCTGGCCAAGGTGACCCGGGACCGCATCATGACCGCGCTCGACGCCGAGCACGACCGCTACGGCTTCGCCGTGCACAAGGGCTACAACACCCCGGACCACGAGGCCGCGCTGCGCGCACACGGGCCCTGTCCGGAGCACCGGTTCTCCTTCGCGAACGTCGCGGCGGTGGCCGGGCGCGAGGCCCCGGCGGGGCTGGTCCACAATGGGGCGCTCCCCGAGCAGGAACCCGACCCCGGAGACCCGGGGGACACGGTCGGGGCGTGGGAGCCGTTGGAGATCGTCACAGGAGGAGCGGGCCGGTGAGCGCCGAGGATCTCGAGAAGTACGAGACCGAGATGGAGCTCACGCTCTACAAGGAGTACCGCGACATCGTCGCCCAGTTCTCCTACGTCGTGGAGACGGAGCGCCGGTTCTACCTGGCCAACTCCGTCGACGTCGCCCCGCGCAACGCCGACGGCGAGGTCTACTTCGAGGTGCGCATGTCCGACGCGTGGGTGTGGGACATGTACCGCCCGGCGCGGTTCGTCAAGAACGTGCGGGTCGTGACGTTCAAGGACGTCAACATCGAGGAGCTCGACACCCCGGACCTGCGGCTGCCCGACGACGACCAGTTCCCGGGCTGAGCCGGGTAGCAGACCCCACCGACGGTTCCGCCGTCCCGGCCGCGCGGCCGACGGTGCCCATCCACAACCGTCGGATCCGTCCACAGCCGGCCGATCCACCCCCGCGACGGGCCCACCCGGCCCGATCGTGGACCCATGGCAGCGAAGGACGAGCTCGGGCGCCGCGGTGAGGACACCGCCGCCGAGTACCTCGAGCGGGCACACGGGATGGTCGTGCTCAGCCGCAACTGGCGGTGCACGCACGGCGAGATCGACATCGTCGCGGTCGACCCGGAGCGACGGCTGGTGTTCTGCGAGGTCAAGACCCGTTCCGGTCTCCGCTACGGCGAGCCCGCCGAGGCGGTGACCCCCCGCAAGACACGCCGGATCCGGATGCTGGCCAAGGCGTTCATGGCCGCCCACCGGGTCAGCTGGGTCGAGATCAGGTTCGACGTCGTGGCGGTCCTGATCCGACCCGGCCTGCCGGTCACCCTCACCCACTACCCGGCGGCGTTCTGATGCGGCCCCCGGCACGCATCTGGTCGGTCGCGCTGCACGGCGTCGACGGCGTCCCCGTCGAGATCGAGGCGGTCATCGGCGGTGGGATGCCCGGCGTGCACCTCGTCGGCCTGCCCGACGCCGCGCTCAACGAGTCCAAGGACCGGGTGCGGTCCGCGATCGTGCACTCCGGCCGCACCTGGCCCAACGAGCGGATCGTGCTCGCCCTCTCCCCGGCGACGCTGCGCAAGACCGGCAGCCGCTTCGATCTCGCACTGGCGCTCGGCGTCCTGGTCGCCGCGGACGTGGTGCCGCCCGACCGGCTGCGCGGCACCGTGCTGCTCGGCGAGCTCGCTCTCGACGGCAGGCTGCGCCCGGTGCGCGGCGTGCTGCCCTGCCTGCTCGCCGCGCGGGACGCCGGGATGGTCCGCGCCGTCGTGCCCCGCGCCACGCTCGCCGAGGCCGCGCTGGTCGACGGCATCGAGGCGTTCGGCGCCGACAGCCTCGGCGACGTCCTGGACTGGGCGGCGGGCAACCGGCTGCTGCACCGGCACGACGGCGGACCGGAGGAGGCCCCGGCCGCCGTGGCCCCCGAGCTGGCCGACGTGCTCGGCCAGCACGATGCCCGGCGCGCCCTGGAGATCGCCGCCGCGGGCGGGCACCACCTGCTGATGGTCGGCCCGCCCGGCACCGGCAAGACGATGCTCGCCCAGCGGGTGGTGGGGTTGCTGCCCGAGCTCGACCGCTCCGAGGCGCTGCAGCTCGCCGCGATCCGCTCGGTGGCCGGGCGGCTCGGCGACACCGGGGCGCTCAGCACGTGCGCGCCGTTCGTCGCGCCGCACCACTCGGCGTCGACCGCGGCGCTGCTCGGCGGGGGAAGCGGCGTCGCCCGGCCCGGTGCGGTCTCGCTCGCCCACCGCGGGGTGCTGTTCCTCGACGAGTGCCCGCACTGGCCCGCCTCGGTCCTCGACGGGCTGCGCACCCCGCTGGAGGAGGGCGAGGTCCGGCTGTCCCGCGCCGACGGCACCGTGCGCTATCCGGCCCGTTTCCAGCTCGTCCTCGCGGCGAACCCGTGCCCGTGCGCCCCGCCGATCGACCGTGACTGCACCTGCCGCCCCGACGTCCGTCGCCGCTACCTGTCCCGGCTGTCCGGTCCGCTGCTCGACCGGGTCGACCTGCGGGTGGCGATGGAGCCGGTTACCGCGCTGCGGGTGACGGAGCAGCGGGGCGAGGACACCGCGACCGTCCGCCGCCGGGTGCTCGACGCGCGTGCCGCCGCCGTCGCACGGTGGTCGGAGCACGGGTGGCGGTGCAACGCCGAGGTGCCGGGCCCCGCTCTGCGGACCCGTTTCCCGTTGCCAGCCCGCGTGATCGCACCGCTGGAGGCCCGGTTGCGCGCCGGTGACCTCAGCGCCCGCGGCGCGGACCGCGCGCTACGGGTCGCGTGGACGCTCAGCGACCTCGCCGGGGCCGACCGGCCCGACCGCGGTCTGGTCGACGCGGCGCTGTACTTCCGCGAGCGGGGTGCCGCGTGAGCGCCCCGGGCCCGGCCGCCCGCACGGGCACCGACATCGCCCGGGGCGCCGACATCGGCCAGGGCGTCGGCAGGGTGCCCGAGGAGGTCCTGCGCGCCCGCGCCTACCTGATGCGCTGCGTCGAACCCCCGAACCGGCACCTCGTCGCGCTGGTCGACCGGTACGGGCCGGTCGAGGCGGCCGACCGGCTGCGTCGCGGCGCGGTCCCCGAGGAGCTGCTGCGCGCCGCCGCGGCCCGGCGGGGCACCGACCGGTCCGAGGCCGACCTGGAAGCGGCCGCCCACGCCGGAGCGCGCCTGCTCGTGCCGGAGGACCCGGGATGGCCGTCGTGGCCGTTCCGGTCGTTCGCCGAGGCCCCGCGGGCCGACCTCGCGCCCCCGATCGCGTTGTGGGCCCGTGGGCCGGGGGAGATCGCGACGCTCGCCGACCGGTCGGTCACCGTCGTCGGCTCGCGTGCCGCGACCCCGTACGGGTTGGGCGTGGCCGCGGACTTCTCCGCGACGCTGGCCCGGCGCGGCGTCGCGGTCCTGTCCGGCGCCGCGTTCGGCATCGACGCGGCCGCGCACCGGGGGGCCCTCGCCGTCGACGGTGCGACGGTCGCGGTCCTGGCCTGTGGCCCGGACCGGGTCTACCCGGCCGCGCACACCGGTCTCCTGGAACGGATCGCCGCGACCGGACTGGTGCTCACCGAGTACCCGCCCGGCACGATCCCCGGGCGGCTGCGGTTCCTGGTCCGCAACCGGCTGCTGGCCGCACTCGGTGTCGGGACCCTCGTCGTCGAGGCCGGGGCGCGCAGCGGGACGAAACGGACCGCTGCCGACGCGACCGCGCTCGGGCGCCCGCTGATGGCGGTGCCGGGCCCGGTCACGTCGGGGATGTCGGTCGGCTGCCACGAGCTGGTCCGCTCGCACCAGGCGGGCCTCGTCGGGCGGCCCGAGGACGTCCTGGAGGTCGTCGGCCGGCTGGGCGTGGATCTCGCCCTGCCCCCGCAGGGAGAGTCCCGCCCGACCGACGGGCTCGACCCGCGGGTGCTCGCGGTCCACGACGCGCTGCCCGCCCGGGCCGCGTGGCCGCCGGGACGGATCGGCGAGGCCGCGGGCGTCGGCCCCGACGAGCTGCGCGCGGCGCTGACCGAGCTGGAGGACCGTGGGCTCGCCGAGTACCACCAGGGCCTGTGGCAGCGCCCGGCACGCCGGGCGGGTCCTTGACCGGCGGCCCTCGGCGGCGGACCGTCCGGGCATGGCGCGCACAGAGTCCTCCGGTCCCGCGGCCGAGCCGGGCCCCGACGCGGCCGCGTGTCCGGACGACCGGGCCCGGCCCGACGCCGACGGCCCGGCCGCGGACCGGGCGGGCGCTTGTGCCGCAGGGGACCCGACCGCCGCCGGTGACGGGCTCGCGCCGGACGTCGCCACCGCGATCGATGAGTTCACCGGGCACCTGCGCCTCGAGCGGAACCGCTCGCCGCACACCGTCCGCGGCTACCGCTCGGACCTCACCGACCTGCTCCGTGGTCTCCCCGGCCTCGGCGCGCTCGACCTGGACCACCTGCGTCGGCGGCTCGGCGCGACGCACGCCGCCGGCGCCGGGCGGGCCACCGTCGCGCGGCGCACCGCCGCGGCCCGCACGTTCTGCGCCTGGGCGGTGCGCACCGGGCGGCTCGACCACGACCCGGCGGCCCGGCTCGGGTCACCGCGCGCGGGCACCGTCCTGCCGGAGGTACCCGCCGCGGCCGAGACCGCGGCGGTGCTGGACGCGGTGACCTCGGGTGCGGCGGAGGACGCCCCGGAGGCCCTGCGCGACCTGCTGGTCCTCGAACTCCTCTACGCGACCGGGATCCGGGTCGCCGAGCTGTGCGGACTCGACGTCGGTGCGGTCGACGAGTCCGCCCGTACGTTGCGGGTCCGGGGCAAGGGCGACCGGGAACGGACCGTGGTGTTCGGGGTCCCCGCCGCGCGCGCCCTGCGCCGCTGGCTCGACCACGGCCGACCGGCGCTGGCGACCCCGTCGTCGCCGCCGGCACTGCTGCTGGGCGTGCGGGGAGGGCGGCTGGACCCGCGCGTAGCCCGGACCGTCGTGCACCGCGCGATCCGGGCGGTATCGGGCGTCCCCGACGTCGGGCCGCACGGTCTGCGACACGCCGCGGCGACCCATCTGCTCGAGGGCGGAGCCGACCTTCGTTACGTACAGGAGTTACTCGGTCACGCTACGCTGTCGACCACGCAGCTCTACACGCACGTGACCGTCGACCGGTTGAAGGTGGTTCATGACCAGGCGCACCCTCGGGCGTGAGGTGTCCCCGACGACACCGCGCCGGCCCGACGCGTTCCCCGCCGCCCTGGCCACGGCCCTCGACCGGGTGGCTGCGGGGGCCGACACACCCCGCGCGGCCGTCCTCGGAGCGGTCCCCGACCCACCCGGGTCCCCGCGTCGCGGTCCTCTCGACGCCACCTCCGGGCAACCGCCGGCGGACGTGGCACCGGGGTGCATCGCGCTGGTCCCGTCGACGGGCCGGTCGCCCCGCGACACGCCCGACGGCGTCCGAGGTCACCTGAACGAGACCGTCGAGCCGGCGGTCGTGCCGCTGTGGCGCGAGTTCCTCGCCACCCGCGCCCCCGCCGCTCGGCGACGCCTGGTCGAGCACCACGCCCCGCTGGTGCGCGGCGTGGGCACGAAGCTGGCGGTGCGGCTGCCGTCGTCGATAGAGCTGGCCGACCTGCTCCAGTCCGGGACGTTCGGCCTGATGGAGGCCGTCGACCGGTTCGACCCCGCACGCAGGATCCGCTTCGAGGCCTATGCGGCCCAGCGCGTCCGGGGGGCCATGCTCGACGAGCTGCGCGCCCAGGACTGGGTACCCCGCACCGTGCGGGCGCGCAGCCGCGAGGTCGAGCGGGCCCGCGAGGCGGTGCAGCTCCGGGCCGGGCGCCCCGCGACCGACGGGGAGCTCGCCGCGGAGCTGGGTGTCGCGGTGCGCGAGCTCCGTCAGGCCCGGCGGCCGATGTACCTGGTCAGCGCCGAGGACCTCGGTGCGGGCGGTCCCGCGGGCTCGCCGCTGTCCACGCTCGCGGCCGACGACTCGGTGGACCCGGTGACCGCGGCGGTCCGGCGGGAGACCGGGGCGGAGCTGCGTGCCGCGATCGGCCTGCTGGGGGTGCGGGACCGGCTGGTCGTGCACCTCTACTACGTCGAGAACCGGACACTCGCCGAGATCGGCGGGATCCTCGGGGTCACCGAGTCCCGGGTCTGTCAGCTCCACGCCCGGACGATCACCCGCCTGCGGGCCTCGTTGGAGCCGGCGCTGGCGGGCTGAGCTCCGCCGGAGCGTCCTCCGTGGGCTCGGGTGCCCCGTCCCAGGGCAGCAGCCGCACCCGGGGAGGGCGCAGCAGCACCAGCGGGTCGAGGTGGTCGAGCCGCTCCCGTCGCACCCCCCAGTGCAGGCAGGCCGCGACCGGGCACCCGGTGTGCCCGGGTTCCAGCGTCCCCACCGGGTCGCCCCCGGCGAGCCGCGCCCCCGCCACGACGCCGGCGGTCACCGGCTCGTAGGTGCTCCGCAACCCGTCGGGGTGGTCGACCGAGACGACGCCGCGCCCTGCGATCCGGCCGGCGAACACCACGACTCCCTCCCGCGCGACGAGCACCGCCTGTCCGGGGGAACCGGCGAGGTCGGCGCCGCGGTGCCCGCGGCCGTAGCGGAACGCGGGCTTGCGGAACACCGCCGTGACCGCCGGGGGCGGGAGCAGGGGCCACGCGTAGTCCGCCCCCGGTGCCGGTATCCCCGCCCCGGGTGGCCGCGGCGATGCGGGCGCGGGGCCGACCCCGTCCGGGGGTCCGCCCGGAGCGGGTTCGACGGGCGCGGGTTCGACGGACGCGGGCGCCGCGGACGCAGGCGCGGCGACCGCCGCCCCCGGCGGCACGAGCGCGACACCGATCACCACCACGGCGAGCAGCACCGTCCCCGCCCGCAGCCCGGCCCGCCAGCCCGGCGGGCGGGACACGGGGCGCGGGCTCCGGGGCAGGTCGTCGAGCGGGGGAGCGGACGGGACGGGCAGAGGCACCCGTCCAGCCTGCGGCGGCGACTGCTCGTCGCCGGGGTGGACCGCCGTCCTGTGGACGTACCGGCCGGTTGTGGACAGCCACCGTCGGAACCGGGCTCCGCCGCGATCGGCCCGGAGGCCCCGGCGTACACTGGATCCCGCACCACGTCCGTCGTGGTGACTTCGCGCGCCCGCTCGCCCGTCGCGCCGTTCCCCCAGGGTACGGCGTCGGGAGCGGAGGCCGGGCGGTCCTGCGATCCCGATGTCACGCTCACGTGTGGCCAGGGGGAGCGGGTCCGGCTCCGCCGCGGGCGCCAGGGTGGTCCACCGACCGGTGGGCCCACGAACCGCCTGCGCGGCACCCGCCGCGCCCGACCGAGAGGTGAACGCAGCCGATGGCCGTCGTCACCATGAAGCAGCTGCTCGACAGCGGCGTGCACTTCGGGCACCAGACCCGTCGCTGGAACCCGAAGATGAAGCGCTACATCCTCACCGAGCGCAACGGCATCTACATCATCGACCTCCAGCAGACTCTGTCGTACATCGACCGCGCCTACGAGTTCGTGCGCGAGACCGTCGCGCACGGCGGGACGATCATGTTCGTCGGTACCAAGAAGCAGGCCCAGGAGGTCATCGCCGAGGAGGCGGCCCGGGTCAACATGCCGTACGTCAACCAGCGCTGGCTGGGTGGCATGCTCACGAACTTCCAGACCGTCCACCGTCGCCTGCAGCGCCTCAAGGAGCTCGAGGCGATGGAGCAGAACGGTGGCTTCGAGGGCCGCTCGAAGCGCGAGATCCTCACGCTGACCCGCGAGAAGGACAAGCTCGAGAAGACCCTCGGCGGTATTCGCGACATGTCCAAGGTCCCGTCCGCCGTCTGGATCGTGGACACCAAGAAGGAGCACATCGCCGTCGGCGAGGCCCGGAAGCTCAAGATCCCGGTCGTCTCCATCCTGGACACGAACTGCGACCCGGACGAGGTCGACTTCCCGATCCCGGGCAACGACGACGCGATCCGCTCGGCCGCGCTGCTGACCAAGGTCATCGCCAAGGCCGCCGCCGACGGTCTGGTCTCCCGTGGCCAGCGCCGTGGCGAGGGTGGCGAGGCCGCCGCCGAGCAGCCGCTCGCCGAGTGGGAGCAGGACGTCCTGGCGGGCAACGAGGTCGGCTCCGACGGTGCCAGCCTCTCCGCCGCCGGTGGCGACGGTGCGGCCGCTGCGACCGCCCCGGCGTCGACCAGCAACGGCACCCAGAACTGAGTACGCGCACCGGGCGGGCCCGCTTCCGTGGGCCCGCCCGGTGCGACCCGGTGACCCATTCCCGTCACGACCCAGAGGACGAGAGACACCCGATGGCGAACTACACCGCCGCCGACGTCAAGCGGCTCCGTGAGCTCACCGGCTCCGGGATGATGGACTGCAAGAAGGCGCTCGAGGAGTCCGAGGGCGACTTCGACAAGGCCGTCGAGCTCCTCCGCATCAAGGGCGCGAAGGACGTGGGCAAGCGCGCCGAGCGCGCCACCGCCAACGGCCTGGTCGTCGCCGACGGCGGCACCCTGGTCGAGCTGGACTGCGAGACCGACTTCGTCGCCAAGTCCGACGACTTCATCGCGCTGGCCGAGAAGATCCTGGCCGCCGCGGTCGCCGAGAAGCCGGCCGACCTCGACGCGCTGCTCGAGACCAAGCTCGACGACGGCACCGTGGGCGAGGCCGTGCAGGCCCTGTCCGCCCGCATCGGCGAGAAGTTCGAGCTGAAGCGCTACGCCCGGGTCGACGGCCAGGCCGCCGTCTACCTGCACAAGCGCGCCACCGACCTGCCCCCGCAGATCGGCGTCCTGCTCGCCTACGAGGGCGACGACGCCGAGGCCGCCCGCGGTCTCGCGATGCAGGTCGCGGCGGCCCGGCCGGAGTACCTGACCCGTGAGCAGGTCCCCGCCGAGATCGTCGAGAACGAGAAGAAGATCGCGGAGGCGACCGCCCGCGAGGAGGGCAAGCCCGAGCAGGTCCTCCCCCGCATCGTCGAGGGCCGGGTCAACGGCTACTACAAGGACGTCGTGCTCCTGGAGCAGGCCTCCGTGGTCGACCCGAAGAAGTCGGTCAAGGCCGTCGCCGACGAGGCGGGTCTGACCATCAACGACTTCGTCCGTTTCGAGGTCGGCCAGAACTGATCCTCCCCGCCCCCACCCGGGTGGTGCTCCGCGCACCGCCCGGGCGGAGGGTGAGAGGATCGTGACAGCCAGCGAGTACGACCAGGCCGGGGGATGCAAGCGTGATCGAGGAAACCCTCTTCGACGTCGAGGAGAAGATGGAGAAGGCCGTCACGGTCGCCCGTGACGACCTGGCGTCGGTGCGTACCGGCCGGGCCACTCCGAACATGTTCTCCAGGATCGTCGTGGACTACTACGGCGCGTGGACCCCGCTGAACCAGCTCGCCTCGGTGTCGATCCCCGAGGCGCGGATGGCGGTCATCAAGCCCTACGACGCCAGCCAGCTCAAGCAGCTCGAGAAGGCGATCGCCGACTCGGACCTCGGCGTCAACCCGTCGAACGACGGGCAGATCATCCGAGTGATCATCCCGCAGCTCTCCGAGGAGCGGCGCCGGGACATGGTCAAGGTCGCCCGTGGCAAGGGCGAGGACGCGCGTGTCGTGCTCCGTGGCCTGCGCCGCAAGGCGATGGACGAGCTGCACCGCATCCAGCGTGACGGCGAGGCCGGCGAGGACGAGGTCGCCCGCGCCGAGAAGGAACTGCAGGGCGTCACGGACCGCTACGTCGCGCAGATCGACGAGCTGGTCAAGAACAAGGAATCCGAGCTCCTCGAGGTCTGAGCCCGGTGCCCTCCTCCTCCGACGCCGCCGTCCCCGTGACCTCCGACCTCCCCGGTGACGGGCCCGCCGGCGTGTCGGCGACCCCGGACGTGCCGAAGCCCGTCCGGGGACAGAAGGGGTACAAGCGGTCCCGGCTGGGTCGCAACCTCGTCGCGGCGATCGCGGTCGGCATCGGGCTCGGCGTCGTCATCCTGCTGAGCCTCCTGATCCATCGTCAGGGCTTCGTCCTCGTGCTCGCCTGCGTCACCGCGGTCGGGACCTGGGAGCTCGCGGGCGCGCTGCGCCGGGGCGCCGACATCCGCGTGTCGCTGCCGGTGCTGCTGGTCGGCGGCCAGGCCGTCGTCTGGTTGTCCTGGCCGTTCGGCCTGCACGGCGCCGCGATCGCCGTCACCGCCACGGTGCTGGGCTGCCTGCTGTGGCGGATGCGGAGCGGGGCGGCGCACTTCGTGCGCGACATCAGCGCCTCGCTGTTCGTCGCCGTCTACGTGCCGCTGCTCGTGGCCTTCGCCGTCCAGCTGACCGTAGCCCCGGACGGCGTGGGCCGGGTCCTGACCTTCCTGCTCTGCGTGGTCGCCTCCGACGTCGGCGGGTACGCCGCGGGCGTCGTCGCGGGCCAGCACCCGATGGCCCCCACGATCAGCCCGAAGAAGTCCTGGGAGGGCTTCGCGGGCTCGCTGATCGCCGGCATGGCAGTGGGCTCGCTCTGCATGGGGCTGCTGCTCGACGCGCCCTGGTACTGGGGGCCGCTGGTCGGCGCGCTGCTCGTCGCGACGGCCACCCTGGGTGACCTCGTCGAGTCGCTGGTGAAGCGCGACATCGGGGTCAAGGACATGGGCAACCTGCTGCCCGGGCACGGCGGTCTGATGGACCGTCTGGACTCGCTGCTGCCGGCCGCGTTCGTCGCCTGGGCGATCCTCGGGATCGTCGTCCCGATCGCGTGAGGCGCACCTACCAGGGGTTCGGCGGACAGCCGAAGCCCGGCCCGGCCATCCCCAGCCCGAACATCTGGAACTGGCCCGAGGTCTATGAGACCGAGAACCGCGCCCAGGACGCCGACGGCGAGCTCTGGGCGGCGCTGTGGGCCGAGACCGGGGGCTGGGCGGGCGCCGACGTCGTCGACGTCGGGTGCGGCGACGGCTTCCACCTGCCGCGCTTCGCCGAACGGGCCGCCACCGTCACCGGTGTCGAGCCGCACCCTCCGCTGGTCGAGCGGGCACGTCGGCGCGTCGCCGACGACCCCCGCATCACCCTGCACACCGCGGGCGCCGAGCGGCTCCCGCTGCCGGACGCGAGTGCCGACCTGGTCCACGCCCGCACCGCGTACTTCTTCGGGCCGGGCTGCGAGCCGGGGCTCGCCGAGGCCGAGCGGGTGCTCCGCCCGGGCGGGGTGCTCGCCGTCGTCGACCTGGACTTCACGGCGCGGCCCTACGGGACGTGGCTGCGCGCGGACCTGCCGCGCTACGACGCGCCCGCGGTCGACCGGTTCTTCGCCGCCCACGGTTTCGCGCTGCGCCGGGTCACCTCGACCTGGCGGTTCGACTCCCGCGCGGACCTGGAGGAGGTCCTGCGCATCGAGTTCTCCCCGCGCACCGCGCGCCGGGCGATCGACGACGTCGCCGACCGCACCGTGCGCGTGGGCTACCGGCTCCACACCTGGCGCCGCGCGGACGGCCTCGTGCTGCCGTCCTGAGCCGCGGCGCCGGGAGCGGGCTCAGGACAGGGTGATCGACCCGTCCGCGACGGTGACCTGCCGCGGGTCGAGCGGCCGCTGGGCCGGTCCGTCGAGGACGGCGCCGTCGAGGGAGAAACGGCTGTTGTGGCACGGGCAGACGATCTGCCCGTCGGTGATCTGGCTGACGGCGCAGCCCTGGTGCGGGCAGATCGCGGACAGCCCGGTGAAGGTCCCCTGCTGCGGCTGGGTGACGACGACCTGGGCGTCGGCGAAGATCGCGCCGCCGCCGACCGGCACCGCGGACGCCGGGCCGAGGACGGTGCCGGGGGAGCCCTGCGGGGCGTCCCCGCTCTGGGCCTGGCCACCGTTGTCGGTGGTGGCACCGCTGCCGCCACCGCAGGCGGCGACCGCGCCGATCGCGGCCACGCCGGCGCCGGCGATCATCGCGCGGCGACCGAGGGCGGGACCTCCGGTGCGCGGGGCGGGCTCGGGGTCGGTGGAGGACGTCGTGGGGAGGGTCATGGCTCTCCTGGGGGGAGGCCGGGCGGGGCCCGGCGGTGTGGTGGTGGCGGCCCGGGGGTTCGGGGACCCGGGCACGTGACGAGCCTCCCATGATGTCCGGTTCGGGGGAGGACGGGTGTGCCGTTCCGCCACACCCGCGCCGTGTCCCGGGCCGCTCTCGCTACCGTGGGTGCATGCCGTACACGATGCGCCAGCCGTCGCTGGGCGTTCCCGTGCCGAGTCTGGAGATCGTCCTGGGACTGCTCGCCTGGGCGGTCGGCGCGGGTGGCCTCGGGAACGGGTTCGCCACCGTCCTCGTCGCGCTCGGGATCTTCCTGACCGCGTACCTGTGGATCGTGCGCCGGCGCAACGCCGCGATGGCGGTGACCCTGCACCCCGAGCGCAAGCGCCGGATGCAGCGGCTGATCGTGATCGGCGTCGCGGGGGTCGTGCTGCTGCCGTTGCTGCTGTCCCTGGTCGGCTACGGCGAGCTGTCCACCCCCCTGTCCGCCGCGCTCGTCGGAGTGCTGCTGATCCAGGCGTCCACCGTGCTGGAGGAGCGCAGCCTCGTCGCGACCGGCGGCCTGGTCCTGCTCATCGCCGCGTTCGGCGCCTTCCTGGCCCTGACCTACCAGGGGCAGGGGACCGGGTCCGCGGTGCCGGTGACCGGTCTCTGCGCCGGGATCGTGCTGTGGGTCGCAGCCGCGCGCAGGCTCGGGATCCTGGAGGACCTGTCCCGGCGCTTCAACGTGCGGATCCCCGGGATCCGCTGACCCGCGACCGGGCTGGCACACTGGTGGGTGCCATGTCCAGCCTCCCGCTCGTCTTCGACGCACCCCGCCACGGTACTCCGCCCCGCCACCTCGCCGACCTCGACCCGGCCGACCGTGCCGCCGTCGCGCAGGAGCTCGGCGTACCGCGGTTCCGCCTCGACCAGTTGGCCCGCCACTGGTTCGGTCGTCTCACCGACGACCTCGACGCCATGAGCGACCTCGGCGGTGATGTCCGGGAGAAGCTGCGCCCGCTGCTCCCGCCGCTGGTCACGCCGTTGACCGAGAAGGCGTGCGACGGCGGCGCCACTCGCAAGACGCTGTGGCGCGGCCACGACGGCGTGCTCGCCGAGAGCGTCCTGATGCGCTACCCGGACCGGGCGACGGTCTGCATCTCCAGCCAGGCGGGCTGCGGGATGGCGTGTCCGTTCTGCGCGACCGGCCAGGGCGGTCTGCAGCGCAACCTGTCGACCGCCGAGATCGTCGACCAGGTCCGCCGCGCCGCGGCCCAGGCGCGCGACGGCGTGCTGGACGAGCCGACCCGGTTGTCGAACGTCGTGTTCATGGGGATGGGCGAGCCGCTCGCCAACTACAAGCGGGTCGTCGCCGCCGTCCGCCGGATCACCGAGCCCACCCCGGACGGGCTGGGCATCTCCGCCCGCGGGGTCACCGTGTCCACCGTCGGGCTGGTCCCGGCGATCGACCGGCTCCGCGAGGAGGGCATCCCGGTCACCCTGGCGATCTCGCTGCACTGCCCGGACGACGAGCTGCGCGACACCCTCGTCCCGGTCAACAACCGCTGGAAGGTCGCCGAGGTCCTCGACGCGGGCCGCCGCTACGCCACCACGACCGGCCGCCGCGTCTCCATCGAGTACGCGCTGATCCGTGACGTGAACGACCAGCCGTGGCGCGCCGACATGCTGGGGAAGGTCCTGCGGCAGCACATCGGGACCTCGAGGGTGCACGTCAACCTGATCCCGCTGAACCCGACGCCCGGCAGCGAGTGGGACGCCTCGCCCAAGCCCGTCGAGGAGGAGTTCGTGCGCCGGGTCCGGGCGGCCGGCGTCGCCTGCACCGTCCGCGACACCCGCGGCCAGGAGATCGACGCGGCCTGCGGCCAGCTCGCCGCCTCCCACCCGGGCTGACCCGCCCGGCGGCCCCTCGTGCCGCTTGCCGCGTCGCATCCGGGCCGGCCCGCCCGGCGCCCCCTCGCGCCGCCGGGCAGAGCCGCTCAGAGCCGGTCGCTGGTCTCCGGGTGGAACAGGTGCAGCCCCTCGGTCGAGGGTGTCAGTGCCACCCGGTCCCCGCGCCGCGCGCCGGTGCGTCCCGCGGTCCGCACGACGACGGCGTCGTCGCGCGAACCGGTCAGCGAGGCCGTCGCCGACAGGTCTCCGGCGATCTCGGCGAGGGTGCCGTAGAGGTAGGCGTCCGATCCCAGCTCCTCGACGACGTCGACCCGGGCCGGGATGCCCTCGCCGCCGTCGGGGGAGACCGTCCACTGCTCGGGACGGATGCCGAGGGTCACCTCCGTGAGCCGCTGCGCCCCGATCGTCGACCGGACGTCCTGGGGCAGGGCGATCTCCCGCCCGGCCAGGGTCACCCCGCGCTCGGTCACCCGCGCGGTGAACAGGTTCATCGCCGGCGAGCCGATGAACCCGGCGACGAACGCGTTCTGCGGCCGGTCGTACAGGTCGGCCGGGGTGGCGAACTGCTGCAGCTTGCCGTCGGCCAGCAACGCGACGCGGTCGCCCATCGTCATGGCCTCGACCTGGTCGTGGGTGACGTAGACGGCGGTGACGCCCAGCCGTCGCTGCAGCGCGGCGATCTCGGTGCGGGTCTGCACCCGCATCTTCGCATCGAGGTTCGACAGCGGCTCGTCCATCAGGAAGACCCGCGGCTCGCGCACGATCGCCCGGCCCATCGCGACGCGCTGGCGCTGGCCGCCGGACAGCGCGCGCGGCTTGCGGTCGAGGTAGTCGGTCAGGCCGAGGATCTCGGCGGCCTCCTTGACCTTGACCGCACGCTCGGCCTTGTCGATCCCGGCCATCTTGAGCGGGAACGCCATGTTCTCCCCGACGGTCTTGTTCGGGTAGAGCGCGTAGTTCTGGAACACCATGGCGATGTCGCGGTCGCGCGAGGGGACCCCGACCATGTTCTCGCCGTCGATCCGGATCGAGCCGCCGTCGATCTCCTCGAGGCCCGCGAGCATCCGCAGCGCCGTCGACTTGCCCGATCCGGACGGCCCGACGAGCACGACGAACTCGCCGTCCTCGACGGTCAGGTCCAGCCGGTCGACGGCGGGCTTCGCCCCGGGGGTGTAGATCCGAGATGCCTGGTCGAACACCACGTCAGCCACGGCGGGCTCCCATCCTGTTCACGAACACGATCATTTGACGGCCCCGAAGGACAGGCCCTGGACGAGCTTGTTCTGCGCGATCCAGCCGGCGATGACGACGGGCAGCGCTGCCACGGTGGCCGCGGCGCACAGGCTGGCGAAGTAGAGGCCCTCGGAGGTGATGAACCCGACGAGGTACACGGGCACGGTCGCGGCCCGGGACGCGGTGAGGTTCACCGCGAAGAAGAACTCGTTCCAGGCGAAGATCATGCAGATCAGCGCCGTGGCGGCCATGCCGGGCGAGATGATCGGCAGCACGACCTCGCGCAGCGAGCGCCACAGCGACGCGCCGTCCATGCTCGCGGCCTCCAGGAGCTCCCTGGGGACCTCCAGGAAGAACGACCGCATCATCCAGACCGCGATCGGCAGGTTCATCGCCGTGTAGAGCACGACGAGGGTCCAGACGTTGTCCAGCGCGCCCAGGTAGTTCACGACGACGTAGATCGGCACGATCGCTGCGACGACCGGCAGCATCTTGGTCGAGATGAAGAAGAACAGCACGTCCTGGGTCTTCTTCACCGGTCGCAACGACAGCGCGAACGCGGCCGGGGTGCCGAGCAGGAGCACCAGGACCGTCGAGGCGACCGTCGCGAACAGCGAGTTGAGCAGGTAGGGCCCGACGCCGCCGCCGAAGACCTCGGCGAAGTTGTCGAACGTGGGCGTGAAGATCACCGTCGGCGGGATGGTGACGGCCTGCGCCTCGGTCTTGAAGGCGGTCATCACCATCCACAGCACGGGGAAGAAGAACCCGAGCCCGACGATCCAGGCGAGCATGCTCAGCAGCGGCCCGGCTCCGCGCGAGGCCCTGCGGGGCGTCGTGGCGGGTGTGGCGGCCCGTTCGGCGACTGCGGTCATCACGCCTCCTCGGCGGCGGAGAAGCTGCGGAAGATCAGGCGCAGCGCCAGGGTGGCGACGACGATCGTCGCGACCACGGTGACCACGCCCATCGCGGCGGACTCGCCGATGTCGAAGCCCAGGAACGCCCGCTGGTAGATGTAGAACGGCAGGTTCGCCGACGCCGTACCCGGCCCGCCCTGGGTCATCATGTAGATCGTGTCGAAGGTGTTGACCAGGTAGATCGCACCGAGTACGACACCGAGCTCGATGAAGCGCTGCAGGTGCGGCAGGGTCACCTCGCGGAACACGGCGAACCCGGTCGCACCGTCCATCCGCGCGGCCTCGAGGACCTCCGGCGGCTGCGAGCCGAGCCCGGCCAGGATCAGCAGCATCATGAAGGGCGTCCACTGCCACACCAGTGCGATGATCACCGCGGCCCGCGGGAAGGTGGACACCCAGTCGGTCTGCCCGGCGCCGAACGGCGAGAGCAGGAAGTTCACCAGGCCGTAGGTGGGGTCGAACAGGACCGACTTCCACAGCAGGGCGCCGGCGACCGGGGTGATCAGGAACGGCGTGATGATCAGCGTCCGGACGATGCCGCGACCGAGGAACGCGCGGTTGAGCAGCAGCGCGATCAGCAGCCCGAGGACCATCGCGATGGCCACCGACCCCAAGGTCAGCAGGATCGAGTTCAGCGCGACCCCGCGGAACTGCGAGTCGGTGAACACCGTCGCGTAGTTCTCCAGCCCGACGAAGCGCTGGCTGCCGGGGCGCACCAGGTTCCAGGACTGCAGCGAGTACCAGATCGTCACGAGGAACGGCAGCTTCGTGATGATGATCGTGAAGATCAGCGCGGGCAGCAGCGGTGCCCGGCGTATCCAGCCGTCGCGGCGCTGTGCGGCCGGCGAGGTCTGCCGTTCCGGTGCCGCCTGCGGTGGTGCCTCCGTGGTCGTCACCGGTCGCCCCCGCTCTGCTGGTAGGACTCGCCGACGGTCTCGGCGTAGCTCTGGGCCTCGTCGAGGGCCTCGTCGGCGGTCTGCTGGCCGGCGATCGCCGCGGAGATCTGCTGGCTGACCCGGGTCCCCAGGTCCTGGAACTCAGGGATCCCGACGAACTGCAGCCCGGTGTACGGCACGGGGTCGCGGGTCGGCCGGTCCTGGTCGGCGGCGTTGATCGCGGCGATGGTCTGCGGCGCGTAGGCCTTCGACGCCGCGACGTACTCGGGGATCCGGTAGGTCGACTGGCGGGCGCCGGGCGGGACGGAGGTCCAGCCGAGCTCCTCGCCGACCATCTGCTGGTAGGGCTTGGAGGTCATCCAGGACAGGAACTTCCAGGTCGCCTCGACCTGCTCCGGTCCCTTGTCCGCGGTGGTGCGGGGGATGGCCAGCGCCCACGAGTACAGCCAGCCCGAGGACAGGCCGTCGACGCCGGTGGGCGCCGGGGCGTAGCCGACCTTCCCGACGACGTTGGACTCGTCCGGGTTCTCCAGCAGGCCGGCGGCGACGGTGGCGTCGAACCACATCGCGGTGTTGCCCTGGCTGAACTGGTTGCCGCACTCGGAGAAGCCGGAGCCCGCGGCACCGGCCTGGCCGTCGCGGCGGAGGAGATCGACGTAGAAGTTGACCGCCTCGCGCACCTCGGGCGAGGTGAGTCGGGCGTTCCACTGCTCGTCGAACCAGCGGCCGCCGTAGGAGTTGATCATCGCGTCGACCGGGGCCATGACCTCGCCCCAGCCGGGCTTGCCGCGCAGGCAGATCCCGCCGCGGCCCTGCTCCCGGTCGGTGAGACGGTCGGCGAACTGCGCGACCTGGTCCCAGGTCGGCTCCGCCGGCATGGTCAGGCCGGCCTGCTCGAACAGGTCCTTGCGGTACATCAGGAACGCCGACTCGCCGTAGAACGGCACCGAGTACATGTGCCCGTCCGGGCCGGACAGCGCGCCGCGGATGGTCGGGGTGAAGTCGTCCCGGTCGTAGCCCGGGGTGGCGTCCATCAGCGGGTCGAGGTCGACCAGCCAGCCGTTGCGGGCCCATTGCGGGGTCTCGTAGTTCGAGATCATCACCGCGTCGAACTCGTCGCCGCCGGTCGCGACCGACGCGGTGATCTTCGCCCGGGCCTCGTTCTCCGAGAGGCTGACGAAGCGCAAGGTGATGCCGGGGTTCTCCGCCTCGAACCGCGGGCTGAGCTCGATCGCATCCTCCATCTGCGGGTTGGACACGATCGCGATCGTCACGATCCGGGTACCTTCCGGCAGCCCGAAGGTGCCGGCGCCGGCGCAGCCTGTGAGGGCGAGACCGAGGACCGCCAGCAGCGCGGTGAGGACGGTGGGACGCGACCTGGTTCTCGGACGCACGGGCACTCTCCTCGTCGAGGGCACCGACGGGTGTGCAACGGTGTGCTCCGGGACACGTCCCTCCGGTATGACCGGTGCACGGTATGTGTGGAGCAACCGCTTGCGCAACCGGTTGCCTGTATCCTGTCGCCAACCCGTGACCCGCCCCGGAGGTGTGTGATCGCGACCATGGCCGAGGTCGCCCGGCTCGCCGGGGTCTCCACCGCGACGGTGTCCCACGTCCTGAACGGCACCCGGCCGGTCCGGGAATCCACCCGCGAGCAGGTGCTCGCCGCGATGGCGCAGGTGCAGTACACGCCCAACGCCGCGGCCCGCTCGCTCGCCACCTCCCGCACCCGCACGCTCGGGCTCGCCCTGTCGGCGATCTCCAACCCGTACCTGGGCGAGCTGCTGCACGCGGTCGAGGACGAGTCCGCCGCGGCCGGGCACACCCTGCTGCTCGCCGACCCGCACGACGACCCGGGCTACGAGGCGACGGCCGTCACGCAGCTCCGCAGCCGCGTCGACGGCGTGCTGTTCGCCCCCTCGGGCGACTCCACCGCGACCCTGGAGGCGCTCGCCGCACAGGGCGTGCCGACGGTGCTGGTCGACCGGATGCTCGACGGCGTCCTGGACGAGGTCGGCTCGGAGAACGTGAAGCCCGTCGCAGGGCTGGTGACCCACCTCGCCGAGGCGGGGCACGGCCGGATCGGCTTCGTGATGGGTCTCCCCGGGCTGTCGACGACCGTCGAGCGGCTGGAGGGCTACCGGCTCGGGATGCGCCTGGCCGGTCTCCCGCCAGGGCCGGTGGTGGAGGGGCGCTCGGACAGCGAGCCCGCCCGTGCCGTCGTGCGCGAGCTGCTGGCCTCGCCCGACCGGCCCGCCGCGCTGGTCACCGGCAACAACGCGATGACCATCGGCGCCGTCCAGGCCGCCCACGACCTGGGGCTCACCATCCCCGGGGACCTGGCGCTGGCCGCCTTCGACGACTTCCCGTGGGCGGACGCGTTCAGCCCGCGCCTCACCGTCGTCGCGCAGCCGTTCGCCGACATCGGGCGCGAGGCGGTCCGGCTGCTGCTGCGCCGCATGGCCGAACCCGACGCCGAGCGGCGTTCGCTGCGGCTGCCGACGACCTTCGTGCACCGGGAGTCCTGCGGCTGCCGGCCGTGATCGCCGATCACCCGTGCCCGGCGAGGACCTCCGCGAGGTCGAAGGTCACCGGGCGCTCCAGCTGCTCGTAGGTGCACGAGGCGGGGTCGCGGTCCGGGCGCCACCGCACGAACTGGGTGGTGTGGCGGAACCGCTGGCCCTCCATGTAGTCGTAGCGGACCTCGACCACCCGCTCCGGGCGCAGCGGGACGAAGGACAGGTCCTTGCCGGCGTTCCACCGGCTCGTCTCGGACTTGCGCGGGGTGCGCTCGCCCTCCAGCTGCTTCGCCCAGGCCCACGGGTGGTCGTCGAAGTCGGTGACCAGCGGCTGCAGCTCGGTCATGAGCTCGCGGCGGCGCGCCATCGGGAACGCCCCGACGACGCCGACCGACACCAGCACACCGCGGGCGTCGTGCAGGCCCAGCAGCAGCGACCCGACGGCGTCCGGCCCGGACTTGTGCACCCGGTACCCGGCGACGACGCAGTCCGCGGTCCGCTCGTGCTTGATCTTGGCCATGACGCGCTTGTCGGGCTGGTAGGTCCCGGCCGGGTCCTTGGCGATGAGGCCGTCCAGCCCGGCGCCCTCGAACTTCTCGAACCAGCGGCGCGCGGTGTCGGTGTCGTCGGTGATCGGGGTGAGGTGCACCGGCGGGGCGACGCCGGCGAAGGCCCCCTCCAGCAGCGCTCGGCGCTCGGCGAACGGGCGTGCGGTGAGGTCGTCGTCGCCGAGGGCCAGCAGGTCGAAGGCGACGAACGACGCCGGCGTCTCGGTCGAGAGCAGCGTCACCCGGCTGACCGCGGGGTGGATCCGCTGCTGGAGCGCCTCGAAGTCCAGTGCGTTCCCCGAGGCGACGACGATCTCCCCGTCGACCACCGCGCGCGGCGGGAAGTGCTCCCGCACCGCCTCGACGACCTCGGGGAAGTAGCGGGTCATCGGCCGCTCGTTGCGGGAGCCGATCTCGACCTCGTCGCCGTCGCGGAAGACGATCGAGCGGAAGCCGTCCCACTTGGGTTCGTAGAGCCTGCCGTCGGGGATGGACGGGGCGGGCTTGGCCAGCATCGGCTTCACCGGGGGCATCACGGGCAGGTCCACGGCGGGGAGTCTCCTCTCGGGGCGCGGGCGGGGCATCCCGGCTCGCCCGTCCGTGGACAGACCGTTCGCGCGCCCGGAATCCATCGGTCCCGGGCGGCGGGCCCCGGTGCGGTCGTGGTCGGATGACCCTCGTGCCCCGCCTGCCCGACCGCGACGCCCTCGACCGCGCCCGGGACTCCACGATCGACGACGTCCTGCCCGGCCCGGACGACCCGCCGCTGGGAGTGCTGTTCTGCGGCATCAACCCGGGCCTGGTGTCGGCGGCGACCGGGCACCACTTCGCCCGCCCCGGCAACCGCTTCTGGCCGGTCCTGCACTCCTCCGGGTTCACCCCGCGGCTGCTGGCGGCCGCGGAGCAGGGCGAGCTCGCGGGGCTCGGTCTCGGCATCACGAACATGGCGTCCCGGGCCACCGCCCGCGCCGACGAGCTGACACACGACGAGCTCGTCGCCGGTGGGGAACGGCTGCGGGCGCTGGTCGCGGCGCGGGAACCGGCGTGGCTGGCCGTCGTCGGGATCGGGGCCTACCGGACCGCTTTCGGGCGACGCGGCGCGGTGGTGGGGGAGGAGGCGGAGCGGCTGGGCGCGACCGGGATCTGGGTGCTGCCGAACCCCTCGGGGCTCAACGCGCACTGGTCGCGCGCGGCGATGGTCGCCGAGTTCGCGAGGCTGCGCGCCCGGGCCCAGGAGTCCGGGCCGGGCCAGGTGTTCTGCTAGGACTCCGGGGTCGTCGCGCGCAGGAACAGCCCGAGCGCCAGCCCGACGACGAGGAAGACCAGCAGCCACCACCACGTGCCCGACAGCACCCACACGGCGGACCCGACGGCGAGGCCACCGCCGATCCCGTACCCGAGCCGGGTCAGCCTGTCCTTGCGGGGCCCGTCGTCCATGGGCGCCGAGCCTAGCGGGCGTCCGCGTCGAGATCGGGCAGATCGGGTGTCGCGGCGCCGTCGCGATCGTCGCGGGCGGCCCACTCCAGCAGCGGCTCGATGCCGAACACGGCCTCGTCGATACCGGCGTGCAGGTCGCCCAGCTCGGCGTAGCGCGCCGGGACGGTGGCGATCGTGAAGTCCCGGGGCTCGCAGTCGTCGATCTCGTCCCAGGTCACCGGGGTCGACACCCGCGCGTCGGGGGTGCCGCGCACGGAGTAGGGGCAGGCGATCGTGTGGTCGCGGGCGTTCTGGTTGTAGTCGACGAACACCGTCGACGGGTCGCGGTCCTTGCGCCACCACGACAGGTCGACGCGGTCGCAGCGACGCTCCACCTCGCGGGCGAAGGCGTGCGCGGCGCGGCGGACGTCGGCGAACCCGTGTTCGGGCGGGATGCGTACGTAGACGTGCAGCCCGGAGCCGCCGGAGGTCTTCGGGAAGCCGGTCGCGCCCAGTTCGTCGAGGACCTCGCGGACGACGCCGGCGACGCGGCGGACGTCGGCCCAGGACGCCTGCGGCATCGGGTCCAGGTCGATGCGCCACTCGTCGGGGGACTCGACGTCGGCGGCGCGGGAGTTCCATGGGTGGAACTCGACGGTGGACATCTGCACCGCCCAGACGACGTCGGCCGGGTGGGTCACGCACAGCTCGTCGGCGGTGCGGTTGTACCGCGGGAAGGTCACGCGGACGGTGCGGACCCAGCCGGGGGCGCCGCGCGGCAGCCGCTTCTGGTGCACCTTCTCCCCGGTGACGCCGGTGGGGAAGCGGTGCAGCATGCACGGCCGGTCGCGCAGCGCGCGGACCACGCCGTCGCCGACGGCCGTGTAGTACGCGGCCAGGTCCCGCTTGGTCTCGCCCCGCTCCGGGAAGTAGACGCGGTCGGGGCTGGACAGCCGCACGACCCGGTCGCCGATCGTCAGCTCGACCGGCTCACCCGCGTCGCGCGCCATCCGGCGTCGGCCCGGTGCCGCGCCTCAGAGACGACGGCGGCGCTGGTGGAGCGGGTACGCGATCGCGCCGATGAAGCAGACGGCGGCGGGCACGGCGGAGAACAGGAACTCGGTCCAGCTCACCGGGTGGCCGATCGTGAACAGCAGCAGCACGACGCCGACCACGGCGGCCGCGATCGGCACGCCCCGGTGGAAGTTCTGGTGCCAGCCCCAGTCGACCGAGGGCTCGTCCGCCGGGTCGATCCCGGACGCGACGGTGATCTCGCGGGTCTTGCTCGTCGTTGCGCTGTGCGCGACTGCCTTGCTGGCCACCGTGTGTCCTCCTGGTCCGGCTCCGTGCGGGGTCATCGTCGCACAGCTCGCGGGGCGAGGATGATGTGCCGTGATGAAGTCACTCGTCGTGTTGGGCAGCACCGGGTCGATCGGTACCCAGGCCCTGGACGTGATCACCCGTGCCGGCGGGTTCACGGTGTCCGGGCTGGCCGCGGGCGGATCGGACGTGGACCTGCTGGTGGCCCAGGTCCGTGCGCACCGCGTCGGGCGGGTCGCGGTCGCGTCCGCCGCGGCGGCGGTGCGGCTGCGGGCGGAACTGCCGGGCGTCGAGGTGCTCGACGGCCCGGACGCCGCGACCGAGCTGGTCACGGCGTGCCGCGCCGACATCGTCCTGAACGGCATCACCGGCTCCCGCGGCCTCGGCCCGACCCTGGCCGCGCTCGCCACCGGCGCCCGGCTCGCGCTGGCGAACAAGGAGTCACTGGTCGCAGGCGGTCCGCTGGTGTCGGCGGCGGCCGCACCGGGGCAGATCGTGCCGGTCGACTCCGAGCACTCCGCACTCGCGCAGTGCCTGCGCGGCGGACGGGAGTCCGAGGTCGACCGGCTCGTCCTCACCGCGTCGGGCGGCCCGTTCCGCGGGCGGACCCGCGCGGAGCTGGCGGGCGTCACGGTCGAGCAGGCCCTGAAGCACCCGACCTGGGACATGGGCCCGGTCATCACGATCAACTCGGCGACGCTGGTGAACAAGGGTCTCGAGGTGATCGAGGCGCACCTGCTGTTCGGTGTGCCCTACGACCGCATCGACGTCACCGTGCACCCGCAGTCGATCGTGCACTCGATGGTCACCTTCACCGACGGCTCGACGATCGCCCAGGCGTCGCCGCCGGACATGCGGCTTCCGATCGCGCTGGCGCTGGGCTGGCCGGAGCGCATCGCCGGCGCCTCGGCGCCGTGCCGCTGGGACACCGCGCAGAGCTGGACCTTCGAGCCCCTCGACGACGACGCGTTCCCCGGAGTGCGCCTCGCCCGCGCCGCCGGCACCGCGGGCGGCTGCCTGCCCGCGGTGCTCAACGCCGCCAACGAGGAGCTCGTCGAGGCGTTCGTCGCCGGGACGATCGGCTACACCGGGATCACCGACCTGCTCGGCGAGGTGCTGGAGGCGGCCGACGCCTGGACGGGTGACCCGGCTACCGTGGACGACGTGCTGGCTGCCGAGATCTGGGCCCGGGCCCACGCGCGCGAGAAGGCCCACGAGCGGGAGAAGACGCGGTCGTGACCATCGTGTGGACGGTCGTCGGGATCGCGATCTTCTTCTTCGGGCTGCTGCTGTCGATCGCCTGGCACGAGCTCGGGCACTTCGCGACGGCCCGCTGGTTCGGGATCAAGGTCCCGGAGTTCATGGTCGGGTTCGGCCGCACCGTCTGGTCCGTGCGCCGCGGCGAGACCGAGTACGGCATCAAGGCCATCCCGCTGGGCGGCTACGTCCGCATGATCGGGATGCTGCCGCCCGCGAAGGGCGGCACGCTGGGCCGCAACCGACGGACCGGCCCGTTCCAGGGGCTGATGGACGACGCGCGGCGCCAGAGTCAGGCCGACGTGCTGCCGCAGGACGCGGACCGGCAGTTCTGGACCCGGTCGCCGTGGAAGCGGATCATCGTCATGTTCGCCGGGCCCTTCATGAACCTGATCCTGGCGGTGGTGCTGTTCTCGCTGGTCCTGATGGGGATCGGCGTGCCTGCGGCCACCACCCAGATCGAGTCGCTCGAGAAGTGCGTGCTCCCGGCCGTCGCGGTCCAGAACGGCGTCCCGAAGGAGTGCCCGGCCGGAGCGCCGCTCGCGCCGGCGCTCGCGGCCGGGGTCCAGCCCGACGACCGCATCCTGTCCGTCCGCGGACAGGAGTTCGGCCCGGACGACGGGACCGCCCTGCAGGACGCGATCCGCGCGTCGTCGGGACCCACGCAGATCGTCGTCGAGCGGGCAGGCCGGCAGATCCCGCTGACCGTCGACGTCATCCCGAACGTCCTCCCGGCCCGGGACTCGGCCGACCCGTACGCCACGGTGACGGCGGGCTATCTCGGTGTCGCCCTCGACACGCGGTACATGCAGCTCGGCCCGGGCGACGTGGCCGCGCAGATCGGCAACGGCGTCGTCCGCACGGCGGAGGCGATCACCCAGATCCCCGCCCGCGTCCCGGCCCTGTTCGGAGCCGCGTTCCTCGGCGAGGAGCGGAGCCAGGACAGCCCGATGGGTGTCGTCGGCGTCTCGCGGATCGGCGGTGAGATCCTCGCCCAGCAGGACGTCCCGTGGCAGGCCGACGTCAGCCGGTTCCTGATGATGCTCGCCGCGGTGAACCTGTCGCTGTTCCTGCTGAACCTGCTCCCCGTCCCGCCGCTGGACGGCGGCCAGATTGTCCCGGCGATCTGGGAGGCGATCAAGCGGAACACCGCGAAGCTGCTCGGACGCCCCGACCCCGGGCCGGTCGACGCGGCGAAGCTGCTCCCGGTCGCCTACGTGTTCGTGATCGTCTTCCTGGGGTTCTCGGTCATGGTCGCGATCGCCGACATCGTCAACCCGGTGCGGCTGTTCGGGTGAGCGCAGCACCCGAGGGCGCCCGTCCGCTGGCGGTCTTCGACATCGACGGCGTCCTCGCCGACGTCTCGCACCGGCTGCACTACCTCGACGTGCACCGGTGGGAGACGTTCTTCGCCGCCGCGCACGCCGACCCGCTGCTCGACGAGGGCGCCGAGCGGCTGCGCGCGGCCCAGGCCGAGTACGACGTCGTCTACCTGACCGGCCGCCCCGAGCGGAACCGCAGGTTGACCGAGACCTGGCTGGAGCGCGTCGGCCTGCCGACAGGGCCGCTGTTCATGCGCCCCGACGACGACCACCGCCCCGCCCGCTACGTCAAGCGCGAGGTCCTGCGGCTGCTCGCCCGCGAGCGGGAGATCGCGATGATCCTCGACGACGACCCCGCCGTCGTCCGGATGCTGGCCGACGACGGCTGGCCGGTCGAGCTGGCGACCTGGCTGCCGCACAGCTCGACGCTGCAGGATGCGCAGGAGAAGCACGGCCGCACGTGAGTGCCCCTCCTCACCGGGTACGGCGGACCGTGCCACGCGGTGGGATAGTGGAGGTCGTGAGCGTCTCCCTGGGTATGCCGTCCGCGCCCGCGCCGACCCTGGCCCCGCGCCGGAGGACCCGGCAGCTCCAGGTCGGCCCGGTCGGTGTCGGATCCGACCACCCGATCTCCGTCCAGTCCATGACGACCACCCTGACCTCCGACGTCAACGCGACCCTCCAGCAGATCGCCGAGCTGACCGCGGCCGGATGCGACATCGTGCGCGTCGCCTGCCCGTCGGCCGACGACGCCGAGGCACTGCCCGCGATCGCGCAGAAGTCGCAGATCCCGGTGATCGCCGACATCCACTTCCAGCCCAAGTACGTGTTCGCCGCGATCGAGGCCGGCTGCGCCGCGGTGCGGGTGAACCCGGGCAACATCCGCAAGTTCGACGACCAGGTCAAGGAGATCGCGCAGGCCGCGAAGGACCACGGCACGCCGATCCGGATCGGGGTCAACGCGGGCTCGCTCGACAAGCGGCTGCTGGAGAAGTACGGCAAGGCGACGCCCGAGGCGCTCGCGGAGTCGGCCTTGTGGGAGGCGGGCCTGTTCGCCGAGCACGACTTCCACGACATCAAGATCTCGGTCAAGCACAACGACCCGGTCGTGATGGTGCGGGCCTACGAGCTGCTCGCCCAGCAGTGCGACTACCCGCTGCACCTGGGCGTCACCGAGGCGGGGCCCGCGTTCCAGGGCACGATCAAGTCGGCCGTCGCGTTCGGGGCGCTGCTGCGCCAGGGCATCGGCGACACCATCCGGGTGTCGCTGTCCGCGCCGCCGGTCGAGGAGATCAAGGTCGGCCAGCAGATCCTGGAGTCGCTGAACCTGCGCCCGCGCAAGCTGGAGATCGTGTCCTGCCCGTCCTGCGGGCGGGCCCAGGTCGACGTCTACACCCTCGCCGACGAGGTCACCGCCGGACTGACCGGCATGGAGGTCCCGCTGCGCGTGGCCGTCATGGGCTGCGTCGTCAACGGTCCGGGTGAGGCCCGCGAGGCCGACCTCGGCGTCGCCTCCGGCAACGGCAAGGGGCAGATCTTCGTCAAGGGCGAGGTCATCAAGACCGTCCCCGAGCACAAGATCGTGGAGACGCTGATCGAGGAGGCCATGCGGCTCGCCGAGGAGATGGGCGAGAGCGCGGAGGGCGTGACGGGTGAACCCCAGGTGACCGTCGGCTGAGTGAGTACCGGTATCGGACGGGCCTCGACGTGGCATCATGAACCCGTGCTGAGGGTGGCCGGGGCACGGCTTCTCGACGATCGTCACCGCTCCGGGGTGCACGACGTGCTCGACGCCGACCCCGTCGCCGCGTGCATGGTCGCCTCCCGCATCGAGGCGGTCGGCCTCGACCCGTGGCGGCTGGGCGGTGAGCTGTGGTCCCACGGGGCCCCGGCGGACGGTCTGTGCTTCTCCGGGGCGAACCTGGTGCCGCTGCGCGGTGACCGGGCGGCGCTGCGTGCCTTCGCCGACCGCGCGCGCCGGGCCGGGCGGTCGTGCTCGTCGCTGGTGGGGCGGGCCGAGCTCGTCCTGCCGCTGTGGGAGGAGCTCGCACCGGGCTGGGGTCCGGCCCGCGAGATCCGGCCCGACCAGCCCCTGATGACGCTCGAACGGCCGCCGATGGTCGCGCCCGACAGCCAGGTGCGTCCGGTCCGCATCTCCGAGCTGGACCGGTACCTGCCGGCCGCCATCGCGATGTTCACCGAGGAGGTCGGCGTCGACCCCCGCGAGGGCGACGGCGGGGCGGGCTACCGGGCCCGGGTCGCCGAGCTGATCACCTCCGGGCGGGCGTTCGCCCGGTTCCACGACGGCGAGGTCGTGTTCAAGGCCGAGATCGGAGCCCTGTCGCGCACCGTCGGCCAGATCCAGGGGGTCTGGGTGAACCCGGCCTGGCGGGGGCACGGGCTCGGCACGGCCGGGACGTCGGCGGTCGCGGTCGCGCTCGCCGGTATGGGCCGGCGCGCCAGCCTGTACGTCAACGCCTTCAACGCCCCGGCCAGGGCCGCGTACCAGCGGGTCGGGTTCGTGCAGGTTGCGCGGTTCGCGACCGTCCTGTTCTAGACCCGGTCGGGTACACCGACTTGACCGGGCCGTAGCGGCACGGTGTTGACTCGGTGCGTGCCGCGGGCATCCGCCCCGGCGCCACCGCACCGGGGAGGCCCCGTCGTGTCCCGTTCCCGCTCCGCAGCAACCGTCACAGCGGGGAGTCCGTCGCGTCCCGGGTGGGGGGAGATCGTCGTCGGGCTGCTGCGCTACGGGGCGGTCGTCGGCGTGGTGGGCAGCGCCCTGGTGTTCGCGCTGGCGCACGGATTGAACGCGGTGTTCGTGACCGCGCTCGTCGTCGGTCTGGTCGCGGGGGAGCTGCGACGGCGCAGCGGCTCGGTGTGGCCCGGGGTGGTCACGCACGTGGTGCACAACGCGATCGCCCAGGTCGTGGCTTTGGCGTTCGCCGGGGTGCTGTGAACGACGGATCCGTACCAGGCCCCTGATGGCGCCGATGCGTGCACGACGAGGACACCTCTCTCCGGGAGCGGGGCTCCCACCGGGTGGGGTGCTCGCCGAGCTCGCCTTCCGCGAACGGTCCGGCGCCCGGACACCCGGGCCTCACACCGGGGGCGGCATACTCGGTGATCGTGATCGCCACCCTGCGGAAGCGCCCCCTGGTCCTGGCCGCCGCGATCGTCGTGCTCGTCGCGGTGGGAGTCGTGGTGGCGCTGCTGCGCCCCTGGGGTGGCGCCGGGACGACCGCCGAGCGGTACGTGACCGCGTGGGCAGCCGGGGACGCGCCGGGTGCCGCCGTCTACACCACTGACGCGGAGACGGCCGGCGCCTACCTGCAGAAGGCCCGCGACGACCTCGCGCCGACCGGGATGACCGCGCGGATCACCGGGACCCGCACCGACGCCGACCGCGCCACGTCGACCGTCGAGGTCGCCTGGGACCTGGGGCAGGGCCGGGCCTGGAACTACACCCTCGACCTGCCGCTCGTCGCCGCCGACGACACCCCCGGCAACGACACCGGATGGGCGGTCGACTGGTCGCCCGCCGCGTTGGCGCCGGGGCTCACCGACGGCCAGCGGCCGGTGACCCGCACCGTCACCGCGGCGCCCGCGCCCGTGCTCGACGCCGGTGGGGCCACCCTGCTCACACCCACCCCGGTCGTCACCGTCACCCTGGACAAGGCGCAGGTCGAGCAGGCCGCGAGTGGTCTCGGCTCCGCGCTGGGGTCGATCGACCCCGCCATCACCGCGTCGAGCATCAGGGCGGGCGCGAACGCCGTGCCGGACGGGCAGGCCTACACCGTCGTCGTGCTGCGGGAGCCCGACTACCAGCGGGTCCGGGACCGCATCTACGACCTGCCCGGCGTCCGGTTCGTGTCCTCGACCAGGCTGCTGCCGCCCGACCAGGGCTTCGCGGGCCAGCTGATGCAGGGCGCCCGCGCGGACATCGAGAAGGCCGCGGGCGGCACCCCCGGCTGGTCGGTCGACGTCGTCGGCCCGCGCGGCGAGACCGTCCGCTCGGTCGCCGGGCAGCCGGCCGGGCCCGGGAGGCCGGTCACCCTGGAGCTGGACCGCACCGTGCAGAACGCGGCGCAGGACGCCGTCGATGCCGACTCCCGGCAGGCGATGATCGTCGCGATCCGGCCGTCCACCGGGGCGGTGCTCGCCGTCGCGCAGAACGCCGCCGCCGACCGCGACGGCGCACTGGCCCTGACCGGCCGCTACCCGCCCGGCTCCACGTTCAAGATCGTCACCGCGTACGGGGCGATGCCCGCGGAGAACCTCACCCCGCAGTCCCCGGTCGAGTGCCCCGGCACCACCGTGATCGACGGGCGCACCATCCCCAACGAGAACTCCTTCGTCCTCGGCACCGTGCCGCTGACCGAGGCGTTCGCCCAGTCCTGCAACACCACGTTCTCCCGGCTCGCGCTCGGGCTGCCCACCGACGGGCTGCCGACCGCGGGGAAGGCGCTCGGCTTCGGCGCGGACTGAAAGATCCCCGGGATGACGACGATCACCGGCACCGTCTCGCCCGCCACCGACGACCTGCAGCGGGCCAGCGACGGCTTCGGCCAGGGCGACGTGCTCGCCTCCCCGTTCGGCATGGCGATGGTGTCGGCGACGGTCGCGCACGGTGCGCCCGTCACCCCGTCGCTGATCCGCGGCACGACGACCGAGGCCGCCGTCGCGCCGGGCACCCCCGACCGCGCGGTGCTCGACCAGCTGCGGCCGATGATGCGCGCCGTCGTCACCTCCGGGACGGCGCGGGCCGCCGGGCAGGGCGAGGTGTTCGGCAAGACCGGCACCGCCGAGTACGCGGGCCCCGCCGGCAGCAACCGGTCGCACGGCTGGTTCACCGGCTACCGCGGTGACCTGGCCTTCGCCACCCTCATCGTCGACGGCGGGTCCTCCGGGCCCGCGGTGCAGATGACGGCGCGGTTCCTGTCGGGCGTCCCGCGCTGAGCGACCCGGGAGGGACCGGCCGGGCGGTGGCGGGCCGGCGACGCGTGGGGCGTCCTACCCTGGTCGTCGTGCATCCCAGCCGGATCCCCGCCCTGGCGTTCGTGGCCGACCTCGTCGCCGTCGTGGTGTTCGCCGCCGTCGGGAGGATGAGCCACGCCGAGGCCGACAGCGTGCTCGGCCTGCTCGGCACCGCGCTGCCGTTCGCGCTGGGTGCCGCGGCGGCCTGGGCGACGCCGTGGGTGCGGTCGGCGCCGGCGTCGCTGCGTGCCGGGGCGGTCGTGCTCGCCGGGGCCGTGGTCGTCGGACTCCTGCTCCGCCTGGGGTTCCTGGGGCGGCTGCCGCTGTCGTTCGCCGTCGTCGCGACGATCTCGCTCGCGGTGCTGCTGCTGGGCTGGCGGGGGATCTCCGCGGCCGTCGCGCGGCTGGGGGCCCCGCGCACCCCGACCCGCTGACCGAGCCGGACGTACGATGGGGTCATGTCGACCCGCACGCTGCTCGTCCCCGGTACACCGACCCCGAGTCGCGAGGTGCCGGCGCACATCCCGCGTCCGGAGTACGTCGGCAAGCCGGCCCCGGCGCGCAGCCGTCGCGGCGACGTCCAGACGCCCGAGACGATCGAGCTGATGCGGCACGCCGGGAAGATCGCGGCCCAGGCGCTGCAGCTCGCCGGGGAGACCGTCCGCCCGGGCCTCACCACCGACGAGATCGACCGCGTGGTCCACGAGTTCCTCGTCGACCGCGACGCGTACCCCTCGACGCTGGGCTACCGCGGCTTCCCCAAGTCCTGCTGCACCAGCCTCAACGAGGTCATCTGCCACGGCATCCCGGACACGACCGTGATCAACGACGGCGACGTGATCAACGTCGACGTCACGGCGTTCGTCGGCGGGGTGCACGGCGACACCAACGCGACCTTCCTCGCCGGTGACGTGTCGGAGGAGGCACGGCTGCTCGTCGAGCGCACCCGCGAGGCCACGATGCGCGCCATCAAGGCCGTCCGTCCCGGGCGCGAGCTGAACGTCGTCGGCCGGGTCATCGAGTCCTACGCCAAGCGCTTCGGCTACGGCGTCGTCCGCGACTTCACCGGCCACGGCATCGCCCACGAGTTCCACTCCGGGCTGGTCGTGCTGCACTACGACCAGCCCGACGTGCACACCGTCCTCGAGCCCGGGATGACCTTCACCATCGAGCCGATGATCACCCTCGGCGGGATCGACTACGACACCTGGGACGACGACTGGACCGTCGTCACCAAGGAGAAGTCGTGGGTCGCGCAGTTCGAGCACACCATCGTCGTGACCGACGACGGCGCGGAGATCCTGACCCTGCCCTGAGCCCGTCGCCCCGGCCTGCGCGGCCGGGGCGCCCGGGTCAGGCCGCGGTGCGCTCGCGCAGCAGGGCCAGCGCCTCGTCGGCGTGCTTGTTCATGTCGGTCTCGGAGCCGATCTCGGCGAGGATCCGGCGGTCCGGCCCGATCACGAACGTCTTGCGGCGGGTGTGGAAGTTCCCCGGGAGCCAGGCCCGGTAGGCGCCGAAGGACTTCGCGACGGTGTGGTCGGCGTCGGACAGGAGCGGGAACCCGAAGCCGTTCGCGGCGGCGAACATGTTCTGCTTGTCCGGCCGGTCCGAAGAGATCCCGACCGGCTGCGCGCCGACCTCGGCGAACTCGGCCGCCAGGTCGCGGAAGTGGCAGGCCTCGGCGGTGCAGCCACCGGTCATCGCGGCCGGGTAGAAGAACAGGACGACGGGTCCGGCTGCCAGCAGGTCGGTCAGCCTGCGCGGTGCGCCGGCCTCGTCGGGCAGCTCGAAGTCGGTGGCGGTGTCGCCGATGGCCATGGTGTCTCCTCGGGTCGGGGGTGCGGGGTGGGTCAGGAACGTGGGGGCAGCGGGAGGAACCCGCTGGTGCGGCGGACGTAGTCGGCGTAGCCGGGGCGCCGGTCGGCGATGTCGCGTTCCAGCAGCGCCGCGCCGGTGCCCTTCACCAGGTTCGCGGTGATCACGGCGACCCCGACCAGGCCGATCAGACCTGCCGGGTGGTGCAGCGCGAGGATGCCCAGCCCCCACCAGACGCAGGCGTCGCCGAAGTAGTTGGGGTGGCGGGTGTACCGTCACAGGCCGCGGTCCATCACCTCGCCGCGGTTCGCGGGATCGGCGGTGAACCGGGCCAGCTGGGCATCGCCGACGGACTCGAAGGCGAACCCGACCGCCCAGACGAGCACGCCGAGCACGGTGACGGCGACCAGCCATCCCGTCGCCGCGCTGCCGTACTGGGCGAGCTGCACGGGCAGCGACACGACCCACATCACCGCCCCCTGGGTGAGGTAGACGCGACGGCCGATCGCACCGCGCTCGCGCAGCTCCACGTACCGCCGGTCCTCCGGCTTTCCGTGGTTGCGCCGCGCGATGTGCCGCGCCAGCCGCCCGCCCCACACCGCGACGAGCACGACGACCAGGGCGCGCCGCCAGCCGTCGCCGGTCGGGTCGAGGGCCGTCGCGGTCACCGCGCTGACCAGCGCGACCCACACGAACCCGAGTCCCCAGACGACGTCGACGCCGTCGTGCCTGCCGCGCCGTACCCCGATCGCGTACGCGAGGGCCATGAGCACGGCCACGGCGACGGCGGTGACGCCGAGGTTGACGGCCCACGCCGCCCACGGGTAGGGGTTCACGTGGTCATGGTGTCGCGGCCGGCGACGGAGCGCCCGCCGGGGCGTTCCCGACGGCCGGGTCGAGCCCCAGGATCCCGGTGCGGCTGCGCGGCAGACCGGAGGTGCCGTCGGCGCCGGGGCGCACGGTCAGGATCTGGTGCACACCCATCCGGTTCTCCTCGAACGCCAGCGCCGCGCCGGCCAGGTACAGCAGCCAGATCCGCCACTGCTCCGCACCGATCATCCGGACCGCGATCTCGCGGTGCGCCTGCAGCGTCTCCAGCCACGGCCGGACCGTCCACACGTAGTGCTCGCGCAGCGAGTGCACGTCCACCACCTCGTGCCCGGCCTGCTCCAGGAACCCGAGGGTCTCCCCGAGCGGCCGCATGTACATGTCCGGCGCGACGTAGGCCTCCATGAACGCGCCGCCGCCGGGAGCGGTGTTCGCCCCGACCGAGCCGCGCGACATCTGCTGCAGCAGCAGGCGCCCGTGCGGGCGCAGCATGCGGTGCAGCTGCGCGGCGTAGACGCCGTAGTTCTCCTGGCCGACGTGCTCGCCCATCTCGATCGAGGCGACCGCGTCGAAAGGCTGGTCGGAGATCTCGCGGTAGTCCTGCAGCCTGATCTCGACCCGCTCGGACAGCCCCGCCCGGCGGACGCGCTCGACGCCGTAGTCGCGCTGCTGCGCCGACAGGGTCACCCCGGTGGCGTGCACGCCGTAGTGCTCCGCGGCGTGCACGAGCAGCGACGCCCAGCCGCAGCCGACGTCGAGCAGCCGCATCCCCGGCGCCAGGCCGAGCTTGCGGCAGATCAGGTCCAGCTTGTCGCGCTGGGCGTCGACGAGTGTGTAGTCGGGCCCCTCGTCGCGGGTCCAGTAGCCGCACGAGTACGCCATCTGCGGGTCGAGCAGGAAGGCGTAGAACTCGTTCGACAGGTCGTAGTGGTGGCTGATCGCGTCGCGGTCGCGGCGGCGGCTGTGCCGCCGCCCGCCCAGACGGGCCTCCGACGACGGCGGCCGCGGTGGCGGGCCGACGGCGCCGAGCCGGGCCGCGGTGCCCAGCGCACCCAGCTTCTGACGCAGGCCGAGCCGCACGGCACCGGTGCCCGGCCGGGCGAGCGCCCAGAACCGGGACAGCCCGTCGGCGATGTCGCCGTCGAAGGACAGGTCTCCGGAGACGAACGCCCTGGCCAGGCCGAGTTCGCCCGGCGCCCACAGCAGCCGGCGCAGGGCCCGGCGCCGGTGGACGATCACCGTCGGCGGGGTCGTGTCGTCGGGGGTGCCGGTCCGCCCGGACTCGCTGCCGTCCCAGGCACGCAGCCGCACCGGGAGCGGGGCGCGCAGGACGTCCTCCAGGAGCGAGGCGAGGCGCTCCGCAGGGGTGGTGGTCATGGGGCCTCGATTCAGCTCAGTTCAGAAGGACGGGCGGCGCTGCAGCGAGAACTGGAAGACGTCGAGGTAGCCGACGCGGAAGCCCGCCTCGCAGTAGCCGAGGTAGAACTCCCACATCCGGCGAAACGTCTCGTCGAAGCCGAGCGCCTCGACCTCGTCCCACCGCTCGAGGAAGCGCGTGCGCCAGTGGCCCAGGGTGCGGGCGTAGTCGAAGCCGAGGCTGCGCCGCTCGGCGACGTGCAGGCCGCCGGTGTGGTCGGCGAGGTTCTGCTCGATCGCCTCGACCGACGGGATGATCCCGCCCGGGAAGACGTACTTGTGGATCCAGGTGTAGTCGTCGCGGGCGACCATCATCCGGTCGTGCGGCATGGTGATCGACTGCAGGCCGACTCGCCCGCCCGGCTTGAGCAGCCGGTCCAGCGCGGCGAAGTACGTCGGCCAGTACTCGACGCCGACGGCCTCGATCATCTCGACCGACACGACGGCGTCGTAGGAGCCCTGGGCCTCGCGGTAGTCGCGCAGCAGCACCTGCACCCGGTCGGCCACGCCCGCCTCGGCGAGCCGCGCCTCGGCGAGGGTCTTCTGCTCCTGCGAGATCGTCAGGGTGGTGACCCGGGCGCCGCGCTGCGCGGCCCGCGTCGCGAGCCCGCCCCAGCCCGTTCCGATCTCCAGCACGTGCATCCCCGCCCCGACGCCCGCCATGTCCAGGATGCCGTCGATCTTGCGTTCCTGGGCCAGGACGAGGTCGTCGGAGCCGTCGGCGAACCAGCCCGCGGAGTAGGACATGGTGTCGTCGAGGAACAGCGAGAACAGCTCGTTGGACAGGTCGTAGTGGCGGTGGATGTTCTCCCGCGACCCCTCCACCGAGTTGACCTCGGCGGTGGGCCGGCGGGCCTCGGCGAACCGGCGGCCCAGCCGCTGGAGCGCCGGCGGGATCAGCGTCGACAGCCGGGACGCGAACGGGGTCAGCAGACCGGGCAGGTCGGTGGTCGTCCAGTCGCCCACCATGTAGGACTCGCCGAACCCGATCTTCGAGTCGGCGCCGAGCCGGTGGTAGAACGCCGACGGCCGCTCGATCCGCATCACCGGCGAGTCCCGGCCGCCCGACCCCATGCGCTCCCCACCGGGGAAGACCACTCTGACCGGCAGCGACCGGACGGCGTTGCGGAACAGCGACTCCGCGATCCTGGCCTTGACCGGGGCCACGGGCGGCGTCGCCAGCCCGGGCCACACTCCCTCGTTGGGGCGGGGGACGGCGTGGGTGCGGGGCCGGACGCCGCGCGCCCCGCCGGCCACCGGCACGGCGATCCCGTCGTGCTGCATCGTCATCGCGAGAGCCCTTCCTGAGGCAGATCCTGTACGGGGTGTTCGTGGGGCAGGCCCGCGCGGTTCTGTGGTGGACGGGCCGGTTTCGGCACGACCGGGAGCCGGGTCCACAGCGCGATGCCGTGCCGCCGGATCAGCGCCGCGGTCCGCTGGGTGACCAGCGGGCGCCGCAGCACCGTGCGCGCCACCTGCCGGGTGGTCGCGGGCCTGCGGGTCCCGGCCAGGGTGGCGACGAACGCGGGCGCGCCGTCCTGGTGCAGCGTGATCGCGATGCCGAGCCGGTCGCCGGGTTCGGGCAGGCGCATCGCGTAGTGGCCGTCGACCGTGAGGAACGGCGAGACGTAGAACTCCTTGTCCACGCTCGCCCTCCCCGACGGGTCGGGGCGCAGCAGGTAGCAGTGCCGTTCGCCGTAGGTGTTGTGCACCTCCGCGATCACGCAGGCGAGCGTGCCGTCCGCGCGGTGGCACCAGAACACCGAGATCGGGTTGAACACGTAGCCGAGCACCCGGGCGTGGGCGAGCATCAGGACCTGGCCCCCGGCCAGGTCGATGCCGTGCGCGGCCAGGTAGGTGTCGACGTTCTCTCGGATCCCGCGCCCGGGGTCGCCGAGGTGGTCGCGGGACTCGAAGCGGGCGAACGGGCGCAGCCAGAACGGCAGCCGCGGCAGCGCGTCGAGGTCGACGAGCCAGTAGTAGATCGGGTGCGAGAACGACGACTCCAGGTCGCGCCGGCGGGCGTGCCGCACCTCGGCGTCGTACAGCGCCGGGGTGCTCACCAGCTCACTCCGAGCGCGCGGGCGGCGCGCACCCCCGAGGCGCAGCCGTCCTCGTGGAAGCCCCAGCCGTGGTAGGCGCCGGCGAAGGCGGTGACCGGGGTGTTCAGCTCCGGCAGGCGGCGCTGCGCGGCCACCGAGCCCGGCGTGTACACCGGGTGCTCGTAGGTCATCCGCGCGACGACGGCGTCCGGCGCGATCCGCCCGGCGCCGTTCAGCGTGACCACCCAGTCGTCGGGGTCGGTGAGGCGCATCAGCCGGTTCATGTCGTAGCTGACCAGCACCGGAGCCTGGGCGGAGTCGGCGCAGGCGGGCTTGAGGTAGTTCCACGACGCCCGGGCGCCGCCGCGGCGCGGCAGCAGCGAGGTGTCGTGGTGCAGCCAGGTCTCGTTGCGGGAGTAGGTGAACGCCCCCAGCACGGCCCGCTCGTCGGCGGTGGCGTCGTCGCCCAGGACCGCCAGCGCCTGGTCGGGGTGGGTGGCGAGCACGACGTGGTCGAACGCGGCGACGGTGTCGGAGTCGTCGCGGACCTCGACGCCCGCGGACGAGCGCAGGACCGAGCGGACCGGTGTGGCGGTGCGCACGGCCGGGAGCTGCTTGACGACGCGCTCGACGTAGGAGCGGGACCCGCCGGTCACCGTCCGCCACTGCGGCGAGCCGCCGATCCCGAGCATGCCGTGGTGGTCGAGGAAGGTGAACAGGTAGCGCGCCGGGTAGTCCAGCGACAGCGCCGCGCCCGCCGACCACACGCAGGACACCACCGGGATCATGAAGTGCTGGACGAAGTAGCGGGAGTAGCCGCCGATCGCGAGGAACGCCCCGAGTGTGGTGAGGTCCGGCGCCGCCGCCCGCTCCTCGTATGCGAGGACCCGGCGTGCGTGGCGGTGGAACCGGACGACCTCGCCGAGCATCCGCAGGTAGGCCGGCCGGGCCAGGTTCGACGCCTGGGGGAACAGGCCACCCAGCTTGCGGGCACCGGCGTACTCCAGCCCGCAGCCGTCGCAGCGCACCGACATGGACATGTCGGAGTCCTGGGTGGCCACGCCCAGCTCGCCGAACAGCCGCAGCAGGTTCGGGTAGGTGCGGTCGTTGTGGACGATGAAACCCGAGTCGACGTGGGTCGTCCCCCCGTCCGACGACGCCAGCTCGTGGGTGTGGGCGTGCCCGCCGGGGCGGTCGTCGGCCTCGTACAGCGTCACGTCGTGGCTGCGGGACAGCAGGTGGGCGGCCGTCAGACCGGACACCCCGCTGCCCACCACGGCGACGGTCGGACGCGCCTGCACTGCACTCACCTCTGGACTCCTTCGAGCGCGACCCGCAGCCCGGCCGGGGCGGGTTCCGCCATGGCGTTCGCGATGACCGGGTCCCGGGGTTCGGCCCCGAGTTCGCCGAGTGCGAAACGTCGCACCAGGGAGGTCCAGTCCCCGGCGCGGCGGAGCATGGGGTGGCCGTCGCCGAGGACGTCGAAGCGGGCGACCCGGTCGGTCACCGACCGGGCGTGCAGGGCGTAGGCGTAGGACGCGGCGGGGTCGGTCATCCGGTCCCGGTCGCCGTGCGCGATCAGCACCGCGCGCCCGGCGAGCTGCTCGACCGGGTCGGATCCCTCCAGCCAGGGGGCGAGCCCGCACACCGCGACGACACCGGGCGCGCCCGCCGCCCGCAGCACCGCACGGCCACCCATCGAGTGCCCGACGAGCACGATCGGACGACCCGGGTAGCGGCGGGCGAGCTCGTGGACGGCCCACTCGGCGTCGCGGTAGGTGTCCATGGCCGGGCCGTTCCAGCCCCGCACCCGGTAGCGCAGCAGGTGCACCGCGACGCCCGAGCCCAGCTCGGTCCGGTGGCCGCGCCCGCCGCGCTCCAGGGAGTGCGCGAACGGCAGCATGCGCAGCAGCGCCAGCCCGCGCCGGGCGGGGGCGGTGGAGTGCGACTTCCCACCGTGCGCGACGAGCACCACACCGGCGGGGTCGGGGTGGCGGTCGCCGGCGTTCTCCAGCCACGGACTCGGATCGGGCACGGGGCGCCTCGCAGGGGACGGGGTGCACGGGGCACCGGGACGGTCTCGGCGCATGGTCGTCCGGAGGCCCGGGTGGTGGCCGGTCGGTGGGACCGTCCTCACATCGGGTCGGCCCGGACACGGCCCGCGACCGGTACGTACCCGTCGACCCTAGATCGGGCCCCGGTACCTTGCTCGTCGAGACATCTCGGCGCGCGGGACTGCTCGAACGAGTGAGGTGCACATCACCTCCAATGGTCACGGCGTGGGTGGGTAGGACCACGGACGCATCCGGCTGCGGGAGGCGCGAAGATGTGCGTGCGCCCGGGAGCCGGGCGCCGCGGACGGGCGGGGAGAGGACGACGACGATGGGCGTGCCACCGGAGCTGACGGTGTGGCAGAAGGTCGTGGCGACGGTGCGACGCCGGCGTCGCGGGTCGGGCTTCTGGTTCGGCCTCGCGATCGCGGTGATCTGGCCGTTCGTCGTCTTCGGGACCCGGCTGGGCTGGCGCGGTGCGGAGCACCTGCCGCGCACCGGCGGCGCCCTGCTGGTCGGCAACCACGTCTCGTTCTCCGACCCGATCTTCGACATCGCCTTCGGCACCGCGCACGGCCGGATCCCGCGGTTCCTGGCCAAGGGCGAGCTGTGGTCGGTGCCGGTGGTCAAGTGGGTGCTCGGCCACGGCGGGCACATTCCGGTGTACCGGTCGTCGAAGCGGGCGTCGGAGTCGTTCACCGGCTCGATCGACGCACTGGAGCGCGGGGAGATCGTCGCGATCTACCCGGAGGGCACCTACACCCGTGACCCCGGGCACTGGCCGATGAAGCCGAAGAACGGCGTCGCCCGGATCGCGTTGCGCTCCGGCGTCCCGGTGATCCCGATGGCGAACTGGGGCACCCAGGGCTTCCTGCCAGCCGACGGGCGGCCGAAGCCGTTCCCGCGCAAGCGCGTCACGGTCGCGCTCGGCCCACCGGTGGACCTCTCGGAGTTCGCCGGGAAGCCCCTGACGAAGACCACCCTCGACGCGGCCACCGCGAAGATCATGGACGCGGTGACCGGGCTGCTCGAGGAGCTGCGCGGGGAGACCCGCCCGGCGACGCCCTACGACCCGGAGGCTCGGCCGCGTCCGGAATCACCGGGCGAGCCGGCGCAGCGGGCGGCGTCCTGACCCGTCAGATCTCCAGCCCCAGCAGGGCGTTCTCGATGACCTCGGGCAGTGCCGGGTGGATCCAGTACTGTCCGGTGGCGATCTCGGAGACGGTCTGGCCGAACACCATCGCCTGGACGAGCTGCTGGACCAGCGTGGAGGCCTGCGGCCCGAGCAGGTGGGCGCCCAGCAGCCGCCCGGTGCCCTTCTCCGCGACGATCTTGCAGATCCCGGTGCGGTCCTCCATCGCCCAGCCGAAGGCGACGTCGCCGACGTTCTGCACCTTGACGGCGATGTCCAGCCCGGCGTCGCGGGCCTCGGTCTCGGTCATCCCGACCGAGGCGATCTGCGGTTCGGTGAACACCGCGGACGGGACGAGGTCGTGGTTGGTCGCTCGCAGGTCGCCCGGGTGCGCCAGGTTGTGCCCGACGATCTTCGCCTCGTGGTTGGCGACGTGCTTGAGCTGGTGCGGCGAGCTGACGTCGCCCAGCGCCCACACGCCCGCGGCGGAGACGCTGCGCTGGTACTCGTCGACCGCGACGCGGCCGTCGGCGTGCGCGGTGACCCCACCCCGGTCGAGGTCCATCCGGTCGCCGTTGGGCACCCGGCCTGTCGCGACGAGCAGGGTGTCGGCGACGACGGTGGAGCCGTCGGCGAGGGTGATCTGCACCTCACCGGGGCCGCCGCGGCCGTCGCCGGACAGCGCGGTCACCTGGCGGCCCAGCCGGCAGTCCCAGCGGGCGGCGGCGATCTCGGTGAACCGGTCGGACAGTGTGTCGTCGAGGTGGCGCAGCAGCTTGGGCCCGCGCGCGATCAGGGTGACCTCGGCGCCGAGCGCGGAGAACACGTGCGCGAACTCGGCGGCGATGTAGCCGCCGCCCATGATCGCGAGCCGGCGCGGGACGTCCTCGACACGCATCACGGTGTCGGAGGTCTCGAACGGCACCCCGGCCGCCGCGACCCGCGGCGGGATGCCCGGCCGCGAGCCGGCCGCGATGACGATCCGGTCGGCGGTGACGGTGTCGGTACCCGAGCCGTCGGTGCGCTCGACACCCAGCTCGCGCTCGCCGGTGAACCGGGCGTGCCCGAAGTACACGGTGACGTTGGGGCTGCGGTCCACACGGTAGGAGCGGCCGCCCTCGGAGATCGGGTCGATCCGGCCGAACACCCGGTCCCGGATGTCGGTCCAGCGGACCTTGTCGACGGTCCCGTCGACGCCGTAGGTGTGCGCCTGCCGGATGGTCTCGGCGACGTCCGCGGCGTAGACGTACATCTTCGTCGGGATGCAGCCGACGTTCAGGCAGGTCCCGCCGAACACCCCGTGCTCGACGAGCGCGACGTCGAGCCCGGCGAAGCGTTCGTCGAGGAAGGTGTTTCCGGAACCGGTGCCGATGACGACCAGATCATGGTGGGCCACGTCGCGAGGCTAACCGCTTCCGCGGGTCGGCGGCGTTCTGGTACCCCTCTGGAGATGACCGTCCCCACACCGGCCGCGGCGGCGGCCCCCACCCTGCACCGCGCCTGGGCCGCCGACCTCGACCCGGCCACCCTGTACGCGCTCCTCGCGCTGCGCACCGCGATCTTCGTCGTCGAGCAGGAGTGCCCCTACCAGGAGCTCGACGGGCGTGATCTCGAACCGCGGACCCGGCACCACTGGCTGGCCGAGGGCGCGACGGTGGTCGCGACCCTGCGGCTGCTGGCCGAGCCCGACGGGGTCATGCGGATCGGCCGGGTGTGCACCCGGACCGACGCGCGCGGGCGCGGGCTGGGGCACCGGCTGATGGACTCGGCGCTCGCCGAGGTCGGCGACCGCCCCTGCGTGCTCGACGCCCAGGAGGTCCAGAAGGCGTTCTACGCCCGGCACGGTTTCGTGCCGGTGGGGGAGCGGTTCGTCGAGGACGGCATCCCGCACGTCCCGATGGAGCGCCGTCGCTCCTGAGCGGGGCCCGGCCCGCGGCCCGTGTGCGCAGGTCCGGCGGGGACCGTGCGGCGCTCGACCGGACGAGGGGCGTGCTCCGCGCGTCGCCGTCGCCGGGGCGCCGAGTGCGCGATACTCCCGCGCGTGCTCCGACCGAGGGTGCACGAGCGGACACGCTGGGAGAGGAAGGCGGAACGGATGAGCGACGACCGACGGGGCGGCGACTCCCCGACCTGGGGGCGGGTCGGACCGGCGGACCCGACGGCGGACCCAGCGACCCATCCGGCGCTGCGCACGCCCGACCCCACGGCGGAGCAGCCGACCGCGGCGGTGCCGGTGGAGGGCGGACCGGACTCCGAGGCCACCACCGAGAAGCGCGCGATCCCGCACACCCGCGCCGGCGGGCTGTGGGCCGCACTGATCCTCTCGGCGGTCGTGCTGATCTTCCTGCTGGTGTTCATCCTGCAGAACACCGAGCCGGTCGCGATCACCTTCCTGTGGATGACCGGGACCCTGCCGATCGGGGTGGCACTGCTGTTCGCCGCGATCGCCGGGATCCTGCTGGTCGCCGTGCCCGGGACGGGCCGGATCCTGCAGCTGCGCCGGCAGGCGCGGCGGGGCTGACCCGCGCGGGTCGCGGCCGGGTGAGGCGGCCGCGACCCGGGGGAGGTCAGCGCCGGCGGCGCGGCCGGTCGGAGCGCGCGGCCCCGCCCGCGGCCGGGCGACGGCGCGGGGTGGGCTTCGGCGGCTTGGCGACGATGATCGGCTCGCCGGACGGCTCTTGCGCACCGGTCACACGGACCAGGTCCGGGTGCCCCGGACGGACCGTCGAGACCTCCGCAGAGACCCCGGCCTGGCGGGTGAGCAGGTCCACCTCGGCACGCTGCTCGGGCATCGCCAGCGTCACCACGACGCCGTCCTCCCCGGCCCGGGCGGTACGCCCGGCACGGTGCAGGTAGGCCTTGGGGTCGGCCGGCGGGTCGACGTGCACGACGAGCCCGACGTCGTCGATGTGGATGCCGCGGGCCGCGACGTCGGTCGCTACGAGCACCGGCACCGCGCCGGAGCGGAAGTCGTCGAGCGCGCGGTTGCGCTGGCTCTGCGAGCGGCCACCGTGCAGCGGCCCGGCGGCGACGCCCTCGCGACGCAGCACCCGCACCATCCGGTCGGCGCCGTGCTTGGTGCGCACGAACAGGATCGTCCGGCCCTCCCGGGCGGCGATCTCGGCGACGACGCGGGGCCGGTCGTCGCGGTCGACGACGAGCACGTGGTGCTCCATCGTCGCGACGCTGCCGGTCGGCGGGGCGACCGAGCGGGTCACCGGGTCGGTGAGGTGGCGCCGGACCAGGGTGTCGACGTCGCCGTCGAGGGTCGCGGAGAACAGCAGACGCTGCCCGTCGGCGGGGGTGCGGTCGAGGATCGCGCGGACCTGGGGCAGGAAGCCCATGTCGGCCATGCGGTCGGCCTCGTCCAGCGCGGTGATCGTGACCTCGGACAGGTCACAGGTGCGCTGCTGGAGGTGGTCGGAGAGCCGACCCGGGGTGGCGACCAGCAGGTCGATCCCGCGCCGGAGCTCGGCGACCTGCTTGTTCATCGACATCCCGCCGACGATGTCGGTCACCCGCAGGTCGACCGCCTTCGCCAGGGGCTTCAGTACCTCGACCACCTGGGTGGCGAGCTCGCGGGTCGGGACCAGCACCAGACCGCGCGGGGCGGTGGGGCGGGAGCGCTCCCCGGCCAGGCGGGCCAGCAGCGCGAGCCCGAAGGCGAGGGTCTTGCCGGACCCGGTCTGGCCGCGTCCGAGCAGGTCACGCCCGGCGAGGGTGTCGGGCAGCGTGGCCGCCTGCACCGGGAACGGGGCGGTGAAGCCCTGCTCGGCCAGTGCCGTGGTCAGATGCTCGGGCAGGCCCAGCGCGGCGAACGACGGCATGCCGTCCTCGGGCTCGACCCACTGCGGCTCCGGCTCGGCCTTCGGCGCGGCGACGGCGGCGCGGGCCGCGGCGGGACGGGACGCGGCGCGGCCATTGCCACCGCCACCGCCACCACCGCCGCGGCGTCCGCGGCGGGGGGCCGGACGGTCGCCGTTGCGCTGGGAGGACCGGGCGGGCCCGCGGTCGACGCGGCTGCCGTCCTGCAGGTGCTCGCGGCGCTCGGCGCGGTTGCCGGTGCCGCCGTCGCCGGAGCGCTCGCCCCGGGCGGTGCGCTCGCCGCGGGGGGCGCCGGAGAGCTCACCGCGGGCGGGCCCGCCGGTACGGACACCCCGGGCCGGATGCGCGGCGTCGCGGCGGTCGTCGTCCCGGGCGGGACGGTCGCGGCGGTCCTCGCCACGGAACTCGCCGCGGGTCTCGCTGCGGAACTCGGTGCGGCGGTCGTCGCGTCGGGTCGACCCGCGGTGGGCGCCGCCGTCTGCGGACGGCCCGGACGGGCGGGTGGCCCGCCGACGGGCGGGACGGTCGGTGGCGGTGCCGGCGTCGGACGACGGCGGGCGGAACTGCGGCCTGGTCAAGACAGGTCTCCTCGAGAACGTGGCACGTCCTGCGGAGACCTCTGGGGAGGTGTGCTCGGCCGACGGGCCCGGGCGCGGCAGGTGCGTCGTCGCGGTGCGCGCTCCGTGATGGAAGGGCTCGGCCCGGTGACAGAATGCCGGGCGCTCGTCGATCAACACTACGCCCCGCGCCCGGGCCGGACGACGGCGGGACCTCCTCCGCCCGCCGGGATGCCGCCCGTGGTGTCCGGGCCGCACCCCGGCGATCGGGGTCGACCGTCAGCCGATCCGGGAGCGTTCCCGCAGGTCCGAGAGCAGGTCGGCGGGGGCTGCCGGGTCCAGCCCGTGCGCGACGAACCACTCGCCGATGCGTCGCACGTCACGGTCGAGGAACTCCGGTCCCTGCGGGTTCCCGACGACGTCGACCACCTGCGGCAGGTCGATCAGCACCGCCCTGCCGCGGTGGACGAGCACGTTGTAGGCCGACAGGTCGCCGTGCGCCCACCCGAGGTCGGCGAACACCCCGAGGGCGTCGACGAGGTCGCGCCACAGCGCGGCGAGTTCGTCGGGGTCCGGGCGCAGCGCGGCCAGCCGGGGCGCGGCGCGCCCGTCGGCGGTGCCGAGGAACTCCAGCAGCACCTCGGTCCCGTCGACCGAGACCGGGTAGGGCACCGGCGCACCCGCGCCGTGCAGCCGGGCGAGCGCGGCGAACTCCGCCGTCGCCCACTGCCCGGCGATGAGGTCGCGGCCCAGCGCGGTGCGCCGCGCCATCGCGCGGGTCTCCCGGGAGCGCCGGACGCGGCGCCCCTCCAGATAGCCGGCGTCGCGGTGGAACATGCGGTGTGCGGGGTCGCGGTAGCGCTTGGCGGCGAGCAGCACCCCGTCGTGGCCGGGGAGGCCGCGTTCGACGAGGTGCACGTCGGCCTCCTTGCCGGTCTTGAGCACCCCGCGCTCGTGGTCGACGGCGCCGGCATCGGTCACCAGCCAGCCGGGGCGGGGGTGCGGACCGCGGGACACGGCGGGCAGCCCGGTCCAGGTGGACCAGCGGTCGGCACCGCCGGGGATCTCGGCGGTGTCGGGGTCGTGCCCGGCACGGCCGTCGAGGTCGAGCGCGGCGGTGTCGGCGCGGCCGGGACGGGGGCGGGGCTCGTCGTCGTCATCGTGGTCGTCGAAGCGGCGGCGACGGCGGACGGGATCGGGACGGTCGGAGGAGTACACGTGCGGCTCCGGAGGCGGCGAGGGTGCCGCGCGGAGCCGGTCCTCAGGGACCGGTCGTGCCGCGCGACGGGGACGGTGCGGTGGGGCGCGCGTTGCGCACCCGGACACGACGGACGGCCATCGGTACGCACCTCCCCGCTCGCACCGCGCCGTCCTGCCGCGCCACCGGTCCCTCCGGCCGGTCGTGACCCTGCCGGACGCCGCCCCGGCCCGCAACGGGTTTTCCGGGGTTCTCCGCGCCGCCGGCCGACGGCGGGCGCCACGCGTGCCGGCCGGGCCCCGCGCCGGGCCCGGTCGCCCGGCCGCACCGGCACGGCCGCACCGGCACGGCCGCACCGGCACGACCGCACCGGCACGACCGCACCGGCACGACCGCACCGGCACGACCGCACCGGCACGACCGGGCCGTCACAGCGGGCGTGTGCCCGGCTCCGGGGGCCGGGCACAGGCCGGGATGACGAGATCGAGGTGGTTGCCGTCGCGTTCCACGAGGTGCCCCGCCCGCCGCGCGATCCGGGCCACCGCACCGGCGTCGGCCGGCTCGGCCCGCGAGGTCGCCAGCAGCCGCGCCAGGCCGCCCTTGTGCGACTTGTTGTGGTGGCTGACCACCGAGCGCGACCCGTCCGGGCGCTGGGCCAGCACGTTCACCGTGACCGCGCCGGGGACCGTGCCGAGCGCGGCGTAGCCGCCCGAGCGCAGGTCGACGACGAGCTCGCCCTCGGCGATGCGGGCCAGCAGCGGGTCGAGCACCGGGCGCCAGCGCGCCGCGAGCGTGCCCGAACCGGGCAGCTTCGAGCCCGCCGAGAGCCGGTAGGGCGGGACCGGGTCGTCGGCGGAGAGGAGCCCGAACAGCGCCGAGCACACCGCGAGCCGGGACCGGGCGCGGTCCCGAGTGGCGCGGGTGAAGGACCCGGCGTCGAGGGCGTCGTAGAGGACCCCGGTGTAGCGGTCCAGCGCCGGCAGGGTCGGGTTCGTGCGCAGCGCGGCGTTGCGGTCGATCTCGGCGTCCTGGCGCTGCGAGACCCCGAGCGCGGCACGCGCGGCCGGACGGTCGCCGGCCAGTGCGACGAGCTCGTCGCAGAGCTCCGTGCGGACGGGGCCGAGGTCGGCGTCGTGGGAGAGCGCGGTGAGGTCGAGCGGCGGGCCGTCGCCGCCGTCACGCTTGGTCTCCGAGGGCGGCAGCAGGACGAGCACGGCGCCACAGAGTAGTGATCACCGCGGACGGCCGTTGTGCCCGCCGGGGGACCGCACTACGTTCGGGTGTGTGACCTGCCTGGTGGCGCGCATCCACGTCGACTGCATGCGGATCACGAGCGCGTCCTGTCGCCCCTGTCGCTGACCCGCGCTCGTCCGAGGGCCCACGTACGCGTCCGCCCCGCCACAGTCCTGTAGCTACCCCCTGTAGCCGCCGCGATCGACCGACCCGGGCACGGCCCGCCTCGGCACGCTCACACCGGCGGTCGACCCGAAGAGGAGTCCCACCGTGACCGACCCCGACATCACCGCCAACTGGTCGTTCGAGACCAAGCAGGTGCACGCCGGCGCCGCACCCGACCCGACCACCAACGCCCGGGCGACGCCGATCTACCAGACGACGTCCTACGTCTTCCGCGACACCGACCACGCCGCGAACCTGTTCGGGCTCGCCGAGTTCGGCAACATCTACACGCGGATCATGAACCCCACGCAGGACGTGCTGGAGCAGCGCGTCGCCGCGCTGGAGGGCGGGGTCGCGGCCCTGGCCGTCGCGTCCGGGCAGGCCGCGCAGGCACTGGCGATCCAGAACATCGCCGAGGCCGGGGACCACATCGTCTCTAGCGCCTCGCTCTACGGCGGCACCTACAACCAGTTCCACTACACCTTCCCGAAGCTGGGCATCGAGGTCACCTTCGTCGACGACCCGGACGACCTGGAGGAGTGGAAGGCCGCGATCCGGCCGAACACCAAGGCCCTCTACGGCGAGACGCTGGGCAACCCGCGCGGCAACATCCTCGACATCGCGGCCGTCGCCGGCGTCGCGCACTCCGCCGGGGTCCCGCTGATCGTCGACAACACCGTCCCGACCCCGTACCTGGTGCGGCCGATCGAGCACGGCGCCGACATCGTCGTCGAGTCCCTGACCAAGTTCCTCGGCGGCCACGGCACCTCGGTCGGCGGCATCATCGTCGACTCCGGGAAGTTCGACTGGGTCGCCAACAAGGACCGGTTCCCGGGCCTGACCAGCCCCGACCCGAGCTACCACGGCGCGGTGTTCACCGACGCCGTCGGCCCGATCGCCTACATCATCAAGGCCCGCGTGCAGCTGCTGCGCGACCTCGGCCCGGCGATCTCCCCGCAGAACGCGTTCCTGATCCTGCAGGGCATCGAGACGCTCTCGCTGCGCATCGACCGGCACAACCAGAACGCGCAGGCGCTGGCCGAGTGGCTGGAGGGTCGCGACGAGGTGGAGAAGGTCCACTACGCGGGCCTCCCGTCGAGCCCGTGGCACGAGCTGCAGAAGAAGTACCTGCCCAAGGGCGGCGGCGCTATCGTGGCGTTCGAGCTGCAGGGCGGGGTCGAGGCGGGCAAGAAGTTCGTCAACGCCCTCGAGCTGCACAGCCACCTCGCCAACATCGGCGACGTGCGCAGCCTGGTCATCCACCCGGCGTCGACCACGCACAGCCAGCTGTCGGCCGAGGAGCAGATCGCGTCCGGGGTCACCCCGGGCCTGGTCCGGCTCTCGGTCGGTCTGGAGGGCATCGAGGACCTCAAGGCTGACCTCGACGCCGGGTTCCGCGCCGCGAAGGGCGCATGAGCGCGGATCTGATTACCTGGTGTCCGTGAACGACATCGAGCCCCCTCCCGCCAGCGGTGCCTGGCGGGAGGGGGACGACCCCGGCCGCCGCCGGTTCCTCGACCTGCCCGCGCCGCTGAAGCTGGCGGCCGGCGGGGAGCTCCCCGGCGTGCGACTGGCCTACGAGACCTGGGGCGAACTCGCGCCGGACGGCTCCAACGCCGTCCTGGTGCTGCACGCCCTCACCGGCGACGCGCACCTGGAGGGCCCGGCCGGCGCCGGGCACCCGACGCCGGGCTGGTGGCCCGGGCTGATCGAGCCGGGCGGCCCGCTGGACCCGGCGCGCTGGTTCGTCGTCGCGCCCAACGCGGTCGGCGGCTGCCAGGGCAGCACCGGCCCGGCGTCGCGGGCGCCGGACGGCCGGACCTGGGGCAGCCGGTTCCCGACGGTCACCGTGCGGGACACCGTCGCCGCCGAGCAGCACATGGCCGATGCGCTCGGCATCGACGCGTTCGCCTGCGTGATCGGCGGCTCGATGGGGTCCATGCGCTCCCTGGAATGGGCGGCGACCGAGCCCGACCGGGTACGGCGGCTGTTCCTACTCGCCGGGCCCGCGGCGTCGTCGGCGGACCAGATCGGCTGGGCGAGCCCGCAGATCCAGGCCATCACCTCCGACCCGCACTGGCACGGCGGCGACTACCACGACACGCCCGAGGGGCCGTGGCGTGGACTGGGCGTCGCCCGGCGGATCGCGCACCTGTCGTACCGCTCGGGCGTCGAGCTGGCGACCCGCTTCGGCCGCGACCCGCAGCCGGGTGAGGACCCGCTCGACGGCGGCCGCTACGCCGTGGAGTCCTACCTGGACCACCACGCGGACAAGCTGGTGCACCGGTTCGACGCCGCGTCCTACGTGCGGCTGACCCAGGCGATGAACCACCACGACGTGGGACGCGACCGGGGCGGGGTGGCGTCGGCGCTGTCGCGGGTGAGCGCCCGTACCTACGTCGCCGGTGTCACCTCCGACCGGCTGTACCCGCTCGCCGAGCAGCAGGAGCTGGCCGACGGGATCCCGCGCGCCGACCCGCTGAAGGTGATCGACTCCCCGTACGGGCACGACGGGTTCCTGGTGGAGACCCCGACGGTCGCCCGGATGCTCGGGGAGCTGCTGGACGAGGCGGTCTGAGGCCCGCTCAGGCCGGGGTGTGCGAGAGCGCCAGCGCACCCCCGTCGATCGGGTACACCCCGCCCGTCATGTAGCTCGACGCGTCGGAGGCCAGCAGCAGCGCGAGCCCCTTCAGCTCGTCGGTGTGCCCGATCCGACCCAGCGGCACCGTCTCCCGCCACACCGCCTCGCCCGGGTCGAAGCCCGCACCGATGTTGGTGCGGAACGGGCCGGGGGCGATCACGTTGACGGTGACGCCGGACCCCGCGAGGTCGAGGGCGGCCTGCCGGCCGAGGCCGACCACCGCCGCCTCGGCGGAGGTGTAGGAGTAGGCGACCATCGGGTCGGTGCGCAGGCCCGCCGTCGAGGCGGTGAGCACGATCCGGCCCCGCCCCCGCGGGAGCAGGACGGCGGCCGCGGCGCGCAGGGTGTCCAGCACACCGTCGAGGTTCACCGCTCGCACGGTGTCCCAGGCATCGATCGGGAACTCCTCGACCCGCCAGCCCGGCCCGGTGAAGCTCGCGCCGACCGAGATGCCGGCGTTGGCGAACACCCCGTCGAGACGGCCGGCGTCGGCCTCGGCCGCGCGGACCGCCGCCGCGACGGCGTCGCCGTCGGTCACGTCGACGACGTGTCCGGTGACCTTCCCCCCGCGCTCGCGCAGCCGGGCGGTCTCGGCCTCGACCCGGCCCGGGTGCAGGTCGAGCAGCGCGACGTGCGCGCCGGAGTCGGCGAGCACCTCGGCCACGGCCAGGCCGATGCCGGAGGCGCCACCGGTGACGGCGTAGCCGCGACCGGTGACGTCGAACAGGGAAGCGGCGACACGGTTGTCGGACATGGGGTTCCTCTCGGGGCGGGGACTCAGACGGTCACGTCGACGAGGGTCTCCACCACGTCGTCGGTGCCGTGGCCGGACAGGGCGGACACGGCGTCGGCCAGGGCGACGCGGCGGACCGGGAGCGCGGCGACCGCCCCCGCCCGGCGGCCGACCAGCGCGGCGGCGGTCGCGAACTCGGCACCGGTGCAGCAGCTCGACCCGAGCACCGCGACCTCCTTCGCGGCGAGCAGCCCGGTGTGCACCGGACCGGCGGCGGAGGTCGGCCCGACCGCGACGACCGTGCCACCGGCCCGTACCAGGTGCAGCGCGGTGTCGAGGACGGCCGGGACGCCGGTGGCGTCGAGCACGACGTCGGGGCCGTCCGGGCCGGCGAACGCGCCGACCTCGGCGACCAGCGCGTCCGGGTCGGTGGTGGTGGTCCCGGCGGCACCCCACAGGGCGCCCGCCCGCACCCGGGTGGGGGACGGGTCGGCCAGGAGCGTCTCGACCCCCGCGTCGGCCAGCACCAGGCACACCCCCTGCCCGACCGCGCCGCCGCCGAACACGACCGGCCCGGTCGCCGGGCCGGACCCGCCCGCGGGCCACGGCGTGCACCGCCACCGACACCGGCTCGACGAGCGCGGCGACCCCGGGCTCGACATCGCCGACCGCGACGACGTTGGCCGCCGGGACCGCGAGCGCCCCGGCCAACCCGCCGTCGAGGTGCACCCCGATCACCCGCAGGGCCGGGCAGGCGTTGACCGTGCCCGCGGAGCACAGCCGGCAGGCCCCGCAGGACAGCGGCGGCCACACCGCGACCCGGGTCCCGGCGGCGAGCTGGTGGCCCTGGATCCGGGGCAGCCCGCGCTCGGCGCCGGACCGGGCACCGGCATCGCCGTCGAACAGGTGCAGGGCCGAGCCACCGACCCCCACGACGAGCGGGCGCACCAGCACCTCGCCCGGGCCGGGGACCGGGTCCGGGACCTCGGTCACGACGAGCCGTCGCGCGTCGGTGGTGACGGCGGCGATCATGGTTCTCCTCTGGGCCGACGGCGGTGTCGGCCGTAACGGGCGATGAGGATCGACACGACCTCGCTCGAGCCGCACCGGCAGGCCCGGCACTGGCAGTCGGTGATCAGCGACGTCTACGTCCCGCTGGAGTTCCGGCCGCACACCACCGGCTCGTTCGCCGCCGGGCTGGAGGTCCACCGGGTCGACGACCTGGAGGTCAGCACGCTGCGGGCGGACCCGCACGCCGTCGTCCGGGCACCGGACCGCGACGCCGCGACGATCTTCGTGATGCCGCCCCGCTCCGGGGCGCTGCACGTCGAGCAGGACGGGCGCACCGCGCTGCTGCAGCCGGGCGACCTCGCCTCCTACGACGCGTCGCGGGCCTGCCTCATCGAGTCCCGCGAGCCGTTCGACCTCACGGTGCTCAAGGTGCCCGGGGAGCGGTTCCGCACCGCGGGCTTCGCCGTGCCACCGACCTGGTCGACCGCGGTCCGCATCGGCGCCGAGAGCCCGGTCGGGTCGCTCGCCGCGCCGTACGTGCAGCGGCTGGCCGAGCTCGGCCGGGCGCACGACCGGATCGGGGTGCGGGCGTCGACGATCGCGCTGCTCGCCGCCGCGCTCGGCTCGGCGGGGGAGGACCCGCGCGACGCCCGCGCGGTGCTGCGCGCCGGCGCCACCGCGGTGCTGCGCGACCGGCTCGGCGACCCGTCGCAGTTCTCCCGCTCGTTCAAGGCCCGCCACGGCAGCTCACCGCGGGACTGGCGGGACGCCCTGCGCGAATCCGCAACCGCTCCTGCGCGCACGCACATGTGAGCCGGGCCACCTGCTGCCTACGTTCTGCCGGTCCCGTACGCCAGGGCCCCGATGCAGCATGACCCGGCTGTTCGACCCGACCACCACACCCGACACCGCCCGGCAGGCCCCTACCCGGCGTCGCGGCTGGCGATCACCCGGGAGTTCGAGGTCCCCGACATCCACGTGCCGCCGTCGGAGGAGGCCTCGCCGTGGGTCCCGTGGGGCGACAACGCCGCGATCCGGCACCTCGCCTTCGACGTGCGCAACAACAAGTTCTCCAACGTGCTGTGGGTCAAGGGCGGCGGCCGGCTCGGGGTGCACCGGCATTCCGGGGCGGTGCGCGGGTTCTGCCTGGAGGGCTCCTGGCATGGCGCTGGTCGCTCGCCAGCGCCGGCGTGATCGCGGCCCTGCTGGGTGTCGCGCAGTGGTTCCTGCTGCCCGAGTCGCCGCGCTGGCTCGCGTCCCGCGGTCGGGCCGCAGGGCGCGATCCTGGCGACCGCGATCGCCCCGGCCATCGGGTTCGTCGCCTCGACGGTGCTGCGCTGGGACCCGGAGCGCGAGCCCGCCGCGGCCGTCGCGGGGGAGGGGGTGCCGGTCGCGGCCGGGGAGCCCCCGCTCGTGCACTGAGCCAGCGCAGGACGGGGCGGGCGTGGCCGACGGCTCCGCCCGCCCCGGTGCGTTCAGCCCAGGTTCTCGCCGTAGACGCGCTGCACCCGCATCGTCATCAGCACCCGCCGGTCCCGGACCATGACCTCGCGGTACTCGTCCCAGTCCGGGTGCTCCCCGGCGGCGGCCCGGTACCAGTCGACCAGTGCCTGCACGGCCGGCCCGTCGGGCGAGTCGTCGGGGCCGACGAGCTCGACCGGGCCCTCGGCCGTCGCCCACGAGCGGCCGTCGGCGCTCTCGACCGACAGCGCCGCCCGCGGGTCCCGCCGCAGGTTCGCGGTCTTCGCGCGCCCCTCGGTCATCGACACCTGCACCGTGCCCGCCGCCCGGTCGTAGTACGGCGTCACCGGCGACAGCTGGGGCATGCCACTGCGCTTGATCGTCGCGAGGACGCCCTGGCGTGCCCCCGCGAGCAACTCGTGCTGTTCGTCTCCCATGCCCCGAGTCTGCCCGCTCCGGAACCGGGATGAGGAGCTCCGGGGTCCCTCGCTACCCTTCTGCAGGTGTTGACCCGGATGTCGTCGCTGTTCCTGCGCACCCTGCGTGAGGACCCGGCCGACGCGGAGGTGCCCAGCCACAAGCTGCTGGTCCGCGCCGGCTACGTCCGTCGCGTGGCCCCGGGCGTGTACTCCTGGCTCCCACTCGGCCTCACGGTGCTCCGCCGCATCGAGAACGTGGTGCGCGAGGAGATGAACGCCATGGGCGCCCAGGAGATCCAGTTCCCGGCGCTGCTGCCGCGCGAGCCCTACGAGGCGACGAACCGGTGGACCGAGTACGGCCCCAACCTGTTCCGCCTGCAGGACCGCAAGGGCGGTGACTACCTGCTCGGCCCGACCCACGAGGAGCTGTTCACCCTCACGGTCAAGGGCGAGTACTCGTCCTACAAGGACTTCCCGGTCATCCTCTACCAGGTCCAGAACAAGTACCGCGACGAGGAGCGGCCCCGCGCGGGGATCCTGCGCGGCCGCGAGTTCCTCATGAAGGACTCCTACTCGTTCGACCTCACCGACGAGGGCCTGTCCGAGTCCTACCGCAAGCACCGCGACGCCTACGTCAAGATCTTCGACCGGCTCGGGCTGCGCTACGTCATCGTGTCCGCGACCTCGGGCGCGATGGGCGGCTCGGCGTCGGAGGAGTTCCTGGCCGAGTCCGAGACCGGCGAGGACACCTTCGTCCGGGGCCCCGGCGGCTACGCGGCCAACGTCGAGGCCGTCACCACGCCCGCGCCCCCGGCGATCCCGCTCGAGGGGCTGCCCGCCGCGCAGGTGCACCACACCCCGGACACCCCGACCATCGCGTCGCTGGTGGACTTCCTCAACGCCACCACCGAGCGCACCTTCACCGCGGCCGACACGCTCAAGAACGTGCTGGTCAAGACGCGGCAGCCGGGCGCGACCGAGTGGGAGCTGCTGGGGATCGGCGTCCCCGGGGACCGCGAGGTCGACATGAAGCGCCTCGAGGCGTCGCTGGAGCCCGCCCAGGTCGAGCTGCTCGACGAGGCCGACTTCGCCCGCAACGCCTTCCTCGTCAAGGGCTACATCGGCCCTGGCGCGCTGGCCGCGAACGGGGTCCGCTACCTCGTGGACCCGCGCGTCGTGACCGGCACCGCCTGGGTGAGCGGCGCGGACAAGGCCGACCACCACGTCGTCGACCTCGTCGCGGGCCGCGACTTCGCCCCGGACGGCACGCTCGAGGCCGCCGAGGTCCGGGCCGGGGACCCGTCCCCGGACGGCACCGGGGTGCTGGAGGCCGCCCGCGGCATCGAGATCGGGCACATCTTCCAGCTCGGCCGCAAGTACGCCGACGCCTTCTCCCTCGACGCGCTCGGCCCGGACTCCAAGCCGGTCCGGATCACGATGGGCTCCTACGGCATCGGCGTCTCCCGGCTGGTCGCCGCGATCGCCGAGCAGTCCCACGACGACTCCGGCCTGGTGTGGCCGCGCTCGGTCGCGCCGTTCGACGTGCACGTCGTCGTCGCGGGCAAGTCCGCGGAGCTGCTGGAGGGCGGCGAGGCCGTCGCCGCCGAGCTGGAGGCCCAGGGCCTTGCGGTCCTCCTCGACGACCGCAAGGCGAGCCCCGGCGTGAAGTTCGCCGACGCCGAGCTGATCGGGGTCCCGACGATCGTCGTCGTCGGGCGGGGGCTCGCGGAGGGGAAGCTGGAGCTCAAGGACCGGGCCACCGGCGAGCGGAGCGAGATCGACCGCGCCGGCGCCGCGGAGCTCGTCGCCGGGATCGTCCGCGGGGCCTGAGCCGCACCGCCACCGTACGGAGCGGGTCCCTCGCCGGAGGGGCCCGCTCCGTACGCTCCGGGGTCAGCCGGGACGGACCGCCGAGGCGGCCAGATCGGTGAGCGCGGAGCGGGGCACCGCGTCGCCGGGGCCGCCGCCCACGTCCGCCGCGACCACCAGCATCGCGACACCGACCGAGCCGTCGCGGGCCTGGGTCCGCGGCACCGCGAGCACCCCGACCGCGCCGTCGGTGGCGCGGCAGCCGCCCGTCGCCGACGCGGTGCCGTCGGTGCGCACGGTGGCCTCCACCCAGGTCCCCGGCTCGTCGTCGCCCGGGCGCGGCCCGGGCGGCCGGACCGCCACCTGCGGGGCCGAGCCGGCGTAGGCGGACTCCCCGGCGCCGCGGGCGAACGCCTGCGCGGCCTGCTCGACGGTCGTCCCGGCCGGGACGGCGACGAGCGCCGCGGCGGCGACCCCGCGCGGTGCGGCGCCGACGGGGCAGTCGCCCGCGGCGAACGGCGGCGCCTCGGCGAGCCGGGCGAACGGCACCCCGAACACCTCCAGCACGGGCGCCCCGGGGGCCGGAGCGGTCCATCCCGGCGGGGGCGTGACCGCGAACGCGGCGGGCTCCACGGCCGGGGGCGGGGCGGGCGCGGAGGTGGCCGGGGTGGCCGGGCGGATGCCACCCCCGAGCCCGGCCGCCGCGCCTGCCACGACCAGCACGGCGACGGCGGCGGCCAACGCGGGACGCAGCCGTCGCCCGGAACCGGGGCAGGGCGGGCGGTCGGTCGTCGTCCGGCCGGAGGTCACCGGCGCAGCGTACGGCGCTGTCGTCCGACCCCGGCGCGGCGTTCCGACGGGCGGCGGGCCGCGGTCGCCCGGCGGTCCGGAGCAGGTGTCGCGGGGCCTCAGCCCGGCAGCAACGTCAGCCGCACCGACCGCGTCGGGTTGTCCACGTTGGTGTCGACCAGGCAGATCGACTGCCAGGTCCCCAGCGCGGGCCGGCCGTCGATCACCGGGACCGTCGTCGAGGGCGGCACGAACGCGGGCAGCACGTGGTCGCGCCCGTGCCCGGCGCTGCCGTGGCGGTGCCGCCAGCGGTCGTCGGCGGGCAGCAGCTCGCGCAGCTGCGCGAGCAGGTCGGAGTCGCTGCCCGCCCCGGTCTCGATGACCGCGATCCCGGCCGTCGCGTGCGGCACGAAGACGTTGAGCAGGCCGTCGTCGGCACCGCGGTCGGACAGGAAGCGTTCGATCCGGTGCGTCAGGTCCACGACCGTCTCCTCGGAACCGGTCCGGATCTCGATCAGCTCGCTGTACACACCCCGAGACAGTAGGACCGTCGGTACGGTCGGGCAGCGTGGACGACTCGGTCACCTTCGCCGGATGCGAACTGCCACACCGGCCCGGCTACCTGAACACCGCGAGCGTCGGCATCCCGCCGCGACGGGCGTCGGCGGTGGTCGCCGACGTCGTGGCGCGCTGGGCCGTCGGCGGGAACTCGCCGAAGGAGTTCGACGACGCCGTCGAGACGGCCCGTGCCGGGTTCGCCGCGATCATCGGGGTGCCGGCCGCCGATGTCGCGCAGGGCGCCACGACGTCCGGTCTCATCGGTCCGCTCGCCGCGTCGGTGCCCGAGGGCACCCGGGTGCTCGTCGCCCGCGGCGAGTTCTCCTCGGTGACCCGGCCGTTCGCGGTGCAGGCCCACCGCGGGGTCCGGGTGACCGAGGTGCCGCTCGCCGAGCTGGCGGCACACGCCGCCGACCACGACCTCGTCGCGGTGTCGGTGGTGCAGTCCTCCGACGGCACGATCGCCGACGTCGACGCGCTGTTCGCCGCCCGCGCCCGCAGCGGCGTGCGGCTGCTGTTCGACGTCACCCAGGCCGCCGGATGGCTCCCGCTGCGCCTGCACGACGCCGACGCCGTCGTCGGGTCGGGGTACAAGTGGCTGCTCGCGCCGCGCGGCACCGCCTGGCTGGCCCGGCGGCCGTCCTGGGTCGACGGACCGCCCGCCGGGGCGCGCTGGCCGGAGCCCACCCCGCACTCCGCGGGCTGGTACGGCACCCGGGACCGCTGGGGCGGTGGGCTCTACACCCCGGCCCCGCCCGCGCGGCCCGGTCCGGCCGGGGGCGAGGAGGCCCCGGTCTGGTTCGCCCACGCCGGCGCCGCGGTGACGCTGCCGTGGCTGGCCTCGCTCGACCCCGACGCCCTGCGCGCGCACTGTGTCGGCCTCGCCGACGGCCTGCGCGAGCGCCTCGGGATGCCACCCGCTGGGTCGGCCATCGTGTCGGTGCGCGCCGAGGGGCGGCCGACCGGCTGGCCGCGGCCGGGATCACCGCCGCCGTACGCGACGGGGCCGCCCGGCTGGCGTTCCACCTGTCGACCACCCTCGACGACGTCGAGGCGGCCGTCGCCGCGCTCCGTTGAGCGTCGCCGAGCGCCGCGCCCCTCAGCTTCGGCCGGGGAACACCGGCACGACGGGGGACCGCTCGGTGACCCCGCGCCAGTACGCGAGCCGGCCGGTGCACTCGACCATCGCCTTCAACCCGGCCTCGCGCAGCGGGACCGACGACGACCGCTCGGTCACCGACCGCCAGGCGGCGATCGCGTCGGTCTCGGCCGACACCAGCAGCGCCCCGGCCGACACGCCGTCGACGACGGGCTGCGGGGCCGCGTACGCCGGCTGCGCCGAGACCGGCCGCTGCCCGATGTCGGACAGGGTCTGGGTGATCTGGCCGCGCAGGGTGGTGTGGGCCTCGATGTCGCCGCGGGCCCGGGTCGCCCACTCCGGCGGGATGAACGCGAGCGCCATCTTGTACGCCCACAGGGCCGCGTGCTCGCAGGCGAGCGCCCGCTGCAGCGCGTCGACGGTGACCTGGGGGACCTGGGGCTCGTCGTCGGAGGACTGCCGCGGCAGCGGACCCGCGCTCATGCCGGGGCCCCGGTGAGGATCGCCGCGTAGGTGGCGCAGCAGGCGGCGACCTCGGCGACCAGCCCCACCTGCAGCGCCGAGGCGCGGGGGACGACCTCGCCCGCGCTGCGGGCCGACCCGGCGACGGCGTCGCGCACCGCGGCGAGGTCACCCGACGGTGGTGTCGCGGGGGAGGCGATCTGGCCCGGGGTGCGCCCGCCCGCCTGGTCCAGCGCGGCGGCGTGCTCCATCCGGGCCGCGCGCAGCGGCTCCAGCCGGCCCGCGAGCGACGGATCGCCGGTCACCGCGGCGACGATCAGCGCGGCGTCGGAGCGGGCGGCGTCGGCGAGCGCGAGCAGGGCGTCCGAGGCGTCCTGGGTGCGCGTGGTCGCGCGGGAGCAGCCCGCCAGCGGCACCGTCGCGGCCACCGCGGCCGCGGCCACCAGCACCAGGCGTCGGGTCGGGCGGACACGGCGGGGGCCGGTCACCGACGACGGGACCAGCGACGACGGCGGCCCGGTCGGTGACATCCGGGGGGACACCCTGGGTGACACGGATGGCTGGCGGTCGTTCACGTCGGGTCATGCTGCCAGCACGCGCCGGGCCGCGCGGCACCGACCGTGCCGGCACGGGCCGCGGACGACCGCCCGCCGGCAGGCCACCGACCGTCGGCCCGCCGGGCGGACGCGCTAGGCTCGTCGGCCGTCCCCACCGTCACCGGCACCGCTCGGTCCCGCCCGGACGCGTCGCGGTGTGCGGCGCCGCTGTCGGATGCCGTCCGCAAGCGTCCGACGTGCCCGCCCACCGGCGGTCGCGACACCACGATCGTCCCCAACCGGAGCCCTGCCGACCGGTCGTCACCCCGGCAGGCCCCCCACACGAGGAGAGTCACCCGATGCGCAGTCCGGACCCCGCACAGCTGGCAGACCAGCTGCGCGGCGTGCTCGAGCCGGTGGTCCACGGGGCCGGGCTGGAGATCGACGCCGTGGAGGTCCGCTCCGCCGGGCGACGGCACTCGGTCAAGCTCGTCGTCGACCTGCCCGAGTCCTCGCCCGAGACCGGCATCGACCTCGACGTCATCGCCCGGCTCAGCCGTTCCGCGGCCGCCGAGCTGGACCCGCACGAGCACCTCATCGAGGGTTCGTACACGCTCGAGGTGACCTCGCCCGGGATCGACCGGCCGCTCAGCGAGCCCCGGCACTGGCGGCGGGCCTACCTGCGCCTGGCACGGCTCACGCTGACCGACGGCTCCGTCGTCGACGCCCGGGTCGGCCGGCTCGACGGCGAGACGGTCGCCGTCGCGGTCCCCGGCAGGAAGACCCCGGAGCGGCGCGACATCCCGCTCGCGGAGATCCGCCACGCCCAGGTGCAGGTCGAGTTCAAGCCCGCCCCGCCCGCGGAGACCGCACTGCTCGACCCGGACGGGCTGTCCGGCAGCACCGACGGGGCCGACGGGGCCCCCACGAACCACGACGGCCCTGACGGCCCTGACGGCCCTGACGGCCCTGACGGCCCTGACGGCCCTGACGGCCCTGACGGCCCTGACGGCCCTGACGGCCCTGACGGCCCTGACGGCCCTGAGGGCACTGCCCGCGACGAGGAGAACCGGTGAACGTCGACATCCCCGCGCTGCGCGCGATCGAGCGGGACAAGGAGATCCCGTTCGAGACGGTCCTCTCGGCCATCGAGACGGCGCTTCTCACCGCCTACAAGCACACCGACGGTCACCACCCGGACGCCCGCGTCGACGTCGACCGCAAGAGCGGTGTGGTGCGGGTCATGGTCCGCGACGCCGCCGACGCGTCCGAGGACGGCACCCCCGGCCCGGAGTTCGACGACACCCCGGACGGCTTCGGCCGGATCGCGGCGACGACCGCCCGCCAGGTCATCCTGCAGCGGCTGCGCGACGCCGAGCACGAGCGCACCTACGGCGAGTTCTCCACCAAGGAGGGCGAGGTCGTCGCCGGCATCGTGCAGCGCGACGCGCGCGCCAACGCCCGCGGCGTCGTCGTGGTCGAGCTCTCCGGCGGCACCGAGGCCGTGCTGCCCGCCGCCGAGCAGGTGCCGGGCGAGGTCTACAAGCACGGCGACCGGATCCGCTGCTTCGTCATCGGCGTGAACCGCGGCCCGCGGGGCACCTCGATCACGCTGTCGCGGACCCACCCGAACCTGGTGCGCAAGCTGTTCGCCCTCGAGGTGCCCGAGATCGTCGACGGTGCCGTCGAGATCGTCTCGGTGGCCCGTGAGGCGGGGTTCCGCTCCAAGATCGCGGTGCGCTCGACCCGCTCCGGGCTCAACGCCAAGGGCGCCTGCATCGGCCCGATGGGCGCCCGGGTGCGCGGCGTGATGGGCGAGCTGGCCGGTGAGAAGATCGACATCATCGACTGGTCCGAGGACCCGGCCGAGTTCGTCGGCAACGCGCTCTCGCCGTCGAAGGTGGTGTCGGTGACGGTGCTCGATGAGCGCGCCCGGATCGCCCGCGTCGTCGTGCCGGACTTCCAGCTGTCGCTGGCGATCGGCAAGGAGGGGCAGAACGCCCGTCTGGCCGCCCGGCTCACCGGCTGGAAGATCGACATCCGCAGTGACGCCGACCCGCGCGACCCGGTCACCCCCGACGGTGGGCCGGCCGATCCCGCCGGGGAGCCGTCCTGACCGACGGAGATCAACAGCAGGGGTCGGGCGAGGGAATGCCCGACGACCGCCCTACGCTACACTCGTCATCGGCCCGCGGTCGCGGACCGTCGCCCACGCACACCCGGTCGGTTCCGATCCGGACTTGTGTGGGGTGCCGGACCCGGGAACGGGCCGACGTACTGTTGCGGGTGGTCGTGGAGAACGGACGTTGCATTCCGGATCCGCGCCGCCGTCTCCCCGGACGGGGTGCCTGGTTGCACCTCTCTACGGGGTGCCTGGACAAGGCCGAGCGACGCTCGGCGTTCGCCCGGGCGTTACGCGTCCGTTCGGCACCGGACGTCACCGCCGTCAGGCGGTGGCTGCAGGAGTCGCACGACCCGCTGGGGCTCGGGAACCTCTCGGACCCGTCATCGGAAGAAAGCAAGGTCGACCAGTCATGAGCCAGCAGTGAAGATCGCACCATGAACGTGCTTCGACACTAGGTTCGAGGTCGAGCGGGATGCTGCCGCCCGGCCTCCGGTCAGGATGAGGAGAGCAGTGGCAGGCAAGGCCCGCGTGCACGAGCTCGCGAAAGAGCTCGGAATCAGCAGTAAGCAGGTCCTCAGCAAGCTGCAGGACCTGGGGGAGTACGTGAAGTCCCCCTCCTCCACCGTGGAGGCCCCGGTCGTGCGCAAGCTGCGCGACGCGATGGCCTCCGGTGGTGGCCCCGCCGGCGGTCAGCGCCGCGGTTCCGGCGCGCCCGGTGGCGGTCGTCCGCGTGCCGGTGGCTCCGGCGCCCCGTCGCCGTCGCGCCCGACCCCGGGTGCGGCCCCCAAGCCCGGCCCGCGTCCGGGTCCGCCGGCCCCCGCGACACCCACCCCGGGTGCCCCGTCGCCGTCGCAGCCCGCGGCGCGCACCGACGCCCCGAAGCCGGGACCGGCCGCGCCCAAGCCCGGCCCGCAGGCCCCGGCGGCTCCGGCTGCCCCGGCCGCCCAGACTCCCGCTGCGGCTGCCGAGGCCCCGGCCGCGCCGAAGCCCGGTTCCGCCGCGCCGAAGCCCGGTCCGGCGGCGCCGAAGCCCGGCCCGGCCGCGCCGAAGCCCGCCTCGACGCCCCGTCCCGGTCAGGGACAGGGCGGCCAGGGCGGTGGCGCCCCGCGTCCCTCGGGCCAGCCCGGTGAGCGTGGTGCCCGTCCGGGCCCGCGCCAGCCGCGCGTCGGCAACAACCCGTTCGGGGTCGGCCAGGGTTCGCCCAAGCCGGGCCCGCGTTCCGGTGCGCCGCAGCCCCAGCAGGGCGGTGGCCAGCAGGGCGGCCGTCCCGAGGCTCCCGCCGCGCGTTCCGGTGAGGCCCCGCCGCGTCCGCCCCGTCCGGGCGGCGCTCCGGGTGCGGGCGGTCCCCGCCCGAACCCGGGCAACATGCCTCCGCGGCCGAACCCGGGCATGATGCCCGCGCGTCCGGCTGCCGGTCGCCCCGGAGCCGGTGCCGGTGGCCGTGGTGGTCCCGGCGGCGGTCGTGGTGGTCCCGGTGCCGGTCGTGGTGGCCCCGGTGGCGGTCGTCCCGGTGGCGGTGGCGGCGGTTTCCGTCCCGGTGGCGGCGGTCCCGGTGGTCCGCCCCCGGCCGGTGGTGGATTCCGCGGTCGTCCCGGTGGTGGCGGTGCGCGTGGTCGCGGCGGTGCCGCGGGTGCGTTCGGCCGTCCCGGCGGTCCGGCCCGCAAGGGTCGCAAGTCGAAGCGGCAGAAGCGCCAGGAGTACGACGCCATGGCCGCGCCCTCGGTGGGCGGCGTCCGCCTGCCCAAGGGCAACGGCGAGACGATCCGGCTGCCGCGTGGCGCGTCGCTGACCGACTTCGCCGAGAAGATCAACGCCAACCCGGCCTCGCTGGTGCAGGTGTTGTTCCACCTCGGTGAGATGGTCACGGCCACCGCGTCGGTCTCGGACGAGGTCCTGGAGCTGCTCGGCCAGGAGATGAACTACCGCGTGCAGGTCGTCTCCCCCGAGGAGGAGGACCGTGCGCTGCTGGAGTCGTTCGACATCGAGTTCGGTGACCCGGGCGACGAGGACGCGCTCGAGGCCCGTCCGCCGGTCGTGACCGTCATGGGTCACGTCGACCACGGTAAGACGCGGCTGCTGGACACGGTCCGCAAGGCGAACGTCCGAGAGGGCGAGGCCGGTGGCATCACCCAGCACATCGGCGCCTACCAGGTCACGGCCGAGCTCGAGGGCGAGGAGCGGCTCATCACGTTCATCGACACCCCGGGTCACGAGGCGTTCACCGCCATGCGTGCCCGTGGTGCGAAGTCCACCGACATCGCGGTCATCGTGGTGGCGGCGGACGACGGCGTGATGCCGCAGACCGTCGAGTCGATCAACCACGCCCAGGCGGCCGGTCTGCCGATCGTCGTCGCGGTCAACAAGATCGACGTCGAGGGTGCGAACCCGCAGAAGATCCGTCAGCAGCTCACCGAGTACAACCTGGTGGCCGAGGAGTACGGCGGCGACACCATGTTCGTCGACATCTCCGCGAAGCAGGGCACCAACATCGAGGCCCTGCTCGAGGCGATCCTGCTGACCGCCGACGCGGCGCTCGACCTGCGGGCCAACCCCGAGATGGAGGCGCAGGGCGTCACCATCGAGGGTCACCTGGACCGCGGTCGCGGCCCGGTGGCCACGGTGCTGGTCCAGCGCGGAACGCTCCGGGTCGGCGACTCGGTCGTGGCCGGCGACGCCTCCGGGCGCGTCCGGCGCATGGTCGACGAGCACGGCCAGGACGTCACCGAGGCGCTCCCGTCGCGCCCGGTGCAGGTCATCGGTCTGACGTCGGTGCCGGGTGCGGGCGACACGTTCCTCGTCGTGGACGAGGACCGGGTGGCCCGCCAGATCGCCGACCGGCGCCGCGCCCGCGAGCGCAACGCCGAGCTGGCGAGCCGTCGCAAGCGCGTCAGCCTGGAGGACCTGGACGCCGCGCTGAAGGAGACCAACACCCTCAACCTGATCATCAAGGGTGACAACTCGGGCACCGTCGAGGCGCTCGAGGAAGCCCTGATGAAGCTGGACGTGGGTGAGGAGGTCGAGCTGCGGGTCATCCACCGCGGCGTCGGTGGTATCACCGAGGGCGACATCAACCTCGCCATCGCGGACAACGTCATCGTCATGGGCTTCAACGTCCGTGCCGAGGGCAAGGCCACCGAGCTGGCCAACCGCGAGGGCGTCGAGATCCGCTACTACTCGGTGATCTACCAGGCGATCGACGAGATCGAGGCGGCCCTCAAGGGCATGCTCAAGCCGGAGTACGAGGAGGTCGAGCTGGGCCGCGCCGAGGTCCGCGACGTCTTCAAGTCCTCGAAGTTCGGCACGATCGCCGGTTGCCTGGTGATGAGTGGGGAGATCCGCCGGAACGCCCGGGCGCGCCTGCTGCGCGACTCGAAGGTGATCCACGAGAACCTCCCGATCTCGTCGCTGCGCCGGTTCAAGGACGACGTGGTCGAGGTCCGCGAGGGCTTCGAGTGCGGTCTGACGCTCGGTACCTACAGCGACATCAAGGTCGACGACGTCATCGAGACGTTCGAGATGCGGGAGAAGCCGCGCGACTAGCGGTTGACGAACGCGCTCCGACGGGGCGGCCGGTCACCGGCCGCCCCGTCGGCGTCAGTGGAGGTGTGTGTGTACGTCGGCTCCCTGGAGTGTGACGTCCTGCTCGGCGACGTCCGGTCGCTCAAGCAGAAGCGGTCGATGGTCCGTCCGCTGCTCGCCGAGCTGCGCCGGTTCGAGGTGGCGGCCGCCGAGGCCGGCCACCTGGACCTGCACCGGCGCGCGCTGATCGGGGTGAGCTGCGTGGCCGCCGACACGGTCCACGTGCGAGCCCTGCTGGAGCGGTGCGAGCGACTCGTCGCCGCCCGCCCCGAGCTGGAGCTGCTGTCCGCGCGGACACGGCTGTTCGGCCCGGACGACGACTGACCGCCGCCCCGCTCGGGCGCGGCGCAACCCCGCGACCCGTGCCTAGATGTGATGTCCATGGACGTTGTTCCAGGTTGAGCTGATGACGGCCTGTCGCTGAGACAGGCGAGGACCCCCGGTTGTGAAGTGGAGCTGTCTAGGAACCGCTTCACCAACCGGAGGCCCTTGTGACCCACGCTAACGCTGCGCTGACTCCGCGTGCCCGGCTACGGCTGGCCCGTCTGATCGTCGACCAGGACTGGACCTGCTCCACCGCGGCCAGAATGTTCATGGTCGCCCCTCGCACCGCCCGAAAGTGGGCTGACCGCTACCGCGCCGAGGGCCCGCCCGGGATGGTCGACCGCAGCTCCCGACCACGGTCGATGCCGGCCAAGACCCCGCCGAGGCTGGTGAAGCAGATCGTGCGACTGCGGTGGCACCACCGACTCGGACCAGTACAGATCGGCGGCCGACTCGCTCTCGCCGCCTCGACCGTGCACGCGGTCCTGCGCCGCTGCCGGATCAACCGGCTCTCCCACATCGACCGGGTCACCGGCGAGCCCCTACGCCGCTACGAACACCCACACCCCGGCTCGTTGATCCACGTCGACGTCACCAAGTTCGGCAACATCCCCGACGGAGGCGGACACCGCTTCGTCGGACGCCGACAAGGCGCCCTGAACAAGCGGTCCACTCCCGGACTGCCCAGGGGAACCGACTACAAGCCGCGCACCGGCAGAGCGTTCGTCCACACCGTCATCGACGACCACTCCCGCGTCGCCTACGCCGAGATCCACAGCGACGAGAAAGCCGACACCGCCACCGGTGTGCTACGCCGGGCCGTGGACTGGTTGAACGCCCGCGGCGTGACCGTCGAACGGGTCCTGTCCGACAACGGCAGCTGCTACCGCTCACACGCCTGGCGTGACACCTGCAGCGAACTGGGCATCACCCACAAGCGAACCCGGCCCTACCGGCCTCAGACCAACGGCAAGATCGAACGTTTCCACCGCACCCTCGCCGACGGGTGGGCATACGCCCGCTTCCACCCCTGCGAAACGGCTCGGCGAGACGCGCTCCCCGGCTGGCTGCACTTCTACAATCACCACCGGTCCCACAGCGCAACCAACGGCCTACCGCCGATCAGTCGCCTGACCAACCTGCCTGGACATCACACCTAGACTCGGGCTCGCACGTCCCGGTGGAAGGAGCAGGACATGGTCGACCAGGCCCGCGCCCGCAAGCTCGCGAAGCGGATCTCGCAGATCGTCGCGGAGGCCCTCGAGCACGAGGTGAAGGACCCGCGGCTGGCGATGGTGACGATCACCGACACCCGTGTCACCGGGGACCTGCGCGAGGCGACCGTGTTCTACACGGTCATGGGTGCCTCGCTGGAGGAGGAGCCGGACACCGCGGGCGCTGCCGCGGCGCTGCAGAGCGCGAGCGGAGTGCTCCGCAGCCGGGTGGGGCAGCAGACCGGGGTGCGGCACACGCCGAGCCTCGCGTTCGTGCTGGACGCGGTGCCGGACACGGCCCGCCGGATGGAGGAGCTGCTGGCGCGCACCCGCGCCTCCGACGAGGAGGTGGCCCGGCTGGCGGCCACGGCGTCCCCGGCGGGGGACCCGGATCCGTACAAGGCCCCGCGGGAGACCGACGACGAGTGACCGGCGTCGTGCACGAGACCGTCCCGGGCCCCGGTCCGGTCGATCCGGCCGGGGCCGCGGCGGTCCTGCGCCGGGCTCGTGACGTGCTCGTGGTCGGGCACGTCCGGCCCGACGCGGACGCCGCGGGCAGCGCCCTGGCCCTGGCCACGGCGCTGCATCGCGCGGGCACCTCGGTCACCGTGTCGTTCGGTGGGCCGGACCAGGTGCCGGCCGCGCTGGTCGACAGCCTCGACCCCCACGGGCTCGTCGTCGCCTCGGTGGACGCGCCGCGCTCGCCGGACCTGCTGGTCTGCTGCGACATCTCCGCGGCCCGTCGGCTCGGGGACCTGGAGCCGGTGCTGGACACGGCCGGGTCCTCGCTGGCGGTGGACCACCACGCGTCGTTCGCGGCGTTCACGGACCGGTACCTCGTCGACCCGGGGGCCCCGGCGACGGTGACGCTCGTCCGGGAGGTGCTCGCCGAGCTGGGCGCCCCGTTGGACGCGGTCCTCGCCCGGTCGCTGTTCGCGGGGCTCTACACCGACACCGGCGGTTTCCGGCGCGGCGGCTCGGACGCGCTCCGGCTGGGCGCCGAGCTCGTCGACGCCGGCGTCGAGCCCGCCCCGTTGCTGCGGGACATCGGGGGACCGGTGCCGTTCGCGTGGCTCGCGGCGCAGGCCACGGTGCTGGCCGGGGCCCATCGCGAACCGGGCGTCGCCGCCGGGGCGGACCTCGTGTGGGCCGCCGTCGACGTGGCGACCGCGGCCCGGTTCCGGGACCGCACGGTGACGCTGGTCGGGTCGCTGCAGGCCGCGGCCGGGGGCGGGGTGGCGGCGTTGCTGACCGAGACGGCGCCGGGTGAGTGGTCGGTGTCGCTGCGCGGCAGTGGCTCCCCGGACCTGTCCCGGGTGGCGACGGCGCTCGGTGGCGGTGGGCACGCCGGTGCCGCCGGGTTCGAGCGGGCCGGCACCCGCGACGGCATCCTGGCGCTGCTGCGTGTGGAGCTGGCCCGCTGAGAACGCCCGGTTGACCGGGTTCATCCCGGGTACACGGCCCCGACATCACGACCGGGTACACCTCGGGGCGGTCCGGCGTCACGGCGTCGGGGCACGTAGCGTGTCCCGCGAGACCAGGAGGTGTGCGGTGCGATCCGAGCCCGCTGCGGCCCGCGGGGGCGACAGTCACGGCAACGCGTCCAGCGGGTGGCCGGAGTTCCTCCGTGCCTGGCTGCGCAACCCGGCCCGGGTGGGTGCGGTGTGGCCGAGTTCGCCGCGGTTGTCGGCGAAGCTGGCCCGCATCGCGCCGGGGCACGGCGCGCCGGTCGTCGTCGAGCTGGGGCCGGGCACCGGCGCCGTCACCACGCAGGTCGGCAGGCGGCTGCCCCCGGAGGGGCGGCATCTCGCCGTCGAGCTCGACCCGGGGATGGCCCGCTACCTGCAGGAGCGCCACCCGGGCGTCGAGGTCGTGAACGGCGATGCCCGCAAGCTGGGGGCGCTGCTCGCCGAGCGGGACATCACCTCGGTCGACGCGGTGATCTCCGGGCTGCCCTGGTCGCTGTTCGACCGCGTGATGCAGCAGGAGATCCTCGACCAGGTCGTCGGGGCGGTGGGGGAGACCGGCGCGTTCGCGACGTTCGCCTACTCCCACACCCTGCCGATGCCCTCGGCGCGGCGGTTCAAGGCGACCCTGCACGACACGTTCGACGAGGTCGTGATGACCCGGACGGTGTGGCGCAACCTGCCGCCCGCGTTCTGCTTCCTCTGCCGCCGCCCTCGTCGGTGACCCGGCCCGCCCCTCTCGCGGGCGGGCCCCGTGACATCCTCCGGCTCGCCCTGCCCGCCCTCCCGGTGCTGGCGGCCGAGCCGCTGTTCCTGCTGGTCGACACGGCCGTCGTCGGACGGCTGGGCGGGCTGCCGCTGGCCTCGCTCGCCGTCGCGGCGGTGCTGTTCGCGCAGGTCACGACCCAGCTGACGTTCCTGTCCTACGGGACGACGGCGCGCGCGGCCCGGTTCTACGGCGCCGGGCGCCGCTCGGCCGCGGTGACCGAGGGCGTGCAGGCGACCTGGCTGGCGCTGGGCGTCGGGCTGCTCGTCGTCGCGCTCGGGCAGCTCGCCGCCGCACCGTTGGCGGGGCTGCTCGCCGGGGACCCGGCGATCGCCGAGGGCGCGGTCTCGTGGCTGCGCATCGCCCTGCTCGGTGCCCCGCTGGTCCTGGTGACGCTGGCCGGCAACGGCTGGATGCGCGGGGTGCAGGACACGCGTCGTCCGATGTGGATCGTGGTCGGCGGCAACCTGCTGTCCGCGCTGCTCTGCCCGCTCCTGGTGCACGGGGCGGGGGACTGGGCGGGCTGGGGGCTCGAGGGCTCGGCGATCGCGAACGTCGCGGGGCAGGCCGTCGCGGCGTCGCTGTTCCTGCGGGCGCTGGTCGTCGAACGACGGCGCGCCCCCGCCGGTGACCCGGTCCGCTTCGCCCCGGACACCGCGGTCCTCCGCTCCCAGGCGACGATGGGCCGCGACCTGATCGTGCGGTCGCTGGGGTTCCAGGCCTGCTTCCTGTCCGCGACGGCGGTGGCCGCCCGGTTCGGGTCCGAGTCCGTCGCCGCGCACCAGATCGTGCTGCAGCTGTGGGTGTTCCAGTCCCTCGTGCTCGACGCGGTCGCGATCGCGGCGCAGTCCCTGGTCGGGGCCGCCCTCGGTGGTGCTGCCGGCGAGCAGGGTGCTGCCGGCGACCGTGCTGCTGAGGACCCCGTGGACGGCGACCGTGCTGCCGATGACCGCGCCGGCGGCGACCGTGCGGACACGGGTCCGGCGCGGGCGCTCGCCGCCCGGGTGACCCGCTACGGCCTCGTGCTCGGCTGCGGGTTCGGCGTGCTGTTCGCCGCGCTCTACCCCGTCCTGCCGCCGGTGTTCACCCGCGACGCGGCCGTCCTCGCGGCGATCCCCGCCGCGTGGTGGTTCTTCACCGCGCTGCAGCCGATCGCCGGGGTGGTGTTCGCCCTGGACGGTGTGCTGCTCGGCGCCGGTGACGCGGCCTTCCTGCGCACCACCACGCTGCTCGCCGCACTGGGCGGGTTCCTGCCGATGATCTGGCTGTCCCTGCTGTTCGGGTGGGGGCTGGCCGGGATCTGGACCGGGCTCGCAGCGTTCATGGTGGTCCGCCTGGTCGCGGTGGGGCTGCGGGCACGGTCGGGGCGCTGGGCGGTCCCGGGGGAGATCCGGGCCTGACCGTCCGACCTGCTGCGCCCCTCGATGTGGCCCTCCCCGAGCTGCGGGCCCCGGTGGCTCGGTGGCCGGCCCGGTCGGCCTGGTCGGCCCGCAGGAGATGTCCGCCCGGTTGCCGGGGCCTCGGCCCGGCCGGGCAGGACGAACGGGTCCGCACCCCTCCGGCGCCGCGACGGGGCCCGTTCGCCGCGGTGCGTGGAGCGACCGTCGATGGAGTCCGGGCGGCCGAGTGGCACACCAGGCACCCGGTGGCGGTGCCCGGAGGTACCTGACGTGCCACTCGGCGCCTCCGGGACGGGTCACCGGACGGATGTGCCGCGATGTGGTCGCGTTCCCCGCGGGCCGGGACCCGGTGGCGGCAGGTGGTCAGCCCCGGCCGGTGGCCGAGGTCTCCGACCGGTGGCCCGGAGCGTCCGGCAGGTCCACCCGGGCGTCCGGCCGGTGTACCGCGGCGTCCGGCCGATGTACCGGGGGGCCGGGGTCCTCCGGCGGTCCGGCGTCCCCGGGGGGCGCGGCCGGGAGCGGCAGCCGCACGGTGAACACGGCGCCGGTGCCGTCGTCGCGGGTGCCGACGGTCACCGACCCGCCGAGGCGGCGGGCGATCCGGTCGACCAGCGCCAGCCCGATCCCGCGGGGGCGGCCGCCGGGCGTCGCGCGGGTGCTGAACCCGAAGGTGAACAGCTCGCGGGCGGTGTCGGGCGGCACCCCGGGGCCGCTGTCGGCGACCTCCAGGAGCAGCTCGCGGCCGTCGGGCCCGGTGCGCAGGACGACCGCGACCGACCGTTCCCCGGCGCGCCCGGTGACGACCTCGACCGCGTTGTCGACGAGGTTGCCGACCAGCGAGACCAGGTCGTCCGCGGCGAAGGGCAACCGCAGCTCCGGCAGCACGTCGGGGTCGCAGGCGTCGGTCACGGAGAAGGAGACGTCGTGCTCGGAGGCCTGCCACGCCTTGTCGGCGAGCAGCGCGGCCAGGATCGGGTCGTACACCTCGGCCACGACCCGCGCCCCGGGCCCGCGGGTGCGGTCCAGCGCGGCGGTGCCGGCCGCCGCGGCGTCGGCGGTGTCGCCGAGCTCGATCAGGGTCAGCACGGTCTGCAGCCGGTTGCCGAACTCGTGCGCCTGCCCGGACAGCGCGGCGACGGTGTCGCGGGCCTCGTCGCGCTCGCGCAGCACCCCGGCCAGCTCGGTGCGGTCGCGCAGGGTGAACACCCGCGTCCCCGGGCCCGCGGCCGGCCCGGCGTGCCTGCTGTTGACCAGCAGCACCCGCTCCCCGGCCAGCGCGGCCCGGTCGCGCAGGTCCGAGCGCAGCCCGCTGGTGAGCACGGCCGCGACGGCCGGGTCCATGCCGAGCCCGGTGAGCGGCCGGCCCGGCACGGCGGGGTCGCCGGGGGAGTCGTGGTCGGGCAGGCCGAGCAGTCGCCGGGCCTCGGCGTTGACGACGACGAGCCGCCCGTCGCCGTCGACGACCAGCAGTCCCTCGCCGACGGCGTGCAGCACCGCCTCGTGGTGGGTGTAGGCGGCGGTGATGTCCTCGGGCTCCAGGCCCAGGGTCTGGCGACGCAGCCGCCGGGCCAGCACCACCGCCAGTCCCGAGCCCACGAGCACCGCAACCACGGCCGCGGCGAGGATGCCCGGCAGCCAGCGCAGCGCGAGGTCGCTGATCCGGGTCTGCAGCACGCCGACGGACACGACCGCGGCGACCCGGCCGTCGACGAGCACCGGGGTGACGGTGCGGACCGAGGGGCCCAGGGTGCCGGTGTAGACCTCGGTGGAGGTGCGCCCGGCCAGTGCCGGGACGATGTTGCCCTGGTACGGCCGCCCGATCTCGTCGGGGTTGTAGTGGCTGTAGCGGATGCCCTGCGGGGACATCACCACGACGAAGCTGCTGTTCGTGGCCAGGCGGACGCGTTCGGCCACCGGCTGCAGCCGCCCGGCGAGGGTGGCGAGCCCGCCGCCCTCTCGGACCGCGGACACGACCTCGGGATCGGAGGCCAGTGACAGCGCGGTGGCGGTGGTGAGCCGCCCGGCGGCGTCGTGCTCCAGGCGGGTCGCACCGACGACACCCAGCGCGGCGAGCCCGCCGACGGTGAGCAGCACGGTGACGACCTGGAGCAGGAACAGCCGCCGCACCAGCCGCGACCGCCGCAGCGGTGGGGAAGAACGGAACGGCCGGCGCACGGGCCCAGCCTGCCACCGCGGGAGTGGCAGGGGGACCCGTGCACCGGCCGGGACGTCCACACCCCCGCGGGCCTTCTGGCTCCGCGGGGTTGCGACGGTCATGGGAGGAGGACCCGCGCCGTGGTCAGGAGCCCGCGCCGACCTTCTCACGGGAGCCGGACTCGGGCTTCTCGGCGCCCTCGGCGGCCTGCTCGATCTGCTCGTCGGCGGCACCGCCACCGTGCGCGGCCTCCATGTCGGCCTCGACGAGCGTCGGGTCGTCCAGCACCGCGGCGAGCCGCTCGCGGTCGAGCTCGCCGTTCCAGCGGGCGATGACCAGGGTGGCAACGACGTTGCCGATCGCGTTGGTGAGCGCACGACCCTCGGACATCATGCGGTCGATGCCGACGATCAGCGCGAGACCGACGACGATGGCCTCGGGGGTGAAGAACTCCCCGCCGAAGGCCTGCAGCGACGCGGCCAGGGTGACCAGGCCGGCGCCGGTGACACCGGCGGCGCCCTTCGAGGTGAGCACCATGAGCACGGCCAGCGCGATCTGTGCGCCGATCGGCAGTACCTCGCCACCGGCCTGGATGATGAACAGCGCACCCAGGGTCAGGTAGATGCAGGTGCCGTCGAGGTTGAACGAGTAGCCGGTCGGGATGACCATGCCGACGGTCTGTTTGGACGCACCGGCGGACTGCAGCTTGGTGAGGAAGCGCGGCAGCACCGACTCCGACGACGACGTGCCCACGATGATCAGCAGCTCGTCCTTGATCAGCCGGATGACCTTGAGGACGTTGAACCCGGCGGCCCAGGACACGGCACCGAGCACGACGAGGACGAACACCGCGCAGGTGCCCCAGAACACGCCCATCAGCTTGAGCAGGTTGATCAGCGAGCCGGTGCCCATCTGGCCGACGGTGTAGGCCATGCCACCGAACGCGGCGACCGGCGCGGCCCACATGATGATCTTGATGATGCCGAAGATGACCTGGGCGATGCCCTCGATGCCGCCGACCAGGCGGCTGCGCAGGGCCGGGTTCAGCGACGAGATGGCGCAGGCCGACAGGATCGCCAGCACCAGGACCTGCAGGACCGAGTTCTCGACGAACGGGCCGAAGAAGCTGTGCGGGAGCAGCGAGTCCTGGATGAACGGGATGACGCCCGACTCCTGGCTGCCGGTGGCGGCCTGGTCGGTGGCCCTCGCGAGGTCGGACGCGCTGGGCTGGCCGGTGAACCCGGCGCCCGGCTGGAACAGGTTGCCCGCGATCAGGCCCATCGCCAGTGCGATGACGGTCATGATCAGGAAGTAGCCCAGTGCCCGGGCGGCGAGGCCACCGGCGCGGGCCAGGTTGCCCAGCGAGGCGATGCCGACGACCACCGTGCAGAAGATGACGGGGCCGATGATGACCTTGATCATCTGGACGAACGTGTCGGCCAGCCACTTGGTCTCCCTGGCGAACCCGGGGGCGAAGAAGCCCACCAGGATGCCGGAGACGATGCCGACGATGACCCAGAACCAGAGCTGGGTGTAGACCTTCTTCTTGGTCCGGGTGGGGGTGGTGGACCCCGTCCCGGACGAGCCGTCTGCGTTGGCGACCTCGGCCATGTCCGTCCTCCTCGACGTGTTCGGTGCGGACACGATGGAGCCGGGGTGTGTCGTGGGGCAACCGCGGGGGCACCGAGCTTGAGGAAGCTTTGAGGAATCGTGACTAGGGTGGGTCCGTGCGGGTGCTGCTGGTCGAGGACGACGCGGTCCTCGGCGACGCCCTGCGACGCAGCCTCGTCCGTCAGGGCTACCCGACCGACCTCGTGACCAGCGGGTCCGCGGCCATCGCCGCCGTCGCCGAGCGGGAGCCCGACGTCGTCCTGCTCGACATGGGCCTGCCCGACCGCGACGGCATCGGCGTCTGCCGGGAGATCCGGGAGCGGTCCCGGGTGCCGATCCTCGCCATCACCGGCCGCGGCGACGTCGCGGCGCGGGTGCAGGGACTGCGCTCGGGCGCCGACGACTACCTGGTCAAGCCGGTCTCCACCGACGAGCTGGTGGCCAGGACCGAGGCCGTCCTGCGTCGTGCCACCGGCGCCGCGGTGGCCGCGACGGTGAGCGTCGGCGACGTCGTCGTCGACCTCGACCGGCGGGCGGTGACCGCGGCCGGCACCGAGGTCGCGCTGACCCGCAAGGAGTTCGACCTGCTCGCCGCGCTCGCCCGCCGGGAGGGGGCGGTGCTGCCGCGCACCGAGCTGCTGGAGCAGGTGTGGGGGACCGCCGACGCGTCCGCGGCACGCACGCTGGAGGCGCACGTGGCGTCGCTGCGCTCGAAGCTGGGGGCCCGCGACGTCGTGGTGACGGTCCGTGGAGTCGGGTACCGGCTGGCGCGTTAGCGTCCCGGCGTGCCCGCACGCAACCCGCCCCCGCCGCCCGGTCTCGTGATCGTCGACAAGGACCGAGGCCCGACCAGCCACGACGTCGTCGGGAAGCTCCGCCGGATCATGGGCACCCGCAAGGTCGGCCACGCCGGGACGCTGGACCCGATGGCGACCGGGGTGCTGGTCGTCGGCATCGAGCGGGCCACCAAGCTGCTCGGGCACCTGTCGCTCGACACCAAGGCCTACATCGCGACCGTGCGGCTCGGGCAGGGCACCGACACCGACGACGCCGAGGGCACGCCCGTCGGCGAGCCCGTCCCGGTCGGGGCCGACGACGACGCCGTCAGCGCCGCCATGGCCGCGCTGACCGGGGAGATCATGCAGGTCCCCAGCGCGGTGTCCGCGGTGAAGATCGACGGAAAGCGCGCCTACCAGCGGGTCCGCGACGGCGAGACCGTCGAGATCCCGGCCCGCCCGGTCACCGTGTCGGCCTTCGAGCTGCTCGTGGTGCGCCGCGACGGCCCGTGGTGCGACCTCGACGTCGCCGTCGACTGCTCCTCGGGCACCTACGTCCGCGCGCTCGCCCGCGACCTCGGCACCGCGCTGGGCTCCGCCGGGCACCTGACCGCGCTGCGGCGCACCCGGGTCGGACCCTTCACCCTGGAGCACGCGCGCACCGTCGAGCAGCTCGCCGAGGAACCCGGGCTGTCGCTGGATCTCGCCGCGGCCGTCGCGACGGCGTTCCCGCGGGTCGACCTCGACGCCTCCGCCGCCACCGACGTGCGGTTCGGCAAGTCACTGCCGGCGGCCGGGATCGCAGGGACCTACGGGGTGTTCGCCCCGGACGGCGCCGCGCTGGCCCTGATGGCCGACCGCGGTGCCGCCGCCCGCCCGGTCGTCGTGCTCGCCCCGGCCGGCTGACCCTGCGGGCCGGGCGCGGTCGCCCGCTGCGCGGGACCCGGCCCGGTTCGCCTAGGCTCGCGCCCGTGCAGCGGTGGCGTGGTCTGGAGGCGGTTCCGCCCGGCTGGGGCCGGTGCGTCGTGACCGTCGGCGTGTTCGACGGGGTGCACCGTGGACACCGGCAGCTGATCTCCCGCGCGGTGGAACGGGCGCGCGAGCGCGGCCTGCCCGCCGTCGTCGTGACGTTCGACCCGCACCCGGCCGAGCTGATCCGGCCCGGCACCCACCCGGCGCGGCTGTCCACACTCGACCGGCGGGCCGAGCTCGTGGCCGAGGCGGGCGCCGACGTCTTCTGCGTCATCCCGTTCACCGAGGCGCTGTCGCGGATGGCGCCCGCCGGGTTCGCGCACGAGGTGCTCGTGGACCGGCTGCACGCGGCCGTCGTCGTGGTGGGCAGCAACTTCACGTTCGGCCACCGGGCCGAGGGTGACGTCGAGACCCTCGCCGAGCTGGGCCGGCGCTTCGGGTTCGCCTGCGAGGCGCTCGACCTGGTCTCCGACCACGACGTGACCTTCTCCTCCACCTACATCCGGTCCTGCATCGACGCCGGGGCCGTCCGCGACGCCGCGCACGCGCTGGGCCGCTGGCACCGGGTGGACGGCGTGATCGTGCACGGCCACAAACGTGGCCGTGACCTGGGCTACCCGACGGCGAACGTCGCCAGCCCGCCGCACACCGCGATCCCCGCCGACGGTGTCTACGCGGGCTGGTTCCGCATCGGCGACCGTCGTCTGATGGGCGCGATCTCGGTGGGGACCAACCCGACGTTCTCCGGGCGGGTGCGCACCGTCGAGGTCTACGTACTCGACGCCGACGAGGACTTCTACGGCCACGAGGTCGGCGTCGAGTTCGTCGAGCGGCTGCGCGGCCAGGAGCACTACGACGGCGTCGAGGCGCTCGTCGCACAGATGGGCCGCGACGTGGAGACCTGCCGCGAGATCCTCACCGCGGCCGGCGACGCCACCGGACCCGACGGGGTGCCGGATTAGGTGAAAACCCCCTGCCGGGGCCGAACGACCGCGCCGCGCCGCGTGGTCACCGAGGCTGGCAGGCATGGACGACCCCCGGACCGTGGACCCGGTGGCGCAGGAGATCGCGCGCAACCGCGACCGCCAGAGCGCGATCTACGGCGAGCCCCTCGACGAACGCATCCGCCAGCTCACGACCGGCCTCGGCATCACCCAGGCCCGCCTCGCCGCCGCGATCGGGCTGAGCCCGGCGATGCTGTCCCAGCTGGCGGGCGGGCGCCGGGTCAAGATCGGGGACCCTGCGGTGCTGGGCCGGATGACCGCGCTGGACCGGCGGCTCGCGCACGGCCCGGTGCCCGAGGCCGAACGCGAGGTGCTGCTGGCCAGGGTCCGGCAGGAGCCGACGCCGGGTGCACCGACCGGTGCCTGCCGCTGCGCCGGGCAGGCACCCACGACCGGGCCGGCGGTGCCGCAGCCGCGACGGGCCGCGGCCGAGCCGACCGCGGAGGACGCGCTGCGCGGGGTGAGCGCGCCGGCCCGGCTCGTCGCGGCGGCGGCCGAGCTGGCCGCGGCGTTCCCGGAGATCGCCGAGGTGCTGCGCCGGGCCGCCGCCGGACGGCGCTGAGCCCGGCTGCAGACCCCGGGTGCAGACCCCGGGTGCGGACGTCGTGGGGTGACCCGCATCGGTGTCCGCCGTGGTCCACCGGGTCCCGCCGCGCCGGGACACCGGAGCACACAACGCCGGGACACAGGACCACGCACCGGGGTGACGCGGGTCGGCGCACCCGTCGCTGGTACCGTTTCACCTCGGGTCCGGCTGCAGTCCGTGGCGGCCGCGACCGACTTCCTGCCGTCCCGCCGGTTCACCCGGGTTTCGTCGGACGTCACGGCCCCACGGACCGTCTCAAGGATGAAGGAGTTGAGCAGTGGCACTGACCACCGCCGAGAAGAAGAGCACGCTCGATCAGTACGGCACCCACGCCACCGACACCGGGTCCCCCGAGGCCCAGGTCGCGCTGCTGACGCAGCGCATCGTCGGCCTGACCGAGCACCTGAAGCAGCACAAGCACGACCACCACAGCCGGCGCGGCCTGCTGCTGCTGGTCGGTCGTCGTCGCCGGCTGCTCAAGTACCTGCGCGAGGTCGACGTCGCTCGCTACCGCGCGCTGATCGAGAAGCTGGGTCTGCGCCGCTGACCCGCCCGGGGCGACCCGGCACCGGATCCCGGTGCCGGGTCGTTCCGTAACACCGAGCGACACAACTGAACAGAGCCCGCCACTCGGGCGACCGGACATCCGCCGGTCCTCGGTAGTGGCCCCCGGAGCGCGACGCGCGGCCGGGGGCTTCGATCGAAGACCGGCCCAGCAGGGGATCGAGCCGGCGCCACGGTGGTGGGGGTAGACGAAGACCACTCCCAACGACGAGGAGAACACCCCCGTATGACTGACGTCATCTCCGAGGACGGCGTGTACGAGAGCACCGCCGTCATCGACAACGGCACCTACGGCACCCGCACCGTCCGGTTCGAGACCGGCCGGCTCGCGCGCCAGGCTGCCGGGTCCGTCGTCGCGTACCTCGACGACGAGACCATGCTGCTGTCCGCCACGACCGCCTCGAAGCGGCCGAAGGATCAGTTCGACTTCTTCCCGCTCACGGTGGACGTCGAGGAGCGGATGTACGCCGCGGGCCGGATCCCCGGCTCGTTCTTCCGCCGCGAGGGCCGCCCGGGCACCGACGCGATCCTGACCTGCCGCCTCATCGACCGTCCGCTGCGCCCGTCCTTCGTGGACGGTCTGCGCAACGAGATCCAGGTCGTCGTGACGGTCATGTCGCTCGACCCGAAGGACCCCTACGACGTCGTGGCGATCAACGCCGCGTCGGCGTCCACCCAGCTCGCTGGCCTGCCGTTCTCCGGCCCGGTCGGCGGCGTCCGAGTCGCGCTCATCGCGAACGAGGCGGGCACCGACACCCAGTGGGTCGCGTTCCCGACCCACGACCAGCTCGACCGCGCCGCGTTCGACATGGTCGTCGGGGGCCGCATCGTCGGTGACGACGTCGCGATCATGATGGTCGAGGCCGAGGCCACCGAGAACACCATCGACCTCGTCGCCGGTGGGGCCACCGCCCCGACCGAGGGCGTCGTCGCGGACGGGCTGGAGGCGGCCAAGCCGTTCATCCGCAGCCTGTGCGTCGCCCAGCAGCAGCTGGCCGACGTCGCGGCCAAGCCGACCGCCGACTACCCGGTGTTCCCGGCCTACCAGCCGGACGCCTTCGAGGCGGTCTCCGAGGCCGTCGAGCAGGAGCTGGCCCAAGCGCTGACCATCGCCGGCAAGCAGGAGCGCGAGACCCGGACCGACGAGATCAAGGCGTCGGTGCTGGACAAGCTCGGCGAGCGCTTCGTCGGCCGCGAGTCGGAGCTGGGCAACGCGTTCCGCGCGCTGAACAAGAAGCTGGTCCGCCGCCGGATCCTGACCGACCAGGTCCGGATCGACGGCCGTGGCCTGACCGACATCCGGCCGCTGTCGGCCGAGGTCGAGGTCGTCCCGCGGGCGCACGGCTCGGCGCTGTTCGAGCGTGGCGAGACCCAGATCATGGGCGTCACCACGCTGAACATGCTCCGCATGGAGCAGCAGATCGACCAGCTGGGGCCGGAGACGCGCAAGCGCTACCTGCACCACTACAACTTCCCGCCGTACTCGACCGGTGAGACCGGCCGCGTCGGCTCGCCGAAGCGCCGCGAGATCGGCCACGGCGCGCTCGCCGAGCGGGCCCTGATCCCGGTCCTGCCGACCCGCGAGGAGTTCCCCTACGCGATCCGGCAGGTCTCCGAGGCCCTGGGCTCGAACGGCTCGACCTCGATGGGCTCGGTCTGCGCGTCCACGATGTCGCTGCTCAACGCCGGTGTGCCGCTGAAGGCGCCGGTCGCGGGCATCGCGATGGGCCTGGTGTCCGACGAGGTCGACGGCCAGACGCGCTACGTCGCGCTGACCGACATCCTCGGCGCCGAGGACGCCTTCGGCGACATGGACTTCAAGGTCGCCGGCACCAAGGAGTTCGTCACGGCGCTGCAGCTGGACACCAAGCTGGACGGCATCCCGTCCGAGGTGCTCGCCGCCGCGCTGAACCAGGCCAAGGACGCCCGCCTGACCATCCTCGAGGTGATCGGCGAGGCCATCGACGGCCCGGACGAGATGAGCAAGTACGCGCCGCGGGTCACCGCGGTGAAGGTCCCGGTCGACAAGATCGGCGAGGTCATCGGCCCGAAGGGCAAGATGATCAACTCGATTACCGAGAAGACCGGCGCCGACATCTCGATCGAGGACGACGGCACGATCTACGTCGGTGCGAACGACGGCCCCTCCGCGGAGGAGGCGATCGGCATGATCAACGCGATCGCCAACCCGCAGCTGCCGAAGGTCGGCGAGCGCTTCCTGGGCACGGTGGTCAAGGCCGCCGCGTTCGGTGCCTTCGTCTCGCTGGTCCCCGGCAAGGACGGCCTGGTCCACATCTCGAAGCTCGGCAACGGGAAGCGGATCAGCAAGGTCGAGGACGTCGTCAAGGTCGGCGACAAGCTGCGCGTCGAGGTCACCGACATCGACAACCGCGGCAAGATCTCGCTGATCCCGGTGGTCGACGAGTCCGCGGTCACGGAGGTGCCCGCCGAGGGCGTCGTCGACGCCGAGGCTCCGGCCGAGGCCGCCGCCAACCCGAGCTGAACCGTTGGCATCTGAGAACGACCACGCGACGGCGGCCCGGGACTCCTCCCGGGCCGCCGCCCGTGTGTCCCCGCTCCCCGACGGCGACACCGGTGACACCGTGCGCCGCAGCGATCTGCCCGGCGGGGTGCGGCTGGTCACCGAGGCCGTGCCCGGGGTTCGCTCGGTGGCGCTCGGCATCTGGATCGGGATCGGCTCGGTCGACGAGACCCCCGAGCAGGCCGGCGCCGCGCACTTCCTGGAACACCTGCTGTTCAAGGGCACCCGGCGGCGCACCGCGGCGGGCATCGCCGAGGAGATGGACGCCGTCGGCGGTGAGCTGAACGCGTTCACCGCCAAGGAGCACACCTGCTACTACGCCCACGTCCTCGACACCGACGTGGCGCTCGCGGTGGACGTGCTGGCCGACGTCGTCACCGACGCCGAGCTGGCCCACACCGACGTCGAGCTGGAACGCGGCGTCGTGCTCGAGGAGATCTCGATGCGCGACGACGACCCGGAGGACCTGCTCGGCGACCTGTTCGACGAGACCCTGTTCGGGGACCACCCGCTGGGGCGCCCGGTGATCGGCTCCGAGGAGTCGGTCCGGGCGATGAGCCGCGACACCCTGCACAGCTTCTGGCGCGGGGAGTACACGGCGCCGCGGATGGTCGTCGCCGCGGCCGGGAACCTCGACCACTCCCACGTCGCCGAGCTCGTGGCCGCCGCCCTCGGCGCGGCCGCGCGGCACCACGAGGGGGCCCGTCCGGTGCCCCCGCGCAGCGCCACCGGTGTCCGCCCGGTCCGCACCGGTGCCCTCGGGCTGCTCGACGACGAGTCCGAGCAGGCCCACGTGATGCTCGGCGTGCCCACCGCGGGCCGCGCCGGCCGCGGCCTCCCTGTGCTCGCCGTCCTCAACTCCGCCCTCGGCGGGGGGCTGTCCTCGCGACTGTTCCAGCAGGTCCGGGAGCAGCGCGGGCTGGCCTACCAGGTCTACTCCTCGACCGTGCGCTACGCCGACGCCGGCGCGCTGTCGGTGTACGCCGGATGCGCGCCGGAGCGCCTCGGCGAGGTCGTCGCGGTCGTGCGGGACGTGCTCGCCGAGGTCGCGGCGCACGGCCTGACCGAGGCCGAAGTCGTCCGTGCCCGGGGCGCCCTGCGTGGGGGACTGGTGCTGGGCTGCGAGGACACCGCGTCGCGGATGAACCGGCTCGGCCGTGCCGAGCTGGACCACGGGCGGCAGCGGTCGCTGGCCGACAGTCTGGCCCGGATCGAGGCCGTCACCCCGGGCGAGGTCGCGGCGCTGGCCGCGGACCTGCTGGCCCAGCCGCTGACGGCGGCGGTGGTGGGGCCCTACGCGGAGATCGACGACCTGCCGGCCGCGCTGCGCGACCTGGCCTGAGGCGAGGCGACCCGGGGCCGGGCGCACCGGCCTCGGAGCCTTCGAGACGGGCGGAGCCCCGGATCCGTAGGGGTCCGGGGCTCCGCGCCTGTCCGGGGGTGGCCGGTCAGGAACCGTTCTGCCAGCCGAGGGTCTCGGGCAGCGGCGGGAAGGCGAACAGCGCCGAACCCCAGTTCGCGAGGCCGGGCTTGGCCGCCCAGATGCTCGGGCCGGAGTAGACCGGGAGCACGCCGTAGGTGGCGAGCTTGGACTCAACCGGTCAGCGCAACACCCGGGTAGTTGATCATGATAGGGGTGTGGGATGGCGCGACTGGGACGACCTGGGATGTCCGATGCCGACCGCGCGGATCTGTGGGTCCGGTGGGGGCGTGGGGAGTCGATCAGTGACATCGCTCGGGCGATCGGACGCCCGCCGGGGTCGGTGTTCACGGTGCTCAAGTCCACCGGTGGCTACGTGCCGCCATCACGTCGTCGCCGACCGGGGACGCTGACCGCGGCCGAGCGGGAGGAGATCTCTCGTGGTCTGGCCCAGTATCGTTCGATCCGGGCCATCGCGGCTGGGCTCGGTCGTCCGGCCTCGACGGTGAGCCGGGAGGTCGCCCGCAACAAGGGTCGGCGTGCCTACCGTGCTGTGGACGCCGAGGACCGCGCCTGGCGCCGGGCCCAGCGCCCCAAGACGTGTCTGCTCGCCCGTCGTCCGCTGCTGTGTGGGTTCGTCGCTGCCAGACTGGGTGAGGACTGGTCGCCCGAGCAGATCGCCGGGCACCTGGCCAAGCACTACGCTCCGGGATCGGGGATGCGGGTGTCACACGAGACGATCTACAAGTCGCTGTTCGTGCAGACCCGCGGTGTGCTGGCCAAAGACCTGCAGAAACACCTGCGGTCGGGCCGTCCGATCCGGCGTAACGTGCACAACACCACCGGTGGGCAGTGGCGCTCGCAGATCCCCGGCGCGGTCTCCATCCACGACCGGCCCGCCGAGGTGACTGATCGGGCGGTGCCCGGGCACTGGGAAGGTGATCTGCTGCTCGGGCGTGGCACCACCCAGATCGCGACCGTGGTCGAGCGCGCGACCCGGTTCACCGTGCTGGTCGCGCTCGGAGGGCGCGACATGCACACCGTCGCCCACCAACTGTCCCGGCAGATGGCCCGACTGCCCGAACACGTCCGCAAGTCGCTGACCTGGGACCGCGGGATGGAACTGGCCCGCCACACCATCGTCACCGCCCGGACCGGGTTGGACGTCTACTTCGCCGACCGGGCCTGTCTCGTGATCGGTGTTTCGGCGTCGTTGCTCAGTAGGTCTCGGCTCCCGGCCAGCGGTCACCGAACGTGATGGCGAACGCGTTGATCACGGGCTTCCAACGCATCGTCCACCTCGTGCGGCCCGTCCCGGTCGGGTCCAGGCTGCGAGTCACAAGATACAAGCATTTCATCGCAGCCTGCTCAGTGGGGAAATGACCACGCGCCCGCACCGCGCGCCGGTAGCGGGCGTTAAGCGATTCGATCGCATTCGTAGAGCAGATCACCCTTCGAATCTCGACGTCGTAGTCCAAGAACGGCACGAACTCTTCCCACGCGTTGCGCCATAGCCGGATCATCGCCGCGTACTTACGGCCCCATTTCTCGTCGAGCTCATCCATAGCGATAAGTGCTGCATTCGGGTTGGGCGCGGCATAGATTGGTTTGATGTCGCGCTTCACCGCGTCCCAGTCCTGTCGACCCACCAGCCGGAAAGTGTTTCGGATCAGGTGCACGACGCAGGTTTGGACAATGGTTTGCGGCCACACGTTGGCCACGACCTCCGGGAGTCCTTTGAGGCCGTCGCAGACCAGGAACAGCACGTCACGCACGCCGCGGTTCTTCAGGTCGACCAGCACGCTCATCCAGAACTTCGCGCCCTCACTGCCGACGCCCATCCACAGCCCCAGCACGTCCTTGCAGCCGTCCACGGTGACGCCGATGGCTGCGTAGACCGGCCGGTTGGCGACCTGCCCGTCCCGGACCTTGACGTGGACAGCGTCGATGAACACCGCGGCGTACACCGAATCCAACGGCCGACCAACCCAGTCATTCATCTCGGCGACGACCTTGTCGGTGATCCGCGAGACCGTCTCCTTCGATACTGACGCCCCATAGATGTCAGCGAAATGTGCGGAAACCTCCCCGGTCGTCATCCCTTTCGCATACAGCGACAGTACGACCTCGTCGACATCTGTGAGGCGCCGCTGACGCTTCTTCACGATCTGCGGCTCGAAAGTGCTGGCCCTGTCTCTCGGAACGTCGATCTCCACGTCACCCGCGGCATCCGAGAGAACCGTCTTCGAGCGGGACCCGTTCCGCACGTTGGTGGATTCCCGGCCGGGGTCGGCCCGGTTCTTGTCGTGCCCGAGGTGCTCGGTCATCTCCTCGTTCAGCGCCGTTTCCAGAACATTCTTGGTAAAGAGCTTCAACAGGCCGTCCGGGCCGGTCAACGCCAGCCCGCGCGCCTTCGCCTCGGCCACCATCGCCGCCGCAGCGGCCCGCTCCGCCGACGCCTGCCGAGCAGGCTTCGGGTCACCCTCGCTTGGATCCACAAGGTCCGATGTCATCACTGTCCGTGCCCATCTCGCCGGACCTCAGCCCGGCGTGTCGGGCCGAAAACACCGATCTTGAAACAGTCCCCGGTGACGATGGTGCTGGGCCACCCCGTCGCACCGTCCGGGATCGGGTCGACACGGACGTCGGTCTGGACGAGCCCGCGGCGGTCGGTGGCGCGGGCGGTGAGCGTGTGGCTGCCGGGGGAGAGGTCGAGCTCGGCCCCCCACATCCGCCAGGTGTTCGGGTTGACCTCGGTGGCCAGCTCGGCGCGGACCCACGGGCCGTCGTCGGCGCGGACCTCGACGGCGGTGATCCCGACCGGCTGCGCCCACGCGACCCCGGCGACCTGCACGCGTCCCGCCGGCAGCCGGGAGAACCCGACCGGGGCGTCGATGCGGCACTGGGTCTTGATCGGGGCGCGCTCGGCCCAGCCGCGGTCGCGCCAGTAGACGCTGCGCTCGGCGAAGGTCGTCAGCTCGATGTCGGCGAGCCACTTTGTGGCCGAGACGTAGCCGTAGAGCCCCGGGACGACCATGCGCACCGGGAACCCGTGCTCGACCGGCAGCGCCTCGCCGTTCATGCCGAGTGCGAGCAGCGCGCCGCGGCCGGGCTCCAGCACGGTCGCGGTAGGGGTGCCCGCGGTCCAGCCGTCGCGGCTGGTGGAGACGATCTGGTCCGCGGCCGGGTCGACGCCGGCCTCCAGCAGGAGCGGGGCCAGCTCGACGCCGACGAAGTCCGCGGTGGACACCAGGTTCCCGCCGACGGTGTTGGAGACGCAGGTCATCGTGATCGTCCGCTGGACCAGCGGACGTCGCAGCAGGTCGTCGACGGTGAGAACGAGCTCGCGCCCTACCCGGCCGTGCACCCGCAGCGACCAGTCCTCGGCCCGGACCGCGGGAATCGTCAGGGCGACGTCGATGCGGTAGAAGTCGGCGTTCGGGGTCACGAACGGAACGGTCCCGAGCTGCGGGAACGCGGCCGAGGCCGGCACCGGCCGCGCGGTCTCGGCGAGCGTCGCCGCGGCCAGCCTGCCGGTCAGCGCGGCCCGTGAGGCCGCGATCCCGCTGCCGGCGGAGGACAGCGCCAGGCCGGTCCCGCCCACGACGAGCGTCCCGGCGGCGACCGCCGCCGACGCCCCGGCGAGCACGGTGCGCCGGGGGACACCGTCACCGTCCCTTGCGCCGTCCCCGGCGCCGCCGCCCCCGGTGCGGGTGGTGCCGGGACGGCGGGCGAGCCCGTCCAGCCCCCGCTGCACCGCCACACCCACCACCAGCGCGACGACCGGCCCGGCCAGGTCGGTCGCGGTCGGCACCGGCCCGGTCAGCACCGCGGCCACCGCGAGCAGCCCCAGCACGGCGACCGCGGCGGTCCCCACCACCGCCCGCCGGCGCGCCGCGAGCCCGGCCACTGCGCCGAGCAGCACCAGCAGCACGCCGATGCCGGTGAGCAGGACCGGCTTGTCGGCCGTCCCGAAGGCGGACTTGGCGAACTCCACCACCGGCTGCGGCGAGAGCCGCACGACCGCGTCGCCGACCGCCACGAACGGTGACGACGCCGGCGCCACCAGGGCCGCCACGAGGTGCCCCGATGCCACCGCCGCGGCGATCGCCAGCAGTTCCACCAGGATCGCCACGGAACGCGACGGAAGGACCAGGGGCCCGTTTCCCGCGGTCCGGTTCTCGGTCAGCACAACCGTTCTTCGGAACCCCGGCGGAAACGGTTCGACCGGCCAGCGGATGCCGCCGCGGAACGGGGTCAGGACAGGCCGAGCGACTCCGGCTGCACCGGGATCGGGGCGTCGGCGCCGAGCCCCTTCTGCGCCGCCGCGGTCCGGACGGCCTCGATCACCAGCGGCACCGCGGCCCGCCGCGCGGTGGTGGTGCGGTAGGCCAGCGACACCGTGCGGGTCAGGGCGTCGCCGAGCGCGACGATGTCGACCCCCGGCGGGCGCAGCGCCAGGCCCAGATCCGTCACCAGGGTGACACCGAGCCCGGCCGCGACCATCGCCATCGCGGTGGCCTGCTCCTCGACCTCGTGGTCGATCCGCGGTTCGAAGCCCGCGCTCTGGCAGGCCAGGCGCGCCGCCTGCCCGAAGTGCGACCGGGCGGGTGAGACGATCCACGGGTGCTCGGCCAGCTCCGCCAGCATCACGCTCGCGGCGGGCACCGCCCCGGCGGGCACCGCCGCGTAGACCCGCTCGACGGCGATGACCGCCCGCTCCAGGCCCTTGTCCCACGTCATCGGGTAGTTCGAGTAGTCGATGACGAACGACAGGTCGAGCTCGCCGTCGCGCACCGCGGCCGCGGTCTCCTCCGGGGCGAGCTCGCGGGTGCGGACCTCGACACCGGGGTGGGTGCGGGCCAGCGCGGTCAGCGCGTCGGGCAGCAGACCCGAGGCGACCGAGGCCCACACCCCGGCGGTGAGCTTCGCCGCAACGGTCTCGCCCGCCTCCTCCAGCGCCTGGGTGGCGCGCTCGACCGAGGCGAGGATCTCCTCGGCGTGCTCGGCCAGCAGGACACCGAGGTCGGTGAGCTGGACCCGGCGCCCTCTCCGCTCGAACAGCCGCGTCCCGACGTCGCGCTCGAGCTGCGCGAGCTGCTGGGACACCGCCGACGCCGTGTAGTGCAGCGCCGTCGCCGCCGCCGTGATGGTTCCCCGCCGGTGCAGCTCACGCAGCATCCGAAGCCGAGACAGGGACAGCTCCATGCGACCGAGCCTATTGCGCTGTGCAGGAACGGTGAACAGCGGCGTGAATGATCCGTAAATGGACGCGGGGCCCGGTGCACCCGCAACCTGGGGCCACCGGTCGGGAACGACTGCCGCCGGGGGGACGACGAGGTCCGCGATGTCGACGAGACCGGAACGGCCCCTGGTGGCGACGACCGGTGCAGTACGAGCAGGAGGTGGGTCGCCATGACGACGATGCAGAACCCGGCCGGGGGCACCCCGCAGACGGCGGCCACGGCCGCCCCCCACGTCCCCGGCGTCCCGGCGCCCACCGTCGCCCCGGTCGTCCGCCGTCCCGAGCCCTACATGCGCCTGCAGTGGAACGACGCCGTGACCGGCGCCGTCGGCTACCTGGTCGTGCACACCCTGCGGGCGGGGCTCGCCACCGGCGGCACCCGGATGCAGGCCGGCTGTACGTTGTCCGAGGTCGAGGACCTCGCACGCGGCATGGCCAACAAGACCGCCACCTTCGACCTGCCGATCGGCGGGGCCAAGGGCGGCATCGACTTCGACCCGAAGGACCTGCGCGCCGTCGAGGTGCTGCAGCGCTTCTGCGAGGCCATGCGCCCCTGGATCGACGCGCACTGGGTGACCGCGGAGGATCTCGGCGTCCCGCAGCACCTGATCGACGAGGTCTTCGAGAAGCTCGGCCTCGGCCAGAGCTACCACGCCGCGATCAGCCGCGCCGCCGACCCGGCCGCCACCCTGGAGCGGGTCCGCACCGGGCTGAAGGCCGAGGTCGACGGCGGGTTCGAGCTGGGCGACGTGATCGGCGGCTACGGCGTCGCACACGCCTGTCTGGCCTCCGCGGTGTCCTGGGGCCAGATCCCGGCCGACACCACGGTCGCGATCCAGGGCGTCGGCACGATGGGTGGTGCGGCCGCCTACTACCTGCACGAGGCGGGGATGAAGGTCACCACGCTGGCCGACGCCGCGGGCACCCTGCACTGCGCGGACGGGCTCGACGTGCCCGCGCTGCTGGACCTGCGCGACGGCTACGGCGAGATCGACCGCTCCCGGCTGCCCGCCGGCGTCGAGCAGCTCCCGCGCACCGCGATCCTGTCGGCCGAGGTCGACATCCTGGTGCCGGCCGCGATCTCCTACGCGATCACCCCGGACAACTCCTACGACGTCCGTGCCCGCGTGATCGTCGAGGCCGCGAACGCCGCGACGACCCCGGAGGCCGAGGCCATGCTCGCCGCGCGCGGGGTGCCGGTGCTGCCGGACTTCGTCGCGAACGCCGGTGCGGTCGCCTGGGCCTGGTGGCTGCTGCTCGGCGAGGTCGACGACGACCCGCAGAACTCCTTCGACCGGCTGCGCACCGTGATGCACGCCAAGGTCGCGCAGCTGCTGGCCGCGTGGACCGAGGACGGCGTCACCCCGCGCGAAACCGGGCACCGTTGGGCCGACGACCCGGCGCCGACCACCGGTCCGGTCGTCATCCCCTGATCCCACCCCGGCGCCCCGGGCCGCCGTGCGACACCCCGACGGTGGGTGCCGCGCGCCGGCCCGGGGCACCGGCACGTGTCGGGGTGGGTAGCTGGGTGAACCGCGGGGCACGCCGGGCCGGATCCTCGGGGCATGACTCCCGCGACCACACCGCAGCCGGTGCTCGGCACCATGAACTTCGGCACCCGGGTCGACGAGGCCACCTCGTTCGCGCTGCTCGACCGCTTCGTCGAGCGCGGCGGCGTCTGGCTCGACACCGCCGACGTCTACGCGTTCTGGAACGACCCGGCGGGGAGCCCGGGGCGAGTGAGCGGGTGCTCGGGGCGTGGCTCGCGGCGCGGCCCGGCGTCCGCGAGCAGGTCCGGATCTCCACCAGGACCGGGGTGCGGGGCGGGCTCGGAGCCGCCGCGGTCCGCACCGCCGCACGGGGCAGCCTGGACCGGCTCGGCGTCGGGTCGGTCGACCTGTTCTGGGCGCACGTCGAGGACCGCGGCACCGACCTCGACGAGACGGACGCCGCGCTCGGTGCCCTGGTCACCGGCGGGCTGGCGACGCGGCTGGGCGCGTCCAACCACGCGCCGTGGCGGGTCGAGCGGGCCCGTGCGGCCGCCGCGGCGCAGGGCGTCGCCGCGTTCGACGCCGTCCAGTACCGGCACTCCTACGTGCTCCCGCGCCCGGGCGCGGCGCTGCCCGACTCCGGGCACATGCTGTTCGACGCCGTCGCCGCGGACACCGGCGCCACCCGCAACCAGGTCGTGCTCGCCTGGATCATGACCGGGGGACACGGCCGGACCGGGCTCGCGGGCGAGCTCGCCGTCGGACCGGCATGGCCGCTGGTCGGGGTCAGCCGGACCGCCCAGCTGGACGAGCCCCTCGACGCCCGGGACCTGCACCTCATCGAGGAGCACCGCGCGGTCCTCGACGGCGCGGCGTGACCGCGACCGGTCAGCTGCGGCGCACCTCCCGGGGCCGCGGCCGCCCCGCCGGGTAGGCGTGCGGGTACGGGTCAGGCGGCGAGGGCGGCGATGCGGGCAGCGAACGCCCCCAGGTCGTCGAGACCCCCGTCCCGGATGCTGCGGGCGAGCAGCTCGTCGTCGACCTCGGCGTAGAGGTGGACGATGAGGTTGCGCGCGCCGGCGAGGGCGATCATGCGGCCCGCGAGACCGTCGTCGAGCACTCCGACCTCGGCAAGGACCCGGAAGGCGTCGCCGTAGTCCCGGGGTGTCCGGTGGCCGTCGGCGGCGATGACGTGGTTGGCCAGGTCGATGCAGATCTGCGCGGCCGTCTGCACCAGGTGACGACGTCGGAACGGGTCGGGTGCGTCCTCGGCGAGCAGGTCGCGGTAGCGCTCCAGCATCACCAGCAACCGACGGACGCGGTCGGTGTCGACCATCAGCGCAACCCCTCCCGCGCGACACGGGCGAGGAACGACCGGGTCGTCTCCTCCAGGACGGGGCGGAACTCGATCCAGCGCATCCGGGCGTCCACCTCGAAACGGACCCGCGCGACCTCGTCGGCGCTGTAGAGGAGCCGGCCCGACTCGGCGACCCGTCCCCGCAGCTCGAGGCCGGCCCGCGCGAGGTCGACGACGTCGACCCCGGTCCCGAGCAGGGCGGCGAGGTCGCCGGCGAGCAGCTCGGTGGCCACGGGGGAGGGGGCGCCGGCGAACAGCACCGCGACGTCGTGGTCGCTGTCCGGGCGGGCGGTACCGTCGGCACGCGACCCGAACAGGTAGGCCACCGCGACATCGTGCGCGGCGAACACCGGGTCGAGGTCGGGCTCCACGCCGGTCATCGTGGCACACACCCGAGCCCCGACGTGGGCGTCGACCCGGACGGGCCCGGCTCGGCGGCGCGGCGTGAGCGCGGCCGGGGCGCACCGCGGCGGCCGCTCAGCCCCGGCGACCGCTCAGCCCGGGCGACCGCTCAGCCCCGGCGGTCGTCCCGCTCGCGGCCCGCCCCGAACTCCCGGTCGTGCCGCAGCCGGGCGTCGACGTGCTGCTCGGCGCGGCGCGCCTCCCGGGTCGCCGCGGCCGCCCCCACCGGGTAGCCGGCCTTCATCACCCGGGTCTCGCACGCCTCGACCGTGTAGACCGCCGAGTAGAAGTAGCCGATCACCGCGCCCGAGGCGATGGTGCCCAGCCGCACCCACGGCGGGCCGGGCACGACCAGGTACAGCATGGCCAGCAGCGGGATCAGCTGGATCGTGGTGCGGACGAGGTGGCGCAGCACCCAGGTGCGGGTGGTGACGTCGTGGAGCACCCAGCGCCGGTTGCGGGCCGGCAGCCGGGCGCCGAAGGCGTAGGCCACCCAGCGGAACGGGTTCGGCCGCCGGATCGGGTCGTCCATCTGCAGGTTCCTTCCGGGTCGGGCATCCGGGTCAGACACCCGGATGCCGGACGAGCACGGCGATCGGGTCTGTCCAGTGCCGTCCGGCGTTCTGCGGGGCGACGGTCACACCGTCGGCACCCGGCAGCGGCTGTGGCAGCAACCTGCCCGCCGCCGCGTCGGCGACGAGCTCACGCACCCGCTGCCCGGCCCGATGGTAGAACTCCAGCTGCACCGCCCGGCCGAACAGCCCGAAGCCGAGCCGGAACAGCGGGTTCGGGATGTGCGCGGGCCGGGAGAACGCGCGGATGACGAACTCGACGTCGCCGGTCGTGAGGTCCTTGACCACCTCGTAGGTGAGCCGGCCCTCCTCCAGGTGCCCGTGCAGGGTCTCGTAGGTCCAGCCCCAGACGCGCCGGCCGTCGACGGTCTCGTCGACCAGCCCGGTGACACGGACGCCGAGGTGGAAGCGCATCGGCCCGAACCGGCCCTCCAGCAGCATGTCGCGGCCCAGCAGCGGGTCGGCCGGGCGGAACACGCCACGCAGCCGGTTCGGGGCGGTGAACTGGTAGTCGCGCAGCACCGCGCACGCGCGTTCCCAGGGGCCGTCGGGCACCGGGTCACCGGGCGGCTCGGTGCCGACCAGCGCCCGGCCGTGGTCGACGTGCCAGCGCGGGTCGTGGGAGTCGGTGGGGGTCTCGGCGTCGTCGACGTTCACGCCGCGTGCGGCGAGCCCGTCCAGGTCGGCGCGACGGTCCTCGGGGTCGGGACGCTTCAGGACCGAGCGCCCTTCTCCTCGCGCCGCATCGCGTCGCCGATCAGCCAGAACATCGACGGCCACAGGCCGACGAAAATCGCGCGGCGTTCGGCGTTGCCGCGCTCGTCCTGGTCCACGGTCTTCGCGCGCAGCCACAGCGCGATGGCGAAGCCCACCGAGCCGAGGGAGAACCACTGGAGCTGGGCACCGTGCAACCCGGCCCGGTGCAGGACATGTCCGACCGTCATGGCGGTCCGTTCCCCGCCGCCGGCGGATGTAATCCCGCACAGGGGGTACCCGTGATCGATGCGGACCCCCACGACGGCCTCGACGAGCGGACGGACCACCCCGGTGACGGGTGCCCGGCGGTCCCGCCGGGTGTCGGCGGTGCTCCGCTGGCCGGTGGGTCTGCTGCTGGTGTCGTGGCGCTACTTCTGGCGCACCACACCGATCCACCGCAGCGACGTCGTGGGGGACCTGGGGGACCTGCCTCCCGCCTCGCCGCAGGGCGCCGACGCCGACGACGTCCAGCGCCCGTCGGACGGGTACGGCCCCCTGCTGCACCGGCGCTACGGCGTGCGCATCCGTGGGTCCCGGCTGAGCCCCGAGGAGCTCATGACGCGCCTCGGCGCGGACCCCGACCGCTGGTCACCGGAGTTCGCGGCGTTCGGCCGCACCCGCGGCGAGCCCGGCGGGATGGACGTCGGCGACGAGTTCCTGATCCGCATGCCCGGCCCGTGGGACGGTCCGGTGCGGGTGGCCGCCGCCGGGCCCACCGGGTTCTCCTTCGTCACCCTGGACGGGCACCTGGAGGCCGGTCGGATCGACTTCCGCACCCGTCGCGACCCGGACCACCCGGAGATGCTGCGCTTCGACATCGAGTCCTGGGCACGGCCCGGGGACCGGCTCTCGCACGTGCTCTACAACACGCTGCGCGTGGCCAAGGAGGTGCAGTTCAACATGTGGACGCACGCCTGCATCCGGGCGGCCGCCATCGCCGGCGGCCGGCCGGACGGCGGCGTGACGGTGCACACCCGGCGGTTTCCGACCACCGGGTGACGCGGCGGGGCAGACTCGCCGGTCATGAGCACCGACGCTCCCGCCTTCACCGAGATCTCCTACGACGTCGACGACCGGGTCGCCACGATCACCCTCGACCGTCCGGACCGGCTCAACGCGTTCACCGCGACGATGGCCCGCGAGCTGATCGCCGCCTACGACCGCGCCGACGCCGACGACACCGTCCGCGCGATCGTGCTCACCGGCCGCGGCCGCGGCTTCTGCGCCGGCGCCGACCTGGGCCGCGGCGGCTCCTCGTTCGACCCGACCGACCCACAGCGCGCCGCGGACCGCGCGGGCGTCGGCACCATCGGCGGCGTCGTCCGCGACGGCGGCGGCACCGTGACGATGCGGATGGCGGCGTTGCGCACCCCGGTGATCGCCGCCGTCAACGGGCCCGCGGTCGGCATCGGGGCGACGATGACGCTGCCCGCCGACATCCGCCTCGCCGGCTCCTCGGCCCGGTTCGGGTTCGTGTTCGCCCGCCGTGGGCTCGTCCCGGAGGCCGCGTCGAGCTGGTTCCTGCCCCGGATCGTCGGGGTCTCCCGGGCGATGGAGTGGGCCGCGACGGGCCGGGTGTTCGACGCCGCCGAGGCCCTCGACGGCCGGCTGGTCTCCCGTGTCCTGCCCGACGACGAGCTACTCGGCGCGGCGTACGCGATCGCGCGCGAGATCGCCGACAACACCTCGGCGGTGTCGGTCGCGCTGACCCGGCAGCTGCTGTGGGGGATGCTCGGCGCGCCCAGCCCGTGGGACGCCCACCGCGCCGACTCGGCCGCGATCGCGCACCTCGGGCAGGGCCGCGACGTCGCCGAGGGCGTCACGTCGTTCCTGGAGAGGCGCCCGCCCGCCTTCCCCGACACCGTCTCCGAGGACTACCCCGGCCACGTCCTGCCGCACTGGCCCGCCCCGCCCGCCGACCTGACGGACTGAAATCCGGGTGCGCCGGCGCCCCCGGCGCCCCTACCGTGCCCCCGTGGCCTCGATACGCCTGCGCGTCGCCCGACGGCGGCGCCACACCTGATCCCTGCCGATCTCCTGGCGCCGCCGTCCGAGCAGCCGGTCCTCGTACCCCTGCCGGGCGGCGCCCCGCCGCGCCCCCGGCTCCCCACCCGGGAGCCTCCAGTGCGATCCCCTCTGCCACGTCCGCTCGGCCGTCACGAGCACGGCCAGAACTTCCTCGTCGACGACGCCGTCCCGGCCGCGATGGCCGCCGTCGTCGCCGGGTACCCGCCCCGGCCGCTGCTGGAGCTGGGCCCCGGTGACGGCGCGCTGACCGCCGCGCTGCTGCGCCTGCCCGGCAGGCCCCTGACCGCGGTCGAGCTCGACCCGTACCGGGTGGCCCGCCTGCGACGACGCTTCGGCGACGCCCTCACCGTCGTCCACGGCGACCTGCTCGACGTCCGCCTGGACCGGCCCGTCGACGTGGTGTCCAACGTCCCGTTCGCCCTGACCACCCCACTGCTGCGACGCCTGCTGGCCGCCCCGCGCTGGGCGCACGCGCTGGTGCTGGTGCAGTGGGAGGTCGCCCGCAAGCGGGCCGCGGTCGGCGGCACCAGCGCCCTCACCGCCCGCTGGTGGCCGTGGTTCACCTTCACCCTGCACGACCGGGTCCCGGCCAGGGCGTTCCGGCCGGTCCCGGCCGTCGACGGCGGGGTGCTGGAGATCGCCCGCCGGGAGGTGCCGCTGCTCGACGCCCGGCCCCGGGACCACCACCGGATCGTCGACGCGGTGTTCACCGGCCGTGGCCGCGGGGCGGTCGACGTCGTCGGGCGGCGGTTCGGCCGCGCGCTGGCACGGGACTGGGCGCGCGAGTGCGGGCTCGGGCCGCGGACGCTGCCGCGTGACCTCGACGCGGGACACTGGGTCCGGCTGCACGCCCGGGTGGCCGGGCGGAGGTGACCCCGGTCCCGCTCCGTTGCGCCGGGCGGGGGCGGTCTGCTCGGGTGGGCGACGTGGAGCACTCGGAGCTGACCCGGCGGCGGTGGCTGGACCACGGCCGCCTGTCGTCGCACGCCTGTCGCTGACCCGCCCCCGACGCCCCCGCTCCGCCTCACACCGGCAGGTCACCCGTGTCCAGTTCCCCGTCTGCGACGCCCGGCGCCACCCCGCGCCGCGCCGCCGTCGCCAGCCTCGTCGGGACCACCATCGAGTGGTACGACTTCTACCTCTACGCCACCGCCGCGGCGCTGGTGTTCGCCCCGCTGTTCTTCACCGACGCCGACCCGGCCACCGGGGTGCTGGCCTCCTTCGCGACCTACGCCGCCGGGTTCGGGGCACGGCCGATCGGCGCGGTCGTCGCCGGGCACCTGGGTGACCGGATCGGCCGCCGCGCCGTCCTGGTCGGGTCGCTGGTGCTGATGGGCGTCGCGACGACGCTGATCGGGCTGCTGCCGACCTACCCGACCGTCGGACTGCTGGCCCCCGTGCTGCTGGTGGTGCTGCGGCTGGCCCAAGGGCTCGCCGTCGGCGCGGAGTGGGCCGGTGCGGTGCTGATGGCCGTCGAGCACGCCGAGACCGAGCGGCGACGCGGCCTGTTCGGCAGCTTCCCGCAGATCGGCTCCTCGGCCGGGATGCTGCTGGCCTCGGGCGTCTACACCGCGGTGCTCGCGATCGCGGGCAGGGAGGCGTTCCTCGCCGGCGCCTGGCGGATCCCGTTCCTGCTCAGCGCGGTGCTCGTCGTGGTGGGGCTGGCCATCCGGCTCACCCTCGCCGACCCCGCGGTGTTCACCGCCGCCCGCGACGCCGGGATGCTGGCCCGCCGTCCGGTGCTGGAGGTGCTGCGCACCGACTGGCGCACCGTGCTGCTGACCGTCGGCAGCCGGATCGCGCAGAACGCGCTCTACATCCTCGCGACCACCTTCGCCCTCACCTACCTCGCCCGGGGCGACTCCGGCGCGGCCGAGAGCGCCGGCCTGACCGCGGTGATCATCGCGTCGGCGATCGGGCTGTTCTCCACGCCGCTGTGGGCGGTCCTGTCCGACCGGGTCGGCCGCAAGCCGGTCTACCTGTTCGGCGCGATCGGGGCGCCGCTGTTCCTCGGGGCGTTCTTCCTGCTGCTCGACACCGGGTCCACCGTGCTGGTCGTCGTCGCGATGGTCGTGCTGGTCAACCTGTTCCACGACGCCATGTACGGCCCGCAGGCCGCCTGGTACGGCGAGCTGTTCGACACCCGGCTGCGCTACAGCGGGGCCTCGCTGGGCTACCAGGTCGGTTCCGTCCTCGCCGGGGCGACGCCACTGATCGCCACCGCGCTGCTCTACGCCGGCGGCGGGACCCCGTGGCTGATCTGGGCCTACCTCGGGGTGCTGTTCGCGATCTGCGTCGTCTCCACCGTCCTGCTGCCCGAGACCCACCGCGGCGGGCTCCGCACCGCCCGCGAGAAGGTGGTGGCATGACCGGCCGCATCCTGCTCAACGCCTTCGACATGGCCTGCGTGGGCCACCAGTCCGCGGGGCTGTGGCGTCACCCGTCCGACGAGGGGCACCGCTACACCGACCTCGACCACTGGACCTCGCTCGCCCGGATGCTGGAGGACGGCGGCTTCGACGCGCTGTTCCTCGCCGACGTCCTCGGCGTCTACGACGTCTACGGCGGCTCCCGCGACGCGGCCGTCCGCGCCGCCGCGCAGGTCCCGCTCGCCGACCCGCTGCTGCTGGTCCCCGCGATGGCCGGGGTGACCTCACGGCTCGGGTTCGGGGTGACCGTCTCGGTCGCCTACGAGCACCCCTACGCGCTGGCCCGGCGGTTCACCACCCTCGACCACCTCACCCGCGGGCGGGTCGCGTGGAACGTCGTCACGTCCTACCTGGACTCCGCGGCGCGCAACCTCGGCCGGTCCGGACAGATCCCGCACGACGAGCGCTACGAGCTCGCCGAGGAGTTCCTGGAGGTCTGCTACAAGCTGTGGGAGGGCTCCTGGGACGAGGACGCCGTGGTCCGCGACCGCGACCGCGGCGTGTACACCGAGCCGGACCGGGTGCACGACATCGCCCACCACGGCCGCTGGTTCGACGTGCCCGGCCCGTTCCTGTCCGAGCCGTCCCCGCAGCGCACCCCGGTGATCTTCCAGGCGGGCGCGTCGCCGCGCGGCGCCCGGTTCGCCGGCACCCACGCCGAGGCCGTGTTCGTGTCCGGCCCGTCGCCCGCGGTGGTCCGCCGCTCGGTCGACGCGGTGCGCGCCGAGGCCGCTCGCGCCGGGCGCGACCCCCGCTCGGTGAAGGTGTTCGCGATGCTCACCGCGATCGCCGGGGAGACCGACGACGCCGCCCACGCGACCCTGGCCGAGTACCTGGAGCTGACCGACCCCTCGGCGGCGCTGGCGCTGTTCGGCGGCTGGTCGGGCGTCGACCTGGCCGGGGCGTCGCCGGAGCAGAAGCTCGAGTACGTGCAGACCGACGCGACCCGCTCGGCGCTGGCGTCGTTCACCGGGCCGGACCGCGACTGGACGGTCGGCGAGCTCGCGGAGTTCATCACCGTCGGCGGGCGCGGGCCGGTCGTCGTCGGGTCCGGGGCGACGGTCGCCGACGAGCTGGAGCGCTGGGCCGACGAGGCCGACCTCGACGGCTTCAACCTGGCCTACGCCGTCACCCCGGGGACGATGGCCGACGTCGTGACCCACGTCGTGCCCGAGCTGCGACGCCGCGGCCGGATGCCCGCCCCCGCCGACGCGGGCGGCCCCACCCTGCGCGAGCGGTACGGCACCGGCGACGGCGCCCGGCTCGCGAAGGACCACCCCGGGGCGGCGCACCGGACCCGCTGACCCCGCGCCGGCCCCCGGCCCCGTGCCGGCTCCCGTGATCGCCGGGACGGGAGCGGTCGGACGGGTGCACTGCTTCCGGCACTCCACTCCCTGCGATCATCGGCGGAGCCCCCGAGCGCACGGCCCGGCGCCCGGGTCACCCCGTCGGGGGCCACCGGACCCCGACCGGGTGGCCCTGCGCCACCGTCGCGTGACGCCCCGCGCCGTCGCCGCACCTGCGTGGTCACCTCGGCCCCGGCCGGGTGGCGATCGGGGGAGTGCGGGCATGGCGGGATGGACGGGCAGCCGGGGCGCGGCGGTGGCGACGGCGGTCGTGGCCGGGCTGCTGGTACCGGTCACCCAGCAGGCGTCCGCGGGTCCCGCCCGGGTCGCGCCGCCCGTCGCGGTCGTCGTCCCCGCGGCGCCCGGGCCCACTGCGGAGACCGCGTCCACTGGCGAGACCGTGTCCACCGTGGCGCTCGGGTCCACGGCGACGTCCGGGTCCACCGGGTCCACCGGGGCCGATGCGCCCGTCGCCCCGGCCCCGCAGGCCCCCGCCATCACCCACCGCGAGGAGCGGGTCGACACCCCGGCCGGGCCGGTGACCGTCGACGTCGTCGTCGCCGACCTGAACCGGGCCGAGCTGCGCGCCACCCTGTTCACCGGTGCGACGGTCGGCGAGCGGTCCTCGGTGCCCGCGCACGCGCAGCGCGGCGGGGCGGCCGCCGCGATCAACGGCGACTTCTTCGACCTGGGGCGCAGCAACGCCCCCGCCGGGCCCTCGGTCCGCGACGGCCGCGCGCTGACCTCCGCCGTCCCACCGGGGCGGCGGCTCGCCCCGGGCGTCCCCGGCGCCGAGCAGGGCGACGTGCTCGCCGTCGACGACGACGGCACCCCGCGCCTGGACCGGCTCACCCTCGACGCCTCCGCGACCGGCCCGCAGGGCCGCCTCCGGATCGACACCCTCAACGCCTACGCCGTGCCGGTCGGCGGGATCGGGCTGTTCACCTCCGACTGGGCGGGCGACCGGGCCGCCACGCTGTGCGGCAGCGACACCGACCGGAACGCACCGTGCGCACCGGACCGGGTCGAGGTGGTCGTCCGCGACGGCGCGGTCACCGCGGTCCGCCCACCCGGCGGGGGAGCGATCCCGGCCGGGGACCAGGTCCTCGCCGGCCGCGACCAGGGCGCCGCCGCGCTGCGACGGCTCGCCGTCGGCGACCGGGTCACCGTCCGGTACGCGCTCACCGCCGCGTCGGGGACACCGCCGCGGACCGCGGTCGGGGCGTCGCCGATCCTGCGCGACGGTGCACCCGTCGCCGGGCTGGACGCCCGCTCCCGCGACCCGCGCAGCGCCGCGGGACTCACCGCGCAGGGACGGCTGATCCTGCTCACCGCCGACGGCCGCGAGTCGACCTCGGTCGGCATCACCCTGGCCGAGACCGCCGAGCAGCTGCGCCGGGCGGGCGCCGTCGACGGCGTCAACCTCGACGGGGGCGGCTCCTCGACGATGGTGTTCCGCGGCCAGGTCGTGAACAGCCCGTCCGAGGACGCCTACCGGCTCGTGCCCAACGCGCTCGGCGTCGTGGAGAACTGAGCGTCCGGGTCGCGGGCCACGGTCACCCCGAGCATCGCGAACAGCTGCTCGACCAGCCAGTCCCGCAGCTCGGAACGGGCCGGCACCCGGCTCGCCTCCAGCCACACCAGTACCGAGCCCTCGACCAGCGCGACCCAGCCGCGCAGCGTCATCAGCTGCAGCGGCGTCGGGTCGGGCACGCCGCCGCGCACGCACAGCAGGTCCACGATGTGGTCGCGCACGCCGTCGACCATCGCGTCGGTCTCCCCGGTGGAGACGACCGAGCCGCTGCGCAGCAGCGCGACGTAGGCCCGCGAGTGCCGGCCGACGACGTCGAGGAACCCGTCCAGCGCGTCGGCGAGCTGGGAGTCCAGCGAACCGTCGGCGGGCAGCGCGACCCGGCCGATGAGCTCCTCGGCGACACTGCCCAGCGCCGCGACGTGCAGCTCCTCCATCCCGGAGAAGTACCGGTAGAACAGCGCCCGGGACACGTCCGCGGCCCGGGTGACGTCCTCGACGGCCACCTCCTCCGGTGAGCGGGCGCCGTAGAGGTCGAGCGCGGCGGACACCAGCTGCGCGCGGCGGGCCTCGGGCGTCATGCGCCGGGGTGGACGTGCGGGTGAGGTCATCACCGACGAGGGTACGGACCCCATGCCTCAGCGCCCGAGGTCGACGACGATCGTCCCGTCCGTGGCCCGCCCGACGCACAGCGCGGTCCGGCCCGGACTGGCCGGGTCGCCCACGGTCGTGCCCTCCACCAGCCGGACGTGGCAGGTCCCGCAGAACCCCTGCCTGCAGGCGTAGGGCACGTCCGGGCGCAGCGCGCGGACGGCGTCCAGCGCGGTCCGGTCGGCCGGGACCGCGACGTCCGGGCCGCCGACGATCCGGACGGTGAACGGGCGGCCGCCGCGGATCGGGGGCGGGGAGAACCGCTCGGAGTGGAACCGCTGCCCGGCGGGCAGCGCCCGGCGCAGCGCCTCGATCATCGGCGGCGGGCCGCAGCAGTAGACGGCGGCGTCCGGGTCGGTCCCGGCCAGCAGCTCGGCCGCCGTCGGGACACCCGCGACGTCGTCGGGGCGGCGGACCACACGGTCCGGGGCGAGCGTGGCGAGGGTGTCGGACAGCGGCATCGACGCCCGGTCCCGGCCGGTGTGCACCAGCCGCCACCCCACCCCCGCGGCGTGCGCCGCCCGGACCATCGGCGCGATCGGGGTGATCCCGATGCCACCGGCGACGAACAGGTACGACGGCGCCGCGGCCAGGGGGAACGCGTTGCGCGGGCCGTGCAGCCGCAGCCGCACCCCGGGGCGCAGGGCGTGCACCTCGTGCGAGCCGGAGCCCCCGGGCACCCGCCGCACCGCGATCCGGTACACCGACCGGTCGCCCGGGTCGCTGCACAGCGAGTACTGCCGCAGCAACCCCGAGGGCAGCTCGACGTCGACGTGCGCGCCGGGCCGCCAGCCCGGCAGCGGCCCGGTGCCCGCCGGGACGAGATCGAGCTCGGCGACGTCGGGGCAGGGGCGGCGCACGGCGTGCACCTCGACGACCACGGTGCGGTCCACCGGGGTGACCGGGCGCCGGTGCCGGCCACCGGCCGTCGCCAGGGTCTGGGTCATCGCGGTGAGCACCGACAACGCGGTCGCCCCGCGGTTCGGGTGCGGCGGCGGCGCGGCCGAGCCCGCGACGGACAGCAGTGCGGGCCTCATGCCGCGGACCCCCCGGCCGGGTCGGCGTGCCCCGCCTCGGCGGCGCGGGCGGCGGGGGAGACCGCGAGGTAGGCCACCGCGGCGTCGGTGTCGCCGTGTGCGGCGGGGTGGAACCGCGGGCTCAGGTAGGTCAGCACGGCGCGGGCGAACAGCCACGGGCCGGGCACCAGCCCACGCCGGGAGTCCCGCAGGTAGTCGCGCAGCCGGGCCCGGCGCTGCGGTGTCCCGCGCAGGTGCGGGTCGCGGGCGCACAGGTGCCGGGTGCCGTCGGCCCACAGCTTCGCCAGCGCCGGCCCGGCCACCGCCATCGCCCGGATCCGGCGCAGCCACCGCCCGTCGAGGTGGGTGTAGAGGTCGTGCGCGACGCTGCGGTGCTCGACCTCCTCGGCGCCGTGCCAGCGCAGCATGTCCAGCATGTGCGGGTCGGCCCCGGCCGCGTCGAGAGCGTCGGCGTCGAGGATCCACGAGCCGAGGACGGCGGTGAAGTGCTCGATCGCCGCGATCAGCCCGACCCGCTCCACCAGCCACTCCCGGGCCGCGTCGCCGGTGAGGCCGCGGTCGCCGAGCAGCTCCGTGAAGATCCACTCGACCTGCTCGACGAAACGGGTCACGTCCACGCCCGCCTCGACGAGGTGGTCCAGCGCCCCCTGGTGCGAGGTCGCGTGCACGGCCTCCTGGCCGATGAACCCGCGCACGTCCTCGGCCAGCGCCTCGTCACGGACCATCGGCAGCGCGCGGGAGAAGACCTCCACGAACCAGCGCTCCCCCTCGGGCAGCAGCAGGTGCAGCACGTCGATCAGGTGCGAGGCGAACGGCTCGCCGGGGATCCAGTCGGTCCGCAGCGTGGTGAAGTCGAACCGGACGTCGCGGGCCTGCAGCGCGATCCGGTCCTCGGTCGGGTCGGTCATGGCGATGCTCCTGGGAGGCTCAGCGGGTCCCGTCGACCCGGGCGAGTGCGCGGACGAGTGCGGGGGACAGCCGGGAGGCGAGCAGCCCGACGTGCGCCTCGGCGGTGACCGGGGCGATCGGCAGGTCCTGCTCGACGGCGCGGACCAGCCGGGCGGCGACGCGCTGCGGGGTGTACCCGCGTCGGGCGTAGGCCGCCGCGACGTCGCGACGGCGGATGGCCTGTGCGGCGTCGTCGGTGCCGGCGAAGCGGGTGGCACCGGTGATCGGGGTGTCGACGAACCCGGGGCACAGCGCGGTGACCCCGACCCCGGCGCCCGCCAGCTCGGCGCGCAGGCACTGCGACAGCATGAGCACCGCCGCCTTGGTCGTGGCGTAGGCCGGCAGCGAGCGCGACGGCAGGTAGGCCGCCGCCGACGCGGTGTTGACGATCGTGCCGCCCTCGCCGTGCGCGGCGAGCAGCGCGCCGAAGTGCCGGCAGCCGTGCACGACGCCCCACAGGTTCACGTCGACGATCCGCTGCCACTCCTGCGTCGTCGTGTCGGCGAACGACCCGGCGACCGCGATCCCGGCGTTGTTCACGACGAGGTCGGGCACCCCGTGCTCGGCGGCGACCCGCTCGGCGAGCGCGGCGACGGCGGCCTCGTCGGCGACGTCGACGACCGCGGCCACCGCACGCCCGGGCCCGTGCCGTCGGGTCACCAGGTCGACTGTCTCCGCGGCGCCGGCCTCCGAGACGTCGGCGACGACGACCCGTCCCCCCAGGTCGGCGAGCCGGCGGGCGATCTCGCGACCGATCCCGCTGCCCGCCCCGGTGACGACGGCGAGCGAGCCCTCCCAGCGCGACGCCCGGCCCGGCCGCCCCCCGCTGCGGACCAGGGCGGCGCCCCGGGCCGCCGCCCGCTCCAGCGCGGGCGCGGTGGTGCCGCCGGAGCGCTCGGCGACGAGCTCGCGGACGCAGCGCGCGACGACACCCGCCCGCTTGCGGACGATCCAGTGCCCGCCGGGCAGGTACCGGACCCGCAGGTCGGGGGCGTACGCGGCGGCGCTCGTCGCCATCGCGGGGGTGACGTAGGCGTCGCCGAGCGGGGCCAGGATCTGCACCGGGACGTCGGTGCGGCGCGGCCGGGGGCGTCCGAGCCGCCGGGGCAGGTTCCGCCGGTAGAGCTCCAGACCGTTGACCGCGTCGCGCACCGAGGGCCGCGGGATCCGCTCGGTCCTCGCCACCATCGCGCCGAGCAGCCCGCTGCGGACCATCAGCTCGGGCAGCACCGGCATCCGGAACGCCAGGGTGTACCAGGAGTGCAGCGCCTGGGTGAGCACCGGCCGCAGGTCGCGCGGGCCGCGGCGGCGCAGGAACAGCCCCACGTGGTCCAGGCACGGGCCGGAGACCGAGGTGAACGACGCGACCCGGCCGTCCATCGCCGAGGGGGCGCCGTCCTCGCGCGTCACGGCGTGCCAGGTCTGGATCGCGCCCCAGTCGTGCGCGAGCAGGTGCACCGGAGAGTCGGGGGAGACGGCGTCGGCGACCGTGCGCAGGTCCGCGGCGAGCAGCTCCAGGTCGTAGCCGGCCGGGGCTCCGGGGGCGGCGGAGCCACCGTGGCCGCGCACGTCGTAGGTGACGACGTGGTGGTCCGCGGCGAGGTCCGCGGCCACGCGGTCCCACACGTGCCGGTCGTCGGGATAGCCGTGCACCGCGACGACCGTCGGGTGCGACGGGTCGCCCCGTTCCTCCATGACCAGGTCCAGGTCGTCCCGGCTGCGCACCGTCCGGACGCGGCCGGCGGGCTCCACCTCGTTGTGAGACACACCGTCATCGTAGAAAACGTGTCAACAAGACGCCACCCCTGGTCACCGCCGCGCTGCCGGGCGTCGTCGGGGCCGCGGGGAGGTAGGTTCTCCACGGCCGTCCCCGCACCACGATCCGAGGTCCCAGCGTGTCCACCGCTCCGCCCACGTGGTTCACCGACGCACTCGCCGAGCCGGGCGAGCCCGGGCGCACCGAGAGCGACGGCGTCGAGATCCGTTTCCGCAGCTGGGGCACCCCGGGCGGGCCCGGCGTGCTGCTCGTGCACGGCGGCGCGGCACACCTGCACTGGTGGGACCACATCGCCCCGCTGCTGACCGAGGGCACCCGCCGGGTGGTGGCGGTCGACCTGTCCGGGCACGGTGACTCCGGGCGCGCACCGTCCTACGACCTGGACCGCTGGGCCGCCGAGCTGCGTGCCGTGATCGACGCCGCGGGCCTCGGCCCGCGTCCGACGCTGATCGGGCACAGCATGGGCGGGTACGTCACGCTCACCGCGGCACTGCGCTACGGTGAGGAGCTGGCCGGGTCCGTCGCCGTCGACTCCCCGATCCGGGACCGGTCGCCGGAGGAGCTGGCGGCACGGGAACAGCGGGCGTTCGGTCCGGTGAAGGTGCACCCCGACCGCGACGCGCTGGTCGCGCGGTTCCGCACCATCCCCGGCCAGTCCGGTGACCTGCCCTACGTGCACCGGCACATCGCCGAACGCAGCATGCGCGCCGTCGACGGCGGCTGGAGCTGGAAGTTCGACCCGCGCATCTTCGGCGGGATCGCGCTGACCCCCGGCGACCTGGGACGGCCGGGCTGCCGGATCGCGCTGTTCCGCGCCGAGCACGGCCTGGTCCCGGCCGACATGGGGGAGATGGCCGTCGACCGGATGGGCCGGGCCGCGCTGGTCGTCGAGATCCCCGGTGCCGGGCACCACGTGATGATCGACCAGCCGCTGGCGCTGGTGACCGCGCTGCGGACCCTGCTCGCGGACTGGGAGCACTCGGTCCCGGTGGTGGCGCCCGCGATCTAGGGTGGGCCCATGACAGAGCAGTCAGAACTGACTTCTTCCGGGACGGCCGCGTCCGACGAGGACGTGTTGGTCGAGCGGCGGGACGGCGTCCTGCTGATCACGATCAACCGCCCGCACGCCAAGAACGCCCTCAACGAGAGCGTCGCGCGGACCGTCGCCGCAGCCGTCGACGAGCTCGACGCCCACCCCGACCTGCGGGTCGGCGTGCTGACCGGGGCGGGCGGGGTCTTCTCGGCCGGGATGGACCTCAAGGCGTTCCTGCGCGGCGAGCGGCCGTCGGTGCCCGGGCGCGGCCTGTGCGGGATCACCCAGACCCCGCCGGTCGCCCCGATGATCGCCGCCGTCGAGGGCTGGGCCCTGGCCGGCGGGTTCGAGATCATGCTGGCCTGCGACCTCGTCGTCGCCGGGCGTGGCGCCCGTTTCGGGGTGCCGGAGGTCAAGCGGTCCCTGGTCGCCGCCGCGGGCGGGGCGCTGGAGCTGGCGAACCGGGTGCCCCGGGCACTGGCGCTGGAGATGCTGCTGACCGGGGACCCGATCGACGCCGCGCGGGCCGAGGCCGCCGGCCTGGTCAACAAGGTTGTCGACGACGGCACCGCGCTCGAGGCCGCGCTGGCGCTGGCCGCGCGGATCGCGGTGAACGGGCCGCTCGGGGTCGCCGCGTCGAAGCGGATCGTGCGGGAGAGCCCGGACTGGGGCGCCGACCGCTGGGAGCGCCACGACGCGATCGTCCGCCCCGTGCTGACCTCGGAGGACGCCCGCGAGGGCGCCACCGCGTTCGCCGAGAAGCGCGACCCGGTCTGGCGCGGTCGCTAGGGGGCCACGCCACTCCGTCGGGTGCCGCACCGATCGTTTCGAATTTTCGTTAAGAAGGTGTCCCTGAGCGTTCACCGTCGAACGGAGACACGATGTCCCTCCCCCTCCGCGCGCCCGCTGCGAGCTGCCGTTCTGGCGGTGGCGACCGCGATGATCGCCACCACAGTGGGCGTCGTCCCCGCCCTCGCGGCCCCGGCCACGGACTGCCGCGAGGTCCGGGTACCGGTCCGGGTCGTGGGTGGAGCGGGGGACATCGCCGGCGCCCTGTGTGCCCCGGGCCGGTGCCTCGGTGCTGCAGGTCCTGGTGCACGGATACACCTACGGGCGGTACTACCGGGACCTGCCGTACCAGCCGGAGACGTACTCCTACGTCGACCGCTCCACCGCCGCGGGCATCGCCACCCTGAACATCGACCGGATCGGCACCGGTGACTCGTTCCACCCGCTCGGCGCCACGCTGACCTACGACAACCACGCCGACGCGGTGCACCAGGTCGTCCGGGCCGCCCGGGCGGGCGAGCTCGGGCGGGCGACCCGACCTACATGACCACCCGGCCCGGCACCCGCTCGGTCTTCTACCGGGTGGAGAACGCCGACCCCGCGGTGATCGAGCTGGACGAGGAGCTGAAGGGAGCCGGCAACGACATCGAGCTCGCCACCGCCGCGACGTACCTGGCCAGGCCGGAGTCGAGGTCGATCAACGTGCCGGTGCTGACCGTCAACGGCGACCAGGACAGCATCTTCTGCTCCGTCGGTGCCTCGGACTGTTCCTCGGCCGAGGCACTGGCGTCCCAGGAGGGGCGCTACCTCGGCCCCCGTGCGGTGTCGGAGGCGGTCGTCCTGCCCGGTGGCGGGCACGACGTGAGTCTGGAACGCACGGCGTCGCCGGCGCACGATGCGATGATCGACTTCATCGAGCGCCACGTCGGGGGCTGACGACGGCCGCCCGGCCGAGACGGCGGGCGGTCAGGCGACGAACGCCTCCCAGATCAGGAAGGCGTTCAGCCCCACCACGACCGCGGCGACGACGACCGCCGCGGCCGTGGTGACGCGGTGGTTGACCAGGTCGCCCATCACCTCGCGGCGCGCGGTCAGCCACACCAGCGGGACCAGCGCGAACGGGATCCCGAACGACAGCACGACCTGGGAGAGCACCAGCGCCTGCGTCGGGTCGATCCCGACGCCCAGCACGACCAGAGCGGGGGCGAGGGTCAGCAGCCTGCGCAGCAGCAGCGGGATCCGGCGGCGCAGGAACCCGGCCATGATGACCTGCCCGGCGTAGGTCCCGACGCCCGAGGACGCGAAGCCCGAGGCGAGCAGCGCGATCGCGAACCCGTACGCGGCGACGGCGTCGAGCTCGTTGCCCAGCCCGGCGAAGATGCCCTCGAGGGTGCTGGTGCCGGGCACGTCGGTGCCGGCGAACAGGGCGGCCGCGACGACCAGCATCGACAGGTTGACCAGCCCGGCCACGCCCATCCCGAGCGCGATGTCGGTGCGCCCGACCCGCAGCAGGAACCGGGTGTCCTCCGGGCCACGGGCGACCAGGCGGCCCTGGGTCAGCGCCGAGTGCAGGTAGATCACGTGCGGCATCACGGTCGCGCCGAGGATGCCGGTGGCCAGCACCAGCGACCCGACGCCGTCGAAGCCCGGGACCAGGCCCGCCGCGAGCGCGGGACCGTCCACGTCGGTGCGGAGCAGGGTGGAGACCAGCCCGACCAGGATGATCGCGAGCAGGAAGACGATCGCCCGCTCGAACGGCCGGTGCCCGCGCGACTGCAGCCCCAGCAGCACGAACGCGATCACGCCGGTGATCACCCCGCCGGTGAACAGTGGGATCCCGAACAGCAGGTGCAGTGCGACGGCGCCGCCGATCACCTCGGCCAGGTCGGTCGCGATCGCGACGAGCTCGGCCTGGGCCCACATGAACCGGTTCCGCCACGGGGTGAGGTGCTCGCGGCACAGCTCGGGGAGGTTCTTGCCGGTCGCGAGCCCGAGCTTGGCCGAGAGCGACTGGACGAGCATCGCCATCAGGTTGGCGACGACGATCACCCAGACCAGCAGGTAGCCGTAGCCGGCGCCGGCGGAGAAGTTCGTCGCGAAGTTGCCCGGGTCGACGTAGGCGACGGCGGCGACGAACGCGGGCCCGAGGACGGCGAGCCTGCCGCGCCACCCGCGTCGGCGCAGCTGCTCCACGCTGACCGGTGCGGCCGTGTCCGTGCTCGTCATGTGCGCCCCCGTGAAGTGATGAGGTCTGGCGAAGACACAGTGTAGGCACGGCTAACTCTGCAGGTACAGAGGTGCAACGATGCAGACCGTGCGGGTCACAGGTAGCGGTGCATCACGTGCAGGCCGGTGGTCGTACCGTCGGGCAGGGCGAACGCGTCGGGCACCGTGCCAACCGTGGCGAAGCCGAGCGAGTGCCACAGCGCGACCGCGCGGGTGTTGGTCGCGACGACGGCGTTGAACTGCATCGCGGCGTACCCGTCCGCGCGGGCGAGGGCCAGCACGTGCTCACCGAGCGCACGCCCGGTGCCGCGCCCGGCCTCGCCGGCGTCGACCGCGAAGCTCGCGGTCGCGACGTGCGAGCCCGGCCCCGGCTGGTTGGGTCCGGTCTTGGCGGTGCCGACGACCCTCCCGTCCCGGACCGCCACGACGACCCGTGCCGGCGGCGGGAGCATCCACATGCGGGTGATCCAGGCGTCGTCGGCGTCGGGCGGGACGGTGTAGGTCCGGCCGTCGGCGAAGATCGGGCGGAGCACGTCGAGGACGGCGGGGAGGTCGTCGGCGGTGGCGGCGCGGATGTGCACGCGCTCAGGGTAGGTAGAGGTCGCGCGGGCCGGCGTCGAGCGCCTCGACGTCGCCGCCGGTGTGCTCGGCGAGCCAGTCGGCGAAGGCACCGGTGTCGGTCTCGGCGACGGCCACGGTCAGCGTGACGTCCGCGCCGTGCGTGACGTCGCACAGCCGGTACGGGGAGTGGTGCAGGTCGTGCTCCAGGCGCCCGGCGCGGTCGTGGCCGACGGCGAACAGCAGCTCGCGGTGCCGGACCCGGCGCAGCTCGCCCACCGCGTCCAGGGTGGCGGTCAGGGCACCGGAGTAGGCGCGGACCAGCCCGCCCGCGCCGAGCTTCGTCCCGCCGAACCAGCGCGAGACGACGGCGACGACGTCGGTCAGCCCGCGGCGGGTGAGCACCTCCAGCATCGGCACGCCCGCGGTGCCCGACGGCTCGCCGTCGTCGCTGCTGCGGGCGGTGAGGTCCCCGGTGGCGGGGTCGCCGATGCGCAGCGCGGTGCAGTGGTGGGTGGCGTCCGGCCCGGCCCGGCGGACGCGGGCGATCACGGCCTGGGCCGCTGCGACATCGGCGACGCGGGCGACGGTGCAGCGGAAGCGCGACCGCGCGATCTCGATCTCGTGCGCGCCGTCGCGGGCGATCACCCGCACGCCGCGATCGGCCTCACATCGTGACCGCGCTCGCGATCGGCGGTGCGTCGGGATCGATTCAGTGCATCCTGGAACGGTCCGGTGACGAGGCCGCCCGCCTCACCCGGCGGGCTCCCTCGTCCACAGCTGGCGGCTCTGCCGCCGACACCGAAGGGAATCCCATCCATGATCGACACACTCCGCGTCCTGCGTTCCGGCCTGACCCGCGTGGTGCGCCGGATCGACGACTACACCCTCGCGGCGTTCAACCCGGTCTACCCGAACCGCGCCGGCCGCGAGCGCTGAGGGCACTCCCGGCCGGCGTGGTCCGGGTCAGTCCTGCTCGTCGGCTGCCGGCGGGGCCAGCTTCAGCGGCCGCAGGTACACCCACAGCACGAACAGCACCCCGATCACCAGCATCCCGATGCCGGTGTCCAGGTTGAGGTTCGTACCGCCGGTCTTGGCGAGGTTCTCCGGGTCGTTCCCCGACACGATGCCCATGATCAGCAGCACGATGCCGTAGACCCCGAACAGCAGGGCGATCACCGACCGCAGGTCGAACAGGTTGGCCGCGGTCGTCGAGACCGGGGCGTCGGTCCCGGCGCGGTCGCCGGGGGTGTGGTCTGCACTCTTCGAGTTCATCGCAGGTCTCCGCTCAGCCGAACGCGATGTAGAGGACGACGGTCATCGCGAGCACCAGCGCACCGAGCACACCCGGGCTGCGGTACCAGCCCGCGTCGTCGCCGTCGGTGGAATGGGTGCGGGCCTCCTTGGGCGTGAGGCTCCAGGTCAGACCGACCAGCTCGGCGTCCGGCTTCGGGGTGGTCACCAGCGAGACCCCCGCGGCCACGCCGACACCGACGACGAACGCCGCGATGGCGCCGACGAAGCTGCCCGCCTGGCTGGACATCGTCCAGACCTCGGTGCGCACCAGGATGTCGACGAGCACCGCCGCGGCGGTACCGGAGAGCAGGCCGATCCAGGCCGACGGCCCGGTCATCCGCTTCCAGAACAGACCCAGGATGAAGATCGCGAACAGCGGTGCGTTGAAGAAGCTGAACAGCGACTGGATGTAGTCCATCAGGTTCGCCGAGCCCGAGGCGATGAACGCGGTGCCGATCGCGAGCACGCAGCCGACGATCGTGACCAGCCGGCCGACGCCGAGGTAGTAGCGGTCGGCGCGGCCCGGGCGCACCCAGTCCTGCCAGATGTCGTAGGTGAACACCGTGTTGAACGAGCTGATGTTCGCCGCCATGCCCGCCATGAACGCGGCCAGCAGGCCGGCGATCGCGACGCCGAGGATCCCGTTGGGCAGGACCTCCTTCATTAGCAGCGACAGCGCGTTGTTGTAGGTGATGCCCTCGACGGCGTCGCCGCCGCCGGACTTCACCGCGGCGATCTGCGGGACCAGGATCCCGGCGATCATGCCCGGGGTCACGATGACCAGCACGACCAGCGCCTTCGGGAACGCACCGATGATCGGGGTGCGCCGGGCGGCGGACATCGACTTGGCCGACAGGGCGCGCTGGACCTCGGCGAAGTTCGTCGTCCAGTAGCCGAAGGACAGGACGAACCCGAGGCCGAACACGATGCCCAGCACGGACAGGAACGGGTTGGCGATCTCGGTGAGCGGGGTGCCGGGCCAGGCGTTGAGGTCCGCACCGCCGCTCGGGCCCTCGGTGACCGCGCGGGTCAGGCCGTCCCAGCCGCCGACCCGGTTGAGCCCGGCGACGGTCAGCGGGATCAGCAGCGCGAGGATCACGAAGAACTGCAGGACCTCGGTGTAGATCGCGGCGGACAGCCCGCCGAGGGAGATGTAGCCCAGGACGACGACGGCGGCGACCGGGATCGCCAGGTACAGCGACCAGCCGAGCAGCGCCTCCAGGACCAGGCCCAGGGAGAACAGGTTGACCCCGGCGATCAGGATCGAGGCGACCGCGAAGATCACCGCCTGCACCCGCTGGGTGGTCTTGTTGAACCGCTTGAGCAGGAACTCCGGGACGCTGCGGGCCTGGGAGCCGTAGTAGAACGGCATCATCACGATGCCCAGGAACACCATCGCCGGGATCGCGCCCAGCCAGTAGTAGTGCACCGTCGGGATGCCGAACTGGGCCCCGTTGGCGACCATGCCGATGAGCTCGATCGCGCCGAGGTTCGCCGAGATGAACGCCAGGCCGGTGATCCAGGCCGGCATCGACCGGCCGGACAGCAGGAAATCGAGGCTGGAGGAGACCGAGCGGCGTGCCGCGAAGCCGATGCCGAGCACCAGCACGAAGTAGAAGGCCACCAGCAGGTAGTCGACCAGGTTGGGGTTGAGGCGCAGGACCTCCTGGGCGGTCATGCCGTGCCCTCCCGGGCCGTCCCCGGGGCCCGCCGGGCCGTCTCGTGATGCTCCATCTCGGATAGCTCCTCGCCGTCGAGTGCGTGTGCTGCCGGTCCGCCGGCCGGTGGTGCACGACGGCGCGTTGCGCGGACCAACGCACAAGCTAGACCGGATTCGATCAGAAGTGAACACTTTCGCTCGAACTCGAGACCGCTCGGTGACCTGGATGCCCCTCGGGTAGCCGATCGATACGCTCGGTCAACACTTGCCGCACGTTCGGTTGTGTTGCATTCTGTGCGGGTGAAGCCCCGACGGTGTCCGGCCCGGACACGATGAGCCTGCTCGCCGAGCAGCGGCGCGAGGTGATCGTGGAGCAGGTCCGCACCCGCGGCGCGGTGCGGGTGTCCGAGCTCGCCGACCACCTCGGTGTGTCGGAGATGACCGTGCGCCGCGATCTCGACGTGCTGGCCCGGCGCCGCCTGGTGGACAAGGTGCACGGCGGCGCGACGGCCGTCGGCGAGCACACCACGTCCGAGCCCGGGTTCGCCGCCAAGTCGGTGTGCGAGCTGGAGGAGAAGGACGCCATCGCCGCCGCGGCCGCCGAGCTGGTGACCCCCGGCGCCGCGATCGGGCTGTCCGCGGGCACGACGACCTGGCGGCTCGCCCGGCTGCTCGCCGCGGTGCCGCGGCTGACGGTGGTGACCAACTCCGTCGCCGTCGCGGACGCGCTGCACACCGGCGGCGCCGACTCCCGCGGGACCACGGTGATCCTGACCGGAGGTGTGCGGACGCCGTCGGAGGCGCTGGTCGGCCCGGTCGCGATCGCCGCGCTGCGCTCGCTGAACCTGGAGACGGTGTTCCTCGGGGTGCACGGGATGAGCGCCGCGGCGGGCTTCTCCACCCCGAACCTCACCGAGCGCGACACCAACCGCGCCCTGATCGAGTCCGGCAGCAGGCTGGTGGTCGTCGCCGACCACACCAAGTGGGGCACCGTCGGGATCTCGACGATCGCCGAGCTGTCCGAGGCCGACGTGCTCGTGACCGACAGCGGTCTGGCCGACGCCGACCGTGCGGTCCTCGAGGGCGAGGTCGACCACGTGATCATTGCCCGGCCCGGAAGGTGACGTACGTGCAGAAGGTGCAGAAGCTGGCCACCCGGATGGCCGACGGCCGGGAGATCCTCTGGTTCGACGGCCCCGACCACGCACCCCGGGACCCGGCCGACCTGGTCGACGCCCGCGACCTCCCGCGGGTGGTGCCCGCCTCGCAGCTGCGCTACGACGCGCTGGCCGGGGAGTGGGTGACGATCGCCGCGCACCGGCAGGACCGCACCTACAAGCCGCCGGCCGACCAGTGCCCGCTGTGCCCCAGCCGCGATGGTCGCCACACCGAGGTGCCGAGCCCGGAGTACGGCGTCGTCGCGTTCGAGAACCGCTTCCCGGCCTTCGGATCCGCACCCGGCGCCCCGCTGCCCGAACCGGGCCCGGTGCCGCAGGCGGCGTCGGGGCGGTGCGAGGTCGTCTGCTTCACCGACGACCACGACACCCCGTTCTCCCGGCTCACCCCCGACCGGGCGCGCCTGGTCCTGGAGGCGTGGGCCGACCGGACCGCCGAGCTGGGTGCCCGGCCGGGGGTCCGCTACGTCTTCCCGTTCGAGAACCGGGGCGCCGAGATCGGGGTGACGCTGTCCCACCCGCACGGACAGATCTACGCCTACCCCTACGTCCCGCCGTTCCCGCAGCGGATGCTGGCCCACGTTGCCGCGCACCGCGAGGCCACGGGGGAGAACCTGTTCGACACGCAGCTGGCCGCCGAGCGGGCGGGGGAGCGCGTCGTCGTGGCCGGGGAGCACTGGACGGCGTTCGTGCCGCAGGCGGCGCGCTGGCCGGTCGAGGTGCACCTGTACCCGCACCGGCCCACCCCGGACCTGCCCGCCCTCGACGAGGCCCAGCGCGCCGAGTTCGCGACCCTCTACCTGGACGTGCTGCGCCGCCTCGACGCCCTCTACGACGACGAGCTGCCCTACGTCGCGGGCTGGAACCAGGCACCGGTGCTGGAGTCCGACGGCCGCTCCGACGCCCGGCTGCACCTTCGGCTGCACTCGATCCGCCGGGCCCCCGGGAAGATCAAGTACCTGGCCGGGTCCGAGTCCGGCGCTGGCGCGTTCATCTCCGACGTGCTGCCCGAGGCCGTCGCCGAACGACTCCGCTCGCTGTAACCGCCGCCTCCCACGGGAGCCGCCCGCCGGTGCTGCCCGCGGTCCGCCATGATCCGCAGCTCGCGCGGTGATCCGTTGTTCGCGCGCGCCCCGCGGATCGCCGCGCGCCGGGCGGATCACCGCGCGGGCTGCGGGTCTGCGCGGGCTGTGAGGCTGTGGGTCGCTGGTCGGGCCCTGGGCCGCGGGCGGGCGGGGTCCGGACGTGCGTCGAGGCCGCACCCCTCCCCAGGGGTGCGGCCTCGAAGGCAGGGTGCGGCGGGGGTCAGACCCGGACGGCGTTGTGGAACGGCATCGCGTCGACGTCGGAGTACTTGACCGGCTCGCCGCTGGTGGAGGCGTGGAGCACCTTGCCGTTGCCGGCGTAGATGCCGACGTGGCTCACGGGGGAGTAGAAGAACACCAGGTCGCCGGGCTTGAGCTGGCTCTTGGAGACCGGGGTGCCGTCCATCTGCGACTGCGCGCTGGAGGTGCGCGGCAGGTCGATGCCGATCTGCTCGAACGCCCACACCATCAGGCCGGAGCAGTCGAACGCGCTCGGGCCGGTGGCGCCCCACTTGTAGGGCTTGCCGAGCTGCTGCTTGGCCTGCGCGAGCGCCTGGGAGCCCTCGGCGGAGCCGCCGGTCAGGCCGCCGACGATGTCGCCGATCACGCCGCCACCGTCGCCGTCGTCGTCCCCGCCGTGCCGGGCCGACGCCGCGGCGGCCTTCGCCCGGGCCTCGGCCGCCTTCGCCGCGGCCTCCTTCTGGGCGACGGCGGCGATGCGGGCCGCGTCGGCCTTCTCGAAGGCCTGCGGGACCGACGCGGTGACGTGCTCGAATCCGCTGGTCAGGGTGGACGCGGCGTCGCTGGTGCCGGTGCCGCCGTGCTCGGAGCCCGCAGCCGGGACCGACAGCTTCATCGTGGCCTCGTTGGCCGCGCCGGTGAGGTCCATGTCCGCGGAGGTCTCGGGGGACTGCTCCGGGGACTCCGGGGAGCTGAGCGTCGACACGACGCCCATGACCGCGGTGGCGCCGACCAGCGTCGCCGACATGGTCGCGACGACGGCGCGCGGGTGACGCCCGAGCGGCCCGGTGTCCGACGTGCCGCGGAGCAGGCCGATCGCGGTCCGCGAGGTGACGCCGGCGGGGGTGTCCGGCGCGTCGCGGGTGATGACGGTGTCGCCGCCGGACGCGGCGGGGACGCCGGTCGCGGGGGTGTCGATGCGCTCCAGGTCCGGGCCGGGGGCCTCGGAACGGCGGGCGCGGCGGCTGCCGGGTGCGGGGGCGTCGAAACCGGCCTCGGAGTAGCGCGCGAGCAGCTCGGCGGCGGAGATGCCCGCGCCGGCGTCACGGTCCCGGCGACGCCGGGGGACGTCGCTCTCGGGTGTATGGAGGTCCGGGGTGAGTGCAGTGGTCATTCGGGGGTCCTCGCCACCTCGGATCCGCCCCGGTCCTCGTGACCGGACACGGCTCCGCCCGCTGCGTGCTGGGTGGGCGCCAGGGGGAGTGTCGGTCAGCGGGGAGCGTGGGACCGACCAGGCGCACCAGCCGACGTCTCGTCGACCAGCCGAGAGCGACCGTAACCGCTCCGTGACACGGACACCGACCGGGCTCGCCGGGTGTGCGGCGAACGGCCGGTCCGGCGCGATCCGCGCACCGGGGCTGCGACCAACGGTGCAGACGGTGTGTTGTTCGGGTCGTACGGTCGTTCGGCCGCGCCGAACGGTGTGCGTACGCGGGTGTCGCAGTGCGCACGGTGACCGGGAGAGCCCCGGACGGACCACCATGTCCCGAACCCGGCGGTGCCGCCGGTGGCACCTCGTCGGCGTGACTGGGCCGGGAAGTCGTCCGGACCGTGGCGGACGGAGCAGCGCACGATGCGGGTCCCGTGCCTGGTGAGCGCGGGTGTCGTGTGCTCTGCGACGATCGGGGTGGGTGCCCGTCGCGACCGGCGGGGCGTGCGCCGGCCGGGTCGATGCCCGGGCCGGTGCCCGGAGCGGGAACCGGTGCGGCTCGGCGTGACGCCGGCCGCACACGGTGAACCGGGCGGCGGTCCGCGACGTAGGCATCCGGGAGGCACGCGGGGGGCGTCCGGGAGCGGACGGGCTCCGGAGCCGGGCCCTCCGACCCGGCCCCCCACACGGACCCGCCGACACCGACCACCGACACCGACCCACGATCGCGGGAGGTCGCAGCAGTGCCGGACCGAGCAGGCGACCCCGTCTGGGTGGGTGAGCTCGCCCACCACCGCGGCGTGCACGGCAGCGGCCACGGGGCCGGTGACCTCGTCGTCCCGCCGCGGTTCGGCTCGGCCCGGCTGCTGGTCACCGACGGCGGTGTCCCCGTCGGTCAGGCCGTCGTCCCGCTGCACGGGGGCCGGGCGCGCGCCGCGGACCTGGCGCGGGCCGCCGCGACCGTCGCCGGGCGCGAACCACCGGCCGAGCCCGCGGTGTCGGCCGAGCCGCTGACCGTCGTCGTCGCGACGCGGGGCCGGCCGGAGAGCGTGCGTCGCTGCCTGGCCGCGGTGCTGGCCGGCGACCACCCGGACGTGACCGTGCTCGTCGTCGACAACGACCCGCCCGACGAGCGCACCCGCGAGGTCGTCCGCGACTGCGGGGACCCGCGGGTCCGCTACGTCCGTGAGCCGCGCCGCGGTGTCTCGGTCGGGCGCAACCGCGGCCTCGCCGAGGCCCGCACCGCGGTCGTCGCGTTCACCGACGACGACACCGAGCCAGACCCGAGGTGGGCGTCACGGATCGCCGGGTCCTTCGCCGAGGACCCCGAGCTCGTCGCGCTGAGCGGTCCGGTGCTCGCCGCGCGGCTGGAGACCCCCGAGGAGCGGGCCGCCGACGTCGCGCTGGCCTGGAACAAGGGTTTCCTGCCGCGCCGGTTCCGGCTCGACGACCCACCCGCGGACTCCCCGGTGTTCCCGTTCTCCCCGGGCCTGTTCGGGATCGGCGCCAACCTGGCGGTGCGTGCCGAGCCGGTCCGCGCGCTCGGCGGGTTCGACGAGGCGCTCGGCCCGGGCATGCCCACCCGGGGCGGCGAGGACATCGAGCTGCTGGTCCGGATCGTGCTCGACGGCGGCACCCTGGCCTACCTGCCGTCGGCGTGGGTGTGGCACCACCACCGGCCGTCGTCGGGGGAGCTGCGCGACCAGATGGGCGGCTACGCGCTCGGCCTGGGCGCCTTCCTGGGCAAGGTGGCGCTGGACCCGCGGGCGCGCCGGCTGGCGGTGCGGCGGTTCCCGGCCGCGCTGGGGCGGCTGCGCGACATCGTGCGCCGCGAGTCCTCGGCGCCGAGGGCCGTCGCGCGGGCCCGCCACGAGCAGCAGACACCCGCGATCGTCGGCGGGCCCGGGCCGTCGCCGGAGCGGTTCGGGTCGGTCGCGGTCGAGGAGCACCCGGCGCCGCAGGACGTCGTCGCGCTGCCGGGGGGTGCGGGCGCCCGCAAGCTGCGCGGGCTGGTGTCGGGTCCGGCGCTCTATCTGCAGGCCCGCCGCCAGGTCCAGGCCGCGGGCGGGACGACCCCGCCGCTGACCGGCCCGGCCCGGCCGCTGCGGCGCCGCTGACCGCGGTCCGGGCCCGGCGGTCCCGCCACCCGGGACCGGCGGTCCGGCGCCCACCCCGGGGCTCCGGTCCGCCCCGGTGGCGGACCGGAGCCCGGGATCAGGTCCCGGTCCAGCTCGGGGTGCCGCCCTGCCCGAAACCGGCGACCGTCGTGCGGAAGTCGGTCGAGCCGTAGACGCGGTCGACCACCGCGGTGTCGTCGGCGGACCGGTCGTCCAGCAGCCGCTTGGTCGCCCAGATCGTCAGCGGCGCGCCGGTGGTGAGCCGCCCGGTGAGCGCGTCCAGCCCCGCGCCGAGGTCGTCGACGACGGCGTGCAGGAACCCCGGCACCCGCGCGGCCTCCTCGGTCTCCAGCATCCGCGCGGTGAGCAGCAGGTCCGCGGTCAGCGGTCGGCCCAGGGCCTCGACCATCAGGTCCAGGGTCCGCGCGGACAGGCAGTTGCCCAGCGTGCGGGCGATCGGCACGCCGAACCGGGACCCGGGCGTCGCGATGCGCAGGTCGGCCGCGCAGGCGATGCCCAGCCCGCCGCCGACGCAGTACCCGGCCACCGCGGCCACGGTGGGCACGCCGACGGCGCGGACCCGGTCGAGCACTGCGGTGACCCGGCGCTCGTAGGCCACCCCGTCGGCGCCCGAGGTGAACGCGCGGAACTGGCCGATGTCGGTGCCCGCGGCGAAGGCCCGGCCGCCCTCGCCGCGCACGACGAGCGCCCGGACCTCCGGGTCGGCGTCGGCCCGCTCGCACGCCGCCACCAGCCCCTCGTACATGTCCCAGGTCAGCGCGTTGCGCCGCTCGGGACGGCGGAAGGTCACGGTGAGCACCCCGGCCGCGAGCTCCGCGGTCACCTCCGGGCTCACGCGTGGCCCCCGCGGGCGGGGTCGGACAGCTCGGCGAGGACATCGTCGGTCGCCGCGCCGAGCGGGGGCCCGGCGGTGCCCCGCCGCGCGGGGGTGCGGGAGAAGCGCATCGGCGACCCCAGCTGGCGGACCGCGGGCAGGGTCGGGTGTGGGGCGTCCCAGAAGAAGTCCCGGCCGGTGAGCAGCGGGTCGGTGAAGACCTCGTCGTAGCCGGCGATGGACGCGCAGGGGACCCCGGCCGCGTCGAGCGCGGCGAGCACGTCGGACGACGACCGGGTGGTCGTGACCGTCTCGATGCAGTCGATCAGCGCCACCCGGTTCGCCAGCCGCGAGCCGGGGTCGGCGAAGCGGGGGTCGTGCTCGAGGCGTTCCAGCCCGAGCGCCGCGCACAGCGACGTCCAGAGCCGGGTGGTGTTCGCACCGACCGTCACGTGCCCGTCGCGGGTGCGGACGGCCTGGTAGGGGGCGTAGCGCTGGTGGGCCGAGCCCTGCCGCGCGGGCACCTCCCCGTCGCCGAGGTACATGCCCGCCTCCCACACCGCGAGCGAGACGCCCGACTCCAGCAGCGAGACGTCGATGTGCTGGCCGGTCCCGGAGCGGTCCCGCTCGCGCAGCGCCGCGGTCACCGCGAGCGCCACGTAGAGCGCGGTCACCAGGTCGCAGACCGGCACGCCCACCTTGACCGGGTCGCCGTCGGGCTCCCCGGTCACGCTCATCAGTCCGCTCGCGGCCTGCGCCATGATGTCGAGCCCCGGCCGCGTCGCGGCCGCACCGTCGACGCCCCAGCCCGACGCCGAGGCGTACACCAGCTCCGGGCGGCGCTGCGCCAGGGCTTCGTAGCCGAGCCCGAGCCGGTCCATCGCGCCCGGCCGCAGGTTCTCCACCACCACGTCGGCGCGGTCGACCAGGGCCAGGAACGCGGCGCGGCCCCGCTCGTCCTTGAGGTCGAGGACGACGGACTCCTTGTTGCGGTTGAGCCGCAGGAACGGGGAGCTCTCGCCGTCGAGGAACGGCCCCGCGGACCGGGTCGGGTCGCCGGTGCCCGGCGGCTCGACCTTGACCACCCGGGCTCCGAGGTCGGCGAGCTGCATCGTCGCGAACGGCGCGGCCATGAAGGCCCCCACCTCCAGCACGAGCACTCCGGTCAGCGGTGGGTCGGTCTGCATCGGCAGCCCTCCGGGGTCGTCGGCGTCGGCCTTGATATACGGTATACGGAATCACGGGAGAGGTGGGTGCGGTGACCGCGGTGCAGACGGGTACCGGTGGCCGGATCGTCGCGCCGCCGTCCATGGCGGAGCTGGCGACCGACGCCCTGCGCGCGATGATCTTCTCCGGGGAGCTCGCGCTGGGGGAGCGGCTGGTCGAGGCGCGCCTGACCGAGCGGCTCGGGGTCTCCCGCCCGCCGCTGCGCGAGGCGCTGCAGACGCTGACCCACGAGGGCCTGGTCGTCGCGCACCCGCGGCGCGGCGCGACCGTGCGCACGCTGACCCGGCACGACGTCTACGAGATCGTGACCCTGCGCGAGGACCTGGAGGCGCTCGCCGTCCGCCTCGGTGTGCCGGTGCGCGTGCCCGAGCGGCTGGAGCGCTGCCGGGCGGCCCTGGCGGCGTTCGAGGAGGTCGGCCGGGCCGGCGACGAGAGCCGGTTCCTGCACCACAAGTTCGAGTTCCACCTGTCGCTGGTCGCTCTGGCCGGGCACTCGCGGCTGACCGAGGCCTACCGGGCGTTGTCGTTCCAGATGCAGCTGTGCATGGCGATGAACCGCACCGCCCGTCGCGAGTCCCTGCTGGAGAACGTCGAGCGGCACCGTGAGCTGCTCGCGGTGGTCGAGGCGGGGGACCCGGAGGTCGCACAGCGGGCCCTGACCGAGCACGGCCACACGTCGTTCCTGCTCGACCTCGTCGACCGGCTCGACGGCGGCACGCCGGAGTCCGAGGAGTGGCTCGCCCGCCGCCGCGGGGCCTGAGCTCCGGGCGGCGCTCACGCGAGCGTCCCACCGATGCCCTCGGCGGCGGCCCGCAGCAGCGCGGCCGCCTCGGGGACTCGGTCGTGTCCGAAGCGGTGGATCGGGCCGGACACCGACAGCGCCGCCGGGCTGGACACCCCGGCGAGCGGGACGGCCACGCAGAACACACCGACCTCCTGCTCCTCGGCGTCCACGGCGAACCCGGCCCGGCGGATGCGGTCGAGCTCGTCGAGCAGCCGGTCGGGGTCGACGACGGTGTGGTCGGTCGCCGCGGGCAGCCCGGTGGAGCCCAGCAGCCGCCGTGCCGCGGGCGCGGGCAGCTGGGCGAGCAGCGCCTTCCCGACGCCGGTGCTGTGCAGCGGCACCCGTCGCCCGACCTCGGTGAACGTCCGCATCGAGTGCGGCCCGGGCACCTGCGCGGTGTAGACGGCGCGCTCCCCGTCGAGCACGGCCATGTTGGCGGTCTCGCCGAACCGCTCCGCCACCGCGCGCAGGTCGTCCCCGGCGCGCACCCCAGCACCCGCGACGCCCGGTCCCCGAGCCCGATCAGCCGGGGCCCCAGGGTGTAGCGGCGGTTGGCCACCTGGTGGGCGTGGCCGAGCTCGCGCAGGGTCGCGACGATCCGGTGGATCGTGGGCTGCGGCAGGTCGACGGCCACGGCGAGCTCGCTGATCGACAGCTCCCCGTCCGCCTCGGCCAGGACGTCGAGGATCCGGAAGGCCCGGACGACGGACTGGACGCCGCCGCCCGGGCCTGCTCCCGTTCCCGGCACCGGATCAGCCCCAGCCGGGGACGACGAAGATCAGCCAGCTCAGCAGCGGCGCCACCGCGCACATGCTGAAGCCCCAGATCATGAGCCCGCGGAACACCCGGTCGGTCTGGTCGGCCGGCGCGTTCGCGACGACCAGCGCCCCGCTGGTGGAGAACGGCGAGGAGTCCACCACCGACGACGACAGCGACAGCGCGATGATCAGGCCGACCGCGCCCACCTCGCCGGCGAGCAGGAACGGCACGGCCAGCGGGATCAGGGCGCCGAGGATGCCGGTGGTCGAGGCGAACGCGGACACGATCGCGCCGATCAGGCAGATGATGATCGCGGCCAGCAGCGGGGACCCGATCGTCGTCACGAGGTTGCCGAGCCAGTCGATCGTGCCGACCCGTTCCATCAGCGACACGAAGGTCACGATCCCGCAGATCAGCAGCACCGTCGGCCACGCGACCTGCCCGACGGCCGCCTTGGCCGAGGACGGCGAGATGACCGAGAGGACCGCGGCCACGGTGAGCGCGGTGAAGCCGACGTCGAGGCCGAACGCGAGTGCGCCGACGGCCAGGGCGACCAGGCCCAGGATCGTGAACACGTGGTCGCGTTCGAGCGGGCGGTGCGGCTCGTCGTCGTCCGGGCCGTGCGGCTCGGCGGCCCCGGACCCACCGGACCCGGTCCAACCGGTCACCGTCCGTGATCGGCCGTGCGGAACGGCGCCGCCGCCCAGGGCGAGCGAGGTGCCCGGCTCGGCGGCCACGGCGACCCGGTCGTCGCCGGCGCCGGAGGATCCCGCGGCATCCCGGGAACGGCGGAGCAGTTCCCGTCCGCCGAACATCAGGAACACGACGATGCTGAGCGCGAGATTGAACACGAACGACGAGACGAACAGCAGTCCCGGATTGCTCGGCAGGTTGTTGCGGGCGACGACACCGTTCACGATGCTGCCGAAGATGCTGATCGGCGAGAAGCCGCCCGCGCTCGCCCCGTTGATGATGAGAAGGCCCATCAGCATCGGGTTGATCTTGTAGCGCTGGGCGAATCCCATGCCGATCGGCGCGATGATGGCGACCGCGGCGGGGACGACGGCGCCGACCGCGGTCAGGACCGCGGTGACGCCGAACATGACCCACGGGATCAGCGCGATCCGGCCACCGACGGCCCGTACCGCCAGCTGGACCAGGCGATCCACGGTCCCGTTGCCCTTGGCGATGGCGAACAGCAGGGTCACGCCGACGAGGATCACGAACAGGTCGCCGGGGAACCCGCCGACGATGTCGTCGGTGTCCTCCCCGACGAACGCCGTGCCGACGACGAACGCGGCGACGAAGGCCAGCGCGCCCATGTGGACCGGCAGGATCGTCGCTATCAGGAACACCAGGGCGAGTGCCACGATGGTGATGAGTTCGATGGACATCGGTTTCCTCTGGGGTCGGCACTGACGCAGACAGGAACTGATGACGCGGTCCGCGCGACGTCGCCGGGCCGCATTTTCCGCACTGCGGAAAACGAATTCGATATCCCGAGTATCAGCAGGATCACACACGCCCGTCAAGCGGCGTCGATGCCGCCCGCCGGGGTGTGGGAAGGCCCTGCAGCACCCTCTCGACGGCAGACTGTAGACGGTATACCGTCATCAGCGCGAGACCCGGATTCCGCCATCCGGAACCATCGGTCACCGAGCGTGGAGGACCTCATGACGTACGCAGCCGGTCGGCACTTCCTGCAGATCCCCGGCCCGACGAACGTGCCGGACTCGGTGCTGCGCGCCATGTCGGCCGCGACGATCGACCACCGCGGCCCGGACTTCCAGGCGCTGGGGACGGAGCTGCTGCGCGACGTCCGCCCGGTCTTCGGCACCACCGGCCCGGTCGTGATGTACCCGGCCACCGGCACCGGCGCGTGGGAGGCGGCCCTGGTCAACACCCTGAACCCGGGGGAGACGGTGCTGTGCTTCGAGACCGGGCACTTCGCCACGCTGTGGCAGGAGATGGCGGGCCGGCTCGGGCTCCGGGTGGACCTCGTGCCCGGCGACTGGCGGCACGGGGCGGACCCCACCGTCGTCGCCGAACGGCTCGCCGCCGACACCGGCCGCCGGATCGCCGCCGTCTGCGTGGTGCACAACGAGACCTCGACCGGTGTCACCAGCCGGATCGCCGAGATCCGCGCCGCGATAGACGCCGCCGACCACCCGGCCCTGCTGCTGGTCGACACCATCTCCTCGCTCGGCTCCATCGACTACCGGCACGACGAGTGGGGCGTCGACGTGACCGTCGCCGGCTCGCAGAAGGGGCTGATGCTGCCGCCGGGGATGAGCTTCAACGCGATCAGCGCCAAGGCCCTGGAGCGTTCCCGCACCGCGACGATGCCGCGCACCTTCTGGGACTGGGGCCCGATGCTCGCGGCCAACGAGCGCGGCTTCTTCCCCTACACCCCGAACACCAACCTCATGTACGGGCTGAAGGAGGCGCTGCGCCTGCTCCACGACGAGGGCCTGGAGAACGTCTTCGCCCGCCACGCCCGCCACGCCGAGGCCACCCGGGCGGCGGTGCGGGCGTGGGGCCTGGAGGTGCTGGCCCTCGACGAGCGCGAGTACTCCAGTGCGCTCACCGCCGTGCTCGTCCCCGACGACGTCGACGCCGACAAGGTCCGCGCGGTGATCCTCGACCGCTTCGACATGTCGCTGGGCGCCGGTCTCGGCCGCCTCGCCGGGCGGATCTTCCGGATCGGCCACCTCGGTGCGTTCAACGACCTCACGCTGGCCGGGACCCTCGCCGGTGTCCAGATGGGTCTCGGTCTCGCCGGGGTGCCGGTCGCGGGCTCCGGCCTCGACGCGGCGCTGGAGCGGCTGCAGACCGACTGACCCGCCCCGACCGCCCCCGCACCGTCGCGAGAGGACGCCACCCCATGACCGCCGAGCTGACCCGTCCCGCCACCGCCACCACCGCCGTCCCGGGTCTGGAGGAGACGCTCCGGTCCCGGGTGACCGGCGAGGTCGCCTTCGACGACTACAGCCGCCACCTGTTCTCCCGCGACGCGAGCATGTACGCGATCACCCCGCTCGGAGTGGTCTTCCCCCGGACCCACGACGACGTCGCCGCGGCCGTGCGCACCGCGGCCGAGTTCGGCGTGCCGGTCGTCCCGCGCGGTGCCGGCACCAGCCTGGCCGGCCAGACCGTCGGACCGGGGCTCGTGCTCGACCTGTCCCGGCACCTCAACCGGATCGTCGAGCTCGACCCGGTGGCGCGCACCGCCGTCGTCGAGGCGGGGGTGGTGCAGGACCAACTCAACCGGGCCGCGGCCGCGCACGGGCTGATGTTCGGCCCGGACACCTCCACGAGCAACCGGGCCACGATCGGCGGGATGATCGGCAACAACTCCGCGGGCAGCGGGTCGCTGACCTTCGGCATGACGATCGACCACGTCCGCGCGCTCGACGTCGTGCTGTCCGACGGCTCCACCGCCCGGCTGGAACCCGTCGACGCCGACGAGCGCCGCCGTCGTGCCGCCGCGGACACCCTGGAGGGCGCCCTCTACCGCGAGCTCCCCGCGCTGGTCACCGAGAACGAGGACGCGATCGCCGCGGGCATGCCGCTCTTCTGGCGCCGGGCCTGCGGCTACCGGCTGGACCGGCTCGCGGGCTTCGCGGAGTCCGGGACGTTCGACCTGGCGAAGCTCGTCGTCGGTGCCGAGGGCACGCTAGTTCTGGCGACCCGCGCCGTCGTCGACCTGGTGCCCAAGCCCGCGCGGACGGTCTACGCCGTCGGCCACTTCAACACCGTGCACGGCGCCATCTCCGCCACCGCCGACGCGCTGAGCTGCGATCCGCACCAGGTCGAGATGATGGTCAAGACCATCCTCGACCTGTCCCGCCGCAAGATCGAGTACGCCGACCTGGGCAACCACCTCGTCGGCGACCCGGCCGCGCTGCTGTTCGTCTCGTTCTCCGGCGACGACGAGGCCGGGCTGGTGGCGAAGCTGCGCGCGCTGGCCGCGCTCTGGGAGCGCCACGGCCACGGCTACCACACCCTGGAGCTGGTCACCCCCGCCGAGCAGGCCGCGCTGCTCAAGGTCCGCAAGTCCAGCCTCGGGCTGCTCATGGCGGCGGGGGAGGGCACCCGGCGCCCGCTGGCCTTCGTCGAGGACACCGCGGTGGCCCCGAGCACCTGGCCGAGTACACCGCGCGGTTCAAGGAGATCCTCGACGAGAACCGCCTCGAGGCGGGGTTCTACGGCCACTGCTCGGTCGGCTGCCTGCACATCCGCCCGTTCGTCGACCTCACCGACCCGGCCCAGGTCGCCACGATGCGCCGGGTCGCGGAGCGGATCAAGGACCTGGTCGCCGAGTACGGCGGCGTGAACTCCTCCGAGCACGGCGACGGCCTGGCGCGCTCGGAGTTCAACCGCGAGATCTTCGGCGACGAGCTGTACGAGGCGATGCGCCGGGTCAAGGCCCTGTTCGACCCGGGGAACGTCATGAACCCCGGCAAGATCGTCGACGCCCCGTCGATGACCGAGAACCTGCGCGACCGCGACGCGCTGCCGCCCGCCCCGCGGCTGACCACGGCGCTGTCGTTCGAGGTGATCGGCGGCCCCGGCGCCACCGGGATGCGCGACGCCGCCGACCGCTGCATGAACATCGGCCTGTGCCGCAAGACCACGGCCGGGGTGATGTGCCCGTCCTACCAGGTCACCCTCGAGGAGGAGCACTCCACCCGCGGCCGGGCGAACGCGCTGGTCAAGGCGCTGTCCGAACCGGACCCGGCCGCCGGGCTCGCCGACGGGCGGCTGCACGAGATCCTCGATCTGTGCCTCATGTGCAAGGCCTGCAAGAGCGAGTGCCCGATGGGCGTGGACATGGCCTCGCTCAAGGCCGAGGCGCTCCACCAGCAGCACGCGGTGCACGGCACGCCGCTGCGCTCGCGGCTGTTCGGCGCCATCCGCACGCTGAACCGGCTCGGGTCGGCGACCGCGCCGCTGTCCAACCTGCCCGGCCGGGTCGGGGTGCTGCGCCGGCTCGCCGAACGGACCGTCGGGATCACCGCGCGCCGCCCGCTGCCGCGCTTCGACTGGGACAACCTGGTGCGGTGGTACCGGCGCCGCGACCCCGCGCGGGCCGGGGCACCGGCCGGGACCGTCGTGTGGCTGGCCGACTCGTTCACCACCTTCACCGAGCCGCACATCGGGCGGGCCGCGATCGGCCTGCTGGAGCGCGCCGGGTGGCGGGTCGAGCTGGCCGGCGGCGGCTGCTGCGGCCGGTCCAGCCTGTCCAACGGACTGCTCGACGACGCCCGCCGCAAGGCGACCGGCCTGGTCACCTCGCTCGCCCGGGACACCCCGGCCGACGCGCCGATCGTCGGCTGCGAGCCGTCGTGCGTGTTCACCCTGCGCGACGAGACCCTCGCCCTGCTCCCGGACAGCGCCGAGGCCCGGTCGGTGGGCGAGCGGGTCCGCCAGGTCGAGGAGCTGCTCGTCGAGGCCCTCGACGACGGCCGTCTGGTCCTGCCGGAGCGGTCGGCGCTGAGCGGGCGGCGCGTGGTCTACCACGGCCACTGCCACCAGAAGGCCGAGGTCGGGACCGCGGCGACGCTCGCGCTGCTGCGCCGCATCCCCGGGCTGGAGGTCTCCGAGATCGACTCCGGCTGCTGCGGGATGGCGGGCTCGTTCGGCTTCGAGGTCGAGCACTACGCGACCTCGATGGAGGTCGGGCGGGACCGGCTGCTCCCGGCGATCGACGCCGAGCCCGCCGGCACCCTGGTCGCCGCGACCGGCGTCTCCTGCCGCCAGCAGATCTTCCACGGCGCCGGGCGCACCGCCTGGCACCCGCTGGAGCTGGTGCGCGAGGCACTCGGCCCGGCCGGGACGGGGTGAGCGGATGCGACTGGTCCGCTACGACTCCGGCCACGGCCCCCGCACGGGGCGGGTCGAGACCACCGGCGAGGGCGACGTCGTCCGCGAGCTGGGCCCGTCCGGGCCGGGAGCGGTCGCCGGGCGGCTCGCCGAGGTCGTCCTGCTCGCCCCCTGCGACCCCCGCACCATCGTGTGCGTCGGGAGCAACTACCCCTGCCAGCTCGCCGAGAAGGAGCGCCCCCGCCCGGAGCGGCCCGCGCTGTTCCTCAAGGCGCCCAACGCCGTCGTCGGGCCGGGGGAGCCGGTGCTGCGCCCGGCCGGGGTGGAACGCCTGGAGTACGAGGGCGAGCTCGCGGTGGTGATCGGTCGCCGGGCCCGCGACCTGGACGAACGCACCGCCTGGTCGCACGTGCTCGGCCTGACCTGCGCCAACGACGTCACCGCGCATGACTACCGCGCCGACGGGCAGTGGGCGCGGGCGAAGAGCGCGGACACCTTCTGCCCGCTCGGGCCGTGGATCGAGACCGAGCCGGGCGCGGGGCCGTGGGGGCTGCGGACCACGCTGAACGGCCGCACCGTCCAGGAGTCCGATACCGGGGCGATGATCTTCGACGTCGCGCGGATCCTCGCCCACGTGACCCGTTGGATCACGCTGCAGCCCGGCGACGTCGTGCTCACCGGGAGCCCCGGCGGGGTCGGGCCGATGACCGCGGGAGACCGGGTCACCGTCGAGATCGACGGCGTCGGGACCCTGGAGAACCCGGTCGCCGACCGGCCCGCGCCCGTCCCGCACTGAGCCGGGCCGGCGGGGACCGCCGCAGCCGGGCCGGATCAGCCCCGGCCCACCGGCTCCGGCGTGTCCAGCTCGGCGGGGGCGGGCGCGCCCGCCACCCCGGCCGCGCTGCGGTAGACGTCGCCGAGCCGGGCCGCCCACGGCGCCGCCGCGAACCGGTCGAGGAACCGCCGCCGGGCCCCGGCCCCGAGCCGGGCGCGCAGGTCGGCGTCGCGGGTGAGCCGCACCAGCTCGTCGGCGATCCGGGTGGCGTCGACCGGGGCCAGCAGGCCGGTCTCGCGGGTCACGATCTCCGGGATCCCGCCGACCCGCGTCGCGACCGCCGGGGTCCCGGTGCCGTGGCCGAGCAGCAGCATCCGGGGCATCGTGTCGTGCCGGGTCGTGTGCAGCTGCACGTCGGCGGCGCGGAGCAGCGCGACCGGGTCGGTGCTGCGGCGGAACGCCACCCGGCCGGACAGGGACTCGTCGGCGGCGACGCGCGACTCCAGCCACGGCCGCAGCGGCCCGTCGCCGCCCAACACCACGGTGAGCGGCTCGTCCGGACCGATCCCGGCGACGGCGTCGAGCAGCATGTCCTGCCCCTGGCCGCGGCGCATCGGCGCGACCGAGACGGCGACGACCTCGTGGTCGTCCACGCCGAGCCCGCGCCGCAGGCGCTCCCGCTCCTCGGCCGTGCCCTCGCCCGGGTCGGCGGCGCCGTCCGGGATCACCGACAGGCCCTCGGTGGACCCGGCGGCGCGGCGGTACCAGTCGCGCTGCAGGGCCGACGTCGCGATCGTGCGGGTCATGAACCGCTTGCGCGCCAACGTCTTCGCGGTCCGCCGGAGCTGGTCGCCGCGGTCGGCGGGGTGCTCGTGGATGTGGTGCAGCGTGGACACCGCCGGCACCCGCAGGCGGGCCGCGGCGGCCGAGCCGACGACGTCGGGTCGGGCTCCGTGGGTGTGCACCAGGTCGACGCCGTGCTTCCGGAACGCGGCGAGCACCTTCAGCACGGCGCGCGGGTCCCACGGTGCGACGTTCAGCTCGGCCGGCGGCGCCCCGGCACCGGACAGGAGTTCGGCGACCTCGGAGTGCCCGGACGGGGCGAGCGCGACGACCACCACCCGGAACCCCGCGTCCGGGGCGGCGACGGCGAGGTCACCGAGCGCGGCCGCGACGCCACCGTCGTCGAGCGACTCGACGAGGTGCCCGATCGTCAGGATCCTGCTGGTGCTCTCGCTGGTGGGCACCGTGACGTGGCCTCCCGGGGTGGCGCGTGGGGGTCGGTCGTCGGCGGTCGGCCGGTGACGCGGCCCGGCTCGCCGGCCACTCCGACACTACCGAGTGACGACGGGGCGAGACGGGGTCGCGCGCTGCGCGCATCGGGCGACACCGGACCGGAGGTGCCTGCCGATCGGGGGAGTGCCCGGGCGTGTCCGGGGTCCATTACGGTCATGCCGGTGCGCACGGTTCTCGTGATCGGGATCGGGGCGGGTGACCCCGACCACCTCACCCTCCAGGCGGTCCGCGCCCTGCAACGGGCCGACGTCGTCTTCGTCATCGACAAGGGGCTCGACGGCGGGGGGTCGCAGGACGACCTGCTGGCGCTGCGCACCGAGATCCTGCGCCGGCACCGCCCGGACGGCGGGTACCGGCTGGTCACCGCGCCCGAGGTGGGCCGGGACCGCGGCACCGAGGTCGAGCGCGACGACGAGCGCTACCGCGAGGTCGTCGTCGACTGGCAGGACCGGCGGGCCCGCCTCTACCGCGAGATGCTCGACGCCGAGTTGGCCGACGGCGAGACCGGCGCGTTCCTGGTGTGGGGCGACCCCTCCCTCTACGACGGGACGCTGCGCCTGCTCGACCGGGTCCTGGACGGCGCGGGGGAGCAGTGGGCGGTCGAGTCGGTCGCCGGGATCTCCAGCGTCGCCGCGCTCGCCGCCGCCCACCGGCTGATCCTCAACCGGGTCGGCCGCCCCGTCCTGATCACCACCGGGCGCCGGATCGCCGAGGGGATGCCCGACGACGTCGACGACGTCGTCGTGATACTCGACGGCCGTACCGCCTTCGCCACGCTGCCGGCCGAGCGGCGTCGTGAGCTGCACATCTACTGGGGTGCCTACCTGGGGACGCCGGACGAGCTGCTCGTCGCCGGGCCGCTCGACGAGGTCGCCGACGAGATCCTGAAGGTCCGCGCCGAGGCCCGGGAGCGCAAGGGGTGGATCATGGACACCTACCTGCTGCGCCGGGGTGCCGACGAGCGCTGACCCGCCGCGGGCCGACGACGAGGAGGTCGCATGCGCTACGCCGACGGACCCACCACCGAGGCCGCCGCCCGGGTCGCCGCACCGCCACGGGCGGTGTGGGCGCTGGTCACAGACCCGCAGTTCCTGGTGGAGGTGTCCACCGAGATGCAGCGCGCGGAGTGGGTCGACGGCGACCGCCCCGGGCCCGGCGCCCGGCTGCGCGGCGAGCACCACCACGAGGCCCGCGGCGCGTGGAGCACCGTGTCCACGGTGACCGCCTGGGAACCCGGGCGGGTGTTCGAGTGGACCGTCGAGGCCGGTGCCGAGTGCGGCGAGACCGCCGTCTGGCGCTTCGAGCTCACCCCCGACGGCGACGGCACCGTGCTGCGCCAGTGGGCCCGGATGGGCCCCGGGCCGTCCGGGCTCACCGCGGCGATCGAGCGGTGGCCGGACAAGGAGGAGCGGATCGTCGAGGGCCGGCTGCGGGAGTGGCGGACCGGGATGGAACGCAACCTCGACGCCGTCCGCGAGCGCCTCGGCTAGTTCCCCGTCCGGATGGCGGCCACGCGCCGGGACGTACGAGCGGTGGCGGATCTGCGACGACCCGTCACTCCGACGTGGCCCGCTCGTTGAACGGAGGGGACCTCCCGCGATCCTGAGAACACGGAGCGTGTTCGTCGTAGATCGTTGAGCCGTTCGGTCCAGCCGACCCGTCACTCGGCGTCCGGGGTCGACCCGTGATCGCCCGGGTCGCCGATGCCCTCTCAGGAAAGCAACCTCGACGGGTGACCGTTTCGTAACGTCCCGAACCGGACGAGCCGGGTGACCCGGCACGATCCGGCCGCTCCCCAGGGGTGCCCCCGCACCCCGGCCACGCCGGTGCCCGCGCCGTCCTCCACCGCTCCCCAGCACCCTCGCCCGCGGCGAGGCGGAAAGGACCGCTCGAGATGGGCAAGCACACCCGGACCGGCCACCGTTCGACCGGCGTCGCCGCGGCGGTGGCCGCCGGCCGGTCCCTCCGCGGGCGGCGCAGGCATGCCGCTCCCTCCGCGGGCACCGCGCGCCGGGTCGCCGCCCCCGCCGCGCTCGCGGCGCTGCTGCTGACCTCCGGGGGGACGGCCGGGACGGCGTTCGCCGGGACGGGCTCCGACGACGACTCGTCGGGCGCCGCGGCGGACTGTCCCGACGGCACCACCCCGGTCGGCGGGTCGTGCTCGGACTCCCCGGGCTCGTCGGGGTCCTCCTCCGGGGGCCTGGGCGACCTGGTGACCGGCGCGGACGTCGTCGGCTCGGTGCTGGGGTCGGGCGGCTCGGGATCGGGCTCCTCGGGCTCCCCGGGTTCCTCGGCCGACGACGGCCCGGGCCGCGACACGTCGGACAAGGGCTCCCGGAAGTCGGACACGGGCTCGGGGAAGTCGGGTGAGGCCTCCGGGAAGTCGGAGAAGGGTTCCGGGACGTCGGACCAGGACTCCGAGGAGTCGGAACGGACCTCCGCCGGCTCGTCCGGCACGAAGGACTCCGCCGCCCCGTCGACCGGTCCGCTCGACGCGGTCCCCGGTCTCGGCGACCTCACGGGCGGCCTCGGCAAGGGCGTCGACCTGAACACCCCCACGAAGCCCCTGACGTCGCTGCCCGACCCGGCGCAGACCCTGTCCGACGCCAGCGCCTCGGTGCCCGGCGCCGGGCAGGCCGGCTCGCTGGTCGACACCGCGGTGGGCACCGCGGGCACCGTCGTCGGCACCGACACCGGCAACAGCCCGCTGGCCGGCCCGACCGACACCCTCACCGGCCTCGGCGACGTCGTGCCGGAGCTGCCGTCGGTCCCCGGCGTCACCGACGGCAGCACCGACGAGCTCCCGGACGTCCCCGGCCTCACCGCGGGCGGACCGCTGGAGGGCTTCAACGAGATCGCGGGCCTGCCCGACACCACCCCGCTGACCGGCAGGGACGGCCCGCTGCCGGACCTGTCCGGCGTCGCGCGCACGGCGGGCCTGCCCGACTACTCGGGTCTCGGCGGCCTGCCGGACGTGGCCGGGGTCGTCGGCGGCCCGAGCACCGGGCCCACGCAGGTCGACCTGGCGTCGAAGAACACCGACGGCGTGGCCGGGACCGCCACCGTGGATGAGGACACCGTCTCCGGCACCGCGACCGGCATGGACCCGGACGCCCGCTACGTGTCGTTCTTCTACGGCGCGACCTCCAGCGCCACCAACAACAACCCCTGCATCCTCGACGGCACCAACCCGCTGCCCGGCGGCCAGACCGTCGGCGAGTGGGAGGTCGACGAGAACGGCAACGGCACCCTGGAGGCGCCCAACCCGTCGGGGAACATGTACAAGCTCACCGGCGGCACCATGTCGATCCGCAAGGTCGAGCACGGCTTCGACAAGGCCACCGCCCCGCCGGTGAACCCGCTGTCGTACTCGCTGTCCAGCTGCGGCGCGATGGAGCGGATCTCCACCGCGGACCCGGTCACCGACGCCGTCCCGAAGCTCCCGACGGCGAACGTCCCCGGCACCCCCTACGTCTCCGGTCCGGGTCTGCAGGGCTGATCGACGCGCGGGCGGCGCGGCGCTGTGGTCGGATCGGTCCGTGCTCGGCAGCGCTCTGGATACCGTCCTCGACCGCACTCTGGTCCCCGGCTACTCACGGATCGGGTACCTGCTGCGGCGCCCGGGGTGGAGCGGTGACCGCGCCGACCCGCCGCGCGGCGCCCTGACCGGGCGCACCGCGCTCGTCACCGGCGCGGGCGGCGGGCTGGGGGAGGCGATCGCGACCGGGCTCGTCCGGCTCGGTGCGACGGTGCACCTGCTCGTCCGCTCCCGGGACAAGGGCGTCGCCGCGCAGGACCGGATCCTGGCCGCGGTCCCCGGCCTGCCCCGCGACCGGCTCCCGGTGCAGGTCTGCGACCTCGGCGAGCTCGCCGACGTGCGCGCGTTCGCGACCCGGTTCGCCACCGAGGTCGATGCGCTGGACGTCCTGGTGCACAACGCCGGGCTGCTCCCGCCCGAGCGCAGCGAGACCTCCGAGGGCAACGAGCTGACCCTGGCCGTGCACGTCCTCGGACCGCTGCTGCTGACCCGGCTGCTCACCGACACCCTCGCGGCCGGCGCCGAGCGGTCCGGCAGTGACTCCCGGGTGATCATCATGTCCTCGGGCGGCATGTACGCCCAGCCCCTGCGCGACGACGACCTGCAGTTCCGCACCGGCGACTACGGCGGCACCGCGGCCTACGCCCGCACCAAGCGGATGCAGGTCGTCCTGACCGGGCTGCTCGCCGACGAGCTGGCCCCCCGTCAGGTCACCGTGCACGCACTGCACCCCGGCTGGGCCCGCACCCCGGGCGTCACCGGGTCGCTGCCGCTGTTCGACCGGGTCGTCGGCCCCGTGCTGCGCACCCCGGCCCAGGGTGCGGACACCGCGGTGTGGCTCGCGGCCGCGCCGTCCTCGGCGGTCGGGACCGGCCGGTTCTGGCACGACCGCGCCCCGCGGCCCGAGCACTACCTGTCGCGGACCCGGGAGACTCCCGCCCAGCGCGAGCGGTTCCGCGCCGAGGTGGACCGGCTCACCGGCTGACCCCGGGTGCCTCCAGCAGGGTGCGCGCGGCGCGCGTGACGTGGGCCAGCACCGTGTCCGGGTCGGCCCGCCCGACCGCGCCCTCGGGCAGCAGCGGCTGGACCAGGCTCAGCCCGAGCAGCCAGGTCAGGACCAGCTCCGCGCGCAGCTCGGCGTCGGCCCGGTCGGCGGCGCCGGTGGCCTGCGCCGCGAACGCCTCGGTGAACGCCCCGGCCAGCTCCACCCGCACGGCCGCGGCCGCCTCCGACGTCCCGGCCGAGCGCACGACGGGCCCGAACAGGTCGCGCTCGGGCCCGTCGCCGCCGTCGAGGATCGACCGCAGCAGGCGGGGCAGGAGCTCCTCGGGCGGGCCGTCGTGCAGCCCGGCGAGGGCGCGCTCGGCGGCGACCCGGGCGAACAGGGCGTCCTTGCTGCCGAAGTAACGGAAGAGCAGCGCCTGGTTCACCCCGGCCCGGTCGGCGATCGCGCGGACCGAGGTGCGGTCGTAGCCGTGCTCGGTGAACAGGTCCGCGGCCGCGGCGAGCAGGGCCCTGCGGGTGCTGTCACCGGAACGGGCGGACGGGGCGGCGGTCACGGGGGAGTGCTCCTTCGTACGACGGGTGCGGCGCGGGAACCGGCCACGGCGGGTCCGGTGTCGGCGACCGTAGCGTCCGGGCGCCGGCGCATGGCGGGAGGCGACGCCGGGTACGCACGGTCGATACCGAACATCCGAGACCGAACACCACCCGACACGGCCACAGCGAGGAGACCCGCAGGCGATGGCATCCGCTTCAGGCGACGAGAACGAGTTCCAGCCGGAGGCGCCGGACATGGCGTCGGCGATGCAGCTGGACACCGACGAGGCGCTGACCGGTCCGTCGGACACCGACCCGCTGGACTCCGGCTACGTCCCGCCGGACCGCCCCTACGGCGTCGAGGACAACGCGGTGACCGCGGCGGGCCAGGAGGCGGGCGAGTCGCACGACGCGCGCCTGGCCCGGGAGCTGCCCGACGAGCTGCCCGAGGGCGACCCGAGCCGCTCCGGGCGGCTGACCGCCGCCACCGACTCCGCCGCGGGCGACCCGGCCGTCGACGGCGCCGGGACCGACGTGGGCATCGACGGCGGCGCGGCCAGCGCCGAGGAGGCCGCCGTGCACGACGTCGACGAGGGCGTCGTGCCGGTGGTCGACGAGTCCCCGGTCGGGGACCCGGAGGTCAGCGACCAGCTCGCCCGCGACGCCGACCACGCCGACGAGGCGGCGGCCGACGCCGAGTGGGACGCCTCGACCGACCCCGAGTGGGCCGAGCAGAACGGCTGAGCGCCGGGACACCCGGCAGACACGAGGGCCCCGGCACCGCGTCGTGCGGTCCGGGGCCCTCGTCGTCGGTGGGAGCCGGTGCTCAGGGGGTGGTGGGGCCCGCCGCGCTGCCGGTCAGCCGGGCGATGGCACCGTCGATGTCGAGGTGGTCGTGCTCCTCGCCGAGGTCGACGATCTCCAGCGTCGAGTCGACGAACTGGGCCAGCAGATCGCGGTCGACCTCCAGCACGGCGGAGCCGCCGTCGGAGCGGATCTCCAGCTCGACGACGTCGTAGCCGTCGATGCGGCGCGGCGCCATCCGGATGTCACCGATGCCGGTGGGGGTGGTCAGGCCCTCGATCACGAGATCACGCGCGACGAGCCACTCGATCCAGCGGTCGGAGGACCGGCGCACCGAGAAGGAGATCGCGAACGGGTCCGCGGCGCGGTACGCCCATCGGCTCACGATCGGCGACGCCTGCCCGTGCAACACGGTGAAGACGTCCTGCTGGACCGACTCGCTGGCCATCGTGCTCCGCCTCTCCTGGACCCCCCGACCGTCGCGGTACCGCGACGGCCTCATACGGAACATCGTCGAACCGGGCCCTGGCGCTGCACTCGACGCCCGGTTTCACCCGTTCGTGCCAACTGTCATTCACCTCACGGTACCCACGGCGCGCACAGGGCGTAACGCGAGGTCGGCTTCCGGCGAGGCGCACCGTCCGGCACGAGGCTCCGGTGACGTCGGGTGCCGGCGCGGGCCGGGCCGTGAGCGGCCCCGGCAGTCGGCCCCGGTCGGCCCCGTACGGTCCGGTCAGCCGCGGTCGACGTGGTCGACCACCCAGATCCCGCCGGTACCGGAGCGGACCGGCTGGGTGAGCCGGATCGTCGCGCGCTGCGGCGTGCGCCCGTCGGTGGCGGCGTAGACACCGTTGCCGAGGCGGGTGACGGTCGGGTTCCGATAGCCGAGCTCGCTGCCGACGAAGGAGAGAGTCACCTCCTCCGGATCGAGCAGCCACGGGTCGCCGCCGGCGTCGGACTGCTGCTGCATCCGCCGCGCGGTCGCCGCGTCGCCCGCGGGCCACATCGGCGACGCCGCCGCGGCCGCCCCCGGGGCGCCGGTGCGGCCCGATCCGCCGCCGTCGGCACCGCCGCGCCCGGGCGCGGGGGCCGGGGCGGGAGCGGCCGTCGTGCGCGACGGCTCGGCGGTGCGGCTCGGCGTGGTGGGCGTGGGGGTCGGGGTGGCGGTCGGCGACGTCGTCGTCGGGGCCGGCGACGGGGTGCGCCACGCCGCGGGCAGCTCGCCGTTGCCGCAGCCGGCCAGCAGCAGCACGAGGAGCATCAGCGCGAGCCCCACGAGTACGACGCGGAGCAGCGTCCGCGGTCCGTACCTGCCCACCCGCAGGCGGGACACCGACACGTCGGGGGTCGTCACCTTCGGCAGGTTCGGCACGGTCACGCGGGCACCTTACGATCACCGGCCAGTCCGGGCGGGTCGACCTCGCCGCCACCATCGCGTGACCGAGGTCCTACGGCCCGAGTTCCTGCGGCGGCCCTGTTCGGCGGGCCCATGTGGCGGGGCCGTCGCGATCTGCCGAGCCTGCGGCGGAGTGACTAGGGTCGCGGTGCGGCCGCACGGGCGGCCCCGCACGACGGGCCCGGGGCACGGGCCCCCCGCACGAGCCCACCGAGGTGCACCCCATGGCGACCGCCAGCCCGGCGACGGAGACGTTCCTCGCCGCCCGCGACTTCCTGCTGACCCACCGCGAGGACTACGACACGGCCTACCGCGACTTCCGCTGGCCGGAGCTCGACGAGTTCAACTTCGCGCTCGACCACTTCGACGTCGTCGCCGCCGACCCCGAGCGGGGTGCCCGGAAGGCCCTGTGGATCGTCGAACAGGACGGCTCGCAGGCGCACTGGACGTGGGCGGAGCTGTCCGAGCGGTCCAACAGGGTCGCGAACTGGTTGCGTGAGCAAGGCGTCGTCCGCGGCGACCGGGTCGTCCTGATGCTCGGCAACCAGCTGGAGCTGTGGGAGACGCTGCTGGCGGCGATGAAGCTGGGCGCCGTCGTCATCCCCGCGACCACCCTGCTCACCCCGGCCGACCTGCAGGACCGGGTGGACCGCGGGCGGGCGGCGCACGTCGTCGTCGGGGCGGACGACGCCGGCAAGTTCGACGACGTCGACGGCGACTACACCCGCATCGCCGTGCGCGGTGCCGTCGCGGGCTGGCGCGACTACTCCGGCGAGGCCTACTCGGCCGCCGCCGAGTTCACCCCGGACGGTGTCACGAAGGCCTCCGACACGCTGCTGCTGTACTTCACCTCCGGCACCACGGCCAAGCCGAAGCTGGTGGAGCACACCCACACGTCCTACCCGGTGGGGCATCTGTCGACGATGTACTGGATCGGGCTCGAGCCCGGCGACGTGCACCTGAACATCTCCTCGCCCGGCTGGGCCAAGCACGCCTGGTCCAACGTGTTCGCGCCGTGGATCGCCGAGGCCACGGTGCTCGTCATGAACTACGCCCGGTTCGACGCCGAGTCCGTCCTGTCGGTCCTGGACTCCTGCGGTGTGACGAGCTTCTGCGCGCCGCCGACGGTGTGGCGGATGCTGATCCAGGCCGACCTGTCCGGGCTGACGACGCCGCCGTCCAAGGTCGTCGGGGCGGGGGAGCCGCTCAACCCCGAGGTCATCGAGCAGGTCGAGAAGGCGTGGGGCCTACGCATCCGCGACGGGTTCGGGCAGACCGAGTCCTCGGTCCAGATCGGCAACCCGCCCGGGCAGCCGGTCAAGCCGGGCTCGATGGGCAGGCCGATCCCCGGGTTCGTCGTCGCGCTGGTCGACCCCGCCACCGGCAAGGCGGCCGACGAGGGCGAGATCTGCCTGGACCTCGCCCACCGTCCGACCGGGCTGATGGTCGGCTACGCCGACGACCCGGAGCGCAACGCCGAGGCCATGGCCGGCGGGTACTACCACACCGGCGACGTCGGCTCCCGTGACGAGTCGGGCTACATCACCTACGTCGGCCGCGCCGACGACGTGTTCAAGGCCAGCGACTACCGGATCAGCCCGTTCGAGCTGGAGAGCGTGCTGATCGAGCACCCGGCCGTCGCCGAAGCGGCGGTCGTGCCGTCCCCGGACCCGGTCCGCCTCGCCGTGCCGAAGGCATACGTGGTGCTCGCGAACGGGCACGAGCCGACCGAGGAGACGGCGAAGGCGATCCTGCGGTTCGCCTACGACAACCTCGCGCCCTACAAGCGGATCCGCAGGCTCGAGTTCTTCGAGCTGCCGAAGACGATCTCCGGCAAGATCCGCCGGGTCGAGCTGCGCGGCCGGGAGGGCGAGATCCACGCCGACCCGGCCGCGACGCCGCCCACCGAGTACACCCTGTAGTCCCGGCGGGGGCCGGGTCACGCGTCGCCGAAGTGACCCGGCCACTGCTGGTAGGGGATGCGGGTGATCTCCAGGACCTCGCCGACGCGCGACCACTCGTTGCGGCCCAGGCGGGCCAGCGGGGCGAGCCGGTGGATGTCGGGCAGGGAGTTGCCGCGTTCGTCGGTGACGAACACGCTCTCCTCGATCGCGGCGTGCACGACCCGGCCGATGACGACGGTCGAGTTGCCCAGCTCGATGCTGGCGTGCAGCACGCACTCCAGCGCGACCGGTGACTCGGCGACCCGCGGCGGCGCCACGACCGACGACGCCTCGGCGGTCAGCCCGACCGAGGAGAACTCGCTGATCTCGGCGGGGAAGTCGGTGCCGGTCGCGTTGATCTTCTCGAACATCGGTTCGTTCGCCAGGCAGACGACGAACTCGCGGGTCTCCGAGACGTTGCGCAGCGAGTCCTTCTTCCCGACCGACGTGAACTGGATCATGGGCGGGTCCACGCAGGACACCGTGAAGAACGAGTGCGGGGCGAGGTTGTCGACGCCGTCGGCCGAGCGGGTGGAGACCCAGGCGATCGGCCGGGGGACGACGACGCTGGTCAGGAGCTTGTAGAACGGGCCGCTGCCCAGCTCCTCGGGGACGATGTCCGTGCGCATGCCCCTGATCCTCTCCGGCCCGGCGCCGGACCGCCTGCCGCGAGGGGTCAGTTCCCCACGCCGAGGGCACCCATGAACGCCGACGGGTAGCGGTCCCCGCGCGCGGAGCCCGCGGGCAGCGCGTCGGTGATCGCGGCGAGTTCCGCCGGGCACAGGGCGAGGTCGGCGGCGGGCAACGCCTCGGCGAGCCGCTCCCGGGTGCGGGCACCGACGAGCGGGACCACGTCGTCGCCCTGCGCGGCGACCCAGGCGATCACGAGCTGGGCCACGGTGACCCCGCGCTCGGCCGCCAGCGCGCGCAGCGTCTCGACCAGGCCCAGGTTGTGCGTCAGGTTCTCCCCGCTGAAGCGCGGGCTGCGGGTGCGGGCGTCCCCGGGCCTGCCGGGCTCGTAGTGGCCGGAGAGGAGCCCGCGGGCCAGCACGCCGTAGGCGGTGAGGCCGATGCCCAGCTCGCGCAGCGTCGGCAGTACCTCGGCCTCGACGGCGCGGGAGATCAGCGAGTACTCGATCTGCAGGTCGGCGACCGGGTGCACGGCGTGCGCCCGGCGGACGGTGGCGGCGTCGACCTCGGACAGCCCGAGGTGGCGGACGTACCCGGCGTCGATCATCTCGCTGATCGCGCCGACGGTGTCCTCGATCGGGACCTGCGAGTCGAGCCGGGCCGGACGGTAGACGTCGACGTGGTCGACGCCGAGGCGGGTCAGGGAGTACGCGAGGAAGTTCTTCACCGCGACCGGGCGGCAGTCCTGGGTCAGCGGTGGCAGGCCCGGGCCACCCAGCCCGCCGAACTTCACCGACAGGACGTAGCCGTCGCGGTCGCGCCCGCGCAGCGCCTCGGCGAGCAGCAGCTCGTTGTGGCCCATGCCGTAGAAGTCGCCGGTGTCGATCAGCGTGACGCCGGCGTCGAGCGCGGCGTGAACGGTCGCGACGGCTTCCGCGCGGTCGGCGTGTCCGTAGGAACCGGACATGCTCATGGCGCCCAGGCCGAGAGCGGAGACGGTGGGGCCGGTGGTGCCGAGGGTGCGTGTCTGCATGGGAGCCAGCGTGCGCCGCGTCGGCCCGTAGCGGGAGCGGAGCGTCGATCGTGGGAGCGGCGCTCCCTGGCCGGGCGGCCTGCCCACGGGGACCATCGCAGGGTGCAACGTGAACAGCTCGCGGACTTCCTGCGTCGCCGGCGGGACTCGGTCCGCCCGGCCGAGGTCGGCATCGCGGCGGGGCCGCGCCGGCGGGCCACCGGCCTGCGCCGGGAGGAGGTGGCGATGCTGGCGGGGATGTCGGTCGACTACGTCGTGCGCCTCGAACAGGGGCGCAGCAGCCGGCCGTCGACGCAGCTGCTCGCCGCGCTGGCCCGGGCCCTGTGCCTGACCGACGACGAGCGCGACCACCTCTTCCGACTGGCCGGGCACCGGCCCGCTCCCGGGGAGGGGGTGGCCCGGCTCGCCCGCGCCGGGCTGCTGCGCCTGCTCGACCTGCTGCCGGCCACCCCGGCGATGGTGATCTCCGACCTGGGGGAGGTCCTGGCCCAGAACGCGATGTCACGGGTGCTCGCCGGGGAACAGACCGGGTTCACCGGCGACGACCGCTACCTCGCCCACCGCTGGTTCACCCGGTCCGACCAGCGCGACGGTCACCCGCCGCAGGAGCAGGTGCGCCACTCCCGCCAGCTCGTCGCGGAGCTGCGGGCGGTGGCCGGGCGGCGTGCGGGGGACCCGGTGGTCGACCGGCTCCTCGCACGGCTGGCCGCGGCCAGCGCCGAGTTCCGCGAGCTGTGGGCCGAGCACGAGGTCGCCGTCCGCCGCGTCGACCGCAAGACGCTGCGGCACCCGCGGGTCGGCGCGCTGGTGATGGACTGCGAGACCCTCGTGACGCCCGACCTCGGCCAGCAGCTGGTCGTGCTCACCCCGGCCGACGACGACACCCGCGAGCGGCTCGAGCTGCTGCGCGTGCTCGGCGTGCAGGAGTTCCCGACCGGGCCTGCGCCGGACGGACGCCCGGTGGCCTAGTTTCCCCGGCATGGGAACACGGGGCCGCGCGACGGGGCTCGCCACCGGGATCGTCGCCGACGCACTGCTCGGCGACCCGCGGCGGGGGCACCCGGTTGCCGGGTTCGGTGCCGTCGCCGCCCGGCTGGAGCGCCGGCTGTACCGCGACGCCGTCGCGCCCGGTGCCGCCTACACCGCGCTGCTGGTCGGTGGCACGGTCGCGGCCGGGGCGCTGGCCGAGGCGGTCGCCCGCCGGGCCGGGGGTCGGCGGGAGACGGTCCTGCGGGCCGGGCTGACCGCCGTCGCCACGTGGGCGGTGCTCGGCGGGACCTCGCTGGTGGGGGAGGGCGCCGCGCTGGCCGCGTCGCTCGACGCCGGCGACCTGGACGCCGCACGCGCCCGGATCCCGCACCTGTGCGCGCGTGACCCGGACCTGCTCGACGCCGACGGCATGGCCCGTGCCGGAGCCGAGTCGCTGGCCGAGAACACCTCCGACGCCGTCGTCGGGCCGCTGGTGTGGGGTGCGGTCGCCGGGATCCCGGGGCTGCTCGGCTACCGCGCGGTGAACACCCTCGACGCGATGGTCGGCTACCGCTCCGCCCGGCACGCCCGCTTCGGGTGGGCCTCGGCCCGCCTCGACGACCTGGTCAACCTGGCGCCGGCCCGGGTCACCGCGGTGGTCACCGTGGCCGTCGCGCCGCTGGTGGGGGGCTCGCCGGCGACCGCGCTGCGGACCTGGCGCCGCGACGCCGCCGGGCACCCCAGCCCGAACGCCGGTCCGGTCGAGGCGAGCGCCGCCGGTGCGCTCGGGCTGCGTCTGGGCGGGCCGACGGTCTACGCCCACGGCACCGAGGACCGCCCGTCGCTCGGCGACGGGCACCCGCCCCGGGGCGCCGACCTGCACCGCGTCGCACGGCTGTCCCGGCTGGTGGCCGGGACGGCCGGGCTGTTCGCCGTCGCGACGGCGGCGGTCCTCGCACGGCGGGACGTGCCCACCCGGTCGGTGAGGGTGCATCGGGGGCGGTCGCCGAGCGGGTGAGCGGGTCCGGACGGAGGGATCGCGGGCGGTCGGTGTGTTCGGGGGCGAATTCACTTACCCGGTAAGCGAATTCGGAGAGTGAGGCCCGCGAGGTGGCGCTGGTCAGGTGCGCGGGCGGCGCGGGAGACGGGTCGGACGGGTGGGTCCGCCGACCGGGCGATCGAGCGGGACCGGCCGGGTGCGGACCTGCCCGCCCGGCGCACCTGGCTGGGGCGGAGTCAGCCGGCGCCCGGACCGGAGCCGGCGGCGTCGCGGGCGGTGTCACGGGGGCTGTCGTCGGCACCATCGTTGGCACGGCCGTCGGGGGCGGGCTCGTCGCCGAAGCCGTCGCGGCCGGAGAGCTGGTCCCGCAGGCTGCCGGCCGTCTCGCGCTTCCCGTTGCGCTGCAACAGTTCCAGTCGGATGAACAGGCCCAGCGCGATCAGGGCGACGGCGCCGAAGGTCAGCCACTGCAGGGCGTAGGAGAAGTTGCTGAACGGCGCTCCGCCCCCGACCGGCGCGATCGGGATCGGGTCCAGCACACCCGGCTGACCGGCCTCCAGTACGACGACGCCCTCGACCGGCGTCAGGCCGGTGGCGGCGGCGACCGACCGGGAGTCGGACACGTAGACCTGGCGGGTGCCGTTCTCGACCAGCGGGGGGCGGCCCTGCGGGTCGGTCTCGTCCAGGCGCAGCCTGCCCTCGACGGTCACCGGCCCGGCGGGCGCCGCGGCGTACTCGGGCACGGCGCCCCGGTCCGCGGCCGGGACCGACCCCCGGTTCACCACGACGGTCCGACCGTCGGTGAGCCGCAGCGGCGTCAGCACCTCGAACGCGGGCGCGCCGTCGACGACCCGCAGGCGGACGAGGGTCTCCGCGGCGCGGTCGAAGGAGCCGGTCAGGGTGCCCCGGCGCCACTGGTCCTCGGCGCCGATCCCGGTACCCGGCGGCACGAGCGTGTCGAACCCGACGGCGGGGGTCGCGTCGGCGGTGGCGATGGCCCGGCTCTGCGCGGAGCGCTCGGACTCCCGGTCGAACTGCCACGGCGCGAGCAGCGTGTAGCAGGCGACGGCGAAGGCCAGCACCGCGACGACGAACGCGATCCACCCGGGACGCAGCAGGAAACGCACGCCGCCCAGGGTAGCCGCGCCCGCCGACGGTCCCGCCGGGGCGATACTTCGCGCCGTGGTGGTTCAGGGAGCGGTCCTCGTCGCGGGGACGACGTCGGATGCGGGCAAGAGCGCCGTCGTCGCCGGCATCTGCCGGTGGCTGCACCGGCGCGGGGTCTCGGTGGCGCCGTTCAAGGCACAGAACATGAGCAACAACTCGGTCGTCACCCCGGACGGCGGGGAGATCGGGCGGGCGCAGGCGATGCAGGCCTTCGCCTGCGGCATCGCCCCCTCGGTCGACCTGAACCCGGTGCTGCTCAAGCCCGGCGGGGACCGGACCTCGCAGGTCGTGGTGCGCGGCCGCGCCGACGGCCAGGTGTCGGCGCTGTCCTACCGGCACCGCACCGCGGCGCTGTCCGACGTCGTCGCCGACTCCCTGGCCCGGCTGCGCGCCCGCCACGACGTCGTGGTCTGCGAGGGGGCGGGCTCGCCCGCGGAGATCAACCTGCGGGCCACCGACCTCGCCAACATGGGCTTCGCCCGGCGCAACGACCTGCCGGTGCTCGTCGTCGGCGACATCGACCGCGGCGGGGTGCTCGCGCACCTGTTCGGCACCCTCGCCGTGCTCGAGTCGGCCGACCAGGCGCTGATCGCCGGCTTCGTGATCAACAAGTTCCGCGGGGACCCCCGTCTGCTCGAACCCGGCCTCGACCGGCTGCGCGAGCTCACCGGGCGGCCGACGCTGGGCGTGCTGCCCTTCGCCGAGGGGCTCTGGCTCGACGCCGAGGACTCGCTCTCCGCCGTCGCCGACGGGGTGCTCGGGCGTCCGGCCCCGCCACTCGGCACCCAGTGGCTGCGGGTCGGGGTCGTCCGGTTCCCGCGGATCTCCAACGCCACCGACGCCGAGGCGCTGGCCTGCGAACCGGGCGTCGCCGTGCGGTACGTGACCGAGCCGTCGCGGCTCGCCGACAGCGACGTCGTCGTCCTGCCCGGGACGAAGACGACCGTCTCGGACCTGGCCTGGCTGCGGTCCTCCGGGATGGCCGACGCGGTGCGCGCGCACGCCGCGTCCGGGCGTCCGGTACTGGGGATCTGCGGGGGCTACCAGATGCTCGGGCACACCGTCGCCGACCCGGAGGGGGCCGAGGCTGCCCCCGGCACCTCCGTCGCCGGGCTGGGGTTGCTGGACCTGGAGATCGCCTTCGACCCGGTCAAGCACCTCGGCACCCCCACCGCGACGGCGTGGGGCGAGACCGTCACCGGCTACGAGATCCACCACGGCCGCGTCGTGCGCTCCGGCGACCCCGGCCTGATCGGAGTGGAGGGCAGCGACCGCGGCAACGTCCTGGGCACGCACTGGCACGGCCTCGCCGAGAACGACGGCTTCCGGCGGCTGCTGCTCACCCGCCTCGCCGACGAGGCAGGGCGAACCGGGTTCCGGGTGGCACAGGACACGTCGTTCGCGGCCGAGCGCACCCGGCAGGTGGATCTGCTGGCCGACCTGGTCGAACACCACCTGGACACGTCGTCACTTGAACATGTGATCGGACACGGTGCGCCGTCGGACCTCCCTGTGCTGACCTCCGGTCTGGCAGCCTCACCGGCGTGAGCACGAGCACCGCCCCCGCCGCCGGACCTCCCCGTTTCCCGTTCTCCGCCGTCGTCGGTCACGACGACCTGCGGCTGGCGCTGCTGCTCAACGCCGTGCACCCGGGCGTCGGCGGTGTCCTGGTGCGCGGGGAGAAGGGCACCGCGAAGTCCACGGCGGTGCGCGCGCTGGCGGCGCTGCTGCCCTCGCACGAGGTCGTCGAGGCCTGCCGGTTCGGCTGCGACCCCGCCGCGCCGGACCCGTCCTGCCCGGACGGCCCGCACCCGGCTGGCGCACCGGGCGGCCGCCGCCCGGCCCGGCTGGTCGAGCTGCCCGTCGGTGCGACCGAGGACCGCCTGGTCGGCTCGCTCGACCTGGAGAAGGCGCTGTCCGAGGGGCGCCGCGCTTACCAGCCCGGTCTGCTCGCCGACGCCCACCGCGGGGTGCTCTACGTCGACGAGGTCAACCTGCTGCACGACCACCTCGTCGACCTGCTGCTCGACGCCGCCGCGATGGGCCGCGCGCACGTCGAGCGCGACGGCGTCTCCGTCTCGCACGCGGCCCGGTTCCTGCTGGTCGGGACGATGAACCCGGAGGAGGGCGAGCTGCGCCCGCAGCTGCTCGACCGGTTCGGGCTGACCGTGGAGGTCCGGGCCAGCCGCGACGTCGACACCCGCGTCGAGGTGACCCGGCGGCGGATGGCGTTCGAGGACGACCCGGTCGGGTTCGTCGCCCGGTTCGCCCCGGACGAGACCGCGACCGCGGCCCGGCTCCGCGCCGCGCAGGCCCGTGTCTCCGCCGTCGCGGTGAGCGACCGCGAGCTGCGGCGGATCGCGTTCGTGTGCGCCCGGTTCGACGTCGACGGCATGCGCGCCGACCTGGTCATCACCCGCGCCGCGGCCGCGCACGCCGCCTGGGAGGGCCGCGACGCGATGACCGCCGACGACGTGCGTGTCGCCGCCCGGCTCGCGCTGCCGCACCGCCGTCGCCGCGACCCGTTCGACGAGCCCGGCCTGGACCCGGCCGAGCTGGACCGCGCCCTCGCCGACGCCGAGGAGCACCTGGGTCCCGAGGACGGCCCGGGCCCCGACGACGACCCCGACCACGATCCGGACCCCGGTCCGGGCCCCGGCGACCCGGCCGAGCCGCAGGACGGGCCGGACGGCTCCGGGGCGGGCGAGGAGCCCGACGGGACCGGGGGGACGACCCCCGAGGCGGACGACCCGCACGGCCCCGCGACCGGGTCCGGCGGGCGCGCCGAGGCACCCGGCACGGACAGCGCTGACGGCGCCGACGGCGCGACCGACCCGACCGAGGCGACGGAGACGACCGAGGGGACCGCGGCGACGGACCCGGGGGACCGGGAATCCGGGGCCGCGCAGGCACCGGCCGGGGGCGACGGCGGGGAGGGCCGCGCCGTCGTCGTCGGGGACGCTGCCCGGCTGCACCGGGCCACGGTCAGGAAGTTCACCGTGCCCGGGCTGGGCGCGGGCGCCCCGGGGCGCCGCTCCCGGGCCCGCACCGACACCGGGCGCGTCGTCCGCCCGTCCGGGGCGGGGACCACCCGCGCCGCGGACCTGCACCTGCCCGCGACCGTGCTCGCCGCGGCCCCGCACCAGGCCGGTCGCGGGCGCCGCGGGCCGGGCCTGCTGGTCCGCCGCGACGACCTGCGCCGCGCCGAGCGGGAGGGCCGCGAGGGCAACCTGGTGCTGTTCGTGGTCGACGCGTCCGGCTCGATGGCCGCGCGCAGGCGGATGACCGCGGTGTCCGGCGCCGTGCTGGGCCTGCTCCGCGACGCCTACCAGCGCCGGGACAAGGTCGGGCTGGTCACCTTCCGGGCCCGGGCGGCGGAGCTGGCGCTGCCCCCGACGTCGTCGGTGCCGACCGCCCAGCAGCGCCTGTCCCGGCTGCGCACCGGCGGGCGGACCCCGCTGGCCGGCGGACTGCTCAAGGCCCGCGCCGTGCTCGACGCCGAGCGGCGCCGGGACCCGCGCCGTCGCCCGCTGGTCGTCCTGCTCACCGACGGGCGGGCCACCGTCGCCGCCCGCGACGGCGGGGACCCCGTCGCGGACTCCCGCCGCGCCGCCGCGCTGCTGGCCGCGGACGGGGTGCACACCGTCGTCGTCGACTGCGAGGCCGGGCACGTGCGCCTGGGGCTCGCCGCGCCGCTCGCCGCCGCCGCGGGCGGCGAGCTGGTGACCCTTGACGAGCTGACCGCCGACAGCGTGGGCGACCTGGTCCGGGCGACCCGGTCCGCGCGCGCCGCCTGACACACCACGCCCGAGAAGGAGGGACCGCCGTGCCGCAGGGACAGGTGTCCGTCACGCCCGCCGACGGGCTCACCACCCGACAGCGCCGCAACCGGCCGCTGCTGGTGGTGCACACCGGGGTGATGAAGGGGAAGTCGACCGCCGCGTTCGGGATGGCGCTGCGCGGCTGGAACCAGGGCTGGTCGATCGGGGTGTTCCAGTTTGTCAAGTCCGCGAAGTGGAAGGTCGGGGAGGAGGAGGCGTTCCGCGCGCTGGGGGCCGTCCACGAGCAGACCGGGCAGGGCGGGCCCGTGGAGTGGCACAAGATGGGGTCGGGCTGGTCCTGGTCGCGCAAGGCGGGCACCGAGACCGACCACGCCGCCGACGCCGTCGAGGGCTGGGCCGAGATCCGCCGCCGCATCGAGCGCGAGGAGCACCAGGTCTACGTCCTCGACGAGTTCACCTACCCGCTGAAGTGGGGCTGGATCGACGTCGACGAGGTCGTCGGGGTGCTGACCGCCCGGACCGGCCGGCAGCACGTGATCATCACTGGAAGGGACGCCCCGCCCGCCCTGATCGAGGCCGCCGACCTGGTCATGGAGACCACGAAGATCAAGCACCCGATGGACGCCGGGCAGAAGGGCCAGCGGGGGATCGAGTGGTGACCACCGTGACCACGGCCCGCGCGCTGGTCGTCGCGGCGCCGTCGTCGGGCAGCGGGAAGACGACGGTGGCGACCGGGCTGATGGCCGCGCTGTCGCGGCGCGGCACCCGGGTCGCGCCGTTCAAGATCGGGCCGGACTACATCGACCCCGGCTACCACACGCTCGCCGCGGGCCGTCCGGGCCGCAACCTCGACGTCGTCCTGCAGGGCGCCGACCGGCTCGCCCCGCTGGCCCGGCACGGGAGCCGGGACGCCGACGTCGCCGTCGTCGAGGGGGTGATGGGGCTGTTCGACGGCCGCATCGCCGACGGCGCCGGGTCCACCGCGCAGGTCGCCGCCGCGCTGGGGGCACCGGTGGTGCTGGTCGTCGACGTCCGGGGGCAGTCCCGGTCGCTGGCCGCGTTGCTGCACGGGTTCCGCAGCTTCGACGAGTCCGTGCAGGTGGCGGGGGTGATCCTCAACCGGGTCGGGTCGCAGCGCCACGCCGACGTCTGCCGGGCCGCGGCCGAGGAGGTCGGGCTGCCGGTGCTCGGCGCCGTCCCGCGACGGGCCGAGCTGGCGGTGCCCTCGCGGCACCTGGGCCTGGTCACCGCCGCCGAGCACGGCACCGCCGCGACCGCCGCGGTGGACGCGATGGCCGAGCTCGTCGCCACACACGTGGATCTCGACGCCGTCCTCGCACTCGCCCGCCCGCTGCCCGCCGGCCCGGTCTGGGACCCGGCCGCCGAGGTCGGCACGAGCGGCACGGCGGGGCAGCGGCCGCTCGTCGCGCTCGCCGGGGGGCCCGCGTTCGGGTTCGGCTACGCCGAGCACGCCGAGCTCCTCACCGCGGCCGGCGCCGACGTGGCGACCTTCGACCCGCTGCGCGACCCCGCGCTCCCGGCGGGCACCGCCGCGCTCGTGCTGCCCGGCGGCTTCCCCGAGGAGCACGTCGGCGCGCTCGGCGACAACGCACCGCTGCGGGCGCAGGTCGCGGCGCTGGCCGCGTCCGGGGCGCCGGTGCACGCCGAGTGCGGCGGGCTGCTCTACCTGTGCCGCGACCTAGACGGGACGCCGATGTGCGGGGTCCTCGACGCGTCGGCGGGGATGACCCCACGGCTCACCCTCGGCTACCGCGACGCGGTCGCGGTGTCGGCGTCGCCGCTGTTCGCGGCGGGCGAGCGGGCCGGGGCACACGAGTTCCACCGGTGCGCGGTCACCCCGCGGGCCGGTGCGGCCCCGGCCTGGGCGTGGCGGGGCGGGGAGCCGGAGGGCTACGTCGAGGACCGGGTGCACGCCTCGTTCCTGCACACCCACCCGGCCGGCGTGCCCGGCGCCGTCGCCCGGTTCGTCGCGGCGGCACGCCACACCCGGGCCGGGGCCGCCCCGGCCGCGTTCGCATGATCATCGGTCGTGGAGCCGACCGTCCGCGTGCCGAGCTCTCCGCTCCACGACCGGTGATCACGGTCGGGGTGGGGCTGCGCCCCGGAACCCCCGAGGCCGCGGTGCGTGCGCTGCTGGACCGGGTCGCCGCCGAGCACGGGCTGGAGCTCGGCGACGCCGTCGTCGCCACCCTGGACCGGCGGGTCGCCGAACCCGGTCTGCTGGCGGCCGTCGCACCGCGGGAACCGCACGGATTCGCCGCGGCCGCACTGGCCGTGGTCGGGGTGGCGAGGCCGGATGCCCGGGTCGCCGCGGCCGTCGGGGCCCCATCGGTCGCAGAGGCCGCCGCGCTCCTCGCCGCGGGCGACGGAGCCCAGCTGATCGTGGGCAAGACCGCTGGTCAGGGCGTCACGGTCGCCGTGGCCGCCCGGGCGGCGGATGTGGGATTGCCCTCCGGGGGCTCCTGCGACACATGCGGTCCCGGCTATCGTCCGACGTCGCCGTCGAGCGGGGGCCCGGCGCAGGGACCCGCTGCCACCACCGGGCGTCGGAGTCCGGGAGAGGAACGTCGTTGAACGCGCACCACGAGCAGTACCTGGTCGGGCTGGACCTGGCCGGCCGCCGGGCCGTCGTCGTCGGCGGGGGACAGGTCGCCCAGCGACGTGTCGCCCGCCTGATCGCGGCGGGAGCCGTCGTCGAGGTCGTCTCGCCCGAGGTCACCCCGGCAGTCGAGGGCATGGCCTCGGCCGGGGAGATCACCTGGACGGCCCGCCGCTGGACCGACGGCGACCTCGCCGGGGCCTGGTACGCGATCGCCGCCACCGACGAGCCGGAGACCAACGCCGCCGTCGTCGCCGAGGCCGAGCGGGACCGGGTGTTCTGCGTCCGCGCCGACGACGGCGACCGGGGCACCGCAGTCACCCCCGCCACCGGCGGCTACGACGGGCTCACCGTCGGCGTGCTGGCCCGGGGCGCGCACCGGCGGTCCGCGGCCGTGCGCACCGCGCTGGTCGAGGCACTGGCCGCCGGCGTCGTCGACGAGTCGGCCGAGCCCCCACAGGCCGGTGTCGCGCTGGTCGGTGGCGGCCCCGGCGACCCGGAGCTGATCACCGTGCGCGGCCGGCGGCTGCTGTCGCGCGCCGAGGTCGTCGTCGCCGACCGGCTCGGCCCGCGCGACATCCTCGACGAGCTGTCCCCCGAGGTCGAGGTCATCGACGCCTCGAAGATCCCCTACGGCCGCGCCATGGCCCAGGAGCGGATCAACGAGCTGCTCGTCTCGCACGCCCGCGCCGGGAAGTTCGTGGTGCGCCTCAAGGGCGGCGACCCGTTCGTCTACGGCCGCGGGTTCGAGGAGGTCCAGGCGTGCGCCGCGGCAGGGGTCCCGGTGACCGTCGTCCCGGGCATCACCAGCGCCTTCGCCGCACCGGCCGTCGCCGGGACGCCGGTGAGCCACCGCGGGGTGGCACACGAGATCGTCGTCGTCTCCGGGCACGTCGCACCGGGTGACCCGCGCAGCCTGACCGACTGGACCGCGCTGGGCCGGATGACCGGCACGATCGTGCTGATGATGGCCGTGGAGCGGCTCGGGAAGTTCGCTGAGGCGCTCATCACCAACGGCCGCCCGGCCGACACCCCGGTGCTGATCGTGCAGGACGGCACCACGCGGATCGAGCGGTCGGTCCGCGCGACGCTGGAGACCGCCGAGCGCGTCGCCGCCGAGCAGGAGATCAGCCCGCCCGCGATCGTCGTGATCGGGCCGGTCGCCGGTCTGCAGGCGCCCGTCGCCCGCTGACCCGCGCCGACCTGATTGCACACTGCAACCTTGCAGTGTGCAATCATTGGCGACGTGACCGACGAGATCGGTGCTGCCGATCAGATCGACGATGTCGTCGACGCGGTGATGACCGCGAGCCGGGCGATGCTCTCCGTGGTGGCCGGGTCCCTGGCCGCCGTGGGGGAGCAGGCCGGCCCGACGGCGGGCGAGGTGACCCTGCCGCAGTACCGCGCGCTGGTCGTGCTGGCCCAGCACGGCACCCGGCGCCCGGCCGACCTGGCCACGGCGCTGACCGTGTCGGCGTCGACGGCGACCCGGATGTGCGACCGGCTGGTGAGCCGCGGCCTCGTCGTGCGCACCCGCACCGGCGACGACCGTCGCGAGGTCGCCCTCGCACTCAGCCCCGCCGGGCGGACGCTCGTCGACGAGGTCACCCGGCTGCGCCGCGCCGAGATGCACCGGCTGCTCGCGATGCTGCCCGCCGCCGAGCGCACCGCGGTCCGCGACGCACTGCGCCGCTTCGCCGACGCCGCGGGCGAGGTCGGCGAGACCGACTGGGCCGTCGCGCCGGTGCCCGCCGAGGGCGGTGCGCGGTGACCGCGGTCCGCGCGCTGCACAGCGCGCTCGTCGGCACCCGGCCGGGGCTCGTCGGTCGGGCGACCGTCATCGGGATCGGCGCCGGCATCGGGTCGGTGCTGTTCCACGAGCTGATCCTCGGCGTGACCTGGCTGGTCACCGGGCGGGAGGACTTCTCCGACGCCGGCCGGGTCGCCTCGCCGCACCTGCCCGGGCTGGGCGTGTGGTTCCTGCTGATCGCCCCGGTGCTCGGCGGCCTGGTGTACGGCCCACTGGTCCAGCGGTTCGCCCCGGAGGCGCGCGGGCACGGGGTGCCCGAGGTGATGTTCGCCGTCGCGCGCAGGGGCGGGCGGATCCCGGCCACCGTCGCCGCGGTGAAGGCGCTCGCGTCGGGTATCTGCATCGGCACGCCCCGATCTCCGGGGTGGTGTTCGGCCTGGAGCTGATCCTGCGGTCGTTCGGCGCAGTGGCGTTCGGCGTGCTGGTGATCAGCTCGGTGGTCGCGAACGTCGTCGCCGAGGTGATCGCCGGCGGCCGCGCGATCCTGACCCTGCCGCACTTCGACCTGGGCAGCCCCGCCCAGCTGCCGCTCTACGCGCTGCTCGGGCTGCTCGCCGGGCTGCTGGGCTGGGCCTTCGCCCGGATCCTCTACGTCGTCGAGGACGCCTGTGACGCCGTCTGGCGCGGCCCGGAGTGGCTGCGCCCGGCCGTCGGCGGGCTGCTGCTCGGCGCGCTGCTGCTGGCACTGCCCCAGATGTACGGCGTCGGCTACCCCGTACTGGAGGCCGCGATCGGTGGCCGGTACGTCGTCGGGTTCCTGCTCCTGCTTGTCGTCGGGAGGATCCTCGCGTCCAGCCTCACCATCGGCGTCGGTGGGTCCGGCGGTGTGTTCGCGCCGTCGCTGTTCGTCGGTGGCACCGCCGGGACCGCCTTCGGCTACGCCGCCGCGGCCCTGTTCCCGGCGCTGGACCTGCACCCCGGCGCGTTCGGTCTGGTCGGCATGGCGGCGGTGTTCGCGGGGGCAGCGCACGCCCCGATCACCGCGGTGCTCATCGTGTTCGAGCTGACCGGCGACTACGCCCTCATCCTGCCGCTGATGGCCGCCGTCGTCCTGGCCACCGGCCTGTCGAACCTGGTGTCGCGGGACAACACCTACACGCTCAAGCTGCTGCGACGCGGGATCGACCTCGCCGCCGACACCCCGACCGACGAGGCGCTTCGCCGGGTCGTCGTCGCCCACGTGATGCGTCCCGCCGACGGCACCCCGTCCGGCCCGGAGCTGCCCGCGCTGGACCCGGTCGCCCCGGTGCACGACGTCCTCGGGGTGCTCGCCGCGCACCGGGGAGCCGCGCTGCCCGTGCGGGAGCCGGACGGGCCGCTGCTCGGGACGCTCGCCGAACACGACCTGCTCGACCATCTGCGGGGGGGGGCGGGGCGGGGGACGGTTGACCACTGACCCGGTCGCGTGATGGGCTCCCCGACGACGACGGAACAGGAAGCCGGTGCGAATCCGGCGCGGTCCCGCCACTGTCACCGGGGAGTGCCCTCCCCACACCGGTGCCACCGCCCGCGAGGGTGGGAAGGCCGGGGAGGGCGTGGGGATCCGGGAGCCAGGACACTGCCCGTCGTCGCGGATTCCCACTGGTGAGGGCGCGGACCCTCGAGGAGGACATGCGATGAGCCACGACCTGGTGGTGCTCGGTACCGATCCGTCAGGCGACGGCGCACCCCGCTCGGGTGCCCACGTCGCGGACCTGCTGGCCGACGCCGAAACCGTCTTCGCCTTCCCCCAGGCCGAGTCGACGGCCCTGTTCTACGCCGAGGCGTGGCGGGTCGAGCCGGTCACCCCGTGTGACGCCGTCGCCCGGATCGGGGCCTGGGCCGCCGCCGGTCCCGCCGGCCGCGCGGTGCTGCTGGTCGGGGGCGAGCCCGCGGCCGATGCCGCGCTCGGTGCGGTCCTCGACGGGCTGGTACGCACCGTCCCGGCGCTGCGGGCCCGGGTCGCCGAGGGCAGCCGCGTCGCGCCGCCGCACCGCAGCCCGCTGATCGGCTGAGCCCGCCGGCGGGGCGGCGCGCTCAGGCCCGCCAGCTGCCCAGCGGGTCGGCCCGGGTGAGGTCGGGCTCGGCGGCGTCGAGCGTGCGGGTGCGGCCGGGCCCGGTGTAGGCGGTCTCGAAGCGCACGGTGACCCGCCCGTGCCCGGCGCCCTGGACCCAGCCGTGGCCGTGCTCGGGGTGGGCGACGTCGTCGCCGGCGCGCCAGGGCCGGTCCGGGTCGGGTTCGCGGTCGGGGCGGCCCTGGCCGGGCACGTCGCCGGCCCCCGTGGTCGCGTCGGCCCCCGCGGTACCGCCGGCCCCCGCAGGACTGTCGGCCCCCGCGGTCGCGCCCGTCCTCGTCGTCGCGTCGGTGTCCGGTGGTGCGTCGAGCACGGCCACCCCCGCCGCGCCGGCCGGGGCGTCGGCCGCGGGCGGGGGGTCCAGGGCCGAGGCCGTCGTCCAACCGTTCTCCGAGGGCACCGCGTCGAACAGGGCCAGCGGCGGCTCGTCGCCGAAGCCGGAGACCGACACGCCCAGCAGCCGCACCCCGCCCTCGCCGACCGCGCCCTCGGCCAGCCGTCGCGCCACCGCGACCAGGGTCGCCAGGTCCCGGGTGCCGAACGGGGTCGTCTCCGACCGGGTGTGGGTGGTGAAGTCCCCGGTCCGTGCCTTCACGGTGACGGTGCGGGCGGTCCGACCGTCGGTGACCAGCCGTCGGTGCACGGCGACGCAGATCGACTCCACCGCGGTGTGCACCGCGCTCATCGCGGTCAGGTCGGCGTCGAAGGTCGTCTCCGCGCTGATCTGCTTTGCGGCACCGCGCGGGGCGACCGGACGGTCGTCGATGCCGCGGGCGAGACGGTGCAGCTCGGACCCGATCGCGCTGCCCAGCACCCCGGCGACCTCGCGGGCGTCCATCGCGGCGAGCTGCCCGATCGTCTCGATCCCGATCTTCCGCAGCGCCTCGCCGGAGACCGGACCGATGCCCCACAGCGACCGCACCGGCAGCGGGTCGAGCACGGCCGCCTGCTCGGTGTGGGCGATCACCCGCAGCCCGTCCGGCTTGGCCAGCTCGGAGGCGATCTTCGCGATCTGCTTGCCCGACCCGGCGCCCACCGAGGCGGGCAGCCCGGTGCGGTCGTGCACCGCGCCGCGCAGCCGGGTGCCCCACTCCCGCACCTGGTCGGGAGAGGCGCCCACGAGGTCGGGCGGCTCCACGAACGCCTCGTCCACCGACACCGGCTCCAGCACGGGGGAGAACTCGCCGAGGACGGCCATGACCTCCTCGGACAGCGCTTTGTACAGGGAGAACCGGGGCGGCAGGACCGTCGCGTGCGGGCAGCGCCGCCGCGCCTGGCCCATCGGCATCGCCGAGCGGGCCCCGAACACCCGGGCCTGGTAGCTCGCCCCCGCGACGACGCCGCGCGGTCCCGCGCCGCCGACGAGGACCGGACGGTCGGCCAGGGTGGGCCGGGTGAGCTGCTCGACGGAGGCGAAGAACGCGTCCATGTCGAGGTGCAGCACCCAGCGGTCGGCCGCCGCGGTCACTCCATCATCACCCGTGCATCGTGCCCCGGCGCACCGACAGGATCGCGTCGCCGTCGGCGACGGTGACGGCCGGGGCCACCGGTCCCGCCCCGGCGACGGCGCCCGGGTGGTCGTCGAGGCCGGTGGGGACGTCGGTGACCCACCAGCTCCCGGCGGTGCCGGTCCAGTCCAGCACCCGGGCCGGGCTGTGCGGCGGGGACAGGGTGATCGCGTCCATCGGGCTCGACAGGCCCTCGCCGGTGGCCTTGAGCAGCGCCTCCTTCCGGGTCCAGGTGACCAGGAAGCCGGTCCCGTCGGGCGTCCCCGCGGCGAGCTCGGCGGGGGACAGGGCGTGCCGGACCAGGCCGTCGAGGCCGGACAGGGGGCGGTGCGCCTCGACGTCGACGCCGACCGGCCCGGTCCCGACCGCGACACCGACCAGCGCGCCGGAGTGGGTGAGGGAGAAGCCGGGGTCGTCGCCGCGCCCGGCCAGGCGGGGCTTGCCGTGCGGCTCCCCGCAGCGGCAGGTCCGGTCGAGGACCAGCTCGGCGGGGTCGGCGTCGAGCCGCTCGGCGAGCACCAGCCGGGCCAGCGCGTGCGCGGCGAGGTAGCGGGCGCGGTCCTCGGGCCGTCGCAGCGCGACGAGCCGTTCGCGTTCGTGGGCGTCCAGCAGCGCGACGAGGTCGGCGCGGGCGCCGGGATCGGCCGGGGCGGCCCACCAGACGGTGACGGTCACGGCGTCCAGCCTCCCACGTCGCACCCCGGTCGGGGCGCGCCGCCGGGAGTGATCACGGACCGGGCACGCCGACGGTCGCCCGTCGGCGTCTCCGGTGCCCGGTCCGCGCTCCCCGTGCGGTCAGCCGCTGCGGCGGGCGGCGAAGTCCGTGCGGACGTGGGCCGGGCGGGCCTGCGGGGCCGGCCCCGCCGTGCGCGGTGCCGCCGGGCCGCCCGGCGAGCCGGACCTGCCGCGCTTGGCCGCACGGCGCTCGGCGCGGTTGGCGGGTGCGGCGGCGGTGGCTCCGCCGGGTGTCGCCCCGCCGGCCGTGTCGGGCCGGGTCGTGCCGGTCAGGGGACCGGGATCCGCGGGCCCGTCGGTCGGTCGGGCTGCGCTGTGGGCCGTGCTGTGGGCCGTGCTGTGGGCCGTGCTGTGGGCTGCGCTGTGGGCGGTGGTGTGGCGGGTCGTGGGCATACGACCTCCTCGGAACATCGGGTCGGACTCGGACCGGGTGAGAGGGGCTGGTGACGCGCGGGGACGCCGGAGGGGCCGCGCGAGGGCGGCGACGGTTCCGGGGCCCGGTGAGGACGTCACGGGCCGGCGACGGAGGGCGCGGGGATCGACCGCGCGGGTCGCTCAGAGGAACCGGATCAGCATGGCGGCGACGCTACGACGACGACCCCGACCGGTGCCACCGGTTTTCCCCGGCGCCGCCGCCCTATCGTCGCGGGCATGGGTGCGGCGGGGATGGGTACGGCGGGCACGGTGACGGCGGACGTGCTGGTGATCGGCGGCGGCATCGCGGGGGTGTCGGTCGCGTGGGAGCTGGCTGCGCACGCCCGGGTCGTGCTGACCGAGGCGGAGGACGACCTGCCGGTCCACTCCACCGCCCGCTCCGCGGCGACCTACATCCCCGGGCACGGCTCCGGTCCGTTCCGCGCGCTGATCGACGCCTCGGGCCCGCGGTTCGCCGCACTGCCCGCGCTGCTCGGCACACCACCGCTGCTGAGCCCGCGCCCGGTCCTGCACGTCGCCGACGACGACCTGGCCGCCGACCACCTCGCCACGACGGTGCGCGAGCAGCACGGCGAGCCCGGCGCCCCGGTCGCCCTGGACCCCGCGCAGGCCTGGCGACGCGTGCCGGTGCTGCGCCGTGCTCCGCGTGCGGCCGCGTGGACCGCCGGTGCCTGCGACGTGGACACCGCCGCCCTGCACGACGGCTACCGGCGCGGGCTGCGCGCCCGCGGCGGCACCGTGCTGCGCGGGGCCCGGGTGGCCGCGCTGGAGCGGGACGGCTCCGGCTGGACCGCCACGACGGCCGCCGGGCACCGGGTGCGGGCGGAGACGGTCGTCGACGCGGCCGGCGCCTGGGCCGACGCGGTGGCGGCACTCGCCGGCGTGCCCGGTGCCGGGCTGACCCCCTACCGGCGCACGATCGCGGCCTGCCCGGTCGCCGACCCGTCGGTGCTCACCGTCGACGGCGCCGTCCTGCCGATGGTCGTCGACGCCGCCGAGCGCTGGTACCTCAAGGCCGAGGCGGACACGGTGCTCGTCTCCCCGGCCGACGAGACCCCGGCCGAGCCGGGCGACGCCCGTCCCGACGAGCTCGACGTCGCCCTCGCCCTGGACCGGGTGGGTCCGGCTACCACGCTGGGGCTGCGGTCGGTCCGGACCGCATGGGCGGGGCTGCGGACCTTCGCCCCCGACCGTGCCCCCGTGCTGGGTGCGCGCCCGGAGCATCCCGGCTTCTTCTTCGTCGCGGGGCAGGGCGGGTCGGGCATCGAGTCCGCGCCGGCGCTGGCCGCGCTGGCCGCGTCGGTCGTCCTCGGCCGGCCGTCGCCGGCCGACATCGATCTCGACCCGGCTGCGTGCTCCGTCACACGATTGACGTAAGCGCTCGCTTACCACTGGCTGGCACGATGGACCCATGGCGCTGACCACCACCGGCACCGAGACGCACGACCTGTTCTCGGGCGACTTCTGGACCGACCCGCACCCCGCCTACGCGGCCCTGCGCACCGAGGAGCCGGTGCGGGAGCTCGCACTGCCGGACGGGAAGGTGTGGCTGATCAGCCGGTACGCCGACGTCCGCGCCGCGTTCGTCGACCCGCGGCTGAGCAAGGACTGGCGGTACACGCTGCCCGCCGGCCAGCGCGAGGGCCAGCCGGCCGCGCCGATCCCGATGATGATCCTGATGGACCCGCCGGACCACACCCGGCTGCGCAAGCTCGTCGGCCGCTCGTTCACCGTGCGGCGGATGAACGACCTGCAGCCCAGGGTCGAGGAGATCACCCAGGAGCTGCTCGACGCGTTGCCCGCCGAGGGCCCCGTCGACCTGATGCGCCAGTACGCGTTCCTCGTCCCGGTGCTGGTCATCTGCGAGCTGCTGGGTGTGCCCGCCGAGGACCGCGACAGGTTCTCCGCCTGGTCGTCGGTGCTGGTCGACGACTCCCCGCAGGAGGAGAAGTTCGCCGCGATGGGCAGCCTGAACGGCTACCTCTCCGAGCTGATCGAGCGCAGGCGCACCGAGCCCGACGACGCCCTGCTGTCCGGCCTGCTCGCCGTCAGCGACGCCGACGGCGACCGGCTGTCGTCCGAGGAACTCGTCGCGATGGCGACCCTGCTGCTCATCGCCGGGCACGAGACCACGGTCAACCTGATCGGCAACGGCGTGCTCGCCCTGCTGACCCACCCCGAGCAGCACGCCCGGCTGAAGGCCGACCCGTCGCTGATCAACTCGGCGGTGGAGGAGTTCCTGCGCTTCGAGTCCCCGGTCTCCAACGCCCCGATGCGCTTCGCCGGCGAGGACGTCGAGTACTCCGGGGTGACCATCCCCGCCGGGTCGACCGTGATGCTGGGGCTCGCCGCGGCCAACCGGGACCCGGAGTGGCTGGCGGACCCGGATCGCCTCGACATCACCCGGGACTCCTCGTCCGGGGTGTTCTTCGGGCACGGCATCCACTTCTGTCTGGGCGCGCAGCTGGCCCGCACCGAGGGGCGGGTGGCGATCGGCAAGCTCATCGCGCAGCGACCGGACCTGGCACTGGCTGTCGATCCCTCGGAGCTCGTCTACCGCGAGTCGACGCTGGTCCGGGGCCTGTCCCGGCTGCCGGTCACGCCGGGCGCGCCCGCCTGAGGGACGCGCCGCCGCCGGACGCGACCGAGGGGGCGCGCCCGGCGGGGCAGCCGTCGGTGCAACGGGGCGGGGTCAGCGCAGCGGAGCGCCGGTCTTCTCCCGTACCTCGTCGGCGGTGACGCCGGGCGCGGTCTCGACCAGTGCGAGCCCGTCCGGCGTCACGTCGATCACGGCCAGGTCGGTGACGATCTTCGTGACGCAGCCGAGGCCGGTGATCGGCAGCGAGCACCGCTCCACGATCTTGGGGGACCCGTCCTTGGAGACGTGGTCCATCATCACGATCACCGAGCGCGCGCCGTGGACGAGGTCCATCGCGCCGCCCATCCCCTTGATCATCTTGCCGGGGATCGCCCAGTTCGCGAGGTCACCGTTCGCGGCGACCTCCATCCCGCCCAGGACGGCCACGTCGAGCTTCCCGGCCCGGATCTGGCCGAAGCTCTCGGCGGAGCCGAAGAAGGCGGCACCGGCGGCGACGGTGACGGTCTCCTTGCCGGCGTTGATGAGGTCGGGGTCGACCTCGTCGTCGGTGGGGACGGGGCCGACGCCGAGGATCCCGTTCTCCGAGTGCAGCACGACCGTCCGGCCCTCGGGGATGTGCCCGGGGACCAGGGTCGGCATGCCGATGCCGAGGTTGACGTACGCGCCGTCGGGCAGCTCCGCCGCGACCCGGGCGGCCATCTCGTCACGGTTGAGGGCCATGGTCAACGCACCGTCCTGAACTCGACCGGCTTCTCGACGTCGGGGACGTGCAGCACGCGGTGCACGTGGATGCCGGGGGTGTGGACCTCGTCGGGGTCGATCTCCCCGGGCTCGACCAGGTGCTCGACCTGGGCGATCGTCGTCCGCCCGGCCGCGGCGCAGTCCGGGTTGAAGTTGCGCGCCGCGCGCCGGAACACCAGGTTGCCGTGCCGGTCGCCCTTCCAGGCGTGGACCAGCGCGAAGTCCGGGGTGAGGGCACGCTCGAGGACGTAGGTCACGTCGTCGAACTCGCGGGTCTCCTTGGCCGGGGACTCGACGGCGACCGAGCCGTCGGCCGCGTAGCGCCAGGGCAGCCCGCCCTCGGCGACCAGCGTCCCCACCCCGGCCGGGGTGTAGAACGCCGGGATGCCCGCGCCGCCGGCCCGCAGCCGCTCGGCGAGGGTGCCCTGGGGGGTCAGCTCCAGCTCCAGCTCGCCGGCGAGGTACTGGCGGGCGAACTCCTTGTTGTTGCCGACGTAGGAGCCGATCGTGCGCCGGATGCGCCCGGCGGCGAGCAGGGTGCCCAGGCCGAAGCCGTCGACGCCCAGGTTGTTCGAGATCGTCTCCAGGTCCGTCGCGCCCTGCTCCAGCAGCGCCGCGATCAGCACCGTCGGAACCCCGGACATGCCGAACCCGCCGACCGCGAGCGACGCCCCGTCGCCGATGTCGGCGACCGCCTCCGCGGCGGATGCCACCACCTTGTCCATCACGCACCTCCGTCGCCGACGACGGTACGCGGCGTACGACAGACGCACAAGCGTTCGCTCTGCGAACACCACCGGAGTGGTGTCCACGCGCCGAGATGCAGCTCAGCGGGGCCCGAGGGTGCCCCGTACCCCGCTGAGCTGCATCTCGGCGACCGTCGCCGTCGCGGCGCACCGTCGGTCGGGCGGGCGCGGCGTGGGTCAGGCCGGGGCGGGGGCGGTGTGCGGGTCGCCGACGGCGATCTCCCCGCCCGCGGCGACCTCGGCGTACACGCCGGCGCACGCCCAGACCCCGCCGATCTGCGGGATCTCGATGCGGTTGTGCTTCGCGATCGTGCGCAGGGTGTCCGGGTCGTCGGGCAGGTCGCCCTGGGGGAGCGTCGTCATGACGCACCGCATGGTGGCGAAGGAGAAAGAGAGCCGGACCTCCTCGCCGATCGTCGAGGTGCTACCCGGCCAGTCGTTCTCGACGAAGCCGTGGCCACCGTCGGAAGAGGAGTCGGCGCGGAGCACGATGTTCGGCCGGTAGCGCAGCGGGTCGAAGGTCGCCTCCGGCGCGAGCTCGCGGAGCCGGTCGAGGGTGGACTCGGTGAGCAGGTGCAGCGACGACAGGTCGAAGAACGTGCCCGGCGCCCCGAACGCGGAGATGTCGAACCGGCTGATGGCCTCGCCGGAGTCCTCGTGCCGGGTCGTCGTGGCCTCGATGAGCGCGCGCGGGGCGAGCTGCTGCGGGGTGAGGCCCTCGATGTCGGGCCACAGCTCCTCGAAGTGGCTGCCCTCCGGCGGGACCGAGACCAGCGACACGTCCCGCCCGAGCGCGGCCGACAGCGCGGTGTCCAGGCCCTCGTCGTCGCTGCGCAGGACCGAGCCGTCCGGGAAGGTGATCTCGACCGGCGGCAGCGGTTCCCCGGGCACCGGCTCGGCGACGAACCGGGCCGCGAAGTCGAGCAGCCCGAGCCAGCGCCTGGGCACCTTGGCGCTGGCGATGCTCCCGCTCTCGGTGTCGAGCACCGCGTAGGCGCGGTCGCCCAGCAGCCCCCGCCCGGTGACGGTGGCCCGGGTCAGGGACTCGCCGAGCATGGACTTGACCGGGTACCGGTACAGCGCGACGACCGTCATGTCCGGTGTATATCGGCCCGTCCGTGTCCCCGGCACGGGTCGGACGGAGGGGGCCGCCCGGCCGGGTCTCAGCTGAGGGGCTGCCGGCGAAGGCCCGCCGCGGATGCGCCGTCCCGCCCTGTCGGACCACCTGTTCGGCCCAGCAGGGCGACCCGGAGCTCGTCCGCGGAGTCGTAGACGGTGTCCGCGCCCGCCGCGATCAGCTCACCGGGCTCGGCGTAGCCCCAGCCCGCGCCGACGCAGCGCAGGCCGTGCTCGGCGGCGCCCTCGACGTCGTGCAGCCGGTCACCGACCATCAACGGCTCGTCGGCGCCGGACGGGTGCCCGAGCCGGCGCAGCGCCTCGGCGACCACGGCGCCCTTGGTCGGCCGGTCCGCGGTGCGGGTGTCGCCGACGATCTCGGTGAACAGGTCGGTCCAGCCGTGGTGGGCGATGATCCGGCGGGCCGGCGGCTCGGCCTTGCTGGTGGCCAGGGCCATCGTCACGCCGGCCGCGGACAGTGCGCGCAGCAGCTCCTCGACGCCGGGGTACGGAGTGCAGTCCAGGCAGCCGTCCTCGTCACCGTAGACCCGTCGGTACACCGGCAGCACCGCGGCGGCGCCCTCCTCGCCGAGGATCGGGGGCAGGCTGCGGTACAGCGGCGGGCCGAGCAGGTGGGTGCCGAGCGCGGACTCGGGGACGTCCAGGCCCACTTCGTCGATGGCGCGGCGCATCGAGCCGAGGATGCCGGGGGCGGAGTCGACGAGGGTGCCGTCGAGGTCGAGCAGGATGTGGGTCAACACGTCGGGCCATTCTGCCTGCCGGGCGCGCGGACGTCCTCCTCCCGGCGGTCGCAGGCCGTACGCTCGTACGCATGGCGAACACGTTGCTCGGGCCCCTGTCCGGTACCGACCGGGTCGACGGCCTGCTCGACGACGGCGCGTGGATCGCCGCCCTGCTGGAGGTCGAGCTGGCGCTGTCGGCCGTCGCCGCCGAGCAGGGCGCGGTCGCCGAGCACGACGCCGACGCGGTGGAACGCGCCGTCGCCGCCGTCGCGGGCCTCGACCCGCACACGCTGGCCGCCGAGTCGGTCGAGGGCGGCAACCCGGTCATCCCGCTGGTCAAACGGCTCAAGGCGGCCGCGGCGCGGATCCAGCCCGGCGCCGAGCGGGCGGTGCACCCGGGCGCGACCAGCCAGGACGTCATGGACACTGCGCTGATGCTGCTCACCCGTCGGGCCGGGCACCGCATCGTCACCGACCTCGCGGCCTGCGCCGACGCCGCGGCCGCGCTCGCCGCCGCCCACCGCGACACCTCGTGCGCGGCCCGCACCCTCGGCCAGCAGGCGTTGCCCACCACCTTCGGCCTGGTCGCCGCGACCTGGTGCACCGGGCTGGACCGGGCGCGCACCGGTCTCGACCGGATGCTCGACGCCCTGCCGGTCTCCTACGGCGGCGCCGCGGGCACCCTCGCGGCCGTCCACCCGCACGGCCCGGCCGTCGCCGACGCACTGGCCGCGCGGCTCGGGCTCGCCCCGCAGGGCGTGCCGTGGCACACCGAACGCAGCCGCATCGGCGAGCTCGCCGGGGCACTCGGCGTGGCTGCCGGGGCCTGTGCGAAGCCCGCGGGCGACGTGGTGCTGCTGTCCGCCACCGAGCTCGGCGAGGTGTCGGAGTCCGCGCCGGGGGACTCGTCGTCGATGCCGCACAAGCGCAACCCGGCCGCCGCCGTCACCGCCCGTGGCGCCGCGAAGCGCGCACCCGGCCTGGTCGCGACGCTGCTCGCGGGCGCCGAGCAGGAGTTCCAGCGCGCCGCCGGGGCCTGGCACGCGGAGTGGGAGACGCTCGTCGCGCTGCTGCGGGTCACCGCGGGTGCCGCGGCCCGGCTGCGGGTGAGCCTGGAGGGGCTGCAGGTGCACCCCGGGGCGATGGGCCGCAACCTCGCCCTCGCCGCGGGCGCCCAGGGCTCGGGCACCGGGCACGCCGTCGACCTGGTCGACACCGTCCTCGCCGGGCGGCCCGGGTGAGCGCCCCGCGCACCGAGCAGGTCCGCTCGCTGGCCCGCGGTCTGGCCGTCATCCGGTCCTTCGACGCGCAGCGCCCGCAGCAGACCCTCGCCGACGTCGCCCGTGCCACCGGGCTCACCCGCGCCGCGGCGCGCCGGTTCCTGCTCACCCTCGCCGAGGAGGGCTACGTCCGTACCGACGGCAGGCTGTTCGCGCTGACCCCGCGGGTGCTGGAGCTCGGCTGGTCCTACCTGTCCGCGATGGGGCTGCCCGAGATCGCCGCCCCGCACCTGGAACGGCTGGTCGCGACGGTGCGCGAGTCCGCGTCGGTGTCGGTGCTCGACGGCGACCCGCACACCGGCTACGACGTCGTCTACGTCGCCCGCGTCCCCACCTCGCGGATCATGACCGTCACGATCACGATCGGGACCCGCTTCCCCGCCTGGGCGACGTCGATGGGCCGGGTCCTGCTCGCCGCCCTCCCACCCGCCGACCTCGACACCCACCTCGCCGCGCTGGAGCCCGCGGCGCTGACCGCGCACACCGTCTCGACCCGGGAGCAGCTGCGCACCGAGCTGGACCGGGTCCGTGTGGACGGGTACTGCGTCGTCGACCAGGAGCTGGAGGCCGGGCTGCGCTCGGTCGCGGTGCCGGTGCACGACCGCGCGGGGCGGGTCGTCGCGGCCGCGAACGTCTCCACCCACGCCTCCCGCAACGACGCCGACGGCCTGCGCGCGGACATCCTGCCCGAGCTGCGCGCCTGCGCCGCCGCGATCGAGGCGGACCTGCGCGCTGCCGGGTAGCCGGGAACAGACCGCGTCCGCGACGGGTTGGCTCGGTCAGGAGCTGAACACGAGCGACGGAGGCACGGTGAGCGGACGTCTGCATCTGGCGGTCGAACTCGGAGCGGCGGGGCGCCACCCCGCCGCGTGGCGGCTCGGCGGCGCCGACCCGGCCCGGTTGTTCACCGCCCCGTACCACCTGGACCTGGTGCGCACCGCGGCGCGCGGCGGCCTCGACCTCGTCGCTCTGCCCGACTCGCTGCAGCCGCCCGGCGCCGACCCGGCCGCGCTGCCCGGCACCCTCGACGCCGTCGCCGTCGCCGCCCGGGTCGCGCCCGCCGTCCCCGGCATCGGGGTGGTGCCGACGGTGACCGTCACGCACACCGAGCCGTTCCACCTGTCCAAGGCCGTGGCCACCCTCGACTTCGTGTCCACCGGCCGGGCCGGGTGGCAGCCCGAGGTGTCGCGCACCCAGGCCGAGGCCGACCTGTTCGGCCGTGCACGCGCCGCCCGCGACGCGGCCTCGCTCTGGCAGGAGGCCGGCGAGGTGATCGAGGTCGCCGCGCGGCTGTGGGACTCCTGGGAGGACGACGCCGAGATCCGCGACGCCGCCACCGGGCGCTTCGTCGACCGCGACCGGCTCCACCACATCGACTTCACCGGCGAGTTCTTCTCGGTGGCCGGGCCGTCGATCACACCGCGCCCGCCGCAGGGGCAGCCGCTGACCGTGCTGCGCGGCGACGAGCCCGCCGCGCTGGCGACCGTCGGCCGCTACGCCGATGTCGTCCGGGTCGCGGCCGACACGGTCGCCGGTGCCGCCGAGGCCCGCGACCAGGTCCGGGTCGCCGTCGCCGGCGCCGGGCGCGACCCCGAGCAGGTCACCGTGCTGCTCGACGTCGAGACCCTGCTGGGCGACGACGCCCCCGCCCGGCTGCGTGAGCTCGACGCCCTCGCTCCGGCAGGCGCCGACACCGGTCCGGCCACGCTGCGCCACGTCGGCGACCCGGCCGAGCTCGCCGCCCTCCTGCGCGACGCCGCCGAGGAGCGTGCCGCCGACGGGTTCGTCCTGGTCCCGCTCGCGCTGCCGTCCGGGGTGGACGAGATCGTCGACGGCCTGCTCCCCGCGCTCGGTGACGCCTGGGCGCCCGCCCACTACGACGGCACGTTGCGGGACCGGTTCGGGCTCGCCCGCCCGGTGAGCCGGTACGCCCGTACGGCGGGCTGACCGGCGCGATCGCCGGGTGCGCGTCCTCACCGCGACCGGCGCGCCGTCAACGACGCGGCGGCGCTGCTCACCGCCGGGTACCGGGACCCGGAGCCGGGAGCACCCCCGGGGTGACGCACGATGGGATCATGACCGGTACGACGCAACCGCAGCAGACCAGGCCCGGACCGGGCTCCCGGGAGCGGCTGCGGCGCGCGCCGGTCGAGTCCGGCCTCGGGATGGTCCCCGACCCGTCGTCGACGCGGGAGCGCACGGTGGTGCGCGCCCCTCTGCACGACGGCGTCCGCACCGCCGACGGCCGGGTCCTCCCGGTGGTCCCGGCGCTCCTCGCGGACGCGGGCCTGGGCTACCTCGTGTTCTCCACCGCGCGCCTCGCTGCCGGCGCCCCCACCGTCGACCTGCGCCTGGACCTGGCCGGGATCCCCGCGCCGGACGCGCGGTGGCTGCGCGCCGAGCTGACCCTGCTGCACCTCGACGACGCCGTCGGTGTCGGCCGGGCCGAGATGCACGACGACACCGGGGTCGCCGTGGCGCACGTCGTCGCGACCTTCGCGCTGACCGGTGTCCCCGCGGGCCCCGGCGGGCTCGCGACCGCTCCCGCCCCGGGCCCCACCGCTCCCGACACCACCGATCCCTACGCCACCGCGCCCGGCACCGACGTGCGGGCCGCCCTGCCGCCGTTCGACGCCACCCGGCTGCGGCCGGAGAACCTCGAGCGCGACGCCGACGGCGATGTCGTGTTCACCCCCGGCCCCTCGACGACCAACCTCAACGGCACCACCCACGGCGCGGTCCTGTCCGGGCTCGCCGCCGCGGCCCAGTCCGCGCGCCCCGGTGCCGGCGACGCCCGGCCGCTGTCGACGACGGTGGAGTTCCTGCGGCCGGTGCAGGTCACCGACCGGCTTCGGACCCGCACCGTCGCGATCCGCGACGGCCGGCGCTTCCGCACCCTGAGTACGGAGCTGCTGCTGCCCGACGGGCGGACCGCGGTGCGCGCCGTCGGCACCGCGCTGCGTCGGTGATCGCCCGGACGGGTCATCGCTGTTAGCGTCGTCACCGTCCCCGGCTCGGAGGTGCGCACGTGTCGACCCCGCAGGTCCTCAGCCCACGACCCGCCCGGATCGCCGTCATCGGATCCGGACCGTCCGGCCTGTACACCGCGGAGGCGCTGCTGGCGGGGGACCCGGCGGTGCACGTGGACGTGATCGACCGGCTGCCCGCGCCCTACGGTCTGGTCCGCTACGGCGTCGCTCCCGACCACGTGAAGATGAAGTCGGTCATCCGGGCGCTGGTGCGGACCTTCGACGACAGCGACCGCGTCCGGTTCCTCGGCAACGTGCACGTCGGTCCCGGCGGCATCCCGGGGGAGGCGCTGCGGGAGCACTACCACGCCGTCGTGCACGCCACCGGCAGCGCGGTCGACCGCGACCTCGGCGTCCCGGGGGAGGATCTCGCGGGCTCGGTCGGGTCCGGGGCGTTCGTGTCCTGGTACTGCGGGCACCCCGACGCGGTGGGCCCCGGCCCGCTGCTCGACCGCCTCGGCGCGGTCGTGGTCGGCGCCGGGAACGTCGCCGTCGACGTGGCGCGGGTCCTTGCCCGCCCCGCCGAGGACCTCGCCGCCACCGACGCGCACGACGCGGTGCTCGACGCACTGCGGGCGAGCGCGGTCACCGACGTGCACGTGTTGGTCCGGCGTGACCCGCCGCACGTGAAGTTCACCCCTGCCGAGCTGCGCGGTCTCGGGGGTCTCGACGACGTCGACGTCGTGGTGCACGACGACGGCCTGCTCGCCGCGGGCGTCGCCGAGCCGGAGGAACGGCGGATGCGCCAGAACATCGAGATGCTCACCGAATGGGCCGCCCGGTCCGCGACCGGTGCGCGCCGGTGCATCCACCTGCGGTTCCTGCGGTCGCCGGTCCGGCTCGTCGACGACGGCACCGGCCGGGTCGGCGCCGTCGTGGTCGAACGCAACGCCGTCGACGCCGACGGCCGGGTGCACGGCACGGGTGAGGTCGAGACCGTGGAGGCGGGCCTGGTCGTGCGGGCCATCGGCTATGCGGGCGAGCCCATCGAGGGGCTGCCGTTCGACCCGGCGACCGGCACCGTCCCGAACGAGGCCGGACGGGTGCTGCTCGGCGGGGAGCCCGTGCGCGGCAGCTACGTGGCCGGGTGGATCAAGCGGGGCCCGACCGGGGTGATCGGCACCAACAAGGGCGACGGCGCACAGACCGCGGAGTCGGTGCTGGCCGACCTGCCGGACCTGGCGACGCCGCCGCGGCCGGGTGGCGACGCCGTCGTCGAGCGGATGCGCTCCTACGGCGTCGACCCCGTGCTGTGGGAGGACTGGCTGCGTCTCGACGCCGCCGAGATCGCCCTCGGGGAGTGGCGCGGCGGCACCGAACGGGTCAAGATCGCGGACCGGGCCGAGATGCTCGACGCGGCCCGCAGCCGCAGCTCACGGCCGTAGCGGCCGCGGGCCCGTAGCCTCGGTGCTGGTCAGTCCGGCTCAGTCCGGCTCAGTACGGGTCGACGGCCAGGACGCAGGGCATGGCGCCCATGCCGCGGGTGAAGTCGTCGGCCTCGTCGGGCGTCATCGACAGGGTGCAGGTGACCGAGCTGTAGGCGACGCCCTCACGGACGTCGACGCAGAACTCGCGCAGCGTGCGGCCACAGCTCTGCAGCGCCGAGGCGATCTGCATGACCCCGGCCATCCCGTCGCCGGTGACGACGGTGTGCCGGCGGGGCATCCGGGACGCGATGTCCGCGGCGCCACCGGTACCGGTGGGGAAGGAGAAGGTGGTGGTGGGGCGGTCGGCGGTGATGCTCATGATCGTGCGGCTCCGTGCGTTGCGCGAGAGAGAAGCGGGAACGCGAGCCAGGTCTCGAAGATCCTCACCGCGGTGTGCGGGAGGAAAGCGCCGGGATTGCGGCGCGGGCGCGTCGGCGGCCTGGATCAGCCGACGCGCAGTGCTACTACCGCGGGAATGAGTGCGGGCAGCGCTGCGGCCGGAGCAAGGGTGTGCTCGACGGTGCGCATGACGGTGACAGTAGCAACCGGATGCGGCCTGCGCCACAGGGGATGCCCCCACGTAGCCTGACCGGTGTCCGCCACGCCCTGACCCGAGGGGGAGCCCCACCGTGATCACCGCGATCGTCCTGGTGCACACCGCCGCCGACCGGATCCCCGAGACCGCGCAGGCCATCGCGGACCTCGACGGCGTGTCGGAGGTCTACTCCTGTGCCGGCGACGTGGACCTGATCGCGATCGTCAAGGTGCGCGAGCACGAGCAGCTCGCCGACGTGATCGCCAGCCGGCTCAGCCGGATCGACGGCGTCGTCGGGACCGACACGCACATCGCGTTCCGGTCCTACTCCAAGGCCGACACCGACGCGGCCTTCGCCATCGGCCTCGACTGAGCACCGTCCCGGCCCGCGGTACCGTCGCGGGCCGGGACGGCGGACGACGCTGCACGAACGAACCGGCCGGACCGCCCGGGCCGCGGTCCCGTGGACGGTGGTGCCGGTTCCCTCAGGCGGCCAGCTCGGTGGACAGCGCCGCCCAGCGGGTGAGCAGGTCGGACGCGGCGCCGGAGTCCACGGCCGCGGCGACGGCGTCGAGCGCGTCCCCGATCGCGGCCGTGAGGTCGGTGCCGATCCCGCGGTGCGCGGCGAGCGCGCCCGCGGCGTTGAGCAGCACCGCGTCGCGCACCGGGCCGCTCTTGCCGGCCACCAGGTCGCGGACCACGGCGGCGTTGACCTGCCGGGTGCCGCCGCGCAGGTCCTCGGCGGTGACCACGCCGACCCCGAGGTCGGCCGGGTCGAGCCGCTCCTCGCGGACGGTGCCGCCGTCGCTGATCCAGACGGTGCTGCGCCCGGTGGTGGTCAGCTCGTCGAGCCCGTCGTCGCCGCGCACCACCAGCACCGACTTGCCGCGCCGGGCGAAGACCTCGGCCATCGTCGCGGCGTGCCGCGGGTCGGCGCAGCCGATCAGACCGGTCTCGGGCTGGGCCGGGTTGGACAGCGGCCCGAGCAGGTTCATCGCGGTCGGCACCCCGAGCTCGCGACGGACCCCGCCGGCGTAGCGCATGGCGGGGTGGAAGGACTGGGCGAAGCAGAACGCGATCCCCAGCTCCGCGGCACACCGCTCGACCGCGGCCGGGGTCAGCTCGATCGCGACACCCAGCTCCTCGAGCACGTCGGCCGTCCCGCACTGCGACGACGCCGCGCGCCCGCCGTGCTTGACGACCGGCGCACCCGCCGCCGCGACGACGATCGCCGCCATCGTGGAGATGTTCACCGTGTGCGCCTGGTCCCCGCCGGTGCCGACGACGTCGACCGAACGGCCAGGCACGTGCACCCGCACCGCGTGGGCGAGCATCGCGTCGGCCATGCCCGAGATCTCCGCGGGCGTCTCGCCCTTCGCGCGCAGTGCGACGAGGAACCCGGCGAGCTGCGCCGGGGTCGCCTCCCCGGCGAAGACCTGACCCATCGCCCAGGTCGCCTCGTCGGCGGTGACGTCCTCGCCACGCATCAGGCGGCCGATCACGGAGGGCCAGGTGGGTGCGCTCACGACGTGAGGTGTCCTCTGTCTCGCTACTGCTGCTGGGTCAGGGTGCCGGGTCGGTGGTCGCGCAGGACCTGGGCGACCACCTCGGCCGCCTCGATCGGGTCGAGCGGGTGCACCAGCACGGCGTCCGCCTCCGACCAGGTGGCGAGCCAGCGGTCGTCCCGGCGGCGGACGGTCAGCACGATCGGCGGGCAGTCGACGATCTCGTGACGCAGCTGCTTGGCCACGCCCATCCCGCCGGTCGGCTGGGCCTCGCCGTCGAGGACCAGCAGGTCGGCCTCACCCGCGTCGCAGGCCGCGAGGACCTCGGCGATTCCAGCCGCCTCCACCCAGCGCACCCGGCCCACGTCCGGCGCGGGTCGCCGCCCGACCGCCTCGATGATGCTCTCGCGGACCTCGGGACGGTGGCTGTAGACCAGCACCGTGCTGGTCCCAGTCCCCGACCCGGCCGCGCTGCCGATCTCTGCCGCTCGTCCGCTCACGCCGGCGATACTAGGGGAACCTCCCGACACCCCCGAACGTTGTCGTGTCGGCGATCCGGGCCGGGGCCGCGTGGCGGCCGCTCCGTCGGCCCGACCAGGCGATGAGTTCCCGATCATCGGGTCCGTTCGCCGATCGTGATGCGGTGAGGGGTATCCCGACAAGCCGTAGAAGTTCGGCTCGGGTCATAATGCCCGACGTGACGACAGCGGCACCCAACATCAGCGCGCGGATCCATTCGCTGAACCGCCCCAACCTGGTCAGCATCGGCACCATCGTCTGGCTCTCCAGCGAGCTGATGTTCTTCGCCGGGCTGTTCGCGATGTACTTCACCGCGCGGGCGCAGAACGACGGTCCCTGGCCGCCACCGCCCACCGAGCTCAACGTCCCGTACGCGCTCACGATCACGATCATCCTGGTCGCGTCCTCGTTCACCTGCCAGTTCGGCGTGTTCGCCGCCGAACGCGGCGACGTCTTCGGCCTGCGCCGCTGGTACGTCGTGACGCTGGTGATGGGCACGATCTTCGTCCTCGGCCAGGCCTACGAGTACCTCGTCCTGGTGGAGGAGCACGCGACGACGATCTCGTCCAGCTCCTACGGGTCGGTCTTCTACCTGGCGACCGGCTTCCACGGTCTGCACGTGGTCGGCGGCCTCGTCGCGTTCGTGTACCTGATCATCCGCACGAAGCTCAGCAAGTTCACGCCCGCCCAGGCCACCGCGGCGATCGTGGTGTCCTACTACTGGCACTTCGTCGACGTGGTGTGGATCGGGCTGTTCGCCACGATCTACTTCATCCGCTGACCGATCGCGCCGCCCGTCCCCTGACAGCACCCGCCACGACGTCGAGGTTGGAAGACCCCCAGCGATGACCGAGAACCAGAACCCACCACCGGTCGAACGGCCGGACGAGAAGGCCGGGGGCCGCACCCGTCCGCACGGCAAGGTGAAGCGCCGCATCGCCGGCGCCCTCGCCATCGGGCTGGGCCTGCTGTCCGTCGGTTTCCTCTACGCCGCCTTCGCGCCGCAGCCGCAGGTCGCCCAGGCCCAGCAGGACACCGCGCTGATCGCCAAGGGCGAGCAGCTCTACAACAACACCTGCATCACGTGCCACGGCGCGAACCTGCAGGGCGTCGAGGACCGCGGCCCGAGCCTGATCGGCGTCGGAGACGCCGCGGTGTACTTCCAGGTGTCCTCGGGGCGTATGCCGATGGCGCGCCAGGAGGCCCAGGCCGCCCGCAAGCACCCGCTGCCGATCTTCGACCCGGAGACGCAGGAGGGCCGGGCGAACCTCGAGGCGCTGGGCGCGTTCATCCAGGCCAACGGCGGTGGCCCGGTCACGCCGGCCGCCCGCGGCGAGGCGCTGCGCGGCGACGACCCCGGTCGCGGCGGCGTGCTGTACCGCCTGAACTGCGCGTCCTGCCACAACTTCACCGGTGTCGGCGGCGCGCTGTCGTCCGGCAAGTACGCTCCCGCGCTCGAGCCGGCCAACGAGGAGCAGATCTACACCGCGATGCAGACCGGCCCGCAGAACATGCCGCGCTTCTCCGACCAGCAGCTCACGCCTCAGGAGAAGCAGGACATCATCGCGTACATCAAGTCGGTGAACCACGCCAACGACCCGGGCGGCTACGCGCTGCTGGGTCTCGGCCCGACGGCCGAGGGTGTCTTCATCTTCGCCGTCGTGATGTCCGGTCTCGTCGGGTTCGCGATCTGGCTGGGGGCGAAGAGTTGAGCAGCGAAGTCAGCACCGGGTCGGACCGCCGTCCGACCAAGGACGAGCTCGACGCGATGTCGCCCGAGCAGCTCGCCCGCCTGGCGGGTGAGCTCGACGAGGTCGAGGTCGTGCACAACACGCCCGCGTTCCCGATCCCGGGGACCCGTGCGGAGAAGCGCGCCGAGCGTTCGGTCGCGCTGTGGTTCCTCATCTCGGCGATCTCGATGCTCGCCTTCGTGGTCGCCTTCATCTGGTGGCCGTGGGAGTACGTCAACGTCGGCGAGCCCGGCCACGAGCTGTACACCCTGTACACGCCGGTGATCGGGTTCACCTTCGGGTTCGCGGTGCTCGCGATCGGCATCGCGGTCATCCAGATGGTCAAGAAGCTGTTCCCCGCGGAGACCGCGGTCCAGCAGCGTCACGACGGCCCGTCCACCGACGTCGACCGCGCCACCTTCCTGGCCCAGGTCGCCGACGCGGGCAAGGGCACGACGATCGGCCGTCGTAAGCTGATCATCCGCAGCGCCGGGCTGGCGGCGGCCGTCGCCGGTATCGGCACCGGTGTCGTCGCGCTCGGCGGCATCATCCGGAACCCGTGGGCCGAGGGTGAGAACGCCCCGCTGTGGCACACCGGCTGGCGTCCGGAGAACGGCGAGACGGTCTACCTGCGCACCGACACCGGCATCCTCTCCGAGATCGCCCGTGTGCGACCCGAGGACATGGAGCCGGGCGCGATGATGACGGTCTTCCCGTACCGCGAGAGCGAGCGGGGCAACGAGGAGGAGCTGCTGCACGCGCAGCGCGCCTCGGACGCGTCGGTCATGCTCATCCGTCTCCGCCCCGGGACCGAGGTCACGAAGCGCCCCGGTCAGGAGAACTTCAACTACGGTGACTTCTACGCCTGGTCGAAGGTCTGCACCCACCTCGGATGCCCGACCTCGCTGTTCCAGGCGCAGGACAACCGCATTCTCTGCCCGTGCCACCAGTCGCAGTTCCTGGCCACCCAGGATGCCGAGCCCGTCTTCGGGCCGGCCGCCCGGCCGTTGCCCCAGCTGCCGATCACGGTGAACGAGGAGGGCTTCTTCGTCGCCCGCAGCGACTTCGTGGAGCCCGTCGGACCCGCGTTCTGGGAGAGGCCGAAGACGACATGAGTTCGATCACGACACCCACCACCTCCTCAGGGGGCCTCGCGGCCAAGGGCGGCGAAGCACTCGACCAGGCGGACCAGCGGTACCACGCGGCCGCGGGTCTGCGGAAGCAGTTCAACAAGGTCTTCCCGACCCACTGGTCGTTCATGCTGGGCGAGATCGCCCTGTACAGCTTCATCATCGTGCTGCTGTCGGGCACCTACCTGGCGCTGTTCTTCGACCCCTCCATGCAGGAGGTCGTCTACAACGGGCCGTACGACCCGCTGCGCGGCGTGCACATGTCGCGTGCCTACGAGTCCGCCCTGGAGATCTCGCTCGAGGTCCGCGGCGGGCTGTTCATGCGCCAGCTGCACCACTGGGCGGCGCTGCTGTTCGTCGCGGCGATGATCATCCACATGTTCCGGGTGTTCTTCACCGGAGCGTTCCGCAAGCCGCGCGAGGCCAACTGGACCATCGGGATCGTGCTGATCCTGCTGGGCACCTTCGCCGGCTTCACCGGCTACTCCCTGCCGGACGACCTGCTCTCCGGTGTGGGTCTGCGCATCGCCTCGGGCATCACGCTGACCGTGCCGATCATGGGCACCTGGGTGCACTGGGCGCTGTTCGGCGGCGAGTTCCCCGGGACCGAGATCATCCCGCGGCTCTACATCATCCACGTGCTGATCCTGCCCGGGATCATCCTCGCGCTGATCGCCGTGCACCTCGGGCTGGTGTGGTACCAGAAGCACACCCAGTTCCCCGGCCCCGGCCGGACCGAGAACAACGTCGTCGGCGTGCGGATCATGCCGCAGTTCGCGGCGAAGGGCGGCGCGTTCTTCTTCGTCGTCGCCGGTGTGCTGGCGCTGATCTCGGGGCTGTTCCAGATGAACCCCATCTGGCACCTCGGCCCGTACGACGCCTCGCACATCTCCGCCGGGTCGCAGCCGGACTTCTACATGCTGTGGTCCGAGGGCATGGGCCGGATCTTCCCGCCGTGGGAGTTCTACCTGTTCGGGACGTACACGATCCCGGCGGCGTTCATCCCCACCGCGGGCTTCCTGCCGGTGCTGTTCGTGCTCGCGGGTGCCTACCCGTCGATCGAGCGGCGCTTCACCGGCGACGACGCGATCCACAACCTGCTGCAGCGCCCGCGCGACGTGCCGGTCCGGACCGCGCTCGGTGCGATGGCGATCTCGTTCTACCTGTGGCTCGTGATGTGCGGGTTCAACGACTGGATCTCGTACTTCTTCCACATCTCGCTGAACGCGACGACGTGGGCCGGCCGCATCGGTCTGCTCGTCGTGCCGCCGATCGTGTACTGGGTGGCCTACCGCTGGTGCATCGGTCTGCAGCGGTCGGACCGCGCGGTGTTGGAGCACGGCATCGAGACGGGCATCATCAAGCGGCTCCCGCACGGTGAGTTCATCGAGGTGCACCAGCCACTGGGTGGCGTCGACGCGCACGGCCACGCCATCCCGCTGGAGTACCAGGGCGCCTCGGTGCCCAAGCGGATGAACCAGCTGGGCTCGGCGGGTGAGCCGGTCTCCGGTTCGCTGCTCACGCCCGACCCGGTCGAGGAGTCCCGTGCGCTGGCCGCGGCCCGCCACGAGGCCCACGAGCGCGAGCTCGAGGAGTCGCGCCGGCGTCACGAGGCGCGGGCGGAGCTCGAGTCCGGGCACGGTGAGCTCGCGGGCCGCCCAGACGACGGTGGTCGTCCGCAGCAGCCACGCGACTGAGCACGGCCCGGGCCTCGGCCCGGAAGCACTCCACGGCGGCCCCGCCGGAGACACCGTCTCCGGCGGGGCCGCCGTCGTGCGTGCGGCCTCCCTGCGGCCTCCCTGCGGCCTCGGTACGGCCTCCGTGCAGTCTCCGTGCGACCTCAGACCCCGGCCGGTTCGTCGGGGGAGCGGTCACCGGTGCGGTGCGAGGCCTCCCGGGCCCGCTCGGCCCAGGTGCGCCAGGCGCCCCCGCCCCGCGCCGGCTCCGCCCACGGCGGGTCGCAGTGCACCAGCCGGGTCCCGCCGCTGGTGAGCCAGCGGTGCAGGATCCGGACCTCCTCCGACGGGGCCCCGCGCAGCGGCCCGTCGCCCGGCAGGACCGTCTGCGCGCCGGCCCGCAACGCCTCGACGACCGGCATCGGCCGCACCCCGCGCGGCGCGGTGCCCGCCGCGGCGAGCCGTCCGTGCCCCAGCACGGCGAGCTCCCAGCCGCCCCGGCCGTCGGGCCGGGCGCCGACCAGCTCGTCGATCCCGGCGAGCGCGGCCAGGGTGGTGCCCCGGTCGACCCCGGCGGCCAGCGTGGCCAGCCGGTCCCGGGCCCGTGCGGCGGCCTCGTAGCGCCCGCCGGCGGACCGGTCGTCGACCTCGGCGGCCAGCACCCGCAGCGGGCCGTCGTCCCTGCCCGTGACGAGGTGGCCCCAGGCGTGCACGGCGGGCGCGTAGTCCTCGGCCGGCTGTAGACCGGCGCACGGCGCGGCGCAGCGGCCCAGCTCGTGCAGAGCGCACGGTGTCGCCGACGGGTTCCGGGCCGGGATGCGGATCGTGCACCGGCGCAGCGGCAGCGCGTCCAGCGCGGCGTCGAGCACGTCGGTCGCGGCCCGCTGCGACCCGAACGGGCCCAGGGCGCCCGCCCGCGGGGTGGCGACGACCGACAGCCGCGGGAACGCCTCCGCCGTCGGCACCACCCAGTAGGCCCGGCCGGGGTTGCGCGAGCGCCGGTTGTACGGCGGGCGGTGCGCGGCGATGAGGGCCAGCTCGCGCACCGAGGCCTCCAGGGAGTGCGCGCAGACCACCGTGTCGACCTTCTCGGCGCGGGCGAGCATGTCCCGGACCCGGCGGCGCTTCTCCCCGGCGGTGAAGTACGACCGCACCCGTCGGTGCAGGTCACCGCTGGTGCCGACGTAGAGCACCTGGCCGTCGCCGCCGCGGAACAGGTACACCCCGGGCGCGGAGGGCACGTCGTTCGCCAGATGCCTGCGGCGGCGCTGGGTGGTGGTGGGCCGGTGCGGGGCCCGGTCCCGCACGAGCTGCAGCAGCTCCTCCAGGCTCTGCACGCCCAGGTTCCCGATCCGCTCCAGCAGGTGGTGCAGCACCTCGACGGTCGCCCTGGCGTCGGTCAGCGCCCGGTGGTCCGGGGTGGTGGCACACCCGAAGTGCCGGGCCAGGACGCCCAGCTTCACGCTGGGGCACTCGGCGTGCGGCAGCACGGCACGGGCGAGCCGCGCGGTGCACAGGACCGGGGGGCCGGGCCAGGGACGGTCGAGGCGCTCGCAGGCGGCCTTGAGGAATCCGGCGTCGAACGGGGCGTTGTGCGCCACCAGGACCGAGCCCCGGAGCATGTCCAGCACCGACGGCAGGACCGCGCCCAGCGGCGGTGCGCCGTGCAGCATCGCCGTGGTGATGCCGGTCAGGCGAGTGATGTCGGCCGGGATCCGCACGCCCGGGTCGACCAGGGTGCCGAACTCGGAGATCCGGCTGCCGCCGCGGACGGCGACGGCGCCGACCTCGGTGATCGCGTCGGTCCGGTGGCTGCCGCCGGTCGTCTCGAGGTCCACCACGCAGAAGGTGACGTCGCGTAGCGGCGTGCCCAGCTCGTCGAAGGTGAGCTGCGGGGAGCAGGAGGTCACGTCCGCACCGTAGCCGTCGGGTCCGACAGTATGTTCGAACGCCCGGCCGGGGCCCGGGCGGGCGCGGCGCCGCCACCGATCGGGCACGCCCCGTACGGGGACGGCCGCGCCGACGGCGGTCCGGGGCGGGCGGGGATAACCTGGAGAGATGGCGCACGACGACACGGAGCGACCGGAGCCCACGCGCTCCGGGCCGCCGTCGTGCGCCGAGGACGGTACCCGTGACGGGGAGGGCCCCGGCGGACCGGCCGCGGGCGACTGGCCGGAGCTGCCCGCCCCGCTGCGGGCCCGGCTCGCGGAGATCGCGGGCACCGCGCTGGGCGGGCTGCCGCCCGGGGAGGTCCCCACCCCGCTGCGCCGCTTCGCCCGGTTCACCCCCGCCAAGCGGGCCCGCCTCGGCGGGCAGGTGCTGGTGGCCCGGCTCCAGCAGGACGCGGCGTTCCGGGCCGCGGTGGTGGCCTGGTGGGCCGAGAACCGGCCCGGTGAGCTGGAGCTCCCCGAGACCTCCACGCCACGGCCCACCGACGACCCGTCCCCGGACGGGACCGGCGCGCCCGCCGGCGACGCCGGAGCCGCGGAGGGGGCCGGGCCGCTGCCCGCGCCCGTCGACAAGCTCGATGCGGCCGCGGTCGCGCTGCTCACCGCCGACCCGCTCGCGGACCGGCGGGTCGCCGAGGTGGGACAGACCGCGGACTTGGCGAACCTGCGCGCCGAGCGCGACGAGGCACTGGCCAAGGTCGACAAGCTCACCGCCGAGCTCGAACGGGCCCGTGCGGAGCTGGTCGAGGAACGGGAGCGGGCCCGCATGCTCGTCGGCGAGCGGGAGACCGAGTACCAGCAGATGCGCCGCCGGGTCAGCGACCAGGGTGCCCGGCTGCGTGCCGCGCTCGACGCCCGCAGCGAGCTGGAGGCGGAGGTCGCGCGGCTGCGCGGCGGCGTCGACGAGGAGCTCGCCCGGGCCCGCGCCGAGACCGCCGCCGAGCGCGAGCGTGCCGACCGGGAACGCCGCAGGGCCGAGGCCGCAGCCGGTCAGGTCGCCGCCGCCCGCCAGGCCGCCCGCGAGGCCCGTCGCGGCGACGAGGTGCGCCTGGAGCTGCTGCTCGACACCGTCAGCGGCGCGATCTCGGGCCTGCGCCGCGAGCTCGACGTCGGCGCGGGCGGACCGCGGCCGGCGGACCTGGTCGCGGGCACGGGCGACCGCGCGGCGGGCGCACGCGCCGCGGCACCCGTCGACGGGCTGGCCGCGCTGGACGCGCTGCTGAGCGTGCCGTCGGTGCACCTCATCGTCGACGGCTACAACGTCAGCAAGACCGGCTACCCGGACCTGCCGCTGGCCGACCAGCGCTCCCGGCTGGTGGCCCAGCTCAGCGCCCTGGGCGCCCGCACCGGGGCCGAGATCACCGTGGTGTTCGACGGCGCCGCGGTGATCGCCGCGCCGGTGCGCGGCAGCCGCGGGGTGCGGGTGCTGTTCAGCGACGCCGGAGTGATCGCCGACGACGTCGTCCGCGATCTCGTCGCCGCCGAACCGGCGGGCAGGCCGCTGCTGGTGGCGACCTCGGACCAGGAGCTCGTGCGCTCGGTGCGCCGCCGGGGCGCGCACACCGTGGCGTCCGCGGTGCTGCTGCGCCGCCTCGGCGGCTGACCGGTCACCCCACGTCACGGTGCCGGGTCCGGCGCCCGGCCGGCGGGACCACCGGCATCGGCAGCGTGGTGCGTGCCGGTGTGCCCGGCTCGACCAGGCGCAGGTGCGGGATGAGGCCGCCCTCGGCCAGCACCTGCAACGCCCGGCGCTCCGGCTCGGCGAACTCCACCGGGGCCCCGGCCGTGGCCACGCTCGTGTCCACCGAGCCGGCCGGCAGGTCGACGGGGAGATAGGGGATCGGTCGGTCGTCCTCCGGGACCTCCAGCAGCACCCCGATGACGCAGTCACCGCACGCGGCACCGCGGACCTCGCAGCGATCGCAGTCGACGATCATGGCTCCTCCTTCGTCGGACCCGAGGTGGTCGAGTACCGCGGACGCTAGGGGAGGGGTCCGACAGAATGGCCGCGCCGGAGAAATGCCGGGCCGGACCGTCACCGTGGGCGGCCGCGCTCGTTCACCTGAACAGCACGACATCCTCACCTGCTGTCCCGTCGAGCGACCGGCACCACTCCTGCGGAGCAGTGCCACGCCGGCGGGCGACCGTTCCGGTCACGCAGCGGTGAGGACGCGGAACTCGTCCGCTCCCCGGAGTGTCGGACGGCGGCCCGCATCCCCGACGCGCCGTGCGCGTGCGGAGCCGCCGTCCCGACCCCGCCGCTCCGATCCCTCTGCCCGGTCCGCCGGCGACCACCGGGGGCCGCCACCCCGTCGGGGACTAGCGTCGCCGACCGTGGCGCGCACGCTGCTGGTGACCAACGACTTCCCGCCCCGCCCCGGCGGCATCCAGTCCTACCTGTCCGACCTCGCCCGCGCGCTCCCGCCGGACACCCTCGCCGTCCACGCCCCTGTCTGGCGCGGCGACGCCGCCCACGACGCCGGGCTGCCGTTCCCCGTGCACCGGCACCGGTCGTCGCTGATGCTGCCGGTCCCCGAGGTCGCCCGGCGCGCCGCGGAGCTGGCCCGCGAGCACGACGCCCGGACCGTCTGGTTCGGCGCGGCCGCGCCGCTGGGGCTGCTCGGCCCGTACCTGCGCCGCCACGCGGGGGTGGAGCGGGTCGTCGCCACCACGCACGGCCACGAGGTCGGCTGGTCGATGCTGCCCGGCGCGCGCCGGGCGCTGCACCGGATCGGCCGGGACGCCGACGTCGTCACCACGGTCTCGCGCTGGACCCGCGGCCGGCTCGCCGGTGCGCTCGGCCCGGACGCGGCCGTCGAGGTCCTGCCGCCGCCGGTGGACACCGTGCGCTTCGCGCCCGACCCGGCCGCCCGCGCCGCGGTCCGGGCCCGCTACCGGCTCGGGGACGCGCCGGTGGTGTCGTGCGTGTCCCGGCTGGTGCCGCGCAAGGGTCAGGACGTGCTGGTCGCGGCGTTGCCGAGGATCCGGGCGCGGGTGCCGGGCGCCCGGCTGCTGCTCGTCGGCGGCGGGCCCTACCGGGACCGGCTGCGCGCACTGGCGGCCCGGGCCGGGGTCGCCGACGCCGTGGTGTCCACCGGCGGGGTGCCGGCCGCCGAGCTCGCCGCGCACCAGGCCGCCGGGGACGTGTTCGCCCTGCCGTGCCGCACCCACCTGGGCGGGCTCGACGTCGAGGGGCTGGGGATCGCGCTGCTGGAGGCCGCGGCGTCGGGACTGCCCGTCGTCGCGGGCGACTCCGGCGGAGCACCGGAGACCGTCGAGGACGGCGTGACCGGCCATGTCGTGGCGGGACGGGACGTCGCCGACCGGGTCGCGGACCTGCTCGCCGATCCCGCCCGCGCGACGGCGATGGGTCGCGCCGGGCGGGCCCGCGTCCGTCGGCTTTGGGGCGGACCGTCGTCGGCGGCGCGGCTGCACGGCTTCCTGACCGGCGACGACGGGCCGCGCTGAGCGGCGCGACCCGCCGTCGCCGGGAGGAGGGGCGCCGGTGGAGGGTCAGCCCTAGTCGGAGGTGGTCCCCGCGTAGAGCGCCTCGATCTCGTCGGAGTAGGACTCCACGACGACCTTGCGCTTGACCTTCATCGTCGGCGTCAGCTCGCCGCCCGCCTCGCTGAAGTCGTGCGGCAGGATCGTGAACTTGCGGATCTGCTCGGCCCGCGAGACGGCCTGGTTGGCGTCCTCGACCGCGGCCGCGATCTCGCCGCGCAGCTCCGGGTCGTCGACGAGGTCGGCGGCCGAGCTCCCGTCGCCGGCGGGCTTGCCGTTGCGTTCGCGCCAGCCCGGCAGGGCGTCCGGGTCGATCGTGACCAGCGCGGAGATGAACGGCTTCTGGTCGCCGATCACGATGCACTGCCCGACCAACGGGTGCGCCCGCAGGCGGTCCTCGAGCACGGCCGGGGCGACGTTCTTGCCGCCCGCGGTGACGATGATCTCCTTCTTGCGGCCGGTGATCGTGAGGAAGCCGCCGTCGTCGAGCTCGCCGATGTCACCGGAGTGGAACCAGCCGTCGGACTCCAGGGCCTCGGCCGAGGCCTCCTCGTTGTCCCAGTAGCCGCGGAAGACGATGTCGCCGCGCAGCATGATCTCGCCGTCGGAGGCGATCCCGACCGCGCAGCCGGGCACCGGGCGTCCGACCGAGCCGACCCGCTGGGCGTCGAGGGTGTTCAGGGTGATGCCCGCGGTGGTCTCGGTCAGGCCGTAGCCCTCCAGGACCGGCAGGCCGATGCCGCGGAAGAAGTGGCCGAGCCGCGCACCCAGCGGCGCCGATCCCGACACCGCAGCCTTGACGTTCCCGCCGACGGCGGCGCGCAGCTTGCCGTAGACGAGCTTGTCGAACAGCGCGTGCCGGGCCTTGAGCAGCAGCCCCGGGCCGCCCGCGTCGAGCGCCTCGGAGTAGGCGATCGCGGTGGCGGCGGCGGCGTCGAAGATCTTCCCCTTGCCGTCGTTGTGCGCCTTGAGCCGGGCCCCGTTGTAGACCTTCTCGAACACCCGCGGCACGGCGAGCAGGAAGGTCGGCCGGAACTCCGCCAGATCGGGCAGCAGGTTCTTGACGTCGGGGGTGTGCCCGACGACGGTGCGGGTGGCCAGGCAGCCGCACTGGATGGCCTTGCCGAACACGTGCGCGAGCGGCAGGAACAGCAGCACCGAGTCGCCCGGCTCGAACAGGTTCGGGATCGTCGCGGCGATCGTCCGGATCTCGGAGAGCATGTTCCGGTGGGTGAGCTCGCAGCCCTTGGGCCGGCCGGTCGTGCCCGAGGTATAGATCAGGGTGCACAGGTCGTCGGCGCGCACCGCGCTCCGGCGCTCGTGGACCACGACGTCCGGGGTGTCCGAGCCCAGGCCGCGCAGCTGCTCCACCGCCGAGGGGGCGTCCGGCGCCGACCCGGCGGGCTCGATCTGCCACACGGTGCGCAGCGACGGCAGGTCCCCGCGGACCTTCTCCAGCGCGGCGGCGTGGTCGGCGGTCTCGACGACGATCCCGACCGCGCCGGAGTTCGACACGATCCAGGAGATCTGGTCCGGTGAGGAGGTCTCGTAGATCGGGACGGTGACCCCGCCCGCGGCGAGGATCGCGTAGTCGAACAGGGTCCACTCGTACCGGGTCCGCGACAGCAGCGCGACGCGGTCCCCGGCCTGCACGCCCGCGGCGATCAGCCCGGCCGCGATCCGGGTGACCTGCTCGGCGAACTCGGCCGCAGTCACCTCCGACCAGGTCCCGTCCGTGGCCTTGCGGCGGTAGAGCACGTCCGACGGGTGCTGTGCGGCATTGTCGAACACGGCGTCCGAGAGCGATTCCTCGTCTCCCACTGACACCGCGGCGGGAACGCTGTACTCACGCACGGGGATCGACCTCCTGGCGGCCTCGACAGGCTGAGAACACGGTCGCCGCGACGGCTGCGGCGACACCTTCCGGCAGAACCTACCGGAGAGTAGGGGCCGCGTACATCGAACCGGACATAGCGGATCGACGAGCTGATCCGCCGGTCCGGCCAGGCCCGCGACGGTACCCGTGACCGGGGCCGTCGCACGGGGTGGCACGCTGACCGGGTGCCCGCGATCGACGTGATCGACGAGACCTTCCTGGCCGTGCCCCGCGAGCGGGTCGCGGCGGAGTTCGCCGACCCGGCCCGGTGGCCGTCGTACTGGCCCGACCTGCGTCCCGAGGTCGCACACGACCGCGGACCGGCCGGGCTGCGCTGGACCGTGACCGGCGCGCTGGTGGGGACCATGGAGGTCTGGTGCGAGCCCGAGGGCGACGGCACCGTCCTGCACTTCTTCCTGCGCGCGGACCCGCACGGCCCGCCGCCCCGCGGGCGGCTGCGGCGCCGCCGGTGGCTGCGCGCGGAGTCCGACCGGCGGCATCGCGCGTTCAAGGCGCACGCCTTCGCGCTCAAGCGACGCCTGGACGGCGGGCGCCCGGCGGGCGTCGCGCCGTCGGCGTTCCGGCCGGCCCGGACGGCCTGAGCGTGCGGCTGCACGTCGTCACCGACGTCCACGGCGCCACCACGCCGCTCGCCCGCGCCGCCGAGGGTGCCGACGGCGTGCTCGTGCTCGGTGACCTGCTGGAGTTCATCGACTACCGCGACCCGGCCAACGGGATCATCTCCCGGCTGCTCGGGTCGGAGGTGGCCGCCGAGTTCGGCCGGATGCGCCGGATCGGGGCGCCGCGCACGCAGATGCTGGGCCTGCTGGAGCGTTCCTGGGCCCGGTTCACCGACCCGGCGGCCGCCGTCGCCGAGGCCGTCGCCGCCCAGTACGCCGAGGTCTTCGGGGTGCTGGGCGGCCTCGGGGTGCCGGTGTGGGCGATCCCCGGCAACGTCGACGTCCCCGACGCCTGGCCCGAGACCGAGGGCGTCACCCGCGCCGACGGACGGGTGGCCGAGATCGGTGGCCGCCGGTTCGGCTTCCTCGGCGGGGTGCCGCTGCCGCCCGGGGTCGACCCGCGCCGCACCGGCCCCTGGCAGCCGCACTTCGTGGCCCACGAGGAATGGACCGCCCGCCTGGACGCGCTTGGCCCGGCCGACGTGCTGTGCACCCACGTCCCGCCGGCGCTCCCGGGCCTGACCTACGACGTCGTCACCCGCCGCGCCGAGATCGCCAGTCTCCCGCTGGCCGCGCGGATCCGGGCCGAGCAGCCCTCGAACGCGCTGTTCGGCCACGTGCACCAGCCGCTGCGCCGCCGTACCCGGGTCGGCCGAACCGAGTGCGTCAACGCCGGACACTTCCGTGCGCACGGCACGCCCTACGTGCTCCGGTTCTGACCACCGGATAGCCTCCCGCCATGGCCGACGCGACCTCGTCCTCGATCCACATCGACGCCCCGCCGGAGCGGGTCACGGCGGTGATCGCGGACTTCGCGTCCTACCCCGAGTGGACCGACCAGATCACCAGCGTCGAGATCCTCGACGCCGGTGCCGACGGCCGCGCCCGCCAGGTCCGCTTCGCGATGGACGCCGGGGCCATCAAGGACACCTACACCCTCGACTACGACTGGGCCGCCGACGACCGCTCGGTGTCGTGGACGCTGGTCAAGGGCGGCATCCAGCGAGCCCAGGACGGCGCGTACCGGCTGGTCGGCGACGCCGGCGGCACCACCGTCACCTACGAGCTCAGCGTCGAGGTCAACTTCCCGATGATCGGGATGCTCCGTCGCAAGGCGGAGAAAGTGATCATCGACGCGGCCCTGAAGGGGCTCAAGCGCCGCGTCGAGAAGGGCTGAGCCGGTCGGCGGCGACCCGGACACGATCGTTAGGCTCCGCGCTGTGCGTGTGGTGCTCTTCACCGGCAAGGGCGGGGTCGGCAAGACGACCCTGGCCGCCGCGACGGCCGCGCACGTCGCCGGGACCGGGCGGTCGGCGCTGGTCGTGTCCACCGACCCGGCGCACTCCCTCGGCGACGCGCTGGACGCCGAGCTGGGCGCCGATCCCACCGAGGTCACCGACAACCTGTGGGGCGCCCACATCGAGGCCCGCCACCTGCTCGAGGGCGCCTGGGGGGACCTGCAGGGGCACCTGCGCACGATGCTCGCCGGGGCCGGGGTGGACGAGCTCGTCGCCGACGAGCTGACCGTGCTGCCCGGCGTCGAGGACCTGCTCGCGCTCGTCGAGGTGCAGCGCTTCGCCGACTCCGGCCGCTTCGACGTCGTCGTCGTCGACTGCGGGCCGACCGCGGAGACGCTGCGGCTGCTCACCCTGCCCGAGGCGCTGTCGGGTTACCTGGAGCGGCTGTTCCCCGCGCACCGGCGCGCCGTGCGCGGTCTGGTCGCCGGACTCGCCGGCGCGAAGGCCGACGGCGCGGGCTGGGAGCGCACCGTCGACGCGCTCGGTGTGCTGGCCGAACAGCTGCGTGGGCTGCGCGGCCTGCTCGCGGACCGCTCCCGCACCTCGATCCGGCTGGTGCTGACCCCGGAGCGGGTCGTCGCGGCCGAGACCCGCCGGACCCTGACCGCGCTCGCGCTGCACGAGCTGCGGGTCGACGGGCTGCTGGCGAACCGGGTGATGCCGGGTCCGCCGCCGTCGCTGCGCGGGCCCGCCGCCCGCTGGCTGCGCGAGCGGGCCGCCGAGCAGCAGTCCGTGCTCGCCGAGCTGGGCGAGCTCGGCGCGGACGTGCCGGTGACGGCGGTCCGCTACACCGCCGCCGAGCCGACCGGCGTCGCCGCTCTGCGCGAGCTGGCCCACTCCGTCTACGGCGAGGACGACCCCGCGGGCACTACCGACGACGCCCCGTCGCGGCCGCTGATGGAGCTCCGGCGCACCGCCGGTCACGGGGTCTCCGCCGACACCGAGTTCGAGCTCGACGTGGCGCTGCCCGGCGCACAGGACGCGCCGCTGGACCTCGCCCGGGTCGGCGACGACATGGTCGTCGGCATCGGGTTCTCCCGGCGCGTGGTCTCGCTGCCGTCGGTACTGCGCCGCTGCGAGGCCACCGGCGCCCGGCTGGAGGGCCACGGCTCCGACGCCCGCCTCGTGATCTCCTTCGTCCCCGACCCGGGCACCTGGATGACCTCGTGAGCGGCCGCGACACCCAGGGCGGCACCCACTGCGGCACCCACGGCGCCATCCCGGAGGACCTGCGGGTCACCGCGGTGGCGCTGCTCGACCGGCTGCGCACCGCCGCCGAGGCCATGTCGGACTCGCTGCAGGCCACGGGCGTCGAACCCGGCCCCGGCGCCGCGGGCTCCTGCACCGCCTGTCCGGTGTGCGCGCTGATCGCCGTCGTCCGGGGGGAGCGCTCGGAGCTGGTCACCCGGCTCGCCGACCACGCCACCGGGCTGCTCGCCGTGCTCGTCGCACTGTTGGAGGAGGCCGCCCCGCCCGCGCGCCGGGAGTCCCGACGGCCGCAGGGCAGCGGTCGCTCCGTCCAGCGGATCGTGGTGCACCGGACGTGAGCCCCCGGATGTCCGACGTCCGCACCATCGGGGTGGACGTCGGGGGCACCAGCGTGCGTGCGGGCGTCGTCGACGCCGAGGGCGGGATCCTCGACACCGCCTCCGCGCCGACCCCGCGCACCGACGACACGCTGGAGGCCGCCATCGCCGGCGCGGTCGAGGAGCTGCGGCGCCGGCACACCGTCGCCGCCGTCGGGCTCGCGCTCGCCGGGTTCGTCGAGGCCCCCCGCGGGCTGGTCCGCTACGCCCCGCACCTGTCCTGGCGCGACGCCCCGGTCGCCGAGCGGATCGGCGCCCGGCTCGGCGGGATCCCGGTCGTCGTGGAGCACGACGCGAACTCCGCCGCGCTCGCCGAACGCCGCTACGGCGCCGCGGCGGGCGCGTCGGTGGCGCTGGTCGTCGCGCTGGGCACCGGGATCGGCGGTGCCCTGCTGCTCGACGGCGAGCTGTACCGCGGCGCGCACGGCGTTGCCCCCGAGCTCGGGCACCTGCGGGTCGTCCCGGAGGGGCGGGCCTGCCCGTGCGGCAAGCGCGGCTGCTGGGAGCGCTACTGCAGCGGGACCGCGCTCGGCGCCACCGCGCTGGAGATGCTCTCGGGCGGCGACGTGCCCGGCCCGTCCGGCCTGGCCCGGGAGGCCGCCGTCGACCCGGGGCGGGTCACCGGCAAGCGGGTCGCCGCCGCCGCCCGCGAGGGCGACCCGGTCGCCCGCGCCGCCCTCGACGACATGGGGCGCTGGCTGGGGGAGGGGCTCTCGCTCGTCGCGGACGTCTTCGACCCGGACCTCGTGGTGATCGCCGGCGGGGTGTCGGCGTCGGCGCCGCTGTTCCTCGACGCCGCCCGCGAGCACTACTCCCGCATCCTCACCGGCGCGGGCAACCGGCCGCTGGCCCGGATCCGGACCGCGCAGCTCGGCGCGGCCGCCGCCGTCGTGGGCGCGGCGACGCTGGCCCGGGAGAGCCTGCGGGCCGACGCCCGGCGCTGAGCGCTACAGCCGCGAGCCGTCGTCCCAGGGGTCGGGGCCCTCGTCGGTGTCCGGGCTCCACAGCCGCAGCAGCAACCAGCCCAGCCCGGCCGCGATGAGCACCAGCCCCAGCGGCAGTGGCCAGGTCCCGCCGACGCCGACCAGCCCCGGCGCGACGCACAGCAGCAGCCCCACCGCGATCAGCCCGCCACCCACGACGGCCGGGGGGCCCGGCCGCGGCAGCGGCGGCGGCTCCGGCGGGTGGTAGTGGTCCTCCGGGTCGGCGTCGGCCCCGCCTCCCGGGGGCGGGACCGCGGGGCCCGGACGGTGCACGGGGCGGTCCGCCGCGGCGCCCGTGGCGTCGCCGGTCTCTGTGCGGTCCGCCCGGTCGGCCCGCTCGACGGGCTCGGAGGGCCAGTCCGGCACCGAGCCCTCGTCGCGCCAGGCGGAGACGATCGCGTCGAAGTCGTCGTCGGGCCGGTCCTCGCGGTCACGCGCGGGGTCTGCGGAGCTCATCCCGGTCCGTCCCTCCCCGCTCGCGGCGGCTCCCATCCTGTCACGGCCGGTGTCCCGCCCGACACTGCCCACGGGCCCGCGCGGGCCACCGCGGGGCGTGCCCGGCCACGGTGACCACAGCCCCGTTGTGAGGAGGTGTCGACGCTCCGTAGGCTGTCGCCGAAGTCGGTAGGGAGGCAGCGCAGGGTGCTGTACTGGTGGTCCAAGTTCGTGCTGCTCGGCCCGTTGATGAGGCTGTGCTGCCGGCCGGAGGTGCGCGGTGCCGAGAGCGTGCCCGCCGGCTCCGGCGCGATCCTCGCCAGCAACCACCTCGCGGTGGCCGACTCGTTCTTCCTGCCGCTGATGCTGCCGCGGCGGGTGACCTTCCTCGCCAAGCGCGAGTACTTCACCGAGCCCGGGATCCGCGGCTGGTTCAAGAAACAGTTCTTCACCGGCGTCGGACAGGTCCCGGTGGACCGCTCCGGGGGGTCCGCGGCACGCGCCGCGATGGACACCGCGGTGCGGCTGCTGAACGAGGGCAAGCTGCTCGGCATCTACCCGGAGGGCACCCGGTCGCCCGACGGGCGCCTCTACAAGGGCAAGACCGGCGTCGCCCGGATGGCCCTGGAGGCCGGGGTGCCGGTCATTCCGGTCGCGATGGTGGGCACCGACCGGGTCAACCCCATCGGCTCGAAGATGTGGCGCCCGCGCAAGGTGCGGATCGTGATCGGTGAGCCGCTGGACTTCTCCCGCTACGAGGGCATGGCGGGGGACCGGTTCATCGAGCGCTCCATGACCGACGAGATCATGTACGCGCTGATGGAGCTGTCCGGGCAGACCTACGTCGACCTGTACGCGACGTCGGTCAAGGAGAAGGCCGCGGCCGGTGCGCCGCCGCCGGCCCCGTCGCGCCAGAGCCTGCCGCGGCCGGACGCGAACGTGCCCGACTCCCGCGCCTCCTGACCGGCTCCGGTAGACAGGACGGCACCATGCGCTTCTTCTACGACACCGAGTTCATCGAGGACGGCACGACGATCGACCTGGTGTCGATCGGGATCGTCGGCGAGGACGGCCGCGAGTTCTACGCCGTGTCCACCGAGTTCGACCCGGACCGGGCCGGCAAGTGGGTGCGGGCCAACGTCCTGCCCAAGCTGCCCTCGCCCAGCGACCGGGCCTGGATGTCACGGGCCCGGATGCGCGAGGAGATCCTCGACTTCTGCACCGGCGCCCCCGGTGACGTCGAGCTGTGGGCCTGGATCGCCGCCTACGATCACGTCGCGCTGTGCCAGCTGTGGGGCGCGATGCCCGCGCTGCCGCGCCCGATCCCGCGCTTCACCCGCGAGCTGCGCCAGCGGTGGGAGGACGCGGGCCGCCCGGCACTGCCCCCGCCGCCCGCCCAGGCGCACGACGCGCTCGCCGACGCCCGGCACAACCTGCGGCGCTGGGAAGTGATCGCCGAGACCCTCGCGACGGGGGCCGCGCCCCGGTAGGGATCGGCCGCGGCCTAGGCTGGACCACGTGAACTGGTCCGTCGACGCGCCGATCGACGTCCTCCCGGAGCTGCCGCCGCTGCCCGCGGACCTGCGCTCCGCGCTGGACGACGCGCTCTCCCGCCCTGCCGCCCAGCAGCCCGAGTGGCCCGACCCGTCGCAGGTGGGCGACGTGCGGAAGGTCCTCGAGTCCGTCCCGCCGGTGGTGCTGCCCCCGGAGGTCGACCGGCTGCAGTCCCGGCTCGCCGACGTCGCGAACGGCGAGGCGTTCCTGCTGCAGGGCGGCGACTGCGCCGAGACCTTCGTCGACAACACCGAGCCGCACATCCGGGCGACGATCCGCACGCTGCTGCAGATGGCCGTCGTGCTGACCTACGGCGCCTCGATGCCGGTGGTCAAGGTCGGCCGGATCGCCGGGCAGTACGCCAAGCCGCGCAGCTCCCCGATCGACGCGGCCGGGCTGCCGTCCTACCGCGGGGACATCGTCAACGGTCTCGCCCCGGACCCGCAGGGCCGGATCCCGGACCCGTCGCGCATGGTGCGTGCCTACGCGAACGCCTCCGCGGCGATGAACCTGGTCCGCGGCCTGACCGCGACCGGCCTAGCCGACCTGTCCAAGGTGCACGACTGGAACAAGGACTTCGTCCGCACCTCCGCCGCGGGCGTGCGCTACGAGGCCGTCGCCGCCGAGATCGACCGCGCGGTCCGCTTCATGGACGCCTGCGGGGTGCGCGACCACAACCTGCACCAGGTCGAGTTCTACGCCAGCCACGAGGCACTGCTGCTGGACTACGAGCGCGCCATGCTGCGCCTGGACCTCGAGCGCGACCCCACCGGCGGGGAGGCCCCGAAGCTCTACGACCTGTCGACGCACTTCCTCTGGATCGGGGAGCGGACCCGCCAGCTCGACGGCGCGCACGTCGCGTTCGCGGAGCTGCTGGCCAACCCGATCGGGATGAAGATCGGCCCGACGACGACGCCCGACCAGGCCGTCGAGTACGTCGAGCGGCTCGACCCGCACAACCGCCCCGGCCGGCTGTCGCTCATCTCCCGGATGGGCAACGACAAGGTCCGCGACGTGCTCCCGGCGATCGTCGAGAAGGTCACCGCCTCCGGGCACAAGGTCATCTGGCAGTGCGACCCGATGCACGGCAACACCCACGAGGCCTCGACCGGCTACAAGACCCGCCACTTCGACCGGATCGTCGACGAGGTGCAGGGCTTCTTCGAGGTGCACCGCTCGCTCGGCACCCACCCCGGCGGCATCCACGTCGAGGTCACCGGCGAGGACGTCACCGAGTGCCTCGGCGGTGCGCAGCGGATCTCCGACACCGACCTCGCCGGCCGGTACGAGACCGCCTGCGACCCGCGGCTGAACACCCAGCAGAGCCTGGAGCTGGCGTTCCTCGTCGCGGAGATGCTGCGCGGCTGACCTGCCTTCGTCGATCGGTACCTCAGCGCTGCTCCGGCCGGTCCGGACCACGCTCAGGTACTGATCGACGGGAAGCGGGCCGCCCGTACCCCGACGCGCGGGGCGCCCGGGATCAGGCGCCGGTGCTGGCCCGGGCCGCCAGGCGCGACGGCAGGCGGGGGGCGACGCCGTAGCCGTCGGCGCCGGCGAGCACCCCGGCCAGGCGCTGCGCGGCGGCCCGGCCGAGCTCCTCGGCGGGCAGCGCCACGCTCGTCAGCGCCGGCGCGGTCACCTGCGAGTACGGCAGGTCGTCGAACCCGGCGACGGCGATGTCCCCCGGCACGTCCAGCCCGAGCCGGTGCGCGGCGGCGAGGACGCCGTAGGCCATCGTGTCCGCCGCCGCGACGACCGCGGTCGCCCCGGCCGCCCGCCAGCGCGGCAGTGCCTCGGCGCTGACGTCGGCGGCCGAGTCGAGGGTCAGCCCGGCCCGGGTGCCGTCGTCGAGGACCCGCAGGCCGTGCGCGGCGGCGACCCGCGACAGCAGCTCGCGGCGCACGGTGAAGGTGGCCGAGGGCGTCGACCCCTCCAGGTAGGCGATCGTCGTGTGCCCGGCCGCGGCGAGGTGCGCGACCAGCGCGCGCACGCCCGGCTCCAGGTCGAAGGTCACCGTGGCCGCGCGGCTCTCGAAACCGGGGGCGTCCATCAGGACCATCGGCGGGCCGCCGGGCTCGAGGTCGTCGAGGAACGTCGGCGACGGCGCGTGGACCAGCAGCCCGGCCGGCCGGAACGCCGCGACCCGGCGGACGTCGTCGGCGCCGGGCTGTTCGCCGCCCTCGATCACCGACAGCATCAGCGGGTGCCTGCTGCCCAGCGCCGCCCGGATCCCGGTGGTGACCCGCCCGAAGTAGGGGTTGGGGAGATCCGGGGCGAGCAGCACGACGAGGTCGGTGGTACCGCGGGCGAGCGAACTCGCCGCGTGATCGACCACGTAGCCCAGCTCGTCGACCGCGGCCCGGACCCGGTCGGTGATCACCTCCGACACCCGCCCACGCGACTTGCCGTTCACCACCAGCGACACGGTGGACACGCTCGTCCCCGCCCGCCGGGCCACCATCGCCGCCGTCACCCGCCGGCCCACCGGTCCTGCCATTGGGCGAGCGTACCCGGACGCGCCACACATCAAGCGCTTGACGTCATGCGCTTGACCAGTCACAGTCGACACGTCCGGAGCCCCGGACGGCCGCGACGACGAGGTAGGACACCGGAGATGACCGAGAAGATCGTCCTGGACTGCGATCCGGGCCACGACGACGCGATCGCGCTGCTGCTCGCCCACGGCGACCCGCGGATCGAGCTGCTCGCCGTCACCACGGTCGTCGGGAACCAGACGCTGGACAAGGTGACGCGCAACGCACTGTCGGTCGCGACCCTGGCCGGGATCACCGGCGTGCCGTTCGCGGCCGGCGCCGACCGCCCGCTGCTGCGGGAGATCGCCGTCGCCGCCGACATCCACGGCGAGTCCGGGCTGGACGGCCCGGAGCTGCCCGCCCCGGCGTTCACCACGGTGGACACCCACGCCGTGGACCTCATCGTGGAGACCGTGCTCGCCCACGATCCGGGCACGGTCACCCTCGTCCCCACCGGCGGTCTGACCAACATCGCGCTCGCCGCCCGGCGCGCCCCCGAGATCGTCGGACGGGTCAAGCGGGTGGTGCTGATGGGCGGCGGCGTCGCCGTCGGCAACCGGACCCCGGTGGCCGAGTTCAACATCGCCATCGACCCCGAGGCCGCCGCGATCGTGTTCGAGGCGGGCTGGGAGGTGGTCATGGTCGGGCTCGACCTGACCCACCAGGCGCTGGCCGGTCCCGAGGTGCGCCGCGCGATCCGCGCCGTCGGGACCGGCCCGGCGCGCTTCGTCGACGAGCTGCTCGACTTCTTCGCCGCCACCTACCGCGACGTGCAGGGCTTCGACGCCCCGCCGGTGCACGACCCGTGCGCGGTCGCCCACGTCATCGACCCAACGATCGTCCGGGCGTTCCCGATGCCGATCGTCGTCGAGACCGCGGGCCGGCACACCACCGGGATGACGGTCGCCGACCGGCGCGGTCCGGCCCCGCAGGGGTGCCGCACCCACGCCGCGCTGGAGCTCGACCACGCCCGCTTCTGGGGGCTGGTCGTGGACGCGCTGCGCACCATCGGCGACCCGGGCCCCGCCCTCCTCGCTGCGACGGAGCAGATCGCATGACCACCCCCGACCGCCGCCCGGTCGTCACCCTCGTCGTGGCGGTGCTGGCCGCCTGCGTGGCGTTCCAGCTCAACGCCTCCATGCTCAGCCCCGCGCTGGTCACCATGGCCCGCGAGCTGGGCACCGACGACGCCACCGTCGGCCTGTCCCAGACGATGTTCTTCACCCTCGCGGCGATGTTCTCGCTGTTCCTCCCGCGGCTGTCCGACATCGCGGGGCGCCGCAGGGTGCTGCTGGTGATGCTCGCGGTCATGCTGTTCGGCAGCGTCGTCGCCGCCCTCGCCGTCAGCGTGCCGATGCTGTTCGCCGGTCGGATCCTGCAGGGCATCACCGGGCCGGTCGTCCCGATCTGCCTGCTCATGCTGCGCAGCGAGGTCGCCGACCCGCGCCGCTACGGGGTCGTGCTCGGGCTGATCACCGCCGTCAACGGCGGCGTCGCCGGTCTCGACGCACTGCTCGGCGGCTGGCTGGCCACCCACCACGGCTTCCGCTCGATCTTCTGGGTCATCGCCGCGGTCACCGTCGTCGCGCTGGTGCTCGTCGCCGTGTGGGGTGTGGAGTCCCGCCCCTCGGAGGGCGCCCGGATGGACTGGCGCGGGGTCGTGCCGTTGGTCGTCGCGGTCGGCGCGCTGCTGCTGGCCTTCGACGAGGCCGCTGCGCTGTCCGACGCGAGCTGGGGCCTGGTCGCCGGGTACGCGCTGCTCGCCGTCGTCGCCGCGGTGGTGTTCTGGCGGCTGCAGGGCCGCACCGCGCAGCCGCTCGTCGCACCCGAGGACCTGCGCCGGCGCGCGACCTGGGCCACACTCGGCACCACGCTGCTGACCATGACCGGCGTGTTCGCCGTGGTCAACGGCCTGGTCGCCTCGATCGCCCAGAACCCCACGGCCGGGTTCGGGCTCGGCGCGGACCTCACCGCGCTGGCGCTGCTCGCCCCCTACGCCCTGATCGGCTGGCTGGTCGGGCCGTTCGCCGGTCGGCTGGCCCCGGTGCTCGGCTACCGCACGGTGCTGCGGGTCGGGCTGGCCGGCAGCGTCGTCGCCACCGTGCTGCTGGCGGTGGTGGGGGTGCACTCGTTCCCGGTGCTGGTCGTCGCGACGCTGCTGCTCGGCGTCACCTACGCCGGCATCGCCAACATCATGCTCAACGGCCTGGGCGTGCTGCTCTCGCCCGCCGACCGGCCCGGCATGCTCCCCGGGCTCAACGCCGGCGCGTTCAACCTGGGCGCCGGGATCAGCTTCGTGGTGCTGCCCGCGGTGCAGGTCGCCGTCGGCGGTGCCGAGCAGACCGGGGTCGGCGGCTACGCCGCGGGCATGGGCGTCGGGGCCGCGTGCACCGCGGGCGCGTTCGCGCTGTCGCTGCTCATCCCGCGTCCGGCCGCGGCCGAGACCGGCGCCGCACACGACGCGGTGGACGCCCGATGAGCCGGGTCCTGGTCGTCGGCTCGCTCAACGCGGACCTGGTGGTGCGCACCGAGCGCTTCCCCGGACCGGGGGAGACCGTGGCCGGGGAGGACCTGACGGTGGGCCCTGGCGGCAAGGGGGCCAACCAGGCCGTCGCCGCCGCCCGGCTCGGCGCCGGCGCCGGGGTCGGCGTGGGCATGGTCGGCGCGATCGGCGACGACGACCACGGCCGCACCGTGCGCGACGCCGTCGCCGCCGCGGGCGCCGACGTCGACCGGGTCGCGGTGCGGGCCGGCACGGCCACCGGCACCGCGGTCATCACCGTCGATGCCGCGGGCGACAACACGATCGTCGTCTCGCCAGGGGCCAACGCCACCCTGGGGGCGGGGGACCTGCCCGCCTTCGACGACGTCGCGGTGCTGACGCTGTGCCTGGAGATCCCCACCCCGACGGTGCTGGCCGCCGCCCGGGCCGCCCGCGCCGCGGGGACCACCGTGCTGCTCAACCTCTCGCCCTACGCCCCGGTGCCCCCGGAGCTGCTCGACGCCACCGACGTGCTCGTCGTCAACGTGCGGTTCCCCCATGATCGGGGAGGCATCAGCTATAAGGGGTAGCGATGCCAGAGGTACGGAAGCGCTACGACCGGGAGTTCCGTGACGGAGCGGTCCGGGTCGTGGAGGAGACGGGCAAGCCGATCGCCCAGGTCGCCCGTGACCTGGGGGTCAACGAGGGCACGCTGGGCAACTGGGTGGCCCGTGCACGAGAGGCCCGCGAGGACACCGAGGGCCTGTCTCGCGGCGGCGTCGAGGAGCTCAAGCGGCTGCGCGCGGAGAACGCCGAGCTGCGGATGGAGCGTGATGTCCTCAAGCGATCCGTGGTCCTGTGGGTCAAGGAGGCGACGAAGTGAGCGTGGCCCGTTTCATCGCCGACCAGAGGACCTTCCACCGGGTGCCGCACACGCTGGCCTGCGCCCTGTTGGGGGTGTCGATCTCCTGGCTGTACAAGTGGCTCGACCGCGCCGCGCGTTCCGACGGTGGTGCCACCGCGACCGAGAAGCGCCGCTGTGCGTGGGACGCCGCCGTGGCCGTGGCGTTCGACGACGCCCAGCGGCTACACGGCTCACCCCGTCTGCACGCCGACCTGTGTGAGGCCGGATGGTGGGTGTCGGAGAAGACCGTGGCGGACTCGATGCGCCGCCAGGGCCTGGTCGCCCGCCGGATCAAGCGGCACAACGGGCTGACCCGCCAGGACCGCACGGCGCCGAAGTTCCCGGACCTGCTTCGTCGGGGTTTCACTGCGGCCGAGCCGAACCGCAGATGGGTCGGGGACATGACCGAGATCCCCACCGCGGCCGGGAAGTTGTATCTGGCCACGGTGATCGACCTGTACTCGCGGCGGCTGCTCGGCGCGGCCACGGGGCTGCACCCGAACGCCGAGCTGGCGTGTGCGGCGATCCGGATGGCGGTGGCGGCCCGCGGCGGGGCGGACCGAATCGCCGGGGTGATCTTCCACACCGACCGCGGGTCGACCTACACCGCGGGCGCGTTCACCGCTCTGTGTCGGCGGCTCGACATCCGTCAGTCGATGGGCCGGGTCGGGTCGTGTTTCGACAATGCCGCGGCGGAGGCGTTCTTCTCCAGCCTGGAGTGGGAAGTGCTGTCCCGCAACGACTTCGACACCATCAGTAGGGCGCGGGCGGCGGTCATCGACTGGTGTTACGGCTTCTACAACCACCGGCGGCGACACAGTGCCGCCGCCGGGCTCTCACCGATCAACTACGAGAACGCCGCCCTCACCCGAGACGCGGCATAAGAACCCTCCACGATCTCGGGGGAACCGCAACGAGCACGAGGCCGCGCTGCTGGGGGAGCACCCGGTGCCCCGTTCGGTGGTGACACGCGGGGCCGCGGGGTGCGAGGTCCACGACGCCGACCGCGATACGGTGTCCACAGTGGATGCAATGCGGGTCGAGCCGGTGGACACCACCGGCTCGGGCGACGCGTTCCTCGCGGCCGTCGCCGTGCGGCTCGCCGCCGGGGACGACCTGGTCGACGCGGCCCGCTACGCCGTGCGCGCCGGTGCCCTCGCGGTGACCGTCGCCGGGGCGCAGCTGCCGCCCGTCGGCGACGACGAGCGCATCCGCTTCGGGCTGTAGGCCCCACGAACGCCGGTGTCCCGGCCGGACCGCCATCCGGCCGGGACACCGGTTCCCGCCCCGCCGGGTTCCGGCCGCCGGCCGGTGTCCACGCGGTGTGTCGCCCGGCCCGGAGCACCCGGCTCGGAGCGCCCGGTTCCGAGGGCCGGGCTCAGAGGACGGTGAGCGTGATGGTGTCGCCCGGTTCGGCGTCGCTGCCCGCTCCCGGGTCCTGCCCGATGACGCGCCCGTCGCGGTGACCGAACGGGAAGCCGCGCTCGACGTCGACGTCGAAGCCCGCCTGGCGCAGCAGGTCTGCGGCCTCGTCGGCGCGCATGCCGATCACGAACGGCACCGAGGTGGGGCCCGGCTCCGCGGTGGGCGGCGTGGTCGTCGGGGGCGGGGCGGGTTCGGCGCCGCGACTGGTGACCAGGGTGACCGCCGCGCCGCTCGCAAGCCGGGTCCCGGCGGGTGGGTCGGTCCGGATGACCGCCCCGGCCGGGACCTCGGTGCTGTACTCCGCCGCGGTCGTGGACTGCACCGGGGTCAGCCCGGCGCGGCGCACCGCGTCCTCGGCGGTGGCGACCGCGCTGCCGGCCGGCACGTCGGGGACGGCGGGCCGGCCGGTGGAGACGACCAGGGTGACCGTGGTGCCGCGCAGCACGCGGGTCTCCGGCGCCGGGTCGACCTGGGCCACCCGGTCGGGGGCCATCTCGTCGTCGGCGCGTTCGGTGACGGTCGGGGTCAGGTCGGACTCGGCGACCAGCGCGGTCGCCTGCTCCCGGTCCAGGCCGGTGACCGCGGGCATCGTGGTCCAGCGGCCGGACCCGAGCCACCAGGCGCCCGTCCCGGCCAGTGCGGCCAGCAGCAGGAGCAGCACCATCCACAGCGCGAACACCCGGCGGCCACGGCGGCGCCGCCCGGCCAGCTCCTCGCGGGTCATCGGCTCCGGCTGACCGGCGGGGGTGACGGCGGTGCCGTGCGCGCCGCGGGCCCTGGTCTGCACCCGGGTGCCGCCTGGGCCGGGCGCGGCGGCGTCGAGCGGTCGGTGGCGCAGCGGTCCGGCGGGGAGGGTGGCGCCGTCGTCGGGGGGCGGTGGGCCGGGCGGTCGCGGCGTCGCGGTCCGGGGCAGGCCCAGCCGGTCGGCCATGTCCAGCAGCTCGCGGCGGAAGTGCTCCGCGTCGACCGGGCGCTGCTCCGGGTCCCGCGAGGTGGCCCGGGCGACGAGCGCGTCCACGGCCGGTGGCAGGCCCGGGACCAGCGCCGACGGCGGCGGCACGTCCTCGTTCACGTGCCGGTAGGCCACCGACAGCGGGTTGTCGGCGGTGTAGGGCGGCTGCCCGGTCAGCATCTCGTAGAGCACGACGCCGGCGGCGTAGACGTCGCTGCGGCCGTCGGCGCGGCCGGACACGACCTGCTCGGGGGAGAGGTAGGCCATCGTCCCTAGGATCATCCCCGCGTGGCTGACCCCGGCCTCGGCAGCCGCGGTGAGCAGGCCGAAGTCGGCCACCTTCACCTCGCCGCCGGAGGAGATCAGCACGTTCTCCGGCTTCACGTCGCGGTGCACCATGCCGAGCCGGTGCGCGCGGGCCAGCCCGGCGAGGACCGGCTCCAGCACCCGCACCGCGGCGGGGAGCCCGAGTGCGCCGCGGGCGCGCAGCACGTCGCGCAGGGTGCCGCCGTCGACCAGCTCCATGACGACGAACAGGCTGGCCTCGCCCAGCGGGCCCGCCGGGACGGTGCCCCGGTCGTAGACGGCGACGACGCACGGGTGGTCGATCCGGGCCGCCAGGCGGGCCTCCCGGTCGAACCGGGTGCGGAAGGCGTGGTCCCCGGCCATCCTCGGGTCCATCACCTTGATCGCGACGGCGCGTTCGAGACGGGTGTCGGTGCCGTGGTGCACCGTCGACATGCCGCCGCGGGCCAGCACCGGGCCGACCCGGTAGCGACCGTCGAGCAGCACCTCGCCGGGGCCGTCGGCGGCGAGCCGCCCGGCCCCACCCGGGGTGCCGGGGGCGGCTGGACCGGACGGTGAGCTCATCGCGGGTCAGGTTACCGGTGGGGATCCCGGCGCTCGTGCAGGTGGTCGGCGCCGGGGCCGCCGTGCCGGTCGGTGCGGTGGGCGTCGGCGCCGCCCGGGGCGGTGTGGGACAGTGTCCGGCTGTGAACGAGTCCCTCCCCGCCGCTGTCACCGAGGAGACGCTGAGCGTCGCCGAGGTGGCCGACCGCCTGTCGATCCCCGTCTCCCGGGTGCACCAGCTCGTCCGCGACGGGCAGCTCCTGTCCTTCAAGGAGGGGCACGATGTCGTCGTCCCCGCGGCGCTGCTCGACCGGGACGGCGTCGTCCGCGGGCTGCCGGGCACGATCGTCGTCCTGCGGGACGGCGGCTACGACGACCACGCGATCCTGACCTGGCTGTTCAGCGAGGAGGAGTCGCTGGACGGCGCCCCGATCACCGCGCTGCGCGCGGGCCGGCACAAGGAGATCAAGCGCCGCGCCCAGGCCATGGCCTTCTGACCGGGGCCCTTCGGGGCGCGGCCCGTCAGGCGCGGGCGCGGTGGACGCGGTCGCGCGCCAGCCGGCTCCCGCGGGCGGCCAACGCCCGGCCGAGCCGGGGCAGCGCGACGGCGGCCCGGCGCCGGTTCGACACCGCGACCCGGCGGGTCAGGACGTCGTAGCCGGCGTCGGCGATCTCGTCGAGGATCTCCGCGTACAGCACCCGGGCGGCGCCGATGCAGGCCCGCGACACCGGCTCCAGCATCGGGATCCCCGGGTCGGCCCGGCGGTAGGTGGCCCGGGTCCGGGCGACCAGGTGGGCCAGGGCGCGGCGGATCCGCGGGTCCGGGCGCCCGGTGCGCCGGCTCCAGGCCAGCAGCTCCCGGTCGACCCCGAACACGGCGAGCTCGTCGGCGGGCAGGTACACCCGGCCGCGGTCGAGGTCCTCGCCGACGTCGCGCAGGAAGTTCGTGATCTGGAACGCCACGCCCAGCAGCGCGGCGTGCGGCTCGGCCTCGGCCCGCGGCACGACGGTCCCGAGCACCGGCAGCGTCTGCAGCCCGATCACCGCGGCCGAGCCGTGCACGTAGACGGCCAGCTCGTCGTCGGTGGCGTAGTCGGTGACGGACAGGTCCATCCGCATCGAGACCATGAAGTCCCGGAACAGTGACGCGTCGAGGTCGTGGCGGCGCGCGGTCTCGGCGACGGCGATGACCTCGGGCCTGCTGCCGGGCAGCGGCGCGCCCGCCAGCGCGGCCGCCAGCTCGGCGTCGAGCGCGTCGAGCCGGGTGTGCGGGTCCCCGCCGCCCGCGCCGTCGGGGTCGTCGACGATCTCGTCGGCGAAGCGCGCGAAGCCGTAGAGGGCGTGGATGTCGACCCGTCGCTCCGGGGGCAGCAGCCGGGTCGCGAGGAAGTAGGTGCGCCCGTGCTCGGCATGCAGCGCCCGGCAGGCGGCATAGGCCGCGCGCAGCTGCGGGTCGGTCAGGCCGGCGGCGTCGAGCTCGACGCGCCCGGCCCGCTCAGCCGCGGACGGCCGCATCGTCGGTGGGCGGCTGGGTCGCGGGCCGTGTCGCGGGCTCTGTCGCGGGCTGTGCCACGGCCGGGGTCGGCGACGGGGTGCTCCGGCGCAGGCCGAGCGGGTCCGGCCGGAGCAGCGACACCGCGGCCAGGACACCGGCCAGGGCGCAGGCCAGCAGGTAGTGCGGCACGTAGAGGGCGGTCTCGCCGTCGGGGAAGTACACGATCATCAGCCAGATCGAGCCGAACACGACCCACTGCAGCCCGCGGGCGCTCCACGGGGTCATCGCGAGCAGGCAGAACCCCCAGCTCAGGTACCACGGCAGTGTGGTGGGGGAGAGGACCGCGGCCAGCGCGAGGGCGATCGCCGCGTTGCGCACCGCGACCCGCGGGTCGTTGCGGCCGCGCCACCAGAGCAGTGCGATGAGTGCGGCCATCACCAGCGCGCCGATGAACCGGAACGTGTCGACGAACGCCTGGGAGTTCACCTCCTCGGCGAACATCCCGGCCACGCTGGCGGTCGCCTGCCCGACGGCGGTCGGCACGGACAACCAGTTCACGATCATCGAGGGGGCGCTGAGCGCGGGCAGCCAGCCCAGCCCGAGACCGGTGAGCCAGGTGACCCCGCCGAACACGACGCCGAACACCGCCACCGACGGCACCCCGGCCCGGACCAGCCGCGACCAGAACCCGCCGGAGAGCTTCGCCGCCCACACGAGCACCAGGAACGGCAGCACGATCCCGGCCGAGGCCTTGACCGCCATCGCCAGCGACGCGACGACGATCGCCCACACGAACCGCTCCCGCAGCGCCAGCAGCGCCGCCAGCGGCAGCAGGCCGACGACCAGCAGGTCGTTGTGCACCCCGCCGACCATGTGCACGACCATCACGGGGTTCGCCACGGTCAGCCACAGCGCGACCGCGGGGCGCCCGCCCAGGCGCCGGGTCAGCGCGGGCAGCACCGCGACGAGCAGCAGCAGCCCGGTGACCAGGCTCAGCCGCATCAGCACGACGCCGAGCAGCACGTTCTGGCCGACGAGCAGGACCACGCCCTGGGCGAGCAGGATGAACAGCGGCCCGTACGGGGCGGGGGTGTCCTGCCAGAAGAAGTGGACGTTGTCGGTGAAGGTCCCGCCCATGGTGTCCGGCCCGACGACGTACGGGTCGTACCCGGCCAGCGGCAGCGCGCCCTGGGCGAGGTAGCTGTAGGGGTCGCGGGTGAACAGCGGCGCCGTGACCAGCATCGGCAGCATCCACACCGCCGCCGTCGTCAGCACCGCGCGGCCGCCGGCGCCGCGGGCGAGCAAGGCGCGGCCCAGCCGCACCCACGCCCACACCATCAGCACCAGGCCGACGTAGATCACGATCGTCGCGAGCATCGCGCCGTGGCCGTAGCGCCAGAACGACAGGGCCGAGTTGCCGATCACCGGGTCCCGCATCGGGATCCCGCCGCCGCCGAACGAACCCAGGAACATCAGCACGGTCCCGGCCAGCCCCAGCAGCAGGATGCCCCGCGGCGGCGAGCCCAGCCGCTCGACCAGACCGGGCCCGGCGGGCCGCGGAGTGGCGGGCGGGGGCATGACCCGGCCCGCGCCGGGGTCCGGCGTCACCGGTTCGGGAGCCGCCGGGCGGGGGAGCGGGGGCGAGGGCTGAGCCGTCATCGTGTCCGTGTGTGCTGGTCGGGCGTCGTCGGGGACATGATTCCACGCCCCTCGACGCTCCTACTCGGCGCCCGCCCGCAGCGGCCGTCGTCAGTGCCCATCCTCAGTGCCGACCCTCAGTGACCCGTGCGTGCCCCGACCCCGTGCCCGGCGCGCTCGGCCGGGCGCGGACCGGTGATCCGCTCCGCCGCCAGCCGCCCGGAGATCAGCACCGGCGGGATCCCGACGCCGGGGGTCGTGCCGCACCCGGCGAGCACCGCGTTCGCCGTCCCACGGACCAGGTTGCGCGGCCGGAACGGGCCGGTCTGGGCCAGCGTGTGCGACGCCGAGAACGGCGTGCCCGCCGCCATCCCGGCGGCCGCCCAGTCCTGCGGGGTCCACATCCGGGTCCAGCTCGGCTCCGCCGAGGGGTCCACCAGGCCGCGGTCGGCGAGCACCCCGAACAGCTCCTCGGCGTAGGCCGGGCCGACCCGGTCCCAGTCGATGCCGGGCGCCACCGCGGTGTTCGGGCAGGGCGCGAGCACGCTCATGACCTCGCGCCCGTCGGGCTGTAGCGACGGGTCGGTCAGCCCGGGCCGGGTGACCAGCAGCGACGGGTCGGACATCAGCCGGCCCTCGTCGATGATCTCGCGGAAGGTGCCGTCCCAGGAGCCGCCGAAGGAGATCGTGTGGTGGTGCTGCGCGGTGCCGGGGGCGGGGGCGGGCATCCCGGCGTGCACGACGACGGCGCTGGGCGACCAGCGCAGCCCGACCGGGCGTCGCGGCGCCCCGCCGAGCAGCGCGTAGGCCGCGGGCAGCTCGGGGGTGAGCACGACCGCGTCGCACGGGGTGCGCGACTCGTCGGTGCCGTCGGGGCCGGTGTGCCGGACCGCGGTGACCCGGTCGCCGGAGCGGTCCAGGCCGGTCACGGTGCGGCCGTAGTGGATCTCGGCGCCCGCGTCGGCGGCCGCGCCGGCCAGCGCGGTCCCCATCATCCGCATGCCGCCGCGGGGGAAGTACACGCCCGCGATCGTGTCCATGTAGGCGATCACGCCGTAGGCGCCGAGCGCATCGCGCGGGGAGACCCCGGCGTAGAGCGCCTGGAAGGAGAACACCCGGCGCAGCCGCTCGTCGGGCAGGAAGCGGTCGATCCGCCGACCGAGCCGTCCGAACCCGCCGAGCGCGGCGAGCCGGGCCAGGTCGGGCCCGAGCAGCGACAGCGGCGAGTCCATGTTCGCGCCGATGAAGTGGTCCATCTCGGCGCGATAGAGGTCGGTGAGCCAGCGACGCAGCCGCCGGTACCCGGCCGCGGAGTCCGGGCCGCAGGTCTCGCGGATCTCGTGCTCCATCGCGGCGGCGTCCGTGTGCACCGCGATGGCCGAGCCGTCGGCGAACTCGGCCCGGTAGGCCGGGTCGAGCCGGACGAGGTCGAGCCGGTCCGCGGTGGACTCGCCGACGGCGGCGAAGGCGGAGTCCAGCAGGTCCGGCATGGTCAGCACGGTCGGGCCGGTGTCCAGGGCGTAGGTCCCGTGGGCGTCGGTCACGTCGAGCCGCCCGGCGCGGCCGCCGGGGACGCTCTCCCGCTCGACGATCGTGACCCGGCGGCCCGCGCCCAGCAGGTGCAGCGCGGTCGACAGCCCGGCCAGCCCCGCCCCCACGACGATCACGTGGTCGGAGGGCCCCTCGATCCGCCGCATCCCGCTCACCAGGCCCGTCGGGTGGCGCGCTCGGCCAGCTCGAACAGGTGCGACCGGCCCGGTTCGGCGACCGGTGCGGAGTCGAGCGCGTCGAGCGCGGCGCCGGTGAGGGCGGCGATCCGCTGCTCCACCGACTGCACCGCGCCCAGCTCGGACAGCGCGGAGCGGGCCCGGTCCAGGCTCGCGGCGTCCAGGTCGGGGTCGCCGAGCGCGGCGAGGACGACGTCGGCGGCGGCCCGGTCCCCGCGCTGCTCGGCCCGCTGCAGGGCCGCGGCGACCAGCAGGGTCCGCTTGCCCTCGCGCAGGTCGTCCCCGGCGGGCTTGCCGGTGACCCGGGGGTCGCCGAACACGCCGAGCAGGTCGTCGCGCAGCTGGAACGCGACGCCGATGTCGGCGCCGTAGCGCCGGTAGGCCGCGACGACCCGCGGGTCGGCCCCGGCGATCGCCGCGCCCAGGTGCAGCGGCCGCTCCACGGTGTAGGCGGCGGTCTTGAAGCGGTCGATGGTCAGCGCGGTCGACTCCGCGGTGTCCCCGGAGGCCTGCGCCAGCACGTCGAGGTACTGGCCGGACAGCACCTCGGTGCGCATCGCCCGCCACGGCTCGGCGGCGCGGGTGTGGGCGCCCTCGGGCAGCGGGGCGGCGTGGAACATGTCGTCGGCCCACACCTGGGCCAGGTCCCCGACGAGGATCGCGACGGCGGCGCCGAACCGGGCCGGCGTGCCCGACCAGCCGTTCGCCGCGTGCATCCTGGCGAACTCGACGTGCACCGTCGGCCGGCCGCGCCGGGTGGAGGAGGCGTCCATCAGGTCGTCGTGGACCAGTGCGCACGCCTGGATCAGCTCCAGCGACGCGATCGCGCTCAGCACGCCGTGGGCGTGCGGGTCGGCCGGGTCGCCACCCGCGCCGCGCCAGCCCCACCAGGCGAAGGTGGGCCGCAGCCGCTTCCCGCCGCCCAGGACGAACCCGGCCAGCGCGTCGGCGGCCTGGACGACGACCGTGTCGATGCCCGCCACCTCGGCGCGTCGGCGGTCCAGGTACCCGGCCAGCACCCGTTCCACGTGCTGGGGCAGCGCGTCGTCCAGGGGGGCCGGACCGGTCGTGGACGGGCCGGGGGACCCGGACGGACCGGACGGTGCGGACACGGAGGAGACGGGGTCTGCCACGTCGACCAGGCTATCGGTGTGCCGGGGACCCGGCCCGTCGATGCGGTGGTGGTGCACGTCATGGCCGTTCGGGGGCGGTGCGGGCCCTTCGGCGGACGACCGGCGGGTCGTGCGCCCCGTAAGGTCGTCGCCGTGACGACGAGTTCCGCATCCACGGTGACCGAACGGATCAGCGTCGACCGCCCCTTCTTCGCGGTGGAGTTCTTCCCGCCGAAGGACGACCAGGGCGAGGCGGAGCTGTGGCGCGCCATCCGCCGCCTCGAGGTGCTGGACCCCGCCTACGTCTCGGTGACCTACGGCGCGGGCGGCTCCAGCCGCGACCGGACCGTCCGCACGGTCGAACGGATCGCCACCGACACCACGCTCTGCTCGATGGCGCACCTGACCGCCGTCTCGCACTCCACCGACGAGCTGCGCCACGTGATCGGGTCGCTGGCCGCCGCGGGTGTCCGCAACATCATGGCGCTGCGCGGGGACCCGCCCGGCGACCCGCTCGGCGAGTGGGTCGCCCACCCCGAGGGACTCGAGTACGCCGACCAGCTGGTCGCGCTGATCAAGCGGTCCGGCCCGTTCTGCGTGGGCGTCGCCGCGTTCCCCTACGGCCATCCGCGCTCGGTCGACCTCGACGCCGACACCGAGCGGCTCGTCGGGAAGTTCCGGGCGGGGGCGGAGTTCGCCGTCACCCAGCTGTTCCTGGAGCCCGAGGGATTCCTGCGGCTGCGTGACCGGGTCGCCGCCGCCGGGTTCGACCAGCCGATCATCCCCGGCATCATGCCGCTGACCTCGGAGAAGACCTTCCGCAAGGGCCCGGAGCTGTCGGGCTCGCCGCTGCCGGGAGCACTGGTGGAGCGGCTCGCGCCCTACTCCGGCGACGCGGCGGCGATCCGCGCCGCAGGGATGGAGGTCACCGGCGAGCTGTGCGAGCGGCTGCTCGCCGAGGGTGTCCCCGGGATCCACTTCTACTGCCTCAACCGGTCCACGGCGACGACCGAGCTGGTCGAGCGGCTCGGGCTGGCGCCGCGCCACGAGGGAGCCCGGCACTCCACCCCGGCCTGACCCCGCGCCGCACCGCCCGTGCCGGTCCGAGGGCCGGGCCGGTGGTCAGGTGGGGCGCACGAGGTACAGGTCCGGGGCCGGTCGGGCGTCCGTCGGCCCGACGTCGGCCCAGGTCGTCTTGCCGCCGCGGTGCGGGCGCACTCCCCAGCGCTGTGCGAGCCGGCCGACGATCTGCAGCCCGCGCCCGCGGGTGGCGGTGGGGTCGTGGGGCTGCTCGCGTCCGCGGACGACCGAGCCGTCGCGGACGCGCAGTCGCACCGCGCCGTCACGCACCCGGGCGGTCACCAGCATCGGGGTGTGCGCGTGGTCGATGCCGTTCGCGACCAGCTCGTGCAGCACGAGTGCCGCGTCGTCGAGGGTTGAGTCGTCCACCAGCGGCGTCAGGAACCGCGTCAGCTCGTGCCGGGCCGCACGGCACGCGGCCGCGTCGGGCTCCACCCTCAGGATCCAGGACTGCGCGGTCACGGCCCGCCCCCTCCCCGTCCTGCCGGGCCGTCCCACCCGACCTGAACCGGTTACCCGATGTGCCCCCGCCGCACACGCCCGCGGTCACCCACCCGTGGGTCGCCCGGAGCGGGTACGGTCACAGATCCGACGCGTAGAGCCAACTGCGCGTGCCCGCAGCTGCGAGCACGACGTGGAGGCTCCGCTTGCGCATTGCCGTCATCCTTACCCCCGAGGTCCCGAGAACGTGCGGCGCGGGAATCACCGCCGCCTCGCTGGCCGCCGCCGGTCACACCGTCCGGGTGTTCACCGACGTCCCCGACGACCCGGACCTGGTCGCGCGGGCCGGCAGCGACGCACTGCGCGTACAGCCGTGGGACGCCGGGCAGGACACCGCACTGGCCGCGGCCTGGTCCGACGACCCGCCCCAGGTGGTGCACGCGATCGGTCTGCGCGCCGGGGTCGCCGCCGCCGCGACCGGGGTGCCGGTGGTGCAGGTCTACCCGCCCGACGCCCCGGGCCCAGCCGTGGTTCCCGCGGCCCGTGCCTGGTCGTCGCCGGGGGTGGCCCGGGTGCTGGCCTCCAGCGAGGAGCAACACACCGCCCTGCTGCGCCGCGGGGTGCCGCGGGCGGCGTTGCGGACCGTGCCGACCGCCGTCGACACCGACGCCTTCACCCCCGACGGCCCGGCGCTGCGCCGGGGCGAGCGGCCGCGGCTCCTCGCGGTCGGCTCGCTGGCCGACGGCGCCGGGGTGGACACGGTGATCCGGGCGCTGGCCCGGATCCGCACCGCCGAGCTGCTGGTCGCCGGCGGCGCGGCGGGCCAGGACCCCGACCGCGCGCGCCTGTTCGGCATCGCCCGCGAGGCCGGTGTCGCCGGACGTGTCCGGTTCCTCGGGCCGGTCGAGGGGGCCCTGCTCCCGCGGCTGCTGCGCTCGGCCGACGTCGTGGTCGCCGCGCCGGAGCACGACGTCGGGGTCGGGGCGGTCCTTCAGGCGATGGCGTGCGCGCGACCGGTCGTGGCGACCGGGGTGGGCGGGCTGCGCGACGTCGTCGTCGACGGGGTGACCGGGATGCTGGTCCGCCCGGCCCGGCCGGCCGAGCTGGCGGTCGCGCTGCGCGGCGTGCTCGGCGACGACGCCCTGCGCGTCGGGTTCGGGATCGCGGGCCGGGACCGTGCGGTGTCACGGTTCGACCGGGTGCGGATCGCCCAGGCCCTGACCGCCGTCTACGGCGAGCTGGTCGGCGAGCCGGTCGTCGAGCCCGCCGAGGACGACGACCCCGAGGCCCGCACGCCGGTGGGCGCCGTGGGATGACGCGGCGGCCGTGCTCCCGGGCCCACGCGGCGTCGCGGATCGCGCACGCACCGTCGGTACGGGGCTCGGTGTCCGGTACCGCCTGCGCCGTGCGAGTGGTCATCCGCGTGACTGATGAGCGACGCTAAGTATCAGCTCCTATCGTGATCGGCATGCGCACAGTCGACGATCAGTGGGACATCACCAGCAGCGTGGGCGTCACCGCCCTGGCCGTCGCCGCGGGGCGGGCACTGGAGACCCGCCGCCCCGACCGCCTGGTCGAAGATCCGTACGCCCAGCGGTTCGTCGATGCGGCCGGGACGCTGTCGGCCGTGCCACAGCACCCGGACGACCCCGCCGACCCGTGGGTCGTGCAGGCCGGCTACCAGGGCGTGCGCTCCCGCTTCTTCGACGAGGCACTCACCGGCGCCGGGACGACCCAGGTCGTGTTGCTCGCCGCGGGCCTCGACGCGCGGGCCCTGCGGCTGCCGTGGCCCGCCGGGACCACGGTGTTCGAGGTCGACCAGCCGAAGGTGCTGGACTTCAAGGACGGGGTCGTCGCCGAGGCGGGGATGACGCCGACCGCGCGCCGGGTCACCGTGCCGGTCGACCTGCGCCACGACTGGCCCGCCGCGCTCGCCGCGGCCGGTTTCGACCCGGCCCGGCCGACCGCCTGGCTGGCCGAGGGGCTGCTGCCCTACCTGCCCGTCGACGCCGAGCAGCTCCTGTTCGAACGGGTGCACGCGCTGTCGGTGCCGGGCAGCCGGATCGCCGTCGAGCACTTCGGCGACCAGGTGGAGCGGATCGCGGACGACCCGTCGTTCCGGGTGGCCGCCCAGGAGATGCTGCCCGGCACCGACGTCCGCGAGCTGTTCTTCGCCGAGCCCCGGACCGAGCCCTGCGACGCCTGGCTGCGCCGCCACGGCTGGACGGTCACGGCCCGTACGGCCCGCGACGTCGCCGCGGGCTACGGACGACCGCTGGGCGGCACGGTCGCCGACATCCTCGGCGCGACGACGCTGCTGTGGGCCGATCGGCCCTGAGCGGCGGGCTCAGCGCGCGGCGCGGGCGTCGACGAGCAGCGCAAGGTGCAGCGTCGTCCGCACCTCGGGGTCGGTGAGGTCGAGGTCCAGCAGGGCGGACAGGCGGCGCAGCCGGGCGTAGGCCGCCGGGCGGCCCACCCCGAGCCTGCGGGCGACGTCGGCGACGACCCCGCCGGTGTCGACCAGGGCCCACAGGGTGTCCCGGGCGTCGGTCCGCGCGGCCGCGGGCAGTGCGCCCACCGGGCCGAGGACGTCCGCGGCGAAGCCGAGCAGATGGGGGTCGTCGCCGAGGCGGTGCACCAGCCCGCGCAGCGCGGGCACCCGGACGGGGCCGCGGCCGCCGGTCGCGGCGTGGGCGGCCGCGTCCTCGCGGGCCCGGCGCAGCAGGTCCGGCAGGTCGGCGACGGAGCCGGGCCCGGCCGTCGCCGCGGGCACCGTGGCGGGCAGCGCGGCGAGCAGCGGGCCGCCGTCGCCGGGGACGAGGACGACGAGCTCGCCGGGTGCGGGGGAGGCCACCGTCGCCGCCGGCGCGACGACGGCGAGTGCCGCATCGAGGCCCTGGTCCGGGGGGTGGTCGCCGGTCGCGCGCAGTGCCACCACCGACAATCCGACGGCGGTGTCCAGCCCGGCGGCACGGGCGCGCACCGCCAGCCGCCCGGCGTCGGACGGGACCGCGGCGGCCAGGTCGGCGACCAGCGCGTCGCGGGCGGCACGCAGCAGGACCACCGGATCCGGGTCGAGCAGCGACACCGCGTCCGCGGCGGCGTCGAGCACCGCGCGGACCCGGTCGGCGGTGCCCGGCGTCGGCCGCGACGGCACCGTCAGCCGCCCCCACCGCGCGCCCGGCCGCCCGACCGGCGCGGTCGCCCAGCCCTCGGGCCCGGCGGGCCCGGCGAGGCGCGAGCGCGCCACCCAGTCCCGCAGGTCCGGACCGCCCGCCGTGAGCAGGACCCGGTGCGCGAGGTCCTCGCACACCACGGGCGCGTCGATCCGGCGTGCCAGCTCGTCGACCACGCGCTGCGGCCCCACCCGGTGCAGGGCGAGCGACCGGAACGCGGCCTCGGCGCCCGGCGCCCCGGGGAGGTCGTCGCCACGGTCGACGATCTCCCCCAGCACGCCCGCGACGATCTCGGCGAAGCGCACCGTGCGGCGCAGCTCCACCAGCGGGAACCCGGCCGCGCGGGCGGCCTGCACCAGCCCGGCGGGCAGCGACGGTAGCTGCTGCCCGATCTCGACGACCAGCCCGACCGCCCCGGCGGCCCGCAGCGCGTCGACGTAGCGGGCGGGGACGGTGGTGGGGTCGGCCACCGGCATCCCCACCGACAGCACCAGCACCCCCTGGGGCAGCGTCCCGGCCGGGTCGGCGACCTCGCTGACGTGCACCCAGCGCACGGGGGTACCCAGCGCCGCCCGCCCGGCCCGGACGGCCGGTGCCCCCGCCCGGACCTCCGGACGGGCCAGCACATCGACGATGGTCGGGTGCACCGTGGATCCACTCCGTTCGCCGGAAGGCTCGGGACGATACGGATCGTATCCCTGATCGGAGCCGTCGCGGCGCCGACGATCGGAGGTGTCCACGCCGCTACCGAGGGAGCCCCACGTGACCGCCGTCGAGAACCCGACCCGGACCGAGGCCGGTGCGACCCCGGACGCGCCCGCCCTCTCGCCGCACGCCGACGCGGCGGGCCGGCACCTCTGGATGCACTTCGCCCGGATGCACGGCCGCGGCGGCGCGAACCCGATCCCGGTCATCGCCCGCGGCGAGGGCGTGCACCTGTGGGACGACCGCGGGCGCCGGATCCTCGACGGCCTCGCCGGCCTGTTCGTCGTCCAGGCCGGGCACGGGCGGCGCGAGCTGGCCGAGGTCGCCGCCCGGCAGGCGTCGGAGCTGGCGTTCTTCCCGGTCTGGGGCTACACGACCCCGCCCGCGGCCGAGCTCGCCGAGCGGCTGGCCCATCTCGCCCCCGGCGACCTGAACCGGGTCTTCTTCACCTCCGGCGGCGGCGAGGCCGTCGAGAGCGCCTGGAAGGTGGCCAAGCAGTACTTCAAGCTCCGCGGCCGCCCGCTCAAGCACAAGGTGATCTCCCGGGCGACGGCCTACCACGGCACCACGCACGGGGCGATGGCCGTGACCGGGCTGCCCGCGATGAAGAAGGACTTCGAGCCGCTGGCCCCCGGCGGGTTCCGCGTGCCCAACACCAACCTCTACCGCCACCCCGAGTTCGACGGCGACGCCGAGGCGCTGGGCCGCTGGGCCGCCGACCGGATCGAGGAGGCCATCGCGTTCGAGGGCGCCGACACCGTCGCCGCTGTCGTGCTGGAGCCGGTGCAGAACTCCGGCGGCTGCCTGACCGCGCCGCCGTCGTACTTCGCCCGGGTCCGCGAGATCTGCGACCGGCACGACGTGCTCCTCGTCGCCGACGAGGTGATCACCGGCTTCGGCCGCCACGGCGTACCGTTCGCCAGCGCGAAGTTCGGGTTCACCCCGGACATCATCACCTGCGCGAAGGGCATGACCTCGGGCTACGGGCCGCTGGGCGCGATGATCGCCTCTGAGAAGGTGATCGAGCCGTTCCTCGCCCCCGGCGTGACGTTCCCGCACGGCTACACCTGGGGCGGGCACCCGGTCTCCGCCGCCGTCGCGCTCGCGAACCTCGACCTCATGGAGCGCGAGGACCTCTACGGCAACGTCGCGTCCCACGCCGACGCGTTCGGCGCGACCCTCGGCCGGCTCCGCGACCTGCCGATCGTCGGTGACGTCCGCGGCGACGGCTACTTCTGGGCGATCGAGCTCGTGCGTGACCGGGAGACCCGGGAGACCTTCGGTCCGCAGGAGCGGGAGCGGCTGGTGCGCGGCTTCCTCCCCGGGGCGCTGTTCGAGGCGGGCCTGTACTGCCGGCCCGACGACCGCGGGGACGTCGTGATCCAGCTGGCGCCGCCGCTGATCGCCGGACAGGCCGAGTTCGACGAGATGGAGCAGATCCTGCGGCACGTGCTCACCGAGGCGGCGGAGGTCGTATGAGTTCGTAGGGACCCGCCGCGTCGGGTTGTTGACCAACCGGCGGGTAACTAGGTTGAACGCGCAGGCGCCGCACCGCGGCGGGGCATGCGACGGGGGGCTCCATGACGACCGACGACCTCACCGGCGGACGCGAGGTCGTCGTGACCCAGGCCCGGTCGCACACCGAGCGCGGCATCCTGCGGCGCTGGGCCGAGGAGCACCACCCGGGCGCGAGGGTCGTCGGGATCGGGCCGAACGGCGAGGTGCCCTCCGTCCTGGGGGAGGCCCTGCACGGCGACGACACCGTGATCGTCCCCGCCCGCGTGGCCTGGGTGACCCCCGAGCCGGAGGACAGCGGCGCGGTCGGCAAGCTCACCGGGCTCGCGACCTCGGCCGTCATGCGGATGGCCTGGTCGCCGCTGCACCCCTCGATGGCCCGGCACCGCCCGGACGCGGCGCGGGTCGTCGTGGGGGAGGCCGCGACCGTCGCCGACCTGGTGTCGCGGTTCGTCGCCCAGGAGAGCGGGCGGCCCGGCAGCAACGGCTTCACCCGCTTCGTCGCCCGCCAGGCCGTGCTGGCCTGCGACCGCGCGGAGCGGCGGATCCTCGGCGACCGCTACAAGGTGCCGCGCCGGATGGTCGAGCAGATCACCTCCTCGTCGCGGTTCGCGGCGCTGGTCGACCGGCTCGCCCGGCAGACCGGCACCCCGGCCGCCGAGGTCGAGCAGCGCCTGGAGTCCTGCCTGCACGAGATGGCCGCGGTGCAGAGCCCGCCCGCGATCGACGTGTTCCGGGCGATGATGGGCCCGATGCACTCCAAGGCCTGGGACGTGCAGGTCGACGAGTCCGGGCTGGAGCGGTTGCGGGAGCTCAACAAGGAGCACGCACTGGTCTTCCTGCCCAGCCACCGGTCCTACGCCGACCCGCTGCTGTTCGCCGAGGTGCTGCACGACCGCGACTTCCCGCGCAACCACGTGCTCGGCGGCAACAACCTGTCGTTCTGGCCGATGGGGGCGCTGGGCCGCCGGGCCGGGATCGTGTTCATCCGGCGCACCTTCGGCGGGGACACGATCTACAAGGCCGCGATCCAGGAGTACCTGGGGCATCTGCTCGCGAAGCGCTTCAACCTGGAGTGGTACATCGAGGGCGGCCGCAGCCGCACCGGCAAGCTGCGCAAGCCCCGCATCGGGCTGCTGCGGTACCTGGTGTCCGCGCTGGAGGAGCGCCCCGAGCTCGACGCGATCCTGGTGCCGGTGTCGATCGTCTACGACCAGCTGCACGAGGTCGGAGCGATGGCCGCCGAGCAGCGTGGGGCGGCGAAGAAGGCCGAGGGCCTGGGCTGGCTGCTCGGCTACTTCCGGGACCAGCGCCGCCACATCGGCACCGCCCGGGTGCGCTTCGCCGATCCGTTCGCGCTGCGCCAGGCGCTGGCCGACGCCGGGCCGGGCCGGGCCCAGCTGGAGAAGGTCGCGTTCCGGGTCTGCGCCGGCATCAACCGGGTCACCCCGGCCACCGCGACCTCGCTCGCGACCTTCGCGCTGCTCTGGGCACAGGACCGGGCACTGACCCTGCAGCAGGTCCGGGAGGTCGTCGCGCCGTTGGCGGACTACCTGGAGGCCCGCGGCATCCCGGTGCCGATCGCCGAGCTGCGGACCCGGCACGGCCTGCGGATGACCCTCGACCGGCTGGCCGAGGCCGGTGTCGTCACGATCTACGACGGCGGCACCGAACCGGTCTTCGCCATCAGCACCGGCCGCCACCACGTGGCCGCGTTCTACCGCAACGGCGCGCTGCACCACCTGCTCAACCGGGCCATGCTGGAGATCGCGCTGCTGCGGGTGGGCGACGCCGACCCGGACGAGGACATCGTCGAGGTCGCCTGGCGCGAGCTGGCCCGGCTCCGGGACCTGCTGAAGTTCGAGTTCTTCTTCTCCACCCGCCGCGAGTTCCGCGCCGAGATCATCGGCGAGCTCGACCTCGTCGACCCGCAGTGGCGGACCCGCGCGGCGGATCCGGCCGACGTCCGCGGCGCGCTGCGGCAGGCGCCGCTGCTGGTCGCACCGGGTGTGCTGCGCTCGTTCTTCGACGCCCAGCTCGTCGTCGCGGACCGGCTCGTCGCGCTCGGCGAGGAGCCGATGACCGACGAGAAGGAGTTCCTGGAGGACGGCCTGGGGGTCGGCCGCCAGATGCTGCTCCAGCAGCGGGTCGACCGCGCGGACTCGGTGTCGCGTGAGCTGTACGCCACCGCCGTGCGTCAGGCCGCCAACCGCGACCTGCTCGCCGAGCCGGAGTCCGGCGCGGCCGGTGCGCCGTTGGCCGACCGGCGCGCAGCCTGGCTGACGGAGGTCACCGCGGTGATCCACGATCTGGGACGGCTGGGCGAGCTGCAGCGCGCCCGCCTCGAGGTGGTCCTCGGTTCCGGCGAGACGACGACGGTCGCGGCCTCCGCCGCCGGCGCCGTCGTGCCGCCGGCCGGGGCACAACAGCGTGCGGAAGGGGACTCGGGTGTCGCCAGCTGACGGTGCGCGGGACGGGGACACCCGGGCCAGGATCCGGGCCATCCGGGAGGCCGAGCCCGGACCGGGCACGATCGCCTACTTCGACTACGACGGCACCGTCATCGACGGTTACTCGGCGGGCGCTTTCTACCGCCGACGGCTGCGTGAGTTCGACGTCGGCCCGGTCGAGATGGTGCGCACGGTGCTCTCGGGCATGCGTGGCATCCGCACCGACGACGACTTCAAGGAGTTCCTCGCGATCACCCTCGCGACCTGGAAGGGCCGTAGCGAGGACGAGCTGCTCGCGCTGGGCCGGACCCTGTTCCGCGACGAGATCGCGGCCGCGCTGCACCCGGAGGTGTGGGAGCTCGTCGCCGCGCACCGGGAGCAGGGCCACCAGGTCGTGATGGCGTCCTCGGCGACCCGGTTCCAGGTGCAGCCGATGGCCGAGGAGCTGGGCGCGGACCGCGCACTGTGCACCGAGCTGGAGGTGCGCGACGGCGTGCTGACCGGCCGCGTCGCCGGGACCTCGCTGTGGGGGACCGGCAAGGCCGACGCGGTGCGGGCCGACGCCGCGGCGCACGGCGTCGACCTCGCGGACTGCTTCGGCTACGCCAACGGCACCGAGGACGCGGAGTTCCTCTCCGCCGTCGGGCACGCGGTGGCCGTCTCGCCGACCGACTCGCTGCGCAGGCTCGCGGTGGAGCGGGGCTGGCCGGTGCTCGACTGCGCGCCGCGGGGCGGGCTCTTCCCGAGCGTCGCCGACCTCGCCCGGACCGCGGTGTTCTACGGCGGCCTGCTGGGTGGTCTCGCGACCGCGGCCGGCGCGGGTCTGCTGCACGGCTCGCGGCGGCGCTTCGTCGACATGGCCGCCGGGGTGGGCTCCGACGTCGCGTTCGGGCTGGCCGGGATCGACGTCGAGGTCAGCGGCGCGGAGCACCTGCACTCGGCGCGCCCGTGCGTGTTCGTGTTCAACCACCAGTCCAAGTTCGACGTGCCGCTGATGATGAAGCTCCTCCGCGAGAACTTCACCGGCGTCGCGAAGAAGGAGGCCGCACAGATCCCGGTGTGGGGCCAGCTGTTCTGGGCCGCCGACGTCGCGTTCGTCGACCGCGGCAACTCCACCGCCGCCCGGGAGGCGCTGCGCCCCGCCGTGGAGAAGCTCCGCGACGAGGGGGTCTCGCTGGCCATCGCGCCGGAGGGGACGCGCTCGGCGACGCCGCGGCTCGGCCCGTTCAAGAAGGGCGCGTTCCACATCGCGATCCAGGCCGGTGTCCCGATCGTCCCGGTGGTCATCCGCAACGCCGGCGAGATCATGTGGCGGGGTGCGCAGACGATGCGCGGTGGCACCGTTCAGGTCGCGGTGCTCCCGCCGGTGGACACCTCGTCGTGGGTGCCGGAGGACGTCGGGAAGTACGCCGACCAGGTCCGCGACCAGTTCCTCGACACGCTCGCGGCCTGGCCCGAGCGGCGGATCGCGCAGGACGGACGCAGCCAGGAGGACCCGGCATGAGTGACACTCCGCTGGCGTGGGGTTCGGTCCGCGAGATCTCGTCCTTCGAGACGATGATGTGGCGTGCGGAGGCCGACGACGCCCGGTTCCGCTCGCCGGTCCTCGCGGTCGAGCTGCTCGACACCCGGCCGGACTGGGACCGGCTCCTGGCCGCCGTCGACTGGGCGACGCGGATGGTGCCGCGCTTCCGCGAGCGGATCCGCGAACCGCTCGGCGGGCTGGGCACGCCCTACTGGATCCACGACGTCGAGTTCGACCTGCACTACCACCTGCGCCGGGTGCGCATCCCCGGCGCGGGACCCGACTTCTGGCCGGAGCTGTCCTCGATCGCCGAGCAGTTCATGATGACGCCGTTCGACCGGGAGCGGCCGCTGTGGGAAGCCACCCTCGTCGAAGGTCTCCCGGGCGGTCGCGCCGCGTTCCTGCTGAAGCTGCACCACGTGCTCACCGACGGGATGGGTGTGGTCCAGCTGCTGTCGCAGCTGCACAGCCGCAAGCGGGAGCACGACGAGGAGAAGCCGCAGCCCCCCGCACCCGCCACCGAGGCGCCCGACCCGCTGGCCGAGGTCGACCGGCTGGTGCGCCGTGAGGCCGGCATCGTCCCGGCGACGGTGCGCGCGGCGCGCGACGTCGTCGGCGCGCTGACCCACCCGCTCTCCGCGGCCCGCGACAGCGCGCGCTACCTGGAGTCCGCGCTGCGGGTGCTGTCGCCGCCGCCGGGCACCGGGTCGGAGCTGCTGCGCCCGCGCGGGACGTCGTGGCGGTTCGTCGCGCTCGACGTCTCCTTCCCCGACCTGCGGGCGGCCGCGAAGACGGTCGGCGGCTCGTTCAACGACGCCTACGTGGCCTCGCTGCTCGGCGCCTTCCGCCGCTACCACGAGGAGATGGGCCACCCGGTCCCCGGCGACGCCGTCCTGCGCACCTCGGTGCCGGTGTCGGTGCGCCGCCCCGGGGACGCCGACGGCGGCAACCGGTGGGCGCCGGCCCGGCTGCGCGGCCCGATGGGCATCGCCGACCCGGCCGCCCGGCTGCGGGCGGTCGGTGAGCAGATGCGTGCGGCCCGCGAGGAGCCCGCGCTGGAGAGCCCGGACGTCGTCGCCCCGCTGCTGGCCCGGCTGCCCGGACCGCTGCTGACGCTGGTGGCGGGCGGGTCGACCCAGGGCAACGACCTGCAGGCCTCGAACGTGCCGGGCCTGCGGGCGGAGGCGTTCCTGTGCGGGGCTCGGATCGAGCGCGTCTACCCGTTCGCGCCGCTGCCCGGCTGCGCGGCGATGATCACCGTCGTCACGCACGGCGAACTCTGCTGCGTCGGGGCGAACATCGACGCCGCGGCCATCACCGACCGCGACACCTTCGCGCGCTGCCTGGCCGAGGGGTTCTCCGAGGTCCTCGCCCTGCACCCGGGATCGGCCGAGCCGGTGGTGGTGGCATGAGCGCCGTCCACGTCGGCGGGTCCGGCGAGCCGTTGCTGCTGCTGCACGGGGTGACGTCGTCGTGGCGGGCCTGGAAGCCGGTGCTGGCGATGCTCGAGGAGCACCACGAGGTCTGGGCGGTCACCATGCCCGGCCATCTGGACGGCCCCCCGATGCCCGAGGGCGAGTTCAGCATCGACCTGCTGGTCCGACGCGCTGATCGACCAGCTCGACGAGCTGGGCGTGCCCGAGCGCCCGCACGTCGTCGGGAACTCCCTCGGCGGCTGGGTCGCGCTGGAGCTGGCCCGCCGCGGGCGCGCCCGGTCGGTCGTGGCGCTGTCCCCGGCCGGGACGTGGGAGATGCCCGCCGACCTGTACCGGCTGCTCGCGAGCTTCCGGATCGGCGCGATGCTCGCGGGGTGGGCGCCGGTCCGGGCGCTCGCCTCGTGCGGCCTGATCCGCCGGCCGATGCTGCGCGCGCTGTCCGAGCGCACCGACCGTTTCACCCCCGAGGAGGTCGCCGAGTTGTTCGCGGACTTCACCGGCTGCACGGTGCTCGACCCGCTGCTGTCCGCCGCGCGGATGGACAACGCGATGGCACCGTTCGAGGAGCTGCCCTGCCCGGTCAGGATCGCGTGGTCGGGCTCGGACCGCACGATCCCCTACAGCCGTTACGGGCGCCCCATGATGGACGCCGTGCCCGGCGCGGAGTTCGTCGTGCTGCCGGGGGTCGGGCACGTGCCGATGGTCGACAACCCGGCCCTGGTCGCGTGGACGATCCTGCAGCACACCCGCTACGAGGTGGCCTCGTGACCGGGCCGGCCGCCGGGTCGCCGGACGGGGCCGTGGACCTGGCCGCGGCCGTCGAGGGCTGGGCGCCGGAGCCGCTCGTCGGCACCGACGCGGTGTCCGCGTGGTCGGTCGCCGCGTTCTCCGGCCTGCTGGACCTCGACCCGGTCGCCGCCGAGGGCGACCCGCTCCCGCCGCTGTGGCACTGGTTCGCCTTCCTCGACACCCCGCCGACGTCTGCGCTCGGGGACGACGGGCACCCCGGCGAGGGTCGCTTCCTGCCGCCGATCCCGGACCGGCGACGCATGGTCGCGGGCGGCCGCCTGACGTGGCACGCCCCGTGGCGGGTCGGTGAACCGGTGACCCGCCGCCAGGAGCTCGGCCCGGTCCGCGTGAAGCAGGGCGGCAGCGGGCAGATGGCCTTCGTGACCACCCGCGCGGAGTTCCACCGCGGTGACGCGCTCCTCTGCGTCGAGGAGCAGGACATCGTCTACCGCTCGCAGCCCGCGGGCACCGGGCGCGGGATCACCGCCCCGGCCCCGGCGCCGCCTCCGGAACACGAGTGGGGATTCACCGTGCCGACCGGCCCGGAGCTGCTGTTCCGCATGTCGGCGCTGACCTACAACACCCACCGCATCCACTACGACCTGCCCTACGTCACCGAGGTGGAGGGCTATCCCGGGCTCGTCGTGCACGGCCCGCTGTTCGCGCTGCTCGGCCTGGAGATCGCGCGCCGCCACCGCCCGACGGCGTTCGTCCGCGGCTTCGAGTACCGCCTCACCGCACCGGCCTTCGCCGGCGCGGACGTCTGGGTCGGCGGGACCCCGGACGGGGACCGCATCGTCGTCGCCGCGGGCTCCGACGGGGCACCGGAGTCGGTGCGGGGGAGCATCGAGCTGGCATCCTGACCGGTCAGGTCCGCGGGGCGTAGCGGCGGACGAACCGCCGCTGGCCCGGGGGCGCCGCGTCCCACGTCACCGCGCACCCCGCCGCCCGCACCCGACCCACCGGGCGTCACGCACCGGTGGCCCGACCACCGGTACCCGCCTCCCGCCGGGCCGCGACCGGCTCCCGCGGGATCGATCAGCACGATTCGGCCCTCCGCGGGGCGGAAACGTGCTGATCGCCGAGGAGTCACGGTGTCTCGGGGTCCGCCATCGCGGCGAGTGCCTGGGCCAGGGCCTCCTCGACGCGGGCGGCCTCGACACCGGCCGCGGACAGGACGCCGTCGCCGTCCTCGGTCTCCAGCAGCGCGAGCAGGACATGCTCGGTGCCGATGTAGTTGTGTCCCAGCCGCAGCGCGTGGCGGAACGTCAGCTCCAGGGTCTTCTTCGCGTCCGGGTCGAACGGGATGAGGGCGGGGAGGGTGTCCGCGGGGGCGGGCAGCGCTGCGGTGGCGGCCTCGCCCAGCGCCGCGGTGTCGGTGCCGAGCCCGGTCAGCAGCAGCACCGCGAGCCCACGGGTCTCGGAGAGCATGCCGAGGAGCAGGTGCTCCGGCGTGATCCGGTCGTTGCCGGCCGCACGGGCCGACTCCTGGGCGGCGACGACGACGGCCCGCGCCCGCGGGGTGAAGCGCTCGAAGCCGCCCGCCATGTCGGTCCCGGGGTCGGCGCGTGGCACGAACCGCTTCTGCGCGGCCTGCTTGGACACCCCCATGCTGCGGCCGATCTCGGTCCACGAGGCGCCGGAACGGCGCGCCTGGTCCACGAAGTGGCCGATCAGGTGGTCGGCCACCTCGCCGAGGTGGTCGCCGGCGAGTACTGCGTCGGACAGCTGCTCCAGGGGGTCCTGGTGGATGGCGGTGATGGCTCGGATGAGGTCGTCGAGACGGACGGTGGTGCCCGGAGGCGTCGGAGTTCCCATGCGTCAACTGTAAGTTGACGCAGGTGATCCGTCAACATTGGGTTGACGGTCATTCGTGCTCGGGCAACAGGGGCACCTGCAGGCCCTCGTCGTGGCCGAGGCGGCTGGCGCGGCCGACCGAGGCCGAGCCGAACCGGCTCCGGACGGCGTCGAGTGCGGAGTCCAGGGCGGGTCCGGCGTGCGCGTCGAGCGGCAGCTCCAGCTGCAGGGCGTCGTCGCGGTCGAGGTTGGTCAGCGACAGGCCGAGCAGGGTGATCCCGTGCCGGTGGATCTCGGGCAGCGCGTCGACGAGCAGTCGTCGTGCCGCGGACAGGATCGTCGGGGTGTGGGCGGTCGCGACCGGCAGGGTGTGCGAGCGCGTGATGCGGGCGTAGTCGCCGAACCGCACCCTCAGCACGACGGTGCGGCAGACCCGGCCGCCGGCGGGGGTGCCGATCGCGCCGGTGCCCGCCGGATCGTCCGGATCGCCGCCCGGCCCGGCGGCGTCGAACGGGTCCGGGGTGCCGTCCTGCTCGCCGCGGTCGGAGCCGCGAGGGGCGCGCAGCCGCCGGGCCAGCCGGTCGACGGTCGAGGCCAGGATGCCGTCCAGCTCGGCGTCGGTGCGCGGGCGCCGGCCCAGGGCCCGCTGCGACCCGATCGACCGGCGGGACCGGTGGGTGTCCACCGGCCGGGGGTCCTGCAGGTGCGCCAGGGCGTGCAGGTGGCGGCCGGCGCCGGGTCCCAGGTAGGAGACCAGCGCCGCCTCGCCCAGCGACGCGACGTCGGCGACGGTCCGGACCCCGACCTCGTGCAGCCGGGCCGCGGTCACCGCGCCGACGCCCCACAGGCTGCGCACCGGCAGCGGGTGCAGGAACTCCCGTTCCCGGTCGGGGTCGACGACCAGCAACCCGTCGGGCTTCGACGCCCCGCTGGCCACCTTCGCGAGGAACTTCGTGCGGGCCACGCCGACGCTGATCGGCAGACCCGCCTCCCCGGCTACCCGCTCGCGCAGCCGCGTCGCGATCTCCCGGGGTGTCCCCGCGATCCTCGCCAGCCCGCCGACCTCCAGGAACGCCTCATCGATGGACAGCCCCTCGACCTCCGGGGTCGTGTCGCGGAACAGCGCGAACACCGCGCGGCTCGCCTCGGAGTAGGCCGCCATCCGCGGCGGCACGACGATCGCCTGCGGGCACAACGCCCGCGCCTGGCGCCCGTTCATCGCGGTCCGCACGCCGTAGGCCTTCGCCTGGTAGCTGGCCGCCAGCACGACACCGCCGCCCACGATCACCGGTCGCCCGCGCAGCCGCGGGTCGTCGCGCTGCTCGACCGACGCGTAGAACGAGTCCAGGTCGGCATGCAGAATGGTGGCCAGGCCGCGCACGAACACATGTTCGCATGCCGCCGGTGCGACGGCGAGCGCTCGGTGTGGTGTCTCAGGCGCCCCCGGTCCGGCTGCGCCAGCGCTCGCGGGCCCGCCGGGCGGCCTTCGCCACCGCGGTGTCCGGGTGGTGCTCGCCCAGCGCGGCGAGCACGTCGCCGACCCGGGGATGGTCGAGCTGCCACAGCATGTCGAACACGTCGAGGGACTCGGGCGGGAACTCGGCGGCGAACGCGTCCGGCCAGTCCTCGGCGTCGACGGTGTCCAGCGCGACGGCCAGCACGTCGACCGAGGCGACCAGCAGGAGCTCCGGCTCGACGGCGTCGGGGTCCAGCTCCCCGCGCGCGACGAGGCGGCGGGCCACCATCCCGCGGTGCGGGCCGTCGAGGTGCTCGCGCAGCAGGGTGTCGACGGTGTCGGCGCCGAACCGGTCCGCGGCCACCCCGGTCGCGGTGAGCGCGACCAGCAGCGACTGTCCCGGGGCGAGCGCGGCGGCCACGAAGTCCGCGACCGCGCGGGCCGGGTCGGGCTGCGCGGCGTGCCAGGCGTCGATGTCACGGCGCCACTCGTCCGGCGCGACCTCCCCGGCCAGCTCGACGATCTCCGCGGCCGAGGCGACCGCAGGGTCCGGGCGGGTCGGGTAGTGCAGGTCCTCGGCGGCGAGCAGCAGCAGCGCGCAGGCGACTCCACCGGGGGTCAGCTGCACGATCCCGCCGACCCGCACCTGGCCGACCAGGTCGTCCGGCTCGGTCCGCGAGCCGGTCCAGGCGACGACGCCGAGCCGCTCCAGCTGCTCCAGCAGCAGCTGCGCCCGGCCCTCGGCGACGCCGGTGTCGCCGGGCTGCTCCTCGGTCCAGTCGAGCAGCACGTCCAGGGCGTGGCACAGGTCGTCGTGGTCGACGCCGTCCTCGACGTGGCGCAGCAGGAACAGCAGGGCCGGGGTCGCGTCCTCCGAGGGCGGGCCGTCCCCGGCGCCGAGCAGCGCCTCGATCGTCTCGTCGTCGATCCCGGCCCCCGGCACCGGGGCCCCGTCGTCGAACCCGAGGACCACGTCCTCGAGCGGTGCGGGCAGCGACGGGTGGGCCGACGAGCCGGCCGGGCGGTCGGGGTCCGTCCCGTCGTCGATGACGGTACGCGGCCAGCCGGTCGAGAGCGCGCCCACGTCGCGGGCGGCCAGCACGAGGTCCTCGTGGGCGGTGGTGTCGTCGAGCCCGGCGAACCGTGGCACGGCCACCAGCCTGCCCTTCTCCCGGCGCACCGCGCCCGCGCGCACGCTGGTCTCCAGCACCCAGGTGAGCGTCCGCAGCCGGGTGGAGCGGTCGAGGCGGCCGTAGCGGTCCGGCTCGTCACCTGTGTCGAGCAGGTCCACCAGCTCCCGCGCGTCGGCCAGCCGCAGGTTGCCGGTCGCGGTCAGCGGCCTGCCGCGGTCGCCGCACCAGGCGGCCAGCGCGCGGGCGTCGTGCAGGATCCGGGCCTGCGCCGCGGACGCCGCCCGGTCGGCGGGCGAGGGGATCCGCACCGGGTCCGGGTCGTCGCCCAGCTCGGTCAGCAGCGGGGACCCGGCGCCGGCCTCCAGCTCCCCGTACTCCTGCACGTACTCCCCGCACAGCCGCCGCACCTGCGACGGCCGCGGACCGCCCGGCGCGAGCAGCCCCCGTTCGTCGAGGTACTCGATGAACGCCGCGACGCTCGCGGGCACCAGACGCACCGGCAGCCGGTGCTCCAGCACGACGTGCGGGCACCAGCCGTCGAGGAAGGTCTCGACGTGCTCCAGGGGCCAGTCCGCGAGGTCACCGTCCGCCGCCAGCCATTTGTACTGCAGCAGCAGCTCCGCCGACATCGGCTCGGCGTCCACCTCGTTCTCGGTGAGCCACGCCGCGAACCCGTCGAGCAGTTCCTGGGCGGCCGCGTGGAACTCGTCGTCGGAGTCCGGGCCGAACCGCATGCGCATGGCCCGAGTGTGCACGCCCGGCGGGCCGGCCACACCCACGGCCGCGGAT